>JAFDYS010000040.1:43865-53430 GCA_018267315.1 Bacteroidota bacterium | reverse complement strand
CAGTCGCCATAGACATAGCGGTCGCCCCAGGCCTTCAGCGTCAGCAGCACCGGCAACAGGTCGCGGCCCTTGGCGGTCAGCACGTATTCGTGCCGGGGCGGGCGCTCGGAATAGAGCCGTGTCTCCATCACCCCGAAGGCCACGAGGCTCTTCAGCCGGGCGGCCAGGACGTTGCGGGCCACGCCGAGGCGCGCCTGCCAGTCGTCGAAGCGCCGCACGCCGGCGAAGGCGTCGCGCAGGATGATCATGGTCCAGGGATCGCCCACCACCGAAAGCGCTCCGGCGACGGAACAGGTTTCCTTGGAATAGTCGGCTGTGCGGCCCATGCGCCTAAGGTGCGGCCCAACGGGACCGATGGCAAGCATTGCCTTTCTGGACCCGCTTGCCGGGTAGTTAAAAGCAACCTACATCCCATGTCCGGCCAGCGCTTGCGTGCGCGCCCATGGCGGCGCAAATCGCGGGCGCGCCAGCCCTGAAGGAGTTTGCACCCATGTCCGCCGATCCCGTCGTCATCGCCGCCTACGCCCGCACCCCCATGGGCGGCTTCCAGGGCGCGCTCTCGGGCGCCAAGGCCACTGACCTGGGCGCGGCGGCGGTGAAGGCGGCTGTCGCGCGCTCGGGCGTCTCGGCCGAGGCCATCGACCAGATCGTCATGGGCTGCGTCCTGCCGGCGGGGCTCGGCCAGGCCCCGGCGCGCCAGGCGGCCTTGGGCGCGGGCCTGCCCAAGTCGGTGGAAGCCACCACCGTCAACAAGATGTGCGGCTCGGGCATGCAGGCGGCCATCCTGGCCCACGACGCCTTGGCCGCCGGCTCGGCCGACATCATCGTGGCGGGCGGCATGGAGAGCATGAGCAATGCCCCGTATTATCTCACCAAAGCCCGCAGCGGCTATCGCTATGGCAACGGAGAAATCATTGACGCCATCGTGCGTGATGGCCTGCAGGATCCTTACAACATGAAAATGATGGGCCAGGCCGGTGAGTTGTGCGCGCGGGAATACAAGGTGACACGTGAAGAGCAGGACGCCTTTGCAGTGGAGTCTTACAAGCGTGCTGAAAAGGCCGTGGCCGCCGGAGTGTTCAATGAAGAAATTGTAGGAGTGGAAGTTCCTTCAGGAAAAGATAAAGTGGTGGTGCGTGAAGATGAAGAACCCAAGAAAGTCAAGTATGACAAGATCCCCGTTTTGAAGCCGGCATTTGAAAAAGACGGTACCATCACGGCCGCTAATGCTTCAAAGATCAATGATGGCGCAGCCGCCGTCATTCTGATGAGCGGATCCAAAGTGAAAGAACTCGGCATTAAACCCATCGCTAAAATCATAGGATTCGCCGATGCGGCACAGGCGCCTGATTGGTTTACCACTACACCGTCCATCGCCATGCCCAAAGCCATGAAGATGGCCGGACTGGAGGTGAAGGATGCCGATCTCTTCGAAATCAATGAAGCATTCTCCGTGGTGACCATGGTGAATGAACGCTTGCTGAATCTGAATCCCGAAACCGTGAATGTGTATGGCGGCGCGGTGGCACTCGGGCATCCCATCGGATCATCCGGCGCGCGCATCACGGTTACCCTGGCCAATGCATTGAGGCAGCAGGGAAAGAAGATCGGGTTGGCCGGAATTTGTAATGGTGGCGGTGGCGCCAGTGCCATTGTGATTGAGAACGTGAGTTGAAACGGATGAACACTGAAAGTTTTTGAAGGCGCAGCCATATGCTGCGCTTTTTGTTTTTGCAGAACCGGTGACTTAATAATCCGCTTGTTTGTACGTTTGGTTCGCAGCAGGCATTACATGAGGAAATTCATCACATCGTTTTTTGTTTTCACCTCACTGGCATTTTCAGCGAAAGCTCAGTTGCCGATCACACCGCAGCAAACCGGAGAGATGATGTTGTATGAGGATTCATTGAAATCGGTGGCTGACTCCATGCTTGACTCTCGGGATGAAATGGTGCGCCAATCCTCCTGTTACGCCTTTATTAAAATGATGGTGCGCGCACTCAAAACTCCCAACTCATTTTATTATCAGTTTGACTCACTCACCCGCATATCCATTCTTCAACCTGAGGATTCGCGTTTCCGCATTATGACATGGGGTCTTCGTTACGACAACGGAACCTTTCGCTATTACGGCACTATTCAAATCAATGATCCGAAAGGGCTAAAACTGATTCCGCTTTTTGATTATTCCTCCTTCATACAAAAACCTACTGATACCATCACATCAGCCGACCGCTGGATCGGGGCTATCTACTACCGGCTGATACCCATAAAAACTTCATCAGGCAAAACGTATTACACCCTCTTTGGCTGGGATGGCAACAACAGCAGCAGCAACATCAAGCTGGTGGAATTCCTTTCATTCAACAGCAAGAGCCAGCCCGTGTTTGGTGCTGCTCTTTTTGATTTTGGCCCGCGTGATCCGCGTAACAAATGGAAGCGCTACATGATCGAATTCAAGGAGGATGCGGAGACCACCCTGAATTATGATTACGATCTATCCATGATCATTACCGATCACCTGCAACCTGCCAGCGAGTCAACGAAGGATGAAAAATCCACGTACGTTCCCGACGGTTCCTATGAAGGGTTTAAGTGGGAAAACAACAAGTGGCATTATGTGGAAAATGTATTCACCTCCACGCAGGCCGAGCCGCCGTTTCCTGATCCGGTTGATTTCAATAAGAAACAAAAGGAATACGGCCCCAAAAAATAACCGGATCGCAAAGAGGCATGTGAACTGACCGGAAGACGAATCCTGTCCATTTATTTCTCCGATATTGTGCGCACATACTTTCAGCATGAGCACTCCTTTGCTGCGCAATGACAAGCGACTCATCAACCGCTGGGCCATGTATGACTGGTCCAACAGCGTGTACTCACTCACCATTGCAACGGCAGTTTTTCCGATTTACTACACCAACGTGACGAACGCTATTAACCATGGCGTAGTGAGTTTTATGGGCAGGGAGTACATGAACGAGGCGCTTTATTCCTATGCTCTTTCGTTTTCATTTCTGGTGGTTGCGCTTATTTCTCCGCTGTTGGCCCCGATTGCCGACTACAAGAGCGCCAAGCTTGGCTTCATGAAATTCTTCTGTTACACCGGGGCTGTGAGCTGCATTGCACTCTATTGGTTTACCGGTGAGAATGTCTGCTTCGGCATTTTCTTTTTTGTGCTGGCCAGTGTCGGTTTTGCCGGAAGCATCGTCTATTACAATGCTTTTCTGAAAGAGATCGTGGATGAACACGACCAGGACCGGGTGAGTGCCAAAGGATTTTCATTGGGATACATCGGCAGCGTGATTCTGCTCATCATCAATTTGGCCATGGTGCAAAAACCGGAGTGGTTCGGGCTCAGGGATGCGGGGCAAGCGGCCCGCTTAACGTTTGTATCTGTCGGAATCTGGTGGGCTGGTTTTGCGCAGATTCCGTTCAGTGCCTTGTCACGGTTCAAATATGATGTGCCGGCCAAATCAAGCAACCATCAGAAGATCACGATGAGTTTTATGCTCGGCGGCTACAACGAGTTGCGAAAAGTGTGGAACGAACTCAAGAGCTTTCCTTCGCTGAGGAATTATCTTTTTGCTTTTTTCTTTTACAACTCAGCCGTGCAAACGGTGATGTACCTCGCTTCCATCTTCGGCAGCAAAGTGATCTTCGCCAATGATCCGGACGGTACATCGAAGCTGATCATCTGCGTGCTCATCATTCAACTGGTGGCCGTGGCCGGCGCCACCTTGTTCTCGCGGTTGTCAAAGCGGATGGGTAATGTGAAGAGTCTTTCCGTTGCCATCTTCATCTGGCTAGGCATCTGTTTGTTCGCGTACGTGCTGAAGACAGAATTTCAGTTCTACGCCGTAGCGTTTTTGGTTGGAATGGTGATGGGTGGCATACAATCCATCTCACGCTCAACGTACAGCAAACTGCTGCCGCAAACGAAGGACACGGCTTCCTTCTTCAGTTTTTATGATGCGACAGAAAAAGTGGCTACCATTTTCGGCACACTCGTATTTGGTTTGGTGACCGAGCTCACCGGCGACATGCGCAATTCGGTTCTGTTCCTGCTGGTCTTTTTCCTCATCGGTTTTTATTTGTTGCGGAAAGTGAGAAATGAGCCCTCACTCCGGCCGACAGTAAGTCAGGCATAACTGCCCCTGATTTACTGAGTTGATAAATGCATCGCTTACTCCGCCTCGTCATCATTTCCTGTTTTACTTTAGCGCGAAATTTTACCGGAGTGAAAGTGAATCTGTTCATCCCCTGTTTTGTAGATCAGGTTTATCCTGAAACAGGTTTCAACATGGTGAAGCTGCTGCGAAAAGCGGGATGCGAGGTGGTGTACAATCCTGCGCAAACCTGTTGCGGGCAACCGGCCTTCAATGCCGGTTTCTGGGATCAGTCGCGTACGGTGTGCGAAAAATTCATCCGCGATTTCTCCGAAGCGGAATATGTGGTGGCGCCCAGCGGAAGTTGCGTGGGCTTCGTCCGGAATTTCTATTCTGATCTTTTTGACAACTCCGCCTTGCATAATGAATGCAAGCAGCTGCAGCGTGTCACCTTCGAACTCACGGAGTTCCTTGTCAATGTTCTTCACTTCACTGATTTCAATGCAGAGATGAACGGTGTTGCAACATATCACGATGCCTGCGGCGCACTGCGGGAGTGCAAAATCAAGGAACCTCCACGCGCCTTACTTTCCAAAGTGAAAGGACTTGAGTTGCGGGAGATGAACGAATGTGAAACCTGCTGCGGATTTGGCGGAACCTTCGCCGTGAAGTATGATGACATCTCGGCTGCCATGGCAGGCCAAAAAGTGGACAATGCCGTCGCGACCGGAGCCGATTACATCATCTCCACCGATCTCTCATGCCTGATGCATGTGGATGGCTACATTAAGAAACAGAAAGCGCCCGTGCGCGTGATGCACATTGCCGATGTGCTGGCATCCGGATGGTAAAGAACCTCACCATTCATATTTGTAGGAAGCACCCACCACATTCGCCGTCAGCGGATCGTTCACGTTGAATTCCTTCTCAAACAAGTAAGACATTTTAACCGAGTGATTCTTATTGAATTTATATCTCGCTCCGGCACTCGTACGTGATTCATTAAACTGATCTCCCTCGTAATAGAACAATTGATAGAATAGTTCTTCTTCAATAAACGGTTCCCACTTTTTTGAAATCCGGTATTCAATGGTGAGTTGCGGGCGCAGGTAGTTTTCATCTTGTGCATTTGGTACAAATTCGTGCTGCACGCGAATCCTTCCTTTCACGGTCCAGTCATTGATCGGTTGGCTATAAGAGAAATCAACGTAGAGGCGTGTCGCCAGTTCATCGGGCTTCATGATGAACCGGAAGGCGCCGGTTACATCAAACCGCTTTGAGCATTGATAGGTGACATCGAGATCAAGATAGTTGGAGCGAAGGCGGGTCGAATTATCCTGCAGCCGGAGCTCCTCCTCCAGCGAAACGGTCCATTTTTTATCAAATGATTTTTCCGCTGCAATGGAATTCCATGTCTGGAAATCGGTTGATTGGGCAAATAATTTCCCTTCCAGAAAAAATAAGGGAATAAGCAGGGGCAGGATATACCTCACTGTGGGATCATTCGAAGTAATAGATACGGATGCGCGCCACATCCCGCATGAAATCGATGCGGCCGATTTCAACCCGATGCACATTCAAACCTGTACGCTCGCGCAGGTCGGCGATCAGTTTGTCACGGTTCTCCGGGCGGATGTTCTCGATCTTCTCATACACCACCACCTTGGATGAGGCATGGCGCACGAGCCACACCCGCTCCATCACGTAAATGATCACCACAATCAGAATGTTGGCCAAAATCACCTCCATGATGCTGACCCGCTCATTGCTCAGTGAATTCACCACGCCAATGGCTATCACCACGAACAGGTAGCTCATATCCATGATGGATACATTCATGGTACGGTACCGCAGGATCGAAAACACAGCGAACAGTCCAAAGGCCACGCCGATCTCAAGCTGCGTATTCCTCATCATGTAACACAGCAGGAAAATGATGATGTTGAACAAAAAATAAGTGAAGAAGTAATCCTTGTTCTTATGCACCGGGTAATAAATCCACCGGATGATCGCATAAGCCACAATGAAATTGAATGCAAACCGTGCAATAAAATCTATAAGCGCCGGCACATTGAGAAAAACCGGGGCTTCAAAAGCTTGCAGGAGCAGTATATCAGACACGTTCATTACTGAGTTTGTTTATGAGAGTGAGTTTGGGTTTGAATCGGTTGTATTTAATTCCGGGATGAGTCAGTAACGTTCCGACGCAATATTTACTGAAGCTGATCGGGAAAATGCGTTCCCGTTGCATCAGCCGCTTGAAAGCGGAATTATAAAAATGACGTTCCTGTTTCACTTCGGAGATCACAATGTAGTTAAGTGATTTGCTCCTGCTGGAGTTCTGAAAATGAATCAGCATGTCGAGCGTGACCCGTTCGCGGTTTTCAGTATTCACCAGTGTTATGCGGTAAAAGGAATTGTTGAGAGTTGGGTGCAGCGAGAGATGCGGCACGTTCAATATGCGCTCGACAAAATGGATCTGCGGGACTGACAATTCCCGGTGCATTTGTCTCACAGCTATCCGCTCTTTGTGCGTGAGCCCGCGGTTGTCTTTCCTCTTTACCTCAAAGTAGCAGTCGCCCGAGTCGCGGTATCTGCGAAACCGGATTTTATAGCGAGCCGCTTTTCCATTGTGGTGATCGTGGTAGGAGCGGAGATCGGGCGTGTCAAAATACAGGTTCTCATATTCCGCCAGCAGGCGATGGCGGATGCTGAGCACTTTGTAATCATCCTTCAGCTGCCGCAAAAAATCATGCAGCTTTGAAATATGGAAGATGTATTTCTCATCGAAACGGCTCATGAGATGGCTCGCTTCCATTTCTTCCAATGAAATGGGGCGGAAACTCTCCAGCCAATGACGGATTTCAGGTATCAGCGCCGGCTCAGTAGAACTCATAGACATATTTTTTTCTTGACTTCACCTTGCCGCTGCCATCCGTTTCGGTTTTTGCTATACGGTTTCCTTTGATATCGTATTCATAGGTCGTGATCTCAGCCGGTTTTCCATCGGCTGTGAAATGGATCTCTTTCACTTTCTGTCCGCCGGAATTGTATTCATATTTCACATGATCCTTCAGCTTGCCGTCATCGTCAAATTCTTTTTCTTCAATAAGATTTCCGGTTTCATCATAAGATTTGAAAGAGCGGGTGGTTTCTTTGTCCTTGCTGTCCAAACTGATTTCAGTTACTGATTTTATCCCTTGCGCTGTTTGCGCCGCGGCCTTTTCGCAAGAAAAAGCGACGAGGAATAGGATGATGCAGTGGGCGAAAATCTGTTTCATGTCATCAGCGTTTGAGAATGATGTCAGGCAATTCAACGGTGGAATGATTGTCAGTGATCTCGGTCATCGCCTTAATGGCTTCCGTTCCTGATGCGCAGGTATCGCAGTCGGAGTAAGCGAAAACCGTGTAACTTCCTTTCCTCAGGTATTGGAATTCATAGGTGCCGTCATAACTCGTTCGCGTATCGTTGCCGTAAAAATCAGCATCGCCATAGATGATGTAAACCCGTTCTTCCGGCGCATAATATTCTGATACGAGGTTCCCCGATCCGTTATAGTTCTGAATAAAAATTTTTCCTTTTATCGTGGATGTGCCTCCTTCCCCCGGCCCGTTTTCGCATGCGGACATGGATGAAAAGAGAAAGACGATCAATGCAAAAGGAATCAGGTTTCTTTTCACTTCACAAAAAATTTTCCGGTGATGATAGAAGTAGTGCCTGAAACGGAGGCCACGTAAATGCCGCAGGCGAATTGAGAAACATCCAGCACTTGTTCGGTTTTATCCGCAGGTTCGCTCAGGATCAGGCGTCCGGCCATATCGGTCACACGCAAAAAGGAGTTCTGAGTCAGCAGGGCCTTGGGAATTTCGAGAATCACGGTTTCATCGGCCAGCGAGTTCAGCAATTTCAGCTCACCCCGTTGCACCACTGCAATCCCCGCATTGCAATCGGGATCATAGGCATAACCGGGTGATCCTTCCGGGCAGCCCGTGAACCAGTCAGCGGGCGCATTCATGTTTTGCAGCGGGTCAAGTAATTCAAGCGTATATCCGTCGCCGTCGGCACCTTCCGGCCAACCGTTCTTGTCATTATACACGATCGAGAAACGAAGCTTGCCGTCGAATCCGAAAATGCGGATGAGTTCACCGTCATTGCTGAGGTTGAAATCATAAGGCCCCACAACATTGGTTACCTGCGGATGCCTATCAAAAAATCGGGCGGTGTCGTGAGCGAGCACGAGCCGCGCATCAGGGGCCAGGTTCATGTTGTTGGGGAAGTAAAAGATGTTGTCATCCTTGCTGTCTTTGAAATTCCAACCGTTGAGGTTGATGTACCCGTTGGAGCGGTTCCAGATTTCGCACCAGTCGCCTGAATCTGCCAGCGTATCCGAGTTGTAATTGATTTCACTGAACACGAGCGGATCGTTGCACGGAGAAAATGCAAATCCCGGTGAGCCGAACATGCAGCCGACAAACCAGCTTGCCGGATCATTCGGGTCAAGTGATGGATCGGTTTTTTCCAGCGTGCGTCCGGTGCCGTCAGCGGCGCGGTACCATGGCGTGGAATCAGCGTACTCCATGAACTGTTGCAGCGTGCCGAGGTTATCAAAGAGCCGAACCTGATCACCATCGTTTCCGAAACTGAATGAAAACTCGCCTGTGTAATTGCTGATGAACGGATGCTGCCCGGCGAATTTGGCGGAGTCATTCACCAGGACGATGCGGCCTCCCGGTGCCAGCGAAGTGTTGGCCGGAATGGTGAAAAGATTCAAATCGTCTTCATCTTTCAGAAACCAACCACTGATGTCAACCGTGGCGCTGCCGCTGTTTACCAGCTCCACCCAGTCACCCGAAGTAGTGGTGGAGTCTGAATTGAAGTTCAGTTCAGAGAAAGTAACCGATTGTGCAAACAGGAATGCAGGCAGGCAAGTCGTCAGCCATAAAGCGACGGAGAAATACTTCATTCTACAGCGGTTGGGTGATTGAATGTGAATGGGCTAAGGTATTGAAATTAACGCCATGGTAATATAGTGCCCACTCCTTGTTTTGATGCGGGCATATTGGGAGCGCGCGGTTTACCAGATAAAAGTTCTCCATCTCAATTCATGATTAAGATGTCTTGATCTCCACAGGGAAACATGCCGGGCTTCACTTCAATTTGCGCTTTACATTTGCCGCATGCTCATACCGGAATGCATTGCGGAATTGCTTATGACACGGGAATCCGTGGTGCTGCCTGGATTCGGAACGCTGCGATCGGAAGAGGTTTCCGCCAGCATTCATCCCGGTGAAAATTCCTTTCATCCTCCGGCAAAGCGAATTTATTTTGATCACTCCCTTACATCCGACGATCAGGCGATTCAGGAATGGCTGGAGAAGAACAAAGGTCTTTCCGCCATGCAGGCCGATACCGAACTGAAAAATTTTTTGCGTGAACTGATGAGTGCGCTGAAGGA
>JAFDYS010000040.1:0-43835 GCA_018267315.1 Bacteroidota bacterium | reverse complement strand
CTTCAATTCCATCCGCAGGCAGGCCGCAATTTTTTGATGGATGCATACGGTTTGCCGGAGTTTGTCTCAAAACCTGTTCTGCGGCCTGAAAATATTCCCGCGTATTCCGTTCACAAACCGGTGGAAGAAAAGAAGAAACGGAAATTCATCTGGTTCCGGTTCTGAATGCGATTCACAGAGTGTTTTTTCCTTTTTCAAGGAAATCTGTTTTACGGTGCACCAGATGAATGAGCCACATGGGTACCAGGGGAATCAGCACCATAATCACTTTATTTAAAACGCCCGGAATGCATTCGGCATTTCGTTGAAACAGGGCACTCACCGCTTTTCTTGCTACAAATTCCGGTGACTTCATGATGCCGAGCTTCATCGCCAGCGGAAGGTTCACCCGGTTGGGATCGTACAGTGAAGTGGCTGTTGCCCCGGGTATGAGGCACGTCACATTTACGTTGTAAATTTTCATCTCGCTGCGAAGTGCGCGGGTGAAATAGCGCAGATACGTTTTAGTGGGTCCGTATAGAGAAATGCCGGGGTACGGCATCACCGAGGAAATGGAAGACACATTGAGGATGTGTCCGCTTCTTCTTTTCACCATGGGCTTGCCGAAGAGGTGGCTCAACTTACTTGGCACAGTCACGTGCAATTGAAGAATAGAGAGAAGTTTTTCAGCATTGGCAGAAACCACTTCGGTGAAAAGCAAGACGCCCGCATTGTTAATGAGTATCTCCGCCTCGAGCCGGTTTGATTCGCAGAATTTGAAAACCATTTGCGGCGCATCGGCGATCGTAAGGTCAATGCAATAGGTTAAGCAACTAACGCCATGCTTTTTTTCAATATCAAGTTTGCATTCCCGCAGGGCTGCTTCCTGGTTGCTTACGAGCAACAAGTGAAATTTTCTTTTAGCCAATTCATGAGCCAGCGCCAGCCCGATGCCGGATGAGCCGCCGGTGATCAGGGCTACACGCTGAGGTGATGCGGTTTCCACTATCCGGCCCTTTCGTTTTGAATGCAGCGGATGTGCTCGTTGTACATCACGGCAATGCAGTAGTTGCATGTGTCACATGATGAATGCTTCAGCTCTTCCGCTTTCAGTTTGTTGATGAAGTCAGGATCCTTGATGAGGGCGCGGGCAATGGCCACGGCATCAAATCCCGCCGACAGGGCCTCTTCAATATTTTCGCGTGATAATATTCCACCGACATATACGAGCGGCATTTTCAATTCACGACGGAATAATTTTGCATCCTCCATAAAATAGTTTTCGGTGAACGGCACCGGCCGAACCATAAAACGGCCGAAATACTTGGTGAGAAAACTCATCACCATACTGTCAATATGCAAGGCCAGCGTGTTCACCGGCATTGCTCCTCTGAGAATGTACATGGGTGCACGGCTCACGAAGCCACCGCTCAGCACGAGGGCATGCGCTCCCAGTTTTTCCAGCCGCTTCGCTACCTCCAGCGTTTCCTGCACCTCCATGCCACCGTTAAATCCGTCACGCATATTCATTTTCACCAGCACGGCCGTTCTATCTGCGGCTGCTTCCATCACTTCCTGCATCACCATTTCCATGAAGCGCATGCGGTTCTTTAGCGGGCCACCAAATTCATCACGGCGGTGATTGGTATATGGAGACAGGAACTGGCTGATGAGGTAGCCATGACCGGCATGCACTTCCACCGCGTCGAATCCCGACTGCTGTGCAATTCGCACAGCTTGGCCGAATGACTTTGCCATTTCTGCAATTTCATTTTGGTTCATCGCACGTGGATAAGATGGCGCGTACAGGTTGATCCGTGATGATGCAGACACCGGCCGCGAACCAATGATGCCGTGCTTGGACATGTTTCCGCAATGCCCGATCTGCACGGAGACGGCCGCATTCTCCTGATGAATGGCATCCGTGAGTGTCTTTAACTCGGGAATAATTTCTTTCCGAAGCCATAACTGATGTGGAAAGGAAAGTCCGCTTTTTATCACAGCGGCGTAGGCCACCGTTGTCATGCCGACGCCTCCTGCGGCAACGGAACGATGATAGTTGACGAGCCGTTCGGAAACCGTATGACCGGGGCACATGCCTTCAAAAGCCGCCGCGCGAATGGAACGGTTGCGCAACTGCAAAGGGCCAATCTTCACCGGAGTGAAAAGCATGCGATGAAGGTAGGGGAAGGTTTCAAAAGCGGGTGATGCCGTTAAGGATGTGGCTAAGACCTGGTTGAATGCCGGGAGGCAAGTTCAATCCCACATACTGTGCAATGCTATATTCTGCATAATGCCGCTGCACGCATTGTGCGGGCAATGCCCATCGTGTTCTGCTGACCAGGTTTTTAACGGCCACATCTCTTTACATTTTGGACACCTGACCTCGACAATTTGCCAGGCAAGAGGCGCATCATTAGCTACCGGTTCTGAATAAATGTCGCTGTTGTCATCATCGAAGTCGCCCATGCACGATTTCACGGTGGCATCGAAGAGGATTTCGCAAGTGGTGCACTCAAAAGTGTCGGTGACTGAGAAGAACCCTCTATCTCGTTCTCCGCTGCCTATGAATTCGTAGTCGCATTGATTGCATCGGAACCGGTAAAGAGCACCCATGGTAGTAACAGGAGTGGGAAGGTGAAACTATGCTATTCGAAAATACAAATTCTGATGATCAAAATCTCGGGTTGTAAATTCTGCCGGCCGAAATGCCTTTGATCTTTCCGATATAGATGAGCGTGAGCTCCGGGCCACCCGCTGTCTGACTTACTTTTTTCAGTTCCGATGTGGTGAAGTCATAACTCAATCCGAATGAGAGTTCGCCCATGTCCACTCGGAACCGCGGAATGAAGGAATCACCCACGCGGTAATAAGCGCCGGCATAAATGGAGTAATCGGTACTCCCGCCTTCGGTGAGTTTGATTTTGACATCACTGCCGAAGATCACTTCATTGGATGGGCCCTGAATGAATACGGCCGCACGCGGCAGCAAGTCAAATTTTTCATTGACCGGCAGAGAATAACCCACGTTGCCTACCCACTTGCGGTAAATCATGGATTCAGCATTATTGGAGTAGGAAACGGTCGGCTGCGTGAGGTGGAAGCAGGCGATACCCACATTCAGGTGGTGGTCTTCATCCAGTTCGTTGTATTCAATGCCGGCAGCCACATCAAAGTAGCTTGACTTGGTGGATCCGATGATTTCCGTATTGGTTCCGTTATTGAAGTCTTCATCGAACATGAGCACAGTGGGGTCGAAGGTGGTAGAGGCATAACTCAACGTAATGCCGCCGCCGAGGTACCGGTTGAAATCGGCTCCAAAGTTTTTGTGATAAGAGAAGGTGCCGTCGAAATGATTGATGGTGTAAACCGCATCACCGGATTTATCGGCAAAGTCGGCAACAGCTATGCCGATGATGTTGTTCTTGTTTTTACCCGCGGGCACATTCACATTCGCCGTTCCCGAAAGTGTTTTGAATGGAATGGTTACTTCCTTCCACTGACTGCGGTAAACGCCCGTGAGCTGAAACGTGCCGTTCACAAATCCGGCACGCGCCGGGTTCAGCAACAACGGCGCTTCATAGAATTGTGAGAAGTGCGCATCCTGTGCTGATGCGGTGGCCGCAAGCAGCATTCCCAAAATGAAAAATTTCAGAAATCGGTTCATCAGTTGTTAGTCCATAGTAAATGGTCAATGGTCATTTGTCACTTGTCACTTGTCATTTGTCATCAATCTACAATCCACATTTTTGCTTACTGCTTCTGACGTCTTACATATTACATCTTACATTTCATGTCATTAACGAGTACTTTATTTTCATTCCCTCACCTCAACAGCGTCACGTTTCCCTGTCTCTTAAAAACTTCTCCGCCGCTGCAAACGGCTTCCCACTCATACAGGTAAGCGCCGGGCATCATTGGTTTGTTATTATACGTGCCGTCCCATCCTTCACCCTGATTTCTTGTTTCAAATATGGTTTGACCCCAGCGATCATAAATACGGAAGAAATGGAGATCTACATCACCCAGTGTTCTCACATAAAGCACATCATTATGTCCGTTGCTGTTCGGTGTGAATGCATTCGGTACATAAACGGCCGCTTCACTGCAGATGACCGTTAAAGTAATCGCCTCCGATGCACTGCATCCCGGCGGTGTGGTCACCGTAAGTGTGTATGTGGTGGTTTCATTAATTGTGGCCACCGGGTTCAGACAATTGTTGCAGCTTAGTCCGTTTTCCGGAGACCATTGATATGTACCGTCTGCCGCACTGGCATAAATCTGATAGGGTGCACCGTTCAGCACATCTGCATCCGCTCCTGCGTCAACGGCAGGCAATGGCTGTACATGAACAATGGTAGTGAGGGTATCGGTATCACAAATGTTATCGCTCACCAGCACGGTGTACTGCGTAGTGATAGACGGTGATGCGAGTGGTGAAGCGCTGTTGGGATCATCAAGTCCTGAAACCGGCTGCCAGAAATAAGTCACGCCGCCTGCAGCATGAAGTTGCGCCGCGCTGCCTGCACAAATGGTGGTATCACCGGACACAGAAGCATTCAGTGGCGGCGCGATGGTGAGCGAAACAGAATCTTTGTTACTGCAGTTGTATGCATCGGTCACGGTAACAGTGTAAGTGATCTCGCTGCTAACAGTTGCAAACGGATTGCTGATATCAGGATTGCTCAGCCCGGTGGCGGGTTCCCAGGTGTAAAATATTCCGCCGCTGGCTGACAACTGAAGCGGCACACCCGTGCATGCGATCTGATTCGGCCCGGCATCAGCGTTGGGCAGATTGTGCACATAGAGGGTGACGATTGCAGAACTGCTGCAATTAAATTCATCACTGCCGTAAACCGAATAGGTTGTCGTTTGTGAAGGGAACGCAAATGTGGAATCATTTTGCGGCGCGCTCAATGCCGTAACGGGCTGCCAGGAATAAGAATGGGCGCCGGTTGCAATCATTAATATCGTTTCGCCCAAGCACAATGAAGTGTCAGCCGTGATGGTAATGACGGGTGCAGGATGAACATTCACCAGCACGGAGTCATCCGCTGTGCAGCCGTTCATATCAGTTCCGGTTACATGAAACAGTGTGGTTGAATCCGGAGAAGCCACCGGGTTTGCGGAGAGCGAATCATCGAGCGATTCACCCGGCGACCATGCATAGCTTTCTCCGCCGTTTACGTGCAACTGAACCGAACTTCCAAGGCACACATCCGTGTCATTCGATGCGATAATCTGCGGCAGCGGGAACGCAATCACTGTGATAGTGTCTTTCCCACTGCACCCGGCAGATATTCCGGTCACAATAAATTGGGTTGTGTCCGTGACCGTGGCAACCGGTGCGGCTGAAGTGGAATCATCAAGATAAATTCCGGGATTCCATAAATACGAATCAGCGCCCGATGCAGAAAGCATTACCGGCATGCCGGCGCAGGTGGAAGTGTCTTTTTGGGTAATGAAGTTTCCGCTGTAATGAACAGTGATCAAAACAGAATCTGAAGCCGCACAGCCGAATGAATCTTTTCCTGCAACTTCAAACCATGTTGTTGTAGCAGGGAAGGCCGCAGTGACTGAAGAATCCGGATCACTAACAGATGATCCGGGATTCCAGTGATAGGTAACAGCTCCTGCAGCATACAGCAGTAATGTATCTCCGAGGCAAATGGCTGAATCATCAGAGGCCACCACCAGGGGGAGTGGTTTTACTTCAACCAACAAGGAGTCGGCGGCGCTGCATCCGTTGCTGTCTATACCGGTAACGAAATATTTTGTGGAGGATGAAGGCGTGGCAACGGGTGACGGTATGCCGGCATCATTCAGTGAAGAATCAGGTTGCCATGTGAAGGAAGAAGCGCCGCTTGCCTGCAACTGAACGGAATTCCCTTTGCAAACAAATGTGTCACTGCCTGCATCAACAAGGGGAATGGGATGAACGAAAATCGTCACTGTATCCGTTCCCGCACAGGTTCCTCCGCTGATAGTGACCGTGTAAGTTGTCGTTACCAATGGCGAAGCAATGGGGTTGGCAATTGTGGTATCATTCAATCCGATTGACGGTGACCACGAGTAGCTGCTTCCGCCGGATGCCTGCATCATCACACTTTGCCCGATGCAAAGCGATGTGTCCGGTCCGGCATCAATGCCTTCGCTTAAGAAAACAATGATCAGGACGGAATCCGTTGCGAAACACCCGTTCAGATCCGTTACCATCACGGTGTAAAGAATCGTTGCCGGCGGAGAAGCTTGCGGGGTGGAAACCGTATCACTGCTTAATCCATCTGCCGGTGACCATAAATATGAAATCCCTCCGGTTGCCAAGAGCAGCACCGAGTCACCGTTGCAAATGGTGGTGTCATCTGTAACTGTGATCTGCGGCAATGGAAGCACTGTGATAGTTGCGGTATCGTCGTTGGCGCATGCGTTGGAATCCGTGGCCGTGTAAATAACGAAGTAGTTTCCTGCCGTATCAACCGCCGCCGGATCGAAAGCATTATCACTAATGCCGCTACCGTATAAAATGCCTCCCTCTGGTGATAATTCAAGTGCAACCGGGTTGCCGCTTTTGCAAACAGTATCTGTCGCAACCGTGATGACGACCGGCGTGAGCGCGTGAATATAAACCGTGGCAGTGTCAGTGGCGGAGCACCCGATCGAATCTGTATAGGAATAAATGATATGGTAAGAACTATCAGCAATCAGTGTAGCCGGGAAAAACTGATTACCCGTCACACCGTCACCGGAGAAAAATCCGCCTTCCGGCAATGCAGTTAGGTTCACCGGCTCGTGATTGGAACAATAAGAGGTATCGAGCGCAACAAATGAAATGACAATGGGCTGATGCACATGCACCGTCACCGAATCAACTGCGGTGCATCCGGCGGAATCAGTTGCCGTGAGATAGTAAACGGTGGTTTCATCAGGCGATGCCACAGGATCAGAAGCGGTGCTGTCACTTAATGTTGTAGCAGGAATCCATTGATATGAGACACCGCCACTCGCATGAAGAAACGCAGAAGTGCCGAAGCAAACAGCCGTGTCATTTCCCGCATCAACTTCGACGGTGCTGACGTGAATGATCACGGAATCGGAAGACCGGCATCCATTGGTATCCGTGACCTGAACAATGAATGTGGTGGTGACTGACGGATAAGCAAACGGGTCAGCGCTTGCTGAATCGGAAAGGAAAGGAGAGGCATTCCACGCAAATGAAATTCCACCGCCGGCGTGAAGCTGTGCCGTGTCGCCGCTGCAAATTGTTTGGTCATTTCCGGCGTTGGCGGGTGGTAACGCATTTACATGGATGAGTTTTGAAAAACTGTTTTCGCATCCGCTGATAGTGCGAACCGTTAATGTAACGGTATAAACACCGGCGTTCATAAACCGGTGAAAAGAATGTTGTGCAGAATCAACGTTGTCACTGCTTCCTTCATCACCGAAATCATAAATCCATAGCGCAATGGAATCGGAAGGTGATGAGGTATCAGTGAAAAAGACGGTATCACCGGCGCAGACGGTTGAATCAGAAGCGGTGAAAGCGGCCTGTGGTGAAGCGGCGACAAATAGACTGTCACTGATGGATGAAACGCAACCTGCCGGTGAAGTAACGGTGAGCGAAACCACATATTCACCGGGCATGCTATAATGGTGCGTTGGATTTTTCAGTGAGGAAGAATCCGATGCTCCTGATGCAGGATCGCCGAATGTCCACTGCCTGCCGGAAGGCGATCCGGCCGTTTCATCAAAAAATTCTACATACGCCGTATCACATGATATAGATTGTGTAAAATGAAAACCGGTCTGCAGCGGACAGAACACATTCACCGGCTTGCTAATGGTGTCGGTAAGGCCAAAGCCATCGGTCACGATCAGTGTGATGAGAAAATTACCGCAGGTGTCGAACGTATGCGCCGGGTTGATGGTGGTGTCGGATTCGGTGTTGTCACCGAATTGCCAGTGATAGGAGAGCGGTTCGGTTCCGGTTGAAGTATTGCTGAATGAAAAGGCAGCGGGCACACAAACCGGTGCCGGATAATTGATCGTGAATGCGGCTGTTGGCTGCGCGATGGATTTGAAACAAATCACGGACAGGAAAAGCGCCGCAAGCAAAAATTTCCGGTAGCCGTTTTTCATTTCACCTGCCAAGTAAAGGAAAAATGAAAGAATGGCCGATCAGCATGAGTCTGCACTTGGTCAGAGTGTTTCCTTCAGCCAACGGTAAAACTCCCGCTGCCAGAGCAAGCCATCTTGTGGCTTCAGGATCCAATGCCCCTGATCGTGGATGACGAGTAACCGCGATTTGATTCCTTTCAGTTGAAGAATCTGGAATGCTTCCAGTCCCTGCGTATAAGGCACGCGATAATCCAGTTCACCTTCAATGATCATCATCGGAGTTTTCCAGTTGTTGACATAACTCAAGGGGTTTGATTCAGTATAACTTTTTGGTTTCGGATCATTCCACCATGGTCCGCCCATATCCCAGTTCGAAAACCAGATTTCTTCCGTGGTGTTGTACCACGATTCCAGATTGAATGTGCCGCAGTGCGCGATGAAGGTTTTGAAGCGTCCGTTGCCCAGGCCTTCGAGCATGTACGCAGAGTAGCCGCCGTAGCTGGCGCCCACGCAACCAATTCGGTTTTTGTCAACCACTTTCCATTTCGAAATAGAATCCACGGCGCTCAGGTAATCGCGGATGGCCTGCCCGCCCCAGTCGGTGCTGATTTCTTCCTGCCATGGTTGCCCGAAGCCCGTTACGCCGCGGCGGCACGGCGCTATCACGATGTACCCGTTGGCGGCCATCAACTGAAAATTCCAGCGGAAGGAATAGAACTGCGACAAGTGTCCCTGCGGTCCGCCCTGGCAGTAGAGCAGTGCCGGATATTTTTTGTTCGGATCAAAATCCGGCGGATAAATCACCCAGGTCAGCATCTTCTTGTTATCAGTTGTATTCACCCACACTTCATCAATGCGGCATAGTTTGATTCCTGCATAGGCATTGGCATTGACGGTCGTGACAGTAAACACAACGCGTGATTGTAAATCCACTCTCACAATCTCTGAGGCGTGATTCATATCCATTTTCGTGCATATCATTTCCGTTCCCGCCTGATCCACGATGCCGTCAACATCAAACATGCCCTGCGTGATCTGGCGGATGTCGCTCTGTGATACCTGGCTCAAATCATCGTTCAGCGTAATTTCAAAGAGCTGCATCGTGCCCCGGGCATTGGCGATGAAATAAATTTTCTTTCCGTCATCACTCCAGCGGAATGATTCCACCGTTTCATCCCAGTCTTTGGTGATGTTCCAGCGTTTGCCGGTAAACGGATCAGAGATCATGAGCGTCTGCCGGTCTGCTTCAAATCCTTCACGCGCCATATTCAGCCAGGCGAGGTAAATGCCTTTGGGTGAAACCTGCGGCTGCAGATCATAGCCGCGCAGGTCGGTGGTCATGTTCTGTGTTTTGCCGGTGCCGATGGAGTAGTAATAGATATTGGTGTTGGTGCTGATGGCATCCTGCTTGCCTGAAAGTTTTTTGCAGGAGTAGAAAACTCCTTCTCCGTTACCGGCCCAAACAAAATCTTCCGGCCCGCCATCGGGCGCCAGCGGACAGTCAAACGGTTCACCCTGCATGATGTCGCGGTCATCGGTGAGCACGCCGTCATAATAGGACGCAACAAAAAGGTGACTGTAGTTTCCGTCTTCCCACGTATCCCAGTGGCGGTACATCAGGTCATCAGCGAGGTGGGCATCGGCTTTCGGCAGATCGGGATGTCGGTCCTGCCAGGTGTACGCCACTTTCACATCCTTCGTGTACATCACATAGCGGCCGTCGGGTGAAAATTTCCAGTTGGTGAAGTCGCCGGTCTTCGTGATCTGCTTTGCGGAAGTTCCGTCCCAGTTCGCTTCCCAGTAATCGCCGTTGTAGAGAAAACCCATTTTGCCGTTCGGCGCGCTCACTACATTGTATTCCGTTCCGGTGGTTTTGGTGAGTTGTGTTTCTGTGCCGCCATGTATCGGAACTGAGTAGAGGTTGCTCTCGCCTTTGTTGGCATCCATGTCATAGTACGTAACACGGTAGATGAGATTACCTTCGGGTGAAACGGTTTCGGGCGACACTCTTCCGAGCTTCCAGAGCAACTCGGGCGTCATCACATTTTGTGTGCGGGCGACGAATGATATCAATGCAAGTGAGACACCAAGCGTGATTTTTTTCATGAAGAAAAAATTTCCGGCGAAGATAGGTTGTGGCAGCATTGCTTCCGGCAAGCGCACCCTCTGCACACCGTCCGTAGTAGGCGAGACCAAAGTGAGGAGCAAGAGGTGGTTGGCGAGGACATGCTGACGGAAAATTTAAAATCACAAAAAATTCTCTTCGAATTCTTTTTGAATTCGAAGAAAAAAAATCAAAAACTTAATTCTCGGTCAGCCTGAGGACGCCAACCACGGATAGAGTTTAACTTTGATTCGGTAAAAAAGAACTTAACTAGCGAGGCCGCCAACCAAGGACACAAAAACCAAGATCATATGCAAGAAGTATTCACTCACGAGATTGAATTAGAAAGCAAGAAAGTGAACTGTGTTTTTACCTCTGGTGATACATTTCACAAACAACCATTGTTTCTGCATGCACAAATTTTTGAACCCAAGCCATACACATGTGACTTCAGGTTTGTTGATGGATTGGGCTGGGAAAAAGTTGTTCCAGTGATGACAATTGGAAAAGATAATGTCATTGTTCCAATAATTCCAGAGCAAGGAATTGATCAGATTGTTCAATTCTTAAACGATCATTGTGTTCCAATTCCTTAGTAGCAGCGTCTTCCTTCGCTTTCCGCGCATGCCGCTTATCTTTTGCACTGTAGTGTGCGTGTGCTTGCTTAGACCTGGGTTGCCCCCCTGTATGCGTGATCGAGTTACGGAAATGGGAATTTGCTATCGATGTTTCACAAACTTTCTAACTTCAGTCATATTCGTCTTTCTGTCGAGAATTTGAAGCGTATAAATCCCATCAGGCAATTCACCAGTGTTTATCTGAGTGACCTTTTCAGAAAATGACGTTAGTTCATGAATTCTGTTACCGAGAAAGTCAAATATGTAGATATCCATCTCTTGGGTTGAAGCTGGTAGACTTACATAGATTTTATCCTTCACAGGATTTGGATAAATAGGAGGAATCTCAATAGAAGTACTAAGGTCGACCGAAAATGTTCCAATATAATCGCAGCCAAGTTTGACAATCCAATAGTCCGGTCCGCCCTGGCTTCCCGAAACATCACCATCATTTGAGTAAGCATATCCTGCTACGATATATCCACAGTCAATTGTCTTTTGAATAGAGTATGCTCCTTCTGAATTTGATCCTCCCAAACATTTTGTCCAGACTGTATCACCTTGACTGTCGAATCTAATTAACCAGTAATCATTGGAGGTATTTGAGTTGTGATTACCGTGAACATCGCCATCGTATGAAGCTGCATATCCAGAAACAATACAACCTCCATCATTCAAAATGGCCAATGAAGTTGCAACGTCAATTGAGGAACCTCCCAAAGGTGCCTGCCATAAGAGGTTACCATCTTCATCAATCTTAGTGATCCAATAATCATGAGACCCGTTATTGGATGAGACATCACCATCACTTGACATAGAAAATCCTGCGACAAAATAGTCGCCATCACTGGCTTGCTTGACAGCAAATGCTTGTTCTGCACTGCTGCCACCATAGCATTTCTTCCAAGAGATAGCTCCATTGCCATCAAGTTTAAGGATCCATTCATCACCAGCACCATGATTTCCAATTACGTCACCATCTGTTGATACAGCATCACCAGCTACAATGTACCCTTCATCAATAGATTGTTCTATGGCAAACGCACCATCTTCGTTAGTACCGCCAAATGATTGGATCCAAATTTCATTACCCATATCGTCAAGCTTAAGTATCCAGAAATTTTTGATTCCATTTTTTGCAAGTGACCCTGCAACAACGAAGTTTCCATCTGCTGTTTGTTGAACACTCCTTGCAAAATCAGAATACGACGTGCCGAATGATTTTTGCCAGATCAATGCACCAATCGAATCAAGCCTGATAACCCAATAGTCATATTGCCCATGATTTTCTGTTACATCACCATCATTTGAATTCGAATAACCTGCCACGATATAACCTCCATCTGAGGTCTGATCTATTGATTGTGCCTCATCATCGTTGGAACCACCGTAAGAATTTTCCCATTGGATATCACCACTTGGTTCAATCTTCACGATCCAGTAATCATTGTCACCATGATTGTTGGATACCTGGCCATCAACAGAGGCCGAATATCCAGCTATTATGTAGCCACCATCTGAAGTTTGCTTAATGCACGTTGCATAATCCGGACCACTACCCCCATAACACTTTGCCCATTCGATTTCTGGTGGGGCTTGTGCAAATACTAGTTGTACAATTGTTAGAAAAGCAATAAATGAGGGCATCATGCGAAGTAGGAACATGCGAAAGGTTTAAGTTATCCCGAAGTTAGCCGAATTCTTTTTATCTCCTCGCAATGTCTCCCTCGCGTAGCATGGGACCTAACTTCTCTAAGTAGTGAAGGCGCTATCCTTGTTGAGAAAATGCAAGAAAGGTGTACCTGGACTCAGAATTATTGATGAGTAGAACTACGGAAGTGTCTGTTCACAAGCCGAAATCTATCTTACCTTCAAACAAAAAATTTTCACCTTCATGAAACGCTATTATGGGCTATCTGTAATTCTTATGTTCTGCCTTAGTTGTGCAAAGCCAATGATCCAAATTTTTGAAGCATCAAGCAGTAATACCAAACTTGTTGAAAATAGCTGGGTTTTTGAGAATGATACAGTGAGAATTGAGTACAATTTCTGGGAGAACTACGGCAAGATGCAATTCACTGTGTATAACAAGTTGGAGAAACCATTTTACATCGATTGGAAGAACTCGTCTTTTATTTACAATGGGGTAAAGTTGGATTATTGGATCGATGAACAGAAAACAACCCAATCAAGCACTGCCACCTATTACAAGGGGATCGTTTTCCAAGGTTCGGCATCCAATTCAATTAAGCCTGAGAAGGTTACATTTATTCCCCCACAGTCCACCTATTCTAATCACCCAAAATTCCATTTAGAAAAAGAACTTTACCCAAGACTTAGAACTCAAGAGAACTTTTGGAAAATAGAAGACTTTGCACCACTCAAGAAGCCTGATACTGTCTTTCAAAAAACATTCAACTACAGCTCATCTCCTTTGAAATTTAGGAACTACCTCTCAATTTCCTTCTCAGAAAACGGAGGGGCGTACTTTTTTGTGGATAATGAATTCTATTTACAAAGCGTGAAAGAAATGAATATGGAAACTTCAAAAGGAATACCAATCGGCTTTAACGATCATGTACCAGTATACGGCAAAAGCCCATATGAAAATGGACACTCGTTCTATATTACATTTAAACGTTGATCCCATTGTTGGCATCCGCCTGTAACTCATCCGTTTCCTTCAATCTTGCTTGGGCATATCGGAGAGGTGTTGCTCTCTTGCGTCCAAGTGCTTCCATTTCTTAGCGCACACGCACCCTTCGCACTATTATCTTCACTGTATACTCCCGCGAGTTACTGAACGTGGTGTTGAAACCGCATTTCATAACTTAGCTTCAAAATATTCTGATTGAAAAAATATCTTTTCGCTCTCGGCGGCGCTCTGTTTGCTTCCGTTCTTCATGCACAATATGCACCCAATTACAACATTCCTGTGGTGCGTTCCAATGGCGACACGATGAAACTGGCGTGGTGCGGCGGGCTCAACAACCCGCAGTTCTCCAATATTGATTTGAACAACGACGGCATCAAAGACCTGTTCATCTTCGACAGAACAGGAAACCGCGTACTCACTTTTCTCGGGCATGGCACCGCCAACACCGTTGACTTCACTTATGCTCCGCAATACGAAAGCGGATTTCCGAAAATGGTGAACTGGGCGTTGATTCTCGATTACAACTGCGACGGCATTGATGATATCTACACCTTCAGCGAAGGAAGGATCACGTTGCCGCAGGGCGTAGGCATCCGCGTGTATCGCGGTTATTATGATCCCGATAATCACATTCAGTTTACACTCACTGACAGTACGCTGCACTACCCGGTAAACAACCTGCCCACCAATTTATTCGTGAGCGCCGTGGATATTCCGGCCATTGCTGATGTAAACGGAGATGGTGATATGGATGTGCTCACCTTTCAGATTACCGGCGGGTATGTGCAGTACTTTGAAAACCTGACGAAGGAATACGGATATGGCTGCGACAGTTTGATCTTTAAAAAAGAAGACAATTGCTGGGGTGATTTTTTCGAGCCCGCACTTACCCGCGCTGATTTACTGGATCAGCCCTGCCCTTTTTTCAATGATCAAAATGCCGATGAACGGCTTCATGCCGGTTCCACACAGGTGGCGTGGGATAACACCGGCGATGGTTTGCTGGAATACCTGAAAGGCGACATTGCCTGGGACAATCTGGTGTATCAGCTGAATGACGGCACGCCGATGGATGCGCACATCTATGCTGAAGACACGCTCTTTCCTTCATACGACCATTCGGCTGATGTCAATTATTTCCCGGCCCCGTTTTTAGCGGATATGAATAATGATGGGCTAAACGATCTGCTGGTAGCGCCTAATGCGGCGGGCGGTTCAGAAAATTACAAGTGCAGCTGGTACTATGAAAATATCGGTGATGCTGTCACAGCGACGTTCCATTTCGAGAGCGACACTTTTTTGGTAAGTGACATGATTGATGTGGGTGAAGGATCATTTCCGGTTTTCTTCGATGCGGATAATGACGGATTGAAAGACATCATCCTTGCCAACCGCGGCTACTTCGATCCTACAAACATCAATCTCTATTCGGGCAGACTGGCCTTTTTTAAAAATACCGGTTCGGCAAATCAGCCGGCATTTAAGTTGGTGACAAAGGATTATGCCAACGTGGGTTCACTCAATGTAAAATCCGTTCCGCCCGCCTTCGGTGATCTCGACGGCGATGGCGATGCGGATATGTTACTCGGTCAGGAAGACGGTACATTGTTGTTCTTCAAGAACACTGCATCACCGGGTAACGCTGCCAATTTCGTTTTCTTCGGAGCGAATTATGCCGGCATTGATGTGGGATCGTTCAGCACGCCGCAATTAGTTGATGTGGACCGCGACGGTCTTTTAGATCTTGTGATCGGTGAGCAGAGCGGTAACCTGGATTACTACCACAACAACGGAACAGCTTCGGCTCCTTCATTTCCCTCCTCACCCACCAACGGATTTTTCGGAAGCGTGGATGTGCGTGCGCCGGGGTATGTGACCGGCTTCAGTTGTCCCTTTCTTTATGATGATAATGACGGGAGCGGATACCGGCTATTAGCCGGAAGTGAGCGCGGTACCATTTACAAATACTCGAACATTGACGGAAACATCGCCGGCACGTTTATAAAAGATGATTCCATGTTTTTAAGCGTAGCGGAAGGAAGTCATTCGAGTGTGAGCGGCGGTGATGTGAATGGGGATGGCAAGAGCGATTTGCTCATTGGAAACTTCCGGGGCGGCATGACTTTTTATGATAGCAAGCTCACGGGTATTAACGATCAGGGGGCGGTAAATCCGATTTCTTTCCATGTGTATCCGAATCCGGCTTCAGACCAAATTCAGATTTTAATTTCAACTGCCGGAAATCTGAATGACCTCATCTTACAAGCGGCTGACATTTCCGGCAGGGTGGTTTACGAGACAAATTCTGTTCACAGCCGCGTGAATATTCCCCTGAGCGGATGGCCTTCCGGTGTGTATTTTATACAGTTGAGCGGCAACATTTCCACGATGGTGAAGAAAATCGTGGTTGCCCGTTAAATCACTGCCAAAGTTTGAGTAATTTTAAGCGTCAATTCACCGATGCGTCAACCTCTACCCTGGCTTACAAGGGTTATTGTTTTTGTTCTGCTTACTTGTTCCCGCGAAGCGTATGCATCGCACATTGTGGGAGGTGAAATTTATTATGAATGCCAGGGCAATGATGACTACCTGGTTACTCTCAAGGTTTACCGTGACTGTTACAACGGACAGGCGCCGTTCGATAATCCGGCCAATATTTTTATCTACAACGGATCGGGTTCATTGGTGAATGTGCTGCCGGTTCCTTTTCCGGGATCGGACACGTTGCCGAACGATGCCAACAATCCCTGCCTGATTGTGCCACCGAATATTTGTGTGGAAGAAGCCATCTACACATACAATGTGAACCTGCCGGCCAACAGCAATGGGTACACCATTATCTATCAGCGTTGCTGCCGCAACATTACCATCGTCAATATTCCAAACCCATCCAACACGGGTGCAACCTATCAGGCCACCATTCCGGATTCAACAGTGGTTATCTGTAACAGCAGCCCGCACTTCAATAATTTTCCTCCGACGGTTATCTGTGTAAATCAGCCATTCATATTTGATCATTCGGCCACCGACCCCGATGGCGATTCGCTCGTGTATTCACTGTGTGCCCCGTACTATGGCGCTAATTCCATTGACCCGCAACCGTATCCGCCGTATCCTTATGGAAATATTTCTTTCAGTTCACCCTATTCGGCCACCGACCCGATGGGCGGTGCGCCTCCTATGTCAATTGATCCGGTGACCGGTCTTCTCACGGTTACTCCGCTCACCATCGGGCAATTTGTGGTGGGGGTGTGCGTGAGTGAATACCGCAACGGTGAATTGATTTCTGTGCATAGCCGCGACTTTCAATTCAACGTGGCTGAATGTTCATCGGCTGCCGTGGCGAGTGTGCCGGCGGTACTGAACGGGTGCGATGGATTTTCATTTTCGTTTCCGAATTTCAGCGCCAATGCGTTCACCTACCTGTGGGACTTTGGCGTGCCCGGCATCACTACAGATACCTCATCGCTATTCAGTCCCACCTATGTGTACAGTGATACAGGACAATACACCGTCACACTCTATGCAAATCCCGGAACCAATTGCAGCGACACCGCCACAACCACCGTTTATGTGTATCCTACCTTCACCGGAAGCATTCATGCTCCCACGGCCTGTGCCGGCTTACCCGTTCAATTTGCTGATTCAACCACTACCACCTATGGCGTGATTAATTCCTGGCACTGGAATTTTGCCGGACTGGGTACAGCAGATATTCAGAATCCGGAATTCACTTTCGCTGATCCCGGAAGTTACCAGGTAACACTGCTGGTAACAAATACGCTCGGATGTTTTGATTCCGTCACTACGATTGTGGAAGTGCATCCGCAACCGGTGGCATTTGCCGCGCCCGATACACTGATCTGTTATCTCGATTCCATTCAACTCAGCGGCACCGGTGTGGGCAGTTATACATGGACTCCCAACTATGAATTGAGCAGTGACACCATCAACAATCCATGGGCATCACCGGATCAAAACACACAATACATCCTGCACGTCGAAAATCAATGGGGTTGTTTTGATGAAGACACCCTTCTCATCAGCGTCTTTGACAGCATTGAAGCCATCGGTACTGCCGATACCGTTATTTGTCCGGGAGACCAGGTGCAGTTGAATATTTCCGGCGGTAATTATTTTCTCTGGTCGCCAAGTGCGGGCTTGTCGGATCCGAATATCTCTGACCCGATTGCATCGCCATCTTCTTCCACACTATATACTGTGATTACAGCCGCCGGTTCATGCGCTGACACGCTGCAGGTTTATGTAGGAGTGAAGCCACTGCCGCAGATTTTTGCCGGACCCGATCAGCAGATTTGTATCGGCGACAGTGTGACGATTGATGCCACTGGAGGTACATATTATGCATGGTCGCCTGCTGCGTCCTTAACTGATGCGAACATTCAAAACCCGGTTGCCTTTCCTGAAATCACCACAACCTATACACTCTCGGCAACAGATACCAATAGCTGTCCTGTGGTGGTGAATGATTATTTGATTGTAAATGTCATTGTTCCGGAACCTTTAATCGTTACTTCTGATACTGTCATTTATCTCGGCACAAGTGCGCTACTCTACGCATATGGGGCTTCATTTTACGACTGGAATCCAAAAGAAACACTCAGCGACTCCTATATTGTAAATCCATTGGCGACTCCGGTTATAACTACCACCTACTATGTTAATGCAGTTACTGAAGATGGTTGCAAGTTGGAAGATAGTGTGACGGTTACTGTGGAAGAGGATCCGCTGGTCATTTTTCCGAATGCCTTTACGCCGAATGGGGATGGGTTGAATGATGAATTCAAGCCGCTGGTATTTGGTCTTTTTGAAACCGAAGTGTTTGATGTTTTCAACAGGTGGGGGCAATTGATCTATACTACGAATGATGTGCAGCAGGGATGGAATGGAGAAAGCGGTGGAAAAGATTCCGAAGTCGGAACCTATGTTTACTATCTTCGGGGCAAATCTCTAAGCACCGGAAAAGAATATTTCCTTAAAGGAAATGTTGTATTATTACGATGAAATTTTCGCGCTAAAAAAACGACCCAATGAAAAAAACCTTACTCCTGATTGGATCATTTTATGTATTGCTATTTCTGTCTGCCGATGTTCGGGCATCACACATTGTTGGTGGTGAAATGAGCTACGAATGTTTGGGCGACAATCAGTATCAGATAACCTTAAAAGTTTACCGCGATTGCTACAATGGCCAGGCGGGATATGATAACCCAACCAACATTTTTATCTGGAATGCAAGTTGTCAGTTGATTTCCACATTGCCAGTGCCATTCCCCGGATCAGATACGCTCGATAATAACCCGGGCAATCCGTGCCTGATTGTTCCGCCGGGAATTTGCGTGGAAGAGGCCATCTTCACTTATACAGTCACCTTGCCTCCAACTCCGGGCGGTTATACGATGGCTTACGTAAGATGCTGCCGTAACCTGCTCATTCAAAATATTCTCGATCCCAGCAATACCGGGGGATCATACATTGCTACCATTCCTGACACCTCGCTCGCGGAATGCAACAGCAGCCCGATTTTCAACAACTTCCCTCCAACAGTAATTTGTGTAAACACACCGTTCAACTTTGATCATTCCGCCACCGATCCCGATGGCGATTCGCTGGTTTATGAATTGTGTGCTCCCTACGTAGGTGCAGATGCTTTCAATCCATATCCGAATCCACCCACCTGTCCGCCGTATCCATTCGTTACTTATGTGAATCCGTATTCAGCCGATAATCCAATGGGTGGAAGTCCGCCTCTCGCCATTGATCCTGAAACAGGATGGATGACTGGCACACCGAACACAACTGGAAACTTTGTAGTCGGTGTATGTGTGAAGGAATATCGCAACGGAGAATTATTAAGTGAACACAAACGGGATTTTCAGTTTAACGTGGTGGAATGCACTCCATCCGTAGTGGCCTCAACGCCAACTGTCATTAACAACTGTTCCGCTTATACTGTAAACTTCGAGAATAATAGTATCGGAGGCGATTCCTATCATTGGGATTTCGGGGTTCCGGGTTTAACGAATGATACATCCAATGTTTTCCAACCAAGCTACACCTATCCTGATACCGGTGTTTATACAGTTACACTGATTGTAAATCCGGGCACAACTTGCGGCGACACCATTACCGCAACGGTCTATATCTATCCCACATTGCACGTGCAGATGGCCGCACCTGACGGATGTGAGGGAAACCCGGTGCAGTTCTACGATCAGAGTACTACGGCCTTTGGCGACATTAATACATGGGGATGGAATTTTGGTGATGGAGGTACTTCATCTGTGCAGAATCCAACTCACTCCTTTGCAAATACAGGAACATACACGGTTACCTTCTATGCAGAAACGGATCTTGGGTGCGTTGATACTATTGTGGAAACGGTGGTGATTTATCCTTCACCCACTACGGAAGCAATACCTGACGATACCACCATCTGTGCTCTCGATGCGATCCAGCTATTTGCAAGTGGTACCGGCAATTTCGTTTGGCAACCCGATTATAACCTGTCGAACAACACCATTGCTAACCCGATGGCAAGCCCTGATGTTACCACCACTTACACTGTTACCGTTTCCAACCAGTTTGGCTGCTTCGCGCAGGACTCTGTGAAAATTACCGTCTTTGATTCGGTGGGTGTATTTGCCGGCAGTGATACAACAATTTGCCCGGGTGGTTCGGTGCAGCTGAATGGAACGGGCGGACTCGTGTTTCAGTGGACCCCATCTGCAGGATTAAGCAATCCCACCATTCCCAATCCGGTGGCCACTCCACAGGTTACCACAACCTATGTTCTGAATTCTTCCATCGGCTCCTGTACGGGATCTGATAATATCACCATTTTTGTTAAACCAGTTCCGGTAGTATTTGCCGGCGATGATCAGACAATATGCGGAGGTGAATTTGTTCAACTGCTCGCAACAGGGTGTACGGATTACAGTTGGTCGCCATCCACCGGATTGAGCGATCCGGGTATTCCGAATCCGATTGCGAATCCTTCTGTTACTACCACCTATACTGTTTCGGCAACAGATGTGAATGCCTGTCCGATCATTGCAACGGATGAAGTAACCATTAGTGTAATTCCGGAACCGCAAATCATCACTTCGCCTGACACTGCAATTATTTTGGGTACATGCACCAACGGCATGTTTGTAAGTGTTATACCGGCTGCATCTTCTTACCAGTGGAATCCTGCAACGGGTCTCGACAATCCAATTTCAGAAACGCCGGTGGCCTGTCCCACGGATCCAACCACATATGTTGTTACCATTACCACTGCCGAAGGATGTGTATACTATGACAGTGTGAAAGTTGACATCAGACTCGATCCCATTCTTGAGTTCCCGACGGCATTCTCTCCCAATGATGATGGGAAGAATGATTACTTCAGACCGGTCATTCTTGGTTTGGCGCGCCTCAATGAATTCAGAGTATATAACCGCTGGGGTGAGGAAGTGTTTTCAAGAACAGGATTGGATGTAGCAGGCGGTCCGCTGCCGGTTAGCGACAGTTGGGATGGAACCTTCAAGGGCAAAGAGCAACCGGTTGGAGTGTATGTTTACTATCTGACCGGTGTTGCCAGTGCCACCGGAAAAACAATTGACAGAAAAGGCAGCGTAACACTGGTTCGTTAAGGACAAAGATTCTTTACATTTGCGGCCGTTCCGATGCTAAGTCGGAACGGCTTTTTTATGGGCGATCACATTCGCTCAAAAGCCCGGGTGGTGAAATTGGTAGACACACCATCTTGAGGGGGTGGCGCCGCGAGGCGTGCTGGTTCGAATCCAGTCCCGGGCACTGAATGAGATGAAGATGCGCTTGACGCATCTTTTTTTGTTTTGAGAGAATAGAGAACTGTCCATCATGGAGAATCGTCAACCACTATCGGCTCTTCAAACGTGGCCCTGTCGTTGAACTCCCCTTCCCACCTTGCCACCACCACGGAGGCAAGGCAGTTGCCGAAAACATTCACCGACGTCCTGCCCATATCCATCAATGCATCAATTCCCAAGATCAGAAATACCGGCTCCGGCGGAAGGTGAAAGGAAGCTACAGTAGCAGAAAGGATCACCAGTGATGCTCGCGGTACGCCGGCCACTCCCTTGCTGGTAAGCATGAGGGTAAGCATCATTACCAGTTGCTGACCAAGAGTAAGGTGAACACCCGCCGCCTGCGCTACGAACAATGATGCTAATGACAAATAGAGTGTTGTGCCATCCAAATTGAAACTGTATCCGGTGGGCAAAACGAATGAAACAATCTTCCGCGGCACGCCTAATCGCTCCATGTTTTCCATGGCAATGGGCAATGCCGATTCGGAAGATGCCGTGGCAAAGGCCAGGGTGAATGGTTCGCTCACTGCCCGGAAAAATTTCCGGATCGGAACCCGCGCTATGATCATCACCGGCACCAGTACCAGCACCATGAAGGCGATAAGCGCTAAATAGAGTGTAAGCAACAGTTGAAATAAATTACTGAAGACAGTGATGCCGTATTTCCCCACCGTATATGCCATGGCACCGAAGACAGCAAACGGAGCAAAGTACATGACGATATTGGTGAACTTGAACATGACTTCCGAAAGACTTTCTGCAAACTGAAGCATGGGCTTCATCTTTTTTTCACTTACTAATGACAAGCCAATGCCGAACAGAATGCTGAAAACAACCACTTGCAATACCTGACCTTCTGCAACAGACTTAGCGATATTATCGGGGAAAATGTGAAGGATCATTTCAACGGCACTCTGCGGGTTTGACTTCAAAGCATCTTGCGGACTTTCGGCAGGTGCCAGTGCCACGCCCGAGCCGGCCTGTGAAACATTGATGGCGATCAACCCGACGGCAAGCGCGAATGTGGTGACGATTTCAAAATAGAGAATGGATTTCCATCCGATGCGTCCCACCTGCCTGAGGTTGCCATGTCCTGCAATGCCGGATACCAGTGTGCCAAAAAGAAGCGGGGCAATAATGGTTTTGATGAGCTTAAGGAAAATGTCACTCAGGATTTTAAGTTGAATGCCTGCATCGGGGAAGTCGTATCCGAACTCAAAGCCCGTCAAAAGCATAATGATAATCCAGCCGGTCAGTGATTTTTTCTGAAATCCAAAAATGAACAGCGGTACCAACGAAATCCAGCGAAGGACGGAGAGCACGGTAATGCTGAGGGTGATAACATGGTACTCATTCAGCATGTGCAGTAGCAGGACCACTGCGCCTGCAAGAATGAAAGTGAGTAATGATCGCTTCATGGATAATTTCATTAAACGGGTTGATTCCGGCAAAGGAATAAGATGCAGATTCTTGTTGCACTTTTCACCGCAACATAAGGAACTTGCCACTACATGACAAACTTCATTCGGTGTAAGGAATTCGTTTGTTACTTTGCCAATGAATCTCTTTCGGCATGGCTATCGATACTCTAGGGACTACCGTTGCTCCTTATCCGGCGCCGGAATCGCCCGAGGTTTTTCCGACTCCGGAATCTCAGTTCGAACGCGATCGCTTCCGACAGTTGCAGCATGAATTGCTGGAACAGTATGAGCATGTGTTTCCTGACATGACGGCGGAAAAAACGGTGGTCATTGTGCCGTCGCTTTCCATGGATAAGGAAATACTGGAGCGCGTGGATGGTTTTGTTCATTATGAAGAACGGATGCTCAGTTTACTGATGCTGCTTCGCATGCCGCGCACGCATGTGGTGTATGTCACCAGCACGCACATTGATCCTGTTATCGTTGACTATTACCTGCACTTGTTGCCCGGCATCACCGGCAATCATGCGCGTCAACGGTTAACCATGCTCAACTGCTGCGATTCTTCATCCAAGCCGCTCAGTCAAAAAATTCTGGAACGCCCGAGGTTGATGGAACGAATACGCAACTGCATTCCGCGACGCGAGATGGCGCATATTTCCTGCTTCAATACCACCCACCTGGAGCGCACACTTTCCGTTCGCCTTAATCTTCCGCTCTTCGGGTGCGATCCGGATTTGTTGTCACTAGGTTCAAAGAGCGGCAGCAGGAAAATTTTCAGGAGCTGTGGACTGAATATGCCTGACGGCTTTGAAGACCTCAGCGACGAGAACGATATTATCGATGCTCTCACTGAATTGAAAGCGCGAAATCCCGGTTTGAGTAAAGCGGTTGTCAAGATGAATGATGGTTTTTCAGGAGAGGGCAACAGTATTTTTTCATTTGAGGGTGTTCCGGACAATGGAAGTACAAAAAGGTGGATCAAAGAAAACCTGCGCGAGAAACTGCAAATAGTGGCTGAAGCTTTCAACTATGATATTTTCATAGACAAATTCAAAGCAATGGGCGGCATTGTGGAGGCATTTATTGATGGTGAAGAAAAAAGATCACCGTCGGCACAATGCATCGTGGATCCGAAGGGATTTGCTGAAGTGATTTCTACGCATGACCAGTTACTTGGCGGTGAGAGCCGGCAGATATTTCTTGGGGCCAATTTTCCTGCCGATTCGGAGTATGCCGGGGAAATAGGAATGCACGGACTGGCGGTTGCACGTGAATTGGCCAAGCACGGAGTGATCGGGCGCTTCTCCGTTGATTTCATTTCAGTGAGAGAAGGCAGCGGGTGGGCCCACTACGCTGTTGAAATTAATCTTCGCAAGGGTGGAACCACACATCCCAACCTGATGCTGCAGGGACTCACTATTGGAAAATACGATGTGGCACGTGGCATCTACCTCACGGCTAACGGGCAGCCGCGGTACTATTTCAGTTCCGACAATGTGAAAAGTGAAAGCTACAAAGGACTTACCCCCCACGACCTGATTGATATTGCCATCTATAACCGGTTGCAGTATGACGGATCATCCATGCAGGGCGTGATGTTCCATCTTATTGGCGCGCTTTCTCAATACGGAAAACTGGGCGTGGTATGCATCGGCGACTCGCATTCAAGGGCCAATGCTTTCTACCGCAAAACACTTCAGGTGCTAAATAAGTCCACGCGACAATGATCCTCTGTTTTTGCTTGATCCGTATTGTGTGAAACAAATGCGGAACCATTGCGCGGCACCTTTCTAATTTCGCACGATGCGAAGAGCATTCCTCCTGTTACATCTCTCCATTTTTCTCTGGGGCTTCACGGGCATTTTTGCCAAAGCCATTGACTTAAACGAGGGGGTATTGGTGTGGTACCGTATGCTGCTCACGGCATCTAGCTGGGTTTTTATTCTGTTGGTAACCCGTAAAATGCGGTGGCCGGGTTCTGCACAATTCTTCAGAATTGCGGTGGTGGGTTTACTTGTGGCATTACACTGGCTCTTCTTCTACGGCTCCATCAAGTATTCAAATATCTCGATCGGGATGAGTTGCCTGCCCATGATTGCCGTCTTCTCTTCTGTAATGGAACCCGTCATTACCAAACAACCATTCAAATGGTATGAGTTACTGCTTGCCGTGGTGGCGTTGGCAGGCATGTTCATCATTTTTCACTTTGGTGAACTGTACAGGACGGGGATTATGCTGGGGCTGGTGTCGGCGTTGCTGGGTTCAATATTTACGATACTTAATAAACGGTTGGTTGCTTCCATCGAATCAGAGATCATCACCACTTATGAAATTGGAACCGGATTCATTTGGCTCACGCTGCTGATGCCTCTTTACCTGTATTTATTTCCTACCGACAAATTATTTCCCACGACGAATGACTGGCTGCTCTTGCTGGTGTTCACCGTTGTATGCACGGTTATTCCTTTCAATCTTTCCATGAAGGCGCTAAAAGAAGTGTCTGCGTTCACAGCAAATCTTTCACTCAACCTTGAGCCGGTGTACGGAATCATTTTCGCCTTTCTCATTTACCACGAGCAGAAGGAACTCAATGGCGCGTTCTACATCGGTGCCGGATTGATTCTGCTTTCCGTGGTGTTGTACATGATCATTCATTTCCGGCATCGCCTGAAAAACTGGATGCCATGGGAAATTTTTTCCTGGAATTAACCGGGCAGATTTATGGAAGCAAAGTAATATGGAACTAACTCAGTTTACCACGAGTTTTTTCCTGATCGCCGATCCGTCTGATTTCACGGTTACGATATAAGTGCCCGCTGCAAGCGATGAAAGATCCAGCTCTTTCTTATTATAACCGGCCTGCGCGTTGAATTGAATTTGCTGCAACACATCGCCGAGTAAATTCATCACACGCATCTCAATCTCGCCACCGGCAATCATGCCGAATGTGAGCGTGGTTTGCGAAGCTGCCGGATTCGGTGTAAGTTTTACTTCAGTCAACTCATTTCCGCTTGAAGCAATGCCCAATGGGTTCTTGGTATTGAACTGCTGAATTTCGGTGTAGAAAGAATCGTCATAGATTTCACAAACTGTGAGAATGCGCCACTGGTAACATGTGTTTTCATCCAACCCCTGCAGCGTGTAATTGGTATCATTCAATGAAATGCTGGTCCAATCCGTTTCGCTGCATTTCTTGTATTGAAGAACATAGGAAGAAACCTTGCTGTTGTAATTCCAGGTAAGATCGGCAGAGAAAGTGGTGATGCTATCGGTGAGCATGGCTGAAGGAAGAACAAGATTGCAACGGTCCCATGGCTTTTTAAATGCGCGGTATGAAACAAAGTTGCTGTCCGTGAACCAGAATTCCCACACAATATTTCCGGAGGAATCTACCTCTGTGAAATTCGGAATGTCAGCCAGGTTGACGAACGCGCGCATGCCCCAATCAATAAAGCGGTTTCCGTTCGGCAACAGTTCTACACTGCCCATAGCCACTGATTTTATTTCCTTGCCATTCACTTGCGGGTGATTGTAGTGCCAGATCAGCGTGGCCGTTTTGTTCACTTCATCAATCAGGTATTCTTTGGCTGTTCCTCTTTCCGGCACCTGGTTGTTTCCGTTATCAAACATCGAGTACACTCCGTTGCCGATGCGCCTGAAATGATGCTGATATGAAAAAGGTTTGGGTGCGCTGGTTTCATTAATGAAAGTGAATTGGTTTGCTTCTCCGCCCATTCGCCAGATGATATCGCCGGTTGAAAGATCAATTTTGGTGATCTCATCCAGGTGCCTCGACGAAAGAAGCAGATTGCCATCATCATCAAGATCGAGTGAATTGCCGTGTATCAAATCAATGATGAGATTGGTAAGCGGCTGGTTCGATTCTTCATAGGCGATATGATCCCAACTGCTCCATTCGAAAATTACATTGCCGTCAGCATCGAGTTTCTGTATGATCAGTCCGGTTACCTGCGCATTGGGTTGTCCGCCATAAGCCGTCATGTCAACAATCTCAATGTCGTAACAAAGCATGAGGGCCGTGCCGTCCGGGTAAACTCTGAATTCATGTTCATCAGCATGGTAGCCGTTGCCCATGTAATATTTCTTCACCAGGTTATAGCCGGAATCAATCATGGCAAAAGAACTGTCCGTAACATCGAAGAAAGTGATATAGCCATTATCATTGATCTTGAAGTCAATACCGCGCGAATCATCCTGATATGAGTAAATGGAATCACCGGCACTGCTGATGATGGTCATGGTCTGACATTCATTGTTAATGATTCGCTGATTACAGTAAATCACCGGCTCATCATAAAAGGCGCCCGGAGTGGATTGAATGATAAATGGCGGTATTCCTTCGCAGGTTAATTTATTGGCAGATGAAGTTCCTGATTCAAACATGTCGTGGTATGCCGCTTCGCCGTATTCATCTATCCTGATTTGGCGGCGGGCATCGGCTATGGCTTGCTGCTGTGCCGGAGTCCACTCAGCATGGGTTTGAAAAGAAAAGGTGGTTCCGTGAATGAGGGTGCCATCTGACTTTAGCATGCCGTCTTTTACAGTGACCGTCACGGTTTCACCACCCTTAAATTTTGTGAGAGGTGTTATAAGAATGGTTTTACCGTCATGGGCAAGTTTCACGCTGCATGCATGATTGCCACTCAGGTTTCCTGTGAGGGAAATGAGGTCGGCTTTTAATGAAGAAGCCCTTACTTCTGTACCGGTTTTTAAGATGATACCTGTTTCGGGATTCTTCATCTGGCTGCCCGGCACAGGATTGATATACGTGAACTGTGCTTGCGCAACTACTGAGGTGAAAAGAATAAAGACGGTTATCGCGGCGGGTACAAAAAGTCGCATATGTTGATTCAAGTTTTAACGGCGCGCAAATTAAGTGATTTTAATGCGACCCCCGATTTGCCAACGACAAAATTGCCCACTTGGCCGATTATTTAGCTTCTTCTCAAATAGTCCAGGGCAGAAACGGGGGAATGCCCGGTTGCAAATCAGCGGATTCGTAACAACTTTGCAGCATGTATTTCAATCACATTACTGAAACCATCGGACATACTCCCATGGTTAAATTGAGCAAGGTGGTCGTGGATGTTCCGGCAACCGTGTTGGCTAAGGTTGAGACATTCAACCCCGGCAATTCCATTAAAGACAGGATCGGTATCAAGATGGTTGAACAGGCAGAAAAAAAAGGACTCTTAAAAAAGGGCGGAACCATAATTGAAGGAACATCAGGTAATACCGGAATGGGACTGGCGCTGGCTGCGATTGCAAAAGGATACAAATGCATTTTCACTACCACTGACAAACAATCCAAAGAAAAAGCCGACATCCTCAAGGCCATGGGTGCTGAAGTAATTGTGTGCCCTACGAATGTTGATCCGGATGATCCGCGTTCCTATTACAGCGTATCAAGAAGACTGGGATCGGAAGTCCCCAACAGCTGGTATGTCAATCAATACGATAATCTCGACAACCGCCTGGCGCATTACCAAAGCACCGCACCGGAAATATGGGAACAAACCGAAGGCCGGCTAACCCATTTTGTGGCAGGGGCAGGTACAGGTGGAACAATTACCGGCTGCGCGCAATTTCTGAAAGAAAAAAATCCTGCCATCAAAGTGTGGGCGATTGACACGTATGGCTCCACTCTCAAGGCGGTTCATGAAACAGGAAAGATTGATCCGGATGAAATTTATCCCTACATCACGGAAGGCATTGGTGAGGACATCGTTCCGCTTAATTATGATTTCAGTTTGATAGATCATTTTGAAAAAGTTTCGGATAGAGATGCGGCATTAATGTCGCGGGAGATCACGCGCAAAGAGGGAATATTTGTCGGCTATTCCTGCGGCAGCGCCCTGCAGGGCCTGATTCAATTGAAAGACCGGCTTACGAAAGATGATCTGGTGGTAGTGATCTTTCCTGATCACGGCAGCCGCTACGTCGGCAAAATTTACAATGATGAATGGATGCGTGACCGGGGCTGGCTTGAAGTTAAAACGGTTCGCGACATCATAGATTCGCAGGTAAATAAGAACATCATCTCCATCAGTGCGGAGAAGAATGTGGCCGAAGCGGTTTCATTGCTCACTGCAAACGATATTGACCAGATGCCGGTAATGGAAGAAGGCAAAATGGTGGGCAGCATCAGTGAATCCGGGTTGCTTGGCAAATTGCTGAAGGATCATAACATCAAATCGGCTACGGTGCGTGATGTGATGGATCCGGCTTTTCCCGTAGTAAGCAGCGACATGCCCATTGACAAACTCTACACTGTGATTGATTCATCACAACCGGAATTCAGATCGGGCACCAATGCCGTCATTACCTTCGACAATCTGAACAACATGCGCATTGTAACGAAGAGCGATATTATTCGCGCCATGGCCCGCTAGTGCGGTGTTGCGCTACAGCAAATTTCAATTCGAAATTGACCATCAGGAATACACGATATTTTACTGATCAACTCGGAAGAGAAGTGGAGATTTCATTTCCTCCGTCCCGAATCATTTCAGTGGTTCCTTCACAAACCGAATTACTTGCCGATCTGGGGCTGGATGACGAAGTGATCGGCATCACCAAATTTTGCGTTCATCCTCAAAAATGGTTACGTGCCAAAACACAGGTGGGAGGCACCAAGCAATTGCATCGCGATCAAATCGCTTCACTCAATCCCGATTTGATCATCGCCAACCGGGAAGAAAATGCGAAAGAGCAGATTGACGAACTGGCAAAATTATTTCCTGTATGGATCAGTGATGTGAAAACGCTGAATGATGCTTATGTGATGATGCATGCCGTTGGTGAGATTACCGGTAAGCAGGAAGCGGCTTTGGCCCGGACTGAAAAAATTAAAAATGCATTCCGGGAATGGCGCACTGATTCAAAGGGTATCAAGCCGAAGAATTTAAACTCCAAACTTACCTGCGCCTATCTCATATGGAATGATCCGCTCATGACGATTGGTGGTGACACCTTCATTCATCACATGCTGGGGAAGGCCGGATTTGAAAACGTATTCGGCAATTTGCAGCGCTATCCCCAAATTTCCCGTGACTTATTGCAGGAAAAGAATCCTGACTTTCTGTTCCTTTCATCGGAGCCCTTTCCATTTCGCTGGCAACATGCGGATGATATGAAAAAGTGGTTCCCGCATGCCGAAGTGTTATTAGTGGATGGCGAAATGTTTTCATGGTATGGCAGCCGGATGCTGAAGGCGCCGGAATATTTCCGCCAACTTCATCAATCCATTGCCGCATTGAAATAGTATGCCGCGCGTAAAGTGGTGAGGCAATTCCTGAACACTAAAACTCCTTAGTTATCTTTGCGGACTACTCATTTTAAAACCTAAACTCAATTAGTATATGGCAGGCAAGACATCAGAGACGCTAAAAAAAGTTCAAACCCTTCTGGAAGACAAAGCAGAATATTTGCTCAATCACACTTGCGGCACAGTAGATAAAAAGATGCTGCATGCCCCCGGTCCGGATTTCGTGGACCGCGTGTGGGCAAATTCAAACCGCAACAATCAGGTGCTGCGCAACATGCAGGTGCTATATAATAACGGTCGGCTTGCCGGAACCGGATATCTGTCCATACTTCCGGTTGATCAGGGCATCGAACACAGTGCCGGGGCATCCTTTGCTCCCAATCCCATTTACTTCGATCCTGAAAACATTGTGAAGTTGGCCATCGAAGGCGGATGCAATGCCGTGGCTTCTACATACGGAGTGCTGGGCGCGGTATCAAGGAAGTATGCGCACAAAATTCCATTCATCGTTAAGATCAATCATAATGAATTCCTGAGCTATCCGAATAAATATGACCAGATCATGTTTGGAACCATAAAAGAATGCTGGAACTTAGGTGCAGTGGCCGTTGGTGCAACCATCTATTTCGGTTCTGATGAATCAACAAGGCAAATTCAGGAAGTGAGCAAGGCCTTTGAAATGGCGCACGAACTTGGAATGACGACGATCCTTTGGTGCTATCTGAGAAATTCAGCATTCAAAAAAGACGGAGTGGATTATCACACCTCTGCCGATCTCACGGGGCAGGCCAATCATCTCGGAGTTACCATTGAGGCGGATATCATCAAGCAGAAACTTCCGACCAACAACGGAGGGTATGAAGCGCTGAAGTTTGGTAAAACCCATCCGAAAGTTTATCGCGAACTCACCACCGATCACCCGATTGACCTGTGCCGTTACCAGGTGGTTAATTGTTACATGGGTCGTGCAGGTCTAATCAACTCGGGAGGCGAATCAAAAGGAGCAAGCGACCTCGCAGAGGCCGTTTACACTGCTGTGGTGAATAAGCGCGCCGGAGGTACCGGACTCATTTCAGGAAGGAAAGCATTTCAGAAGCCGATGAAAGACGGAGTGGAACTGCTCAATGCAATTCAGGATGTATATCTTGAGAAGCAAATTGATCTTGCCTGATATCGATCACTGCAATCCCCGCTACCCTTAAGATGATGAGCAAAGGGAACTTTGATGTTGCCTTAAAAGAATTGGAAGATTAAAAGTTTTGCAGCATGTCCTGGTTTAGGCGCACGAAGGAAGGAATTACCACCAGCACCGAAGAAAAACTTGAGGTGCCGGAAGGCGTTTGGTGGAAATGCCCGTCATGCAAAAAGGCGATTCCGTCAGCGGATCTCAGGGGTAATAAATACGTCTGTCCCAATTGCGGCTATCATCCGCGGATTAATTCAACGGAATATTTCGAAGTGATTTTTGATGAAGGTGAATGCAAGTTGTTATTTGAAAACCTTCGCCCGAAAGATCACCTGCACTTTAAGGACCTGAAGACGTACAAGGAGCGGCTGGAAGAAACGGCAAAGAAAGCTGACGTGACAGAAGCTATTACAGTAGGGGTGGGAAAAGTAAACGGGAACAAGATGGTATGCGCCTGTATGAACTTCAACTACATCGGCGGTTCAATGGGAAGTGTGGTTGGCGAAAGAATTTCAAAAGCGATTGATTATTGTGTTCAGAAAAAATTGCCGTTGCTGATCATCAGCAAGAGCGGCGGTGCCAGAATGATGGAGAGCGCCTTCTCACTCATGCAAATGGCTAAAACTTCCGCCAAGCTCACGCAATTGTCCGAAGCGAAACTTCCCTTCTTTTCACTGATGACCGATCCTACTACAGGTGGTGTTACTGCCTCATATGCGATGCTCGGCGATATTAATATGGCAGAACCGGATGCGTTGATTGGTTTTGCCGGCCCGCGCGTGATTAAGGAAACGATTAAGAAAGATTTGCCAAAAGGATTTCAGCGATCAGAGTTTTTACTCGAACACGGTTTTCTTGATTTTATAATTGACCGCAAGGAATTGAAACAGCGGTTGAGCGACATGATTGAAATGCTGATGGCGCTTCCCGCATCTTCAGCCAGGTCTTAATCTTTCACCAGTTTTTGAACGAGTGTTTTTTCTTTCTGCCGAATAAGCAGGAAGTAAATGCCATCCGGTAACCCGCTCAGGTTGAGTGACACGATGTTTTTTCCTTCAGGCATGTTGAGGTGTTGCGTGGTTACAACCTGGTTGAGCGAATTCACTAATTGCAGGGTCACGGATTCTTCATTTACCGAAGAAAATAATTCCACAACTGCGATGTCTTGCGCCGGATTTGGATAAAGCAGCAATCCGTTATCATCAAATGCCGTAGTGGCGCCGGTGCGCTGCAAAAATGTGCAACCCGTCTGGCTGCTGTTTGTCGAGTCCACCAGTTTTGCAATGAAGGCATCAGATCCCCCAATGTAAGGTTGAATCAGGTGCTTGAATTCACTGCCCACCACCGTATTGATATCGCTGCTCAAAGAGGCCGTTACCAGGTACATTTCTTTGTTGGGTCCCATGGCAATCGAAGGATGGTAGCTCACACCTGTTTGCACCCCTTCAGCATTGGAGCCGCCCATGTAGGTGCACTGGGCAAGTTGCTGCTGAGATGATGAAACATCAGTGAGCACTGCAACAAAAGCATCGTAGTATTGATTGTTGTTATTGCCGTTTAATTTATCCTGCAAAGGATTCACTAACGGGAAAAAGTTACTGGCGGCTTTTGTAAGACCCGAGATGGCGACATAGGAGGTTCCGCTTTTTTTGAAAAGCGTTAAGCCGTTGGCCGTATCGTCTTTCTTTCCTCCTAAGTAGGTGCACCACACATTACCCCCGCTGCTGTTTATTTTAATAACATAAGCATCCGCTGAAGTGCTGGGGCTTCCATCAGCACCGAACACGAGGTCGTACGCAAGGGAGGTAACAGGCATATCCGTGCTTTGTGTAAAACCTGTGAGGTAAACATTTCCTGTTTTATCCGTTTGCATGAATCGCCCATGCTCACCGCCTGTACCTCCGATGTAGGTGCCCCATGTTTTTGTGAATAGCCCGTCGCCATCGGTGTCTTCCCACTTTTGCAGAAAGGCATCTTCATTTCCATTGTAGCTCTGATCGAAACCGGTGCCTGATGCAATCTGACCTGAGCTGCCGGTGGTGCCGCTTGCATAAACGGCCATGTTGCCATTCGCCGGTGCATAGATGTTCACATCATGAAAACGGTCATTGCCGCTGGCGCCAACATAGGTGAAGAATTTGAGCGTACTAAGCATGCTGTCAAATTGTGCAATGAACCCGTCACCGGAACCGCTGCCGTAGGTGCTGTCGGATTTATGAAGTGCTCCATTGCCAAGATCGGTGCTATTGGTATTTCCAACTGCAAATAGAGTGTGATTGTAAATGGCCAATCCCAGGATGTCTTCTGCTCCTGAAATAGAGTTGACGTTTGTTCCGCCGTAGTAAGTCCATCGGAGTAAAGTGGCAACGGAATCATCGTCCTGAAATTTGGCGATGAAGGCATCTGTATTATCGTCATTCAACGGCTGAAAAATCGGACTGCTGCTTCCGTCACATTTTAACGCGGAGGGACCGTTCATTCCCTGCACAGTAATGTTGCCGGCAACGTAAATTATGGTTTTGCCGCTTTGAATATCCAGTGCAAGACATTGCACGTAATCCCCAATGAATGTTGACCATTGTAATTCGCCGCATCGGTTGAATTTGGCCAGATAGCCATCACCGGAACCGAGCTTTATGGTTTTGGTTCCGGCGCAGGCATCAATGTTAGTTTTCGGCGGTGCAAAGGATTGCCCCACAACATAGATGGATTCAGGGTTTTTGTCATCAACAACAACCTGGTCAATCAAATCAGTATTTGCATAGTTAAATGCAGGGTAATGCTGATTGTCCTGCAAATACGTACCCCAGTAAACGGCATTGAATAATGGGCTCTGTGCCGGAAGTGTTTGCAGCATAGCTGTCACAAGCAGCAGGCTGAGGTTGATTTTTTTTGTCATGATAAAATATTAGCAACGAAACTTCTGTTCAGACATTCAATGCCGATGAATACTCCAGAAAAGATTACGCTGAAGCAATATCGCGGATTGTCACTAATCCTTTACGATTTTCTTTTGCAGAAGTTGATCTCCTTTCCTGATAACAATCAAATAAATACCACTTGATAGGTGAGACAAATCGAGAGGAACCAGATTATCGCCTTCATCAAGTGATAATTGTTGGGTGGAAACAAGTTGCTGCAGTGAATTGAAAATTTCTGCTGATACTTCTCCGGCATTATCTGTACTAAGTCGAAGCATGACCTGGTTCGCTGCAGGCACAGGATAGGCCGCGATTTCCTGGTTTATCGAAGGTTCTGAGGTTTTCTGGGGAGCAAAAAAAGTGCAGCCCTTCTGATTGAAATTTACTGAGTCAATCAATTTCGCTATAAAGGCATCGCTGCCTCCGGTATATGGTTGAATCAAATGCTGAAATTCATTGCCGACCACAGCATCAATGTCATTACTCTTGGTGGCCGTTACAAAATATATTTCTCTGTTCGGCCCCATTGCAATAAAAGGGTGATAACTTTTTCCGGTTTGAATTCCTTCTGCGAGTGAACCGCCGATATAAGTAGATTGAATCAAATGTTGCTGTTGACCGGATGGCAGGTCATCGAAAACAGCAATAAAGGCATCGGTATAGGAAGTGGAATTATTCCCGTTCAACCGGGTTTGAATGGGATTTGCTAAAGGGAAGGAGCTGCTGTCTGCAGATGTAAATCCCGTTATCGCCACATACTGTACTCCTTGTCTCTTAAAAATCGCCAGCGAACTGGCTCGCTCATCTTTACTGCCACCGAAATACGTAGACCATTCTTTGCCTCCGGCACTGTTGATCTTGATCACGTATGAGTCTGCTGCCTTGCTTGAATTTCCGGTTTTTCCGAAAACGGTATCATAGGCATATGTGCTTACAGGGAAGTTGGTGCTTCGTGTGAAACCGGAGAGAAAAATATTTTCATTCTTATCAATGTTCGCAACCCGGCTATGTTCATCACCATTGCCTCCAATGTAAGTTCCCCAGGTCTTGGTGAAAATACCATCACTGCCATTTTTGTCCCACCGCTGAAGAAAAGCATCATCAGGGCTTTCATAAGTTTGGTCGAAGCCGGTTCCTGAAGCTATTTCGGTGGTGCTGGTTGTAGTGCCGCTTGCATAAATTCTGATGTTACTGCCTGTTCCGGTTACTTTGACATCATGAAAGCGGTCAACCCCTTCTGCGCCTACATACGTAAAAAACTCAAGCTTACTTAGAAGGCTGTCGAATTGCGCAATAAACCCGTCATCGGCTCCGGCTGATTTGGTACTATCAAACATTTGCAAAGCCCCGGCATGAAGATTAGTGCTTGTTGTGCTTCCCACAACATAAACATGATGGTTATATACATCTATGCTGTAGATGGTTTCACCACCGGATAATGCATCGGGTTTTGTGCCACCGAGGTAAGTCCACCTCAGCATGGCAACTGCAGTATCCTGATCTTCATACTTTGCAATAAAGCAATCGGAATGATCGTCATTGGCTGCTTGAAAAACCCCGGCAGGACTGTCATCACAGGTAAAAGCAATTTGTCCTGGCAACCCGGCCTCTTTAATATTTCCGGCGACATAAATGACCGTTTTGCCATTCTCATAATCAAGCGAAAGGCAAAGCGTCTTTTCACCTAAATAGGTCGACCATAGAAGGTCTCCGCAGCGATTGAATTTCGCCAGATAACCATTACCTCCTCCCAGGGCAATGCTGTGGGTACCGGCGCAAACCGGTATGGAACTATTTAAGGGGGGAGCAAACGATTGCCCTACCACGTAAACGGACCCCGACTGCCCTTCAACGGCAATTTGATCAATCAGGTCAGTTCCTGAATAATTGAATGTGGGGAAATGGGTGTTGTCGTTGAAATATGTGCCCCAATAGATGCTATTGAAAATGGGAGACTGACCAAACAGGCGGAGGGTTAAAAGAATGCTGATAAAGGTTGAAAGGAATACTTTCTTCATGATAAGAATATTAGATGGCGACAAATTAAATGAATTTCAACGTGCTAATCGCAACCGAATGACGGAGGTTTTGCTGTTTTTATAGTAGGCATCTCTTGCGATTTTGATTATCTTTGTCGCGATAAATAGAAAAGAGTCAGTTAAAGATGCAACTAACTAAGGAAAAAAAATCTCAGATTATTCAGGATTTCGGGGGAGCGGCAAAGAACACCGGAAGCACTGAAGCTCAAATCGCCCTGCTTACTGAGCGGATTAATCACATCTCGGGGCACCTGGAAGGGAATAAGAAGGATTTCAATACTTCCCGCAACCTATTGAAACTCGTAGGCAAGCGCAAGAGATTACTGAAGTTCCTCCAGGATACGAACCTGACGAGCTACCGCAAGCTTCTTGAGCAGCTCAATCTGAGAAAGTAATTAACCAATTCACACCGGCTTGGAAATTTCTGCCGGAAATATCAGAGAGTTAAAGTGGTCATTAACCGTCCTTGTGAAGGCGGAAATCGGCGCTGTGAACTTTCAATACACCAATTCTCAATTATTCAAGTATGGCAAAACAAGGTATTAGTACCTCTTTTGAAACCTCCAACGGTCAGACCGTTACTATTGAAACAGGCAAACTCGCTACACAAGCCGATGGCTCAGTGGTTGTACGGCAGGGCAACTGCATGATCCTTGCCACGGTGGTCTCCAACAAGGAAGTAAAAGAAGGACAGGATTTTTTTCCGCTCTCCGTGGACTATCAGGAAAAATTTGCATCCGCTGGGCGGATTCCAGGTGGATTTTTCCGTCGCGAAGCCCGGTTGTCAGACTACGAAATTCTCATTAGCCGGTTAGTTGATCGGGTGCTCCGCCCGCTTTTCCCGGAAGACTATTTATGTGACACCCAGGTGATGATCAGTCTGATTTCGGCGGATCAATCCATCATGCCTGATGCCCTTGCTGCTCTCGCTGCATCAGCCGCTTTATCCGTTTCCGATATTCCATTCAACGGTCCGATTTCTGAAGTGAGAGTTTGCAAAATTGATGGGCAGTTTGTAGTCAATCCTGCCAAGCAAGATATTGAAAGAGCAGAACTCGATATTATTGTAGGGGCATCCGGGAAAAGCATTGTAATGGTTGAAGGTGAAGCAAAGGAATGCTCAGAAGAGGATATGCTCGAAGCCATCAAGATGGGTCATCAGGCTGTGAAAGTCCACATTGATGCGCAGCTCAAACTGGTAGAATTGATGGGAGGCAAGAAGCCCTGGCGCGATTATCCGAAGCCACTCACCAGCGATGAAATCAGAAATAAGGTTTGGGCCACTTTTCGTGAAAAGGTTTACAGTGTAGCAAAATCAGGGCTTGGAAAGAATGAGCGTAAAGCCGCTTTCAGTCAGATCAAAACAGAATTGAATGAAATGATTGGGGGATGGGAAAGCGAAGATGAACAGCGACTGGCCAAAAAATACTACGGCGATCTGGAATATGAGGTGGTGCGCAATCTTATTCTTGATGAAGGAATACGACTGGATGGCAGAAAAACAGATGAGATCAGACCCATCTGGACAGAAGTTGACTATTTGCCTTCCGCGCACGGCTCAGCGGTATTCACTCGCGGTGAGACTCAATCTCTCACCACAGTAACCATGGGAACCAAACTTGATGAACTCATGCTTGACAAAGCAATGGAGGTAATATATCAGAAATTCATTCTCCATTACAACTTTCCTGCATTTTCCACCGGTGAGGTTAAACCAAACCGAGGACCCGGCAGAAGAGAAGTTGGACATGGAAATCTGGCTATGCGCTCTCTCAAGAACGTGCTTCCTGCTGATGCAGATAATCCCTATACCATTCGTGTAGTTTCAGATATTCTTGAATCCAATGGCTCATCTTCCATGGCTACCGTTTGTGCGGGTTCGCTTGCACTGCATGATGCCGGAGTAAAGATGAAAAGTCACGTTTCAGGCATTGCCATGGGTCTCATCACACGCGAGGACGGCAAAGTTGCTATCCTTTCAGACATTCTCGGTGATGAAGATCATCTCGGAGATATGGATTTCAAAGTGACCGGTACAGAAAAAGGTATTTGCGGATGCCAGATGGACCTCAAAGTGAGCGGACTTTCTTATGAAACTATGGCGCGCGCCCTTGAACAGGCAAGAGTAGGACGGTTACATATTCTCGGGAAATTAAAAGATTCAATCGCGGAGCCACGTCCTGATTTCAAGCCGCATGTGCCGAGAGTGGAGAAAATTCTTATCAGTTCTGAGTTCATTGGCGCCGTTATCGGTCCCGGAGGTAAGGTGATTCAGGAAATGCAGAAAGAAACAGCAACCACGATCAATATTAGTGAAGTTGGTGATAAGGGAGAGGTTCTCATATATGGTCCGAATAAAGAAGCCATTGATAAAGCCATGACGCGCATTAAGGGCATCGTTTCAGTTCCTGAACCGGGTGAGGTTTATGAAGCAAAGGTGAAGTCAATCATGCCTTACGGCGCATTTGTTGAATTCCTTCCGGGAAAAGAAGGATTACTCCATATTTCAGAAATTTCATACAAGCGATTGGAAAGTATGGAGGGAGTAATGAACGTGGGCGATATCATAAAGGTCAAACTTCTCGATGTGGATAAAAAGACCGGTAAGTTTAAACTTTCCAGAAAGGCGCTTCTTGAGCGCCCTTCATCCAACTAATCCACCCATTTAGTCGATTTCTTCCCCGCTGTAAAAACTTCAGCGGTAGTTTTGCAGCGTTTCAAACGAGGCGATTGTCATATTGGTTCTTTTTACTTTCTTGATCAATAAAGCGTGATGTCAAAGAATTGTCAAACTCCTGATTAGCTGATTTATGGCGGGATTTTTGACATTTTGGATCATGTGATTCATAATGGGATCAGGAAATAACAAGTTTGAACTTATCGCCTGATTCAATTGTAATCTCCTAAGTTATTTTAACCTGCCATGAGACAACTAAAAATTACCCAACAGATTACCGCAAGAGACAACGACTCTCTTGAAAGGTACTTGCAAGAGATCGGGCGCATGAGTTTGATTACGCCTGAAGAAGAAGTTGAACTTGCAAGAAAAATAAAAACCGGCGACCAGGAAGCATTAGAGAAAATGACAAAGGCCAATCTCCGGTTTGTGGTTTCTGTCGCCAAGCAATATCAGCATCAGGGTCTGTCTCTAAGCGACCTCATCAATGAAGGTAATATTGGACTCATCAAAGCAGCTCAACGGTTTGATGAATCGAAGGGATTCAAGTTTATCTCTTATGCAGTGTGGTGGATCAGGCAATCAATCTTGCAGGCTTTGGTAGAACAATCGCGAATGGTTAGGCTTCCGCTGAACAAAGTTGGTTCACTCAGTAAGCTGAATAAAATCATGATTCAGTTTGAACAGGAGCATGAACGTGAGCCAAGTCATGAAGAATTGGCAGATATCATGAACGTGACAGTTAAAGACATTCAGGAAATGATGAAAGGGCAGGGCAAGCACCTTTCAATGGATGCACCGATAAAGGAGAATGAAGAAGGTTCCATGATAGACCTGTATGAGGATGATGAAGCGAGACCAGTGGATGATGATGTGATGCGTGAATCGCTTAGAAATGATATTCGCCGCGTGCTTTCAACGATGAATAAGCGCGATGCAGATATTGTTGCTTGCTTCTTCGGTGTGAACGGAGAGCAGCCGATGAACCTCGATGAAATTGGTTCACGTTTCGGTCTAACCCGCGAACGGGTCAGGCAGATTAAAGAAAAAGCCGTACGCCGGATGAGAAAACTAAAATCGGCACGTACGTTGCGATCATATTTGGGTTAATGGAGTGGGTTTACAATAATCCCTCTTCGGCGAAAGTCGAAGGGGGATTGTTGTTTTACAGAGGTTCAGTTTGGTCTTCTGCTTCCTTGTAGCTTAGTATGGAGTCCAATACATCAGGAACGACATCGCTGCAAATTGTAATTAATGAACCTTTCTTCGCATTCTTAATCACATATTCTATCGCTTCGCTTTCTTTGGGAATCACCTTTATCTTCTTTCCGGGATTGACAGATTGAATTCCCTTAGTCAATAGTTCAATAATTTCATCAGGTGTTCTGCCCCGAAGGTTCTTATCCTGCCGGATAACAATTTCATCAAACGTTTTAGCGGCAATGGCACCTAATGCAATGGTGTCTTCATCGCGCCGGTCGCCTACACCAGCCACTACACCTACCTTCAATTTGGCGTCCATCTTTTCAATAAACTTTCTCAGGTTTTCCAAACCGGTATAATTGTGCGCATAGTCAACGAGCACCTGAAAGTTTTTAAATTGAAACATGTTCATTCTGCCCGGAGTGGTAGCCGGAGAGGGAATAAAGGTTTGCAGTGCGCTGCGGATTTCTTCAATCTCAAATCCCCTCAGATAGCCGGCGAGAACTGCCGGAAGAATATTGTAAATATTAAATGTGGCCTTCCCGCCGAAGGTGAGAGGTATGTTCATGATTTTGTCTACACGAATCTTCCATGTTCCTTTCATGATGGTAACGTATCCATTTTCAGCAACCGCACTGATGCCTCCTCTTTCTGCATGTTCCTGAATTCTGTGATTGTTTTCATTCATTGAAAACAAAGCAAGTTTGCATTGAATATCACTCTTCATGCGATAAACCAGATCGTCATCGGCATTGAGAATGGCGTAGCCATCCGGCCATACCGTTTCGGGAACCACACTTTTCACCATGGCGAGTTGTTCAACGGTATCTATTCCCATTAAACCGAGATGATCCGGCTGAACATTGGTGACGATGGCAATATCACAGTGATCAAATCCCAAACCTGCGCGGAGAATTCCTCCCCGGGCAGTTTCCAAAACGGCAAATTCCACAGTAGGATCTTTCAGGATGAACTGGGCCGAAACCGGACCGGTACAATCCCCGCGCATCATCAGTTGATTGCCGATGTAGATTCCGTCTGTGGTGGTATAACCGACACGGTAACCTTTTGACCGCACTAGGTGGGCCGTGAGTCTGGTCGTTGTGGTCTTTCCATTAGTTCCCGTAATGGCAATAATCGGAATGCGTGATGGAGATCCGGTCGGGAAGAGCATGTTGATGACCGGCTCCGCTACGTTACGTGGTAATCCATCGGTAGGCGCGAGGTGCATGCGAAATCCGGGGGCTGCGTTTACTTCCAGTATGGCACCACCTGCTTCAGAAATGGGTTGGCTCAGGTCGGGTGTCATGATATCAATACCGCAGATGTCAAGCCCGATGATTCGGGCAATTCGTTCACACATAAATATGTTATCCGGATGCACGAGGTCTGTTACATCGGTCGCCGTACCTCCCGTAGAAATATTCGCAGTTGGTTTCAACCAAAGTTCGTAACCTTCAGGGATTACAGCATCCAGCGTAAGATTTTTTTCCTGCAGAATTTTCAGAGTGAATTCATCCACCTTGATGGAGGTGAGTACTTTCTCATGCCCGTAACCACGCCGCGGGTCCTTATTCACTTCGTCAATCAACTGCTGAATGGTTGATTTGCCGTCGCCTGTTACGGAAGCAGGAGTGCGTTTGGCTGCACAGATAAATTTGTAATTGATGACCAGCACGCGATGATCGTAACCGGTTATGAATTTTTCCACGATGACGCCGCGTGAATATTTCTTTGCCGCCTGTAATCCTTTTACGGCGTCATCCCAGTCAACAATGTTCGTTGTTGCACCCTTGCCGTGATTTCCGTTAACGGGTTTCGTTACAATGGGATACGCAATTTTATTGATCGACATTCTCAGATCATCCTCATCATAGCAAATCATTCCTTTGGGCACCGGTATCTCGGCTTTCTCGAGAAGGTTTTTTGTTTCTTCCTTATCACAGGCAATCTCAACAGCAATGTTTGAAGTGGTGGAAGCCACCGTGGCCTGAATACGCCGCTGATTGATTCCATAACCAAGCTGCACCAATGATTGCCGGTTGAGGCGAATGAATGGAATGCCCCTTGCCACGGCTTCATCCACGATGCTGCCGGTGGAAGGACCCAGCCGCTCGTCTTCTCTGATTTCCCTCAGCTTTTGAATGTCTTCACTTAAATCATAGTCTACACCATCAACCAATGCCTGAGCAATTCTCACACAAGCTTTTGCGGCATATACACCTGCTTCCGCTTCCATGTAGGAGAAGACCACGTTGTAAATTCCTTTTTGCGATGTTTCTCTTGTTCGGCCAAAACCCACGTCCATGCCGGCCAGCGATTGTAGCTCAAGCGCAAGGTGTTCAATCACATGCCCCATCCAGGTGCCTTCATCAACGCGTTGCAGGAATCCTCCGGGTTTACCAACGGAGCATTCGTGCGAATAGATACCGGGAAAAAGTTTTTCAAGTCTGGCCCGAAATCCCGGAATCGAATTCGTTGGTTTTTCTTCCAGGTCCTGCAGGTCAAGCTTCATCCATATTAATTTATGACGGCGGATAGACCAATAGTTTGGACCATTCAATACCCGGATATTAAGAATCTCCATTTTCGAAGCTGGATTTGTTTAAATAAGGTTCTTTAAAAGCAGTAGGCCGGGCAAGATAGCCAATTCAAAGATTTGGCTCATGCAATGGAAGTTAGCAATTCCGTTTTCCCTCGTGTTGAAATTATTTGTGTGGCGCACCGCTTTTATTTCCATCGTAAAGTAATTTTGACTCAACAAGAAAAGGGAAATCATGACTAAAGCGAAGGGTAAGCTGATTGCGATAGGCGGTGCGGAAGACAAAGGAACCGATCTCGAACTGGGTGTGATTCACCGCTCGAATCTCAATTTCTTTGAGATGGGAATTTTACGCCGCATCGCGCGTGAAGCAGGAGATGAGGAATCGAGAATTGAAGTGATCACCACCGCCTCAGCATCTCCGAAGGAAGTGGCGCACAACTATATCAATGCGTTTCATAAGATCGGCTACACCAATGTGGGTCATATTCCCATACGCGACCGCGAGGATGCGCATGATGAAGAATACATTGAACGGATCAGCAAAGCCAGGGTGGTGATGCTAAGCGGCGGCAATCAGTACCGGCTTACTTCCACCTTTGGCGGAACCAGGTTTTTGCACACGCTTCTTAACCGCTACCAGAACGAAGATTTTATTCTTGCCGGAACCAGTGCCGGAGCCATGGCTATGAGCGGCACCATGATTTATGAAGGGAACAGCGGCCGCGCTCATCTGAAAGGCGAAGTGAAAATCACCACAGGGCTGGGTTTCAATAAAGAGGTGATATTCGATTCACATTTTGACAAGCGTGGCAGATTTGCACGCCTGGTACAGGCCATTGCTGCCAATCCCTCATGCCTCGGCGTTGGGTTGGGTGAAGATACCGGCATAATCATTTCAGAAGGCAACCACATGGAAGCAATCGGAAGCGGGATGGTGATAATCATTGACGGGCACCACGTGCGACACAGCAACATCGCCGACATTCCCGAGAATAATCCCATCTCGATTGAAAACCTGATTGTTCATTTCCTTGCTTCGGGTGATCGCTTCAGTATTGAGCAGCGGCGCTTTGAACCCAAACAGGTTGAAGTGAAAGTGGAAGATTGAGCGCTGCGGTCTTTAGCCAGCTCAAAGTTTTTCATCCACCGGTTCCCACAATGAAATGGTATTTCCTTGGGGGTCCATGTTCGAGGCGAACTTGCCGTATTCGGATGATTCCATTTC
>JAFDYS010000003.1:44581-48441 GCA_018267315.1 Bacteroidota bacterium | reverse complement strand
GAAGCATCAATGCCGTCGGGCTCGCCGGGATGAATGCCGTTGTCAACTAACAACACGCACTTTCCGGATTCATGGATTTTCTCCGGATCAAAATTCTTATCAGACGAAATCACCAGCATGTGGACCGGCTTGCCTACCGCGGTGTTTCCATATGCAAAGAGTTTTGCTTCATCAAACTTTGCATCAAGTTGTTGGTAGTATGAAATGCATTCATCGTAGGTGCAGGTTTGATTGCCGTTGCCTTTTTCAAAAGGTGTGAGCAGATCATCAGTTGGTGCTGTCATCATTAAAAGAATTAGAAAGTTGAGAAGGGAAACCATGAAAGGAACCGTAACGAAAGTAGCATGGAATTGAAGAATGAAATTCCGGTGGAATAGTTGAACCTGATCCCTGCAAATAATTTTTAAGCGGTCATCCGTTTAATCGGTATCGTCCGGGTTCGATCATGGAAGCGGAAATTTCCCGATCACGGTTTCTGCTCCTCTCACCGTTTCATTCAGTTTCACCAGAATTTCTGAACCCACCGGGAAGAACAAATCCACTCTCGATCCGAATTTGATGAAGCCGAGTTCATCGCCGGCCTTCACCTCCTCTTCCACTTTGGAATAGGTGACAATCCTGCGCGCCACCGTTCCGGCAATCTGACGGATGAGCAATTCATTTTTCCCATCGGCAATCACCACCGAGCTTCGTTCATTTTCGGTGGATGATTTCGGATGCCAGGCCACGAGGTGCTTGCCGGGATGGTATTTCACATACCTCACCTCACCGCCGATCGGGTTGTAGTTGACATGCACATTCAAAGGTGACATGAAGATGGAAACCTGTATTCTTCTTCCGCGGAAATATTCCGGCTCTTCAGTTTCCTCAATCACCACCACTTTGCCATCACAGGGCGATAACACGTCACCCGCATCTGCCACAGGATTTCTTTTGGGTTTTCTGAAAAACGAGAGGATGAAAATGAAAAAGGCGATAGCCAGAACCGCGTAAGCGATATCAATTACATGCGAATCAACCCAATGGTGAATAATGAAATGCAAAATGAGAATGAGTACCAGAACAATGATGATGGTTACCGTGCCTTCTTTATGAATTCGCATCATGAGTGGAACAAATTCCTCAGCTAAGAAAACATTAAATAAATTGTCACAAACGGCAAACAAAAAATCAGTGCATCAAACCGGTCGAGAAAACCGCCGTGCCCGGGCATGAGACTTCCTGAGTCTTTCACACCGGCTTGTCTCTTGAGCCATGACTCGAAGAAATCGCCAAGGGTACCGAATACCACCACCAGTGAAGCCACCACCATCCATTGAACGGGATTCAGACTGAAATAAAATCCTGACAACACATACGCCGTTACCAGTGCAAATACCAACCCGCCGGCAAATCCTTCCCATGATTTCTTAGGAGAAATCTCCGGAGCGATCCTATGCTTGCCCAACAACGATCCGGCGAAATAGGCGAATGTGTCATTCGCCCACACCAGCAGCACGATGCCGAGCGGGATGGAGGCAAACTGTGGATACCAGGGTTCAGTATTAGCCGCACCGAGATAAAACGGCGGCGCCACCAGCACATAAAAACAAAACAGGAACAGCGAAACATAAACGAGTCCGCCAGCATTGAGTAATGCATTCTTCCATTTCATGGTAGTATTCATCATCAGATCCGTGATGAAGACCAGGAGGATGAAGGGAATGATGAGCACGGCTATCAATCCCACGAAAGCATCATTGAGCGCATACCAGACGCTTGCATGGAAAAGGCAACCGAGAAGCAGCGTTACCCGCGAAGTGGTACGCGCCTGCAGCGGCGTGTATTGCTGATGCTTTTTGACCAAGCGGAGGTATTCATACAGCGATCCGGCGTTGATGATGAAGACCAGCGCTGCAAATGAATACCGGCTCCAAAGCATTCCGCCCAGCATCACCGCGCCGAAGATCACGGCGGTGAGAGCACGGCGGGGTAAATCGGACAAGGCCATGTGAAATTGCAGCGGTTTGAATCGGAGGCGAGTTACAAAAATTCTGCGTCAATGAGGATGATGGCATCAGCGGCACGATCCTCACTAACCATTACATTGATCTCGCCCATCATGATGTTGGTGGAATCCATTTTATTGAGCAACACACTGTCAATGCCGTATTCACCAAGAATGGACTGCACCAAAAGCGCCTTGTGCGCTTCTGTTGTTTCATAAACCTTGATCCATTCCTTTTCTTCCATAACAGCTGCAGATGCATGTTGCGGTTGATGGGTAATTCAGTCCTTTGTCCTGATAAATTCGGCATTTATCCTGATGGAAATTTCAGGACCCACCACGGCGGCCGCTTCAGCCATTTTATTCCACTTCAGGTTATAATCAAACCGGTTGATGGATGTGGTGGCCACAAAACCGGCGCGCGCAGTGCCGCGTGAATCCAAAACGGTGCCGCCATATTTCACATCAAAACTCACGTGCTTCGTTACATCACGAATGGTGAGATCGCCTTCCAGCAGGTATTTCTTGTCACTAACTTTTTTGAAGGAAGTGCTTTTAAATGTCATGTAAGGAAATTTCTCGGCGTTGAAGAAGTCATCGCTGCGGAGGTGATTGTCTCTCATTTCATTATCCGTATTGATGCTGGCCACTTCCACCCTGAATTCAATCTGTGCATCGGCAAAATCCGGATGGGATGCATTCATACTCCCCTGATAGCGGGTGAATTTTCCTTCCACTTCTGAAACCGAAAGATGAATGGCCGTGAACTTCACATTGCTGTGAGCAGGATCGGTCGTCCACAGCGTTTGCGCACCGGCGGAAATCGCGGCCGATACCAGAGCAAGGAACATGAAGTGCTTCATAAGACACGGCTTTTTTGAAAACAAAAAGTTATCCCGCACATTCTCATACAATGATACAGAACTTCCCGATTAGACATCGTAAAGTAAATTCGCACCGTGAACCGGCATGAGCTGTTGCAGGTGTATGCAGCAGACGAGCGATTGAAAAGCATAGCCGACCGGCTGAATCCTTCTGCCTCCCTGAATCCGGAAGGAAAAGGGAAAGTTCTGCATATACGTTTTGAAAACCTCATCGGCGCCTCTGCCCCGGTCATGGCGGCCGCCCTTCATGCCCTCACTCACCGCAGCATGCTGTTTGTGCTGAACGATAAGGAAGAAGCGGCCTATTTCCAGAATGACCTTCAGCATTTCATAGACAAAAAAGAAGTGCAGTTGCTGGTGGATTCATTCCGCAAGCCCGGAAGTTTTGACGAACTCAACAACAGCCATGTACAGCTACGCACCGAAGTGATCAATCAGATCACGAACAGCGTTACAAAAAACGAACTGATCGTCACCTATCCCGAAGCGCTGATGGAGAAAGTGGTGAACTCACAGGCGCTGCGCAAGTCAACACTCTTCATCAAAATGAATGAAAAGCTGGATGAGGCCTTCATCACGGATATGCTGGTGACATACGGCTTCGAGCGGGTTGACTTTGTTTATGAGCCCGGACAGTTTGCTATCCGCGGAGGCATCATTGACATTTTTTCTTTCGGCAACGATTTGCCGTTTCGTGTTGAACTGTTCGGCGAGGAAGTGGAAAGCATCCGGGTTTTTGATCCACTCACTCAGCTTTCACAGAAAAAAATTTCGCAGGTCACCATTGTTCCGAACACGCAAACACAATTCGGCGGCGACGAAAAAGTTTCGCTGTTTGAAATCCTTCCTGAGAATACGGTGGTGTGGTTGTATGACACCGCATTCATGCAACACCGTATCTCCGATCTCCACGAAAAAGCCATGGCTGCCTTCGCCGCTTCTTCTTCGGCATCAAAAGATGAAAATGAATTTGAACTGAAGCCGGAAGA
>JAFDYS010000003.1:0-44535 GCA_018267315.1 Bacteroidota bacterium | reverse complement strand
AGCGAAGAGATTGCTTCGTCGGGCTTTCACTATAACCATTCACATCCTCCTCGCAATGACGAATCAAAATTCACCATTCCCTATTCCCCATTCACCCTTATCGAGTTCGGCAAAAAATTCCGGTTTGATTTTGATCACCGGATTGCGTTTGACATGGAGCCGCAGCCGAGCATCAACAAAAATTTCAACCTCCTCATTGCGTATTGGAAAAAACTGAAGAAAGAGAATTACTCCATTCTGCTTTTCTCTGATAACAACAATCAGTTCCGGCGGCTCGAAGCCATTTTTGAAGATCTCAAAGCCGACGTGGTTTATCAGCCGGTCACGTTTGCGATCAAAGAAGGCTTTGTTGACCGGGAGAAGAAGATCGCCTGCTACACCGATCACCAAATCTTCGACCGCTATCACCGCTACCACATCAGGCAGGGGTATTCCAAAAGCAAGGTGCTTTCACTCAAGTTGCTTCGTGAGTTGCGGCCGGGCGATTTCGTCACACACATTGATCACGGTGTGGGTGTTTTTTCAGGACTGGAAAAAATTGAAGTGAACGGTCAGCAGCGGGAAGCGGTGCGGTTGGTTTATCGCGACAACGACCTGCTGTATGTTGACATCCAGTCACTGCACAAAATCAGCAAGTACGTTGGCAAAGAAGGAACCCCTCCGCGTGTGAACAAGCTGGGAACGGAAGCGTGGGAACAGCTCAAGCGCCGCGTGAAAGCGAAGGTGAAAGACATCTCCAAGGAGCTGATCGCCCTCTACGCAAAGCGCAAAGCCACGAAAGGAATTGCCTTCGCACCGGATTCGTACCTGCAAACCGAACTGGAAGCAAGTTTCATTTACGAAGACACGCCGGATCAGAATAAAGCGACGGTGGATGTGAAGCGTGACATGGAAAAAAATTTCCCCATGGACCGGTTGGTCTGCGGTGATGTGGGATTCGGAAAAACGGAAGTTGCGATCCGTGCTGCATTCAAGTCGGTGACAGACGGGAAACAAGTAGCAGTCCTTGTTCCCACCACTATTCTTGCCATGCAGCACTATCAGACTTTTACGGAGCGGCTGAAAGAATTTCCCTGCACGATTGATTACATCAACCGGTTTAAATCAACGAAGCAGCAGAAAGAGATCATTCAAAAACTGGGAGAAGGGAAGATTGACATCGTCATCGGCACATCATCTCTCATCGGAGCGAAAGTGAAATTCAAAGACCTCGGGTTGCTTATCGTGGATGAAGAACAGAAATTCGGAGTGGGTGTAAAAGAAAAACTGCGTCAATTGAGAGCGAATGTTGACACACTCACGCTCACCGCCACTCCTATTCCGCGTACGCTTCAGTTCTCCCTTATGGGCGCACGCGATTTGTCCATCATCAACACGCCTCCGCCCAACCGGCAGCCGATAGAAACCGAAGTGCTCACCTTCGATGCAGACCGTATAAAGGAAGCCATCGAGTTTGAAGTGAACCGCGGCGGACAGGTTTTCTTCATTCACAACCGGGTAAAAGACATCGGCGAAGTGGCCGGCATGTTGCGGAAAATTTGTCCTGATATTGATATTACCGTGGCGCACGGGCAACTCGAAGGCCACATCCTCGAAGAGAAAATGATCTCCTTCATCGAACGGAAATACGATGTGCTGGTATGCACCAACATTGTAGAGAGCGGACTCGACATTCCCAATGCCAACACCATCATCATCAACGATGCGCAGTTATTCGGGCTGAGCGATCTGCACCAGTTGCGTGGCCGCGTCGGACGTTCCAACAAGAAGGCCTTCTGCTATCTCGTAACACCGCCGCCAAGTGTGCTCACGCAGGAAGCAAGAAAACGACTGAAGACGATTGAAGAGTTTGCCGAACTCGGCAGCGGTTTTCAAATTTCGATGCGCGACATGGACATCCGCGGTGCCGGTAATATTCTGGGTGCGGAACAAAGCGGCTTCATCGCCGACATCGGCTACGACACCTATCACAAAATTCTTGATGAAGCCATCCGCGAACTGAAGCAGACCGAATTCAAGGAAATCTTTAAGGAAGAAATTCAGGAAGAGAAAACATTCACCCGTGAAAGTACCATAGATACCGATACGGAAATGCTGATTCCCGACGACTATGTTTCCAACATCAATGAACGGCTTTCTCTTTACACCGAACTCGACAACATCGAGAATGATGATGCGCTCAAAGCATTTGAAGAAAAACTCATTGACCGTTTCGGTCCGGTGCCAAAAGAAGTGAAAGAATTGTTTGACGGAGTGCGACTGCGAAAGCTGGCGAAGCAGCTCGGCTTTGAGAAACTTCAGTTGCGCCGCGGCATCATGAAATGTTACACCATTGAAGATCCGGAATCTGCCTATTACGATTCAGAAGTTTTTGCACGATTGCTTGGTTATGTAACTGCTCACCCGCAGCGATGCAGTATGCGGCAGATGGAAAGATCCATGCTTATTCAATTCAGAGACGTTCGCAACCTGCGGGAAGCACGGGAACTGCTTTCTACGATCGGAAATTTTGAAACACTCTCCTGAGTTGGTTCGAAATGTCGTCAGTGTGATGCATTCAAAATTGGGTACCCCGTTTCTTTGCAGCAAAATCCTTTTCTATGGCTCTAATAAATAAATGGTTTCTGTGCCTTCTGCTCATTCCTGCCTTTTCATTGGCTCAGAAGCCCGAAGTTTTTTCAGTTTCTGATCAAGCCATTCGCGGCTTCGATCCGGTGGCCTACTTCACGGAAGGATATCCTGCAGAAGGACTGAAGCAATTCCATTACCGCTGGAACAACTCTAACTGGTATTTCTCGAGCGAGAAAAATCTTAAGCTCTTCATTTCAGATCCTGAAAAATTTGCGCCGCAGTACGGTGGCTGGTGCGCTTATGGAATGGCAAAGGGTTATAAAGCGAAGACAGAACCTGACGCCTGGAGCATCGTAGGTGGCAAACTTTATCTGAATTACAGTACTGGCATACGTGATGAATGGAACAAGAAACAAAGCGAATATATTTCTGCTGCTGATAAGAACTGGCCAACCGTCAGATTGAGGTAACGCGGGGCCTGCACACATCGCAGAAAAATTGACTCAAATCATATCCTGCTTTGAATAAAGTCATAGAATGTGGATGGCGGCAGCCTGAAATTTGCCAGTCATGTGGTGGCTGCTCGTTCCTGCGTTTCTTATCATTGTCTTACTGTTCCTTTTACTCTCTCCCGTTATAATTGATCTGAACAGCGAAACCGGGAAGTGTGAACTACGGTGGTCAGCATTTGGAAGTATGAAGCTGATACTTGATGATGAAAAAATCCTGCTGCGTTTTCGCATCGCCGGTTACCGTTTTACGATTGATCCTGCCGAAAGGAAGTATAAACCTCCCGTCAAAAAAGCCGAAAGAAAACAACGAAGAGGGAATATGACATTGGTACAGATTATCGGCAAATCACAGGCGCTTCTTCAATCATTTCAAGTGCGGGATTTTCATTTTGACTTCGACAGCAATGATTTTTTGTTGAACAGCTGGCTCTATCCGGTTGTACACTGGATTGATCCCTCCCACAGGAAATGGAACATCAATTTCAACGGCAGGAATACGGTCATGCTGAAGATTGAAAATAATTTATGGCGCTTGCTACGCGCCTGGTTTTCATAATTCATTTTCAAAAAAAACTACATCATGAAAGAGTCATTTGATGAAGTGCTCGGAAAAGTCACTGACTTTCTGAAGAACGAAACCAAAACCGAAACGGTGATTGGTCAGCCCTTCGAATTGGGTGAATTCAAATGCGTACCGGTGATTCGCATGGGAATGGGCTTCGGGTACGGCGGAGGAGAAGGTGAAGGTGAAGCCCCCAACAAAGGCCATGGCAAAGGCGGCGGCAGCGGTACCGGTGCCGGCATGGGAGTTGAACCGATGGGATTCCTTGTCACACGCGGCGATCAGATTTCATTTATTCCAACCCGCATGAGTAAAGGACTGTCAGCTGCATTTGAAAAAGTGCCGGACCTGCTGGAGAAGTATTTGAGCGAAAGAGAACGGAAAACTGTTGAGGCAAACTAGCAACTGATCCTAGTTGAATCAGAAAACAGTGGGAGATATAACCGGTAAGTTAACCGGAAAGAGAGGTGTGTAATCAGGGCGCCACTTTCACTTCAGTCAATGACCACTTTTTCACTGCGTCCTTCAATTCAGTGAGAACCTGTTCCTGAATCTTGCGCTTGCGGGCATCTTCAGGATCAGTCTTTTCGACCTGATGTCTTTTCATTTGATCATTCTCTTCCTTGAAGGCGGCGATTTGTTCCGGAGTGAATTTCATTTCCTCACCCTTCTTAACAAACACTCTTTGATATCCTAGTTCATCCAGTTCATTGCCGGCAACCGATTCAATGATCCGCACCTGCTCTTCAGTTAGTTCTTTCAGAAACTTATTGAAGTTCTGGTGCATGATCGGCTTATTCACATTTTCCCATAGGGAACTGGCCACCGCTGTATTCTTTGCTTCCTGACTTTCATAGAAATTCATCATCTCCGGGCGGAATTCTATGTGAAGGAATGCGCACAGATTTCTGAGTGTGCTTTCAGTTTCCTCTGTAAGTTCCTGGTAGCTGATGGTGAAGAAGCGGTCAGTTGGCAAACTGGAGCGTGCATCAAGACAAATGCGTTGCAACTCAGCCCACTGCTGTGCAATAAAGTAAACGTGCTTTTCACCGATCACTGCCTTAGTGAAAGAAAGCGCCACATCGCGTCCATCGCGGTGGAGGTAGATGTATTTGTTGGTTTTAAAGTAATTATTAAGGGGCTTGGCCCAGCGGATGTTTTGCATGCTCTTGCACATCCACTTCCTGGTGTTGTTTGATTGGGCATAAATATCCATGACGGCCCCATAAATGGCAATTACATGCCTTTCACGGCAGCGATTCTTCACATCATTGCGATGCAAGGTGGTGTTGAGCCATGGAACCGGATTGGTTTCCACCATCCGGCAAACAAATTCCACCATCTGATCGAACTGATCAGCATCTAAAATTTGGTGAACAGGCACAATGGGATCAATCCGCTGTAAAATGTGAGGAGGATGGGGGGCGGCTATCTCATGAGAGTTTGCCAGCATAAGGCGCAATACATTAGAGCCCGAACGCTGCTCACCAATCAAAAAAAGCGCTTGCATACTATAGAAATGAATTTATGACGGGTAAAGGAAATAGCCAATCAATCCGGCTGTTGGAATAATGTAAACGACGTCCACCTGATATTTGATCAACACAAATAATGATGCGGCGAAAATAACTATTGAAGGCCAAATTTGCGAGAATGTAACCTCGCCTGCCGGTATGGCCAGTTTAGCCAATTCATACGCGGCAAAAAAGATCATCCCAATCACACCGCACCGGATTCCTTTCATGACCGCCTTGGCCGTAGCTGATTTCTTGAAATACTCCATGGCCTGCGATGCCACTACCATTAAAATGGCCGGAGGTGCGAAAATGGCAATGGTGGAAAGCAGGGCACCGGCAAAGCCCTTTACCTGGTAACCGATGAATGCTGCTGCAATCAGAATGGGGCCGGGCATGATCTGGCTGAATGCGATACCGTCTTTGAAGGCCTGTGCATTGAGCCATTGAAACACTTCCACCACATGATGCTGAATCATGGGAATGATCACGTATCCGCCGCCAAATAACATCACACTCAACCCGCCGAATGTTTTGCAGAGGTTCCATAGACTGTTGTATTCACTTTGGTCCACCGGTAAATACAACAGGAAGATGAGCGCCACCACCATAATCGAAACGAGAATGATTTTCTGCAGCGGGAACTTACCGCGATCCACGTGCACCGGAACTGCTTTCTTATCGCGGAAAAAGAAATTTCCGAAAACACCGAAAGTGATCACCAGCAAGAAGGTGATATATAACCTGAAATCTTTGGGAATAAAAATCAGCGCGACAATGGACAACGCTACCAATACGAATTCTACCCAGCCCTTCACGTTCTGCTTGGCCATTCTCCAGGCCACACTCACAATCACCGCTGCCACTGCGGGAACAAATCCTTTGAAGAACTGCTTGACCTGCGGTATGTCGCCGTATTTCTGATAGAGAAAACTCAGCATGGTCATTAACAGGAATGAAGGCAGAACTACAGCAAAGGCGGCAATCACTGCCCCCCAGGTGCCTTTCAGTTTATTACCGGCATATGCCACTACATTCACGGCCTGTGGGCCGGGCAGTAAACTCGCCAACGATATGCCATCCAGCATATCTTCATCTTTCAGCAGGTTTTTCTTTTTTACCAAAATGCTTTCTACCACTGAAATCAATGACATAAATCCGCCAAAACCCAGACATCCGGCCTTAAGAAAAGTAAAAAAAAGCGCGCCATAAGAAATGGAACGGGTACCAGCACCGGCATCAATGGCTTCTTTGGTTTGAGATAAATCTTGCTGCGCCAAAAAGAGTAGCTGTTTATTTTCAATAGTTCATTTGATAACCAACCCGGCTCAAAAATAGGATTAATTTCAGCTTAATGCCGGTGAAACTGGCGATCTGAGAGCAATGTTTCACCTGACGTGGCTCTATCCCTTTGAACTGATCTTTAATACTGTGCCTGCCTTCAGGTTGTTGCACTTGGAGGAACCATTCAGCGCCTTAATTTCATCTACCGTAGTACCGTGCTTTCGGGCAATATCCCAAAGGGTATCGCCATAGCGCGCTTTATAGTACACGTATTGTGAGCTGCCTGAAACTTGAGAAGATGATGTTTTAGTAGATCCGGAAGATGCTGTAGCAGCGGTCTTATTCTCGTTTGAACTTGGTGCCGATGCAACGGCCTCCTCATAACGCGAAGAATAAATCTTGAGCTTTTGTCCCGGCCTGATGACAGAACTGCTCAGGTGATTCCACTTTTTGATTTGCGAAACTGAAACATGGTAACGCGCTGCAATTTTTCCAAGGTTGTCTCCTTTCCTTACTACATAGACACGTCCAGCGCCGGTTGCACCATAGTAGTATTGAATCCGGGCATCCGCTGAATAATGAACGATGCTGTCACGGTATTCATCAAAAACTGACGTCCGGTTGCTGGGAAGTTTAAGACTATATGGAACATCCAGTGCCGGAATCACACTGCAACGCAATCCCGGATTAAGAAAGCGAAGCTCATCAAGACTCAGGTTCGTGAACTTAGCGATCTGTTCGCATGACATCTTCTGATCCACAGTCACGGCCACAATAGAATCAAAACAATGCTGCAGCGCTTCGTAGTTGGTTTCAAGGTCATGCAGTTCGTAGTAATTCATCACATATGTTGCAGCAATAAAGGCCGGCACATAACCACGTGTTTCCTTTGGCAGGTAATTTTTAATCGCCCAAAAGGTGTTGCCACCGGATTTAGCAATAGCGCGGTTCACGTTCTGTGGTCCGCAGTTGTATGATGCGATAGCCAGTAACCAGTCTCCGTACACATCATACATGCTTTTAAGATAGTGTGCCGCTGCTTCAGTGGAACGAATAATATCACGGCGTTCATCGTAATAGTTGTTCACGGTGAGACCGTAAACTTTTGCTGTGCCATACATGAATTGCCAGATACCTGTAGCGCCAGCCCGGCTCACGGCATGAGGATTCAACGCTGATTCAATGATAGCCAGATTCTTGATTTCCGGAGGAACTCCGTTCTGAGCAAAGATTTGATCGAATATGGGGAAATAAAACTTGCTCAATCCCAGCATGCGCTCGACCTGACTTCTTCGTTTGAGCACGTACAGGTCAATGTAGTTGCGCACCTCCTGATTGTAATCAAGAGAAATGGGAGTCACCAGCGCCTTTAGCCGTGCTTCGTACATCGAATCTTCGAACGTGGGCACGTCCACATCGGCAAATGAAACCTTCTCTACAACAATACTGTCACTGCCGGTCATTCCGTTTTCAGTGACATTGAGTGAATCATTGCTGTCAAACTGATCGGGAATTACCTGTTGCTCGGCATTGGAAATTTCCGTCGCCTGCCCTGCAGCAAATATGGGCAGCAGGAAAATGCCTGCCACAATGAAAATTATTGAGTGAAGTTTTCTATTGTTTACCGTCATCTCTATTCTGATCAAAAAACAGGTTGAACAATTTCAGAAGGCGCCATTACACCTCTTGAACGGTCAAATCGGTGAAACGTTTGCAAGATACCGCAATTGCTCAATCTAACCGGCGTTTAACAACTTTTTTGCACCCTCAGCACGCCGTAATGTGTTCTATTTATTACAACAACAAAGCCATGTCATCATTCATAGAGTGATCACATGGCTTGCGGAAATCAGCTACTTAACTCTTAGCGTCTTCCTTTTTGGGTTCTTCTTTCAATCCATCCTGAAGCTGCTGCTGCACGTCAGCTTTTGCACTATTGAATTCGCGGATGCCTTTACCAATGCCACGCATGAGTTCCGGAATTTTCTTGCCACCAAACAAAAGCAGAATGGCGAGGAAAATGAGAATCCACTCACTGCCGCCGGGCATGCTTAAAAGAAGAAGAAGTTCCATGAAATTGAGTTGAGGCAGCTAAATTACTTGAAAAAATGAAAGCGGAATACCTGATTTCGTGATCACTTTCTTGGCGGAGGCGGCCCATCAGCACCGCGACCAGCCGGCGGTTGCTTCATTTCGCTGATCAGCTTTATCTTGAATAGCTGTTCAGCCCGGTACAGTTTGGCTACCTTTTTCACGGGCAATACTTTTTTAAATTCAACATTGTACTTACGCTGAATGTCAATTTCCTTTTGTCGCGAATTGAATTCGTTGTCGATAAGTTTGCTTACCTCGTCATCGGTCATGCTGTCGAAATTCACTTTGGCAGAAAGCAATTCGGTAGCCCGGTCTTTTCTGAGCACTTCCATTTCATCATGATACTTGTTGTAAACAGGCCAAAACACTTTGGCTTCATCGGAGGTGAGATCAAGCTGCTGGGTGATAAAGCCGATGCGCATGGCTTCAATGTCGTCCCTTTTTCCCTGCGGCTGCGCCTGCGATGATTTGCCAATCATGAGGATGAACAACATCAAGCCGGGAAGACATATTTTTTTAATGAATGAATTGAACTGTGTTTTCATGGTGAATCAGAATTTCAAAGTGAAAGAATGGTTTCAGCATCTATGCCCGATGCTTCAATCAAATATTCATGCTGCAGTGAATCGGATGAAGAGGATGAGTTATCCATATCGTAAAATTCAACCACCACGGCATCGGGTAACCCGGAGGCATTCTCAAGCAATAGAAAAGTAGTGTCAATCGGGGTGCCTGATGCAAGTGTTTCCGCCGGACGATCTCTCAAAACAGAGATGGAAATAATCAGAATGGCGGCCACTGATGCAGCAATTGCCCACCATCTCTTTTTTATAGTGCGGATCATACCTCCCGGTTTTCGTGATCCTGCTTTTTGAACGATGACAGCCGGAAGATTCTCAAAATATCCCGGCGGCACCATCAATGGATTCTCAGGCGACTTCGCCTGCAGTTCTTTTGCAGGTTCTATCCCTGTCGCCACCCGGATGCTTTCCTCTAACTCATTAAAATACCCCTCAGGAATCACAAAAGGATTCTTCTTCGACAGCGAAGACAGCAGTGGCGCCGTTGCTTTCAACTCATCTGTTATGTTCTTGCGCTCATCCATTGCTTCACTATTGACACCTTTTAGCTGCAGAGGTTTAAGCGCCTTGCTTCAGGTATTCCTCCACTTTTTTCACGGCATGGTGGTAGCTTGCCTTCAGTGCTCCTTCCGATGTTTCAAGGACGGCAGACATTTCTTCATAAGGCATCTCATCATAATAGCGCAACTGGAAAACCAGGCGCTGCTTCGGCGGAAGGGCAATCATGGCTTCCTGCAGTTTCATTTCAATCCTGTCTGCACCCAGGTTTTTGCCGCTATGCAGTTTTCCCAGCAAATCTGCCGACACTTCATCCAAGGAAACGGTGTCATATTTTTTCTTTTTTCGCTCCAGAAATGTAAGTGTCACATTCATCGCAATCCGGTAAATCCAGTGCGTGATGCTTGATTCTTTTCTGAAGGAAGAAAGTCCGTTCCACACTTTAATGAAAACGTCCTGCACGAGGTCATTCGCATCATCATGATCAATGACCATACGGCGGATAAACCAGTAGATTTTTTTCTGATCGCGGCGAACAAGGCGTGTGAAGGCAAGCTCTCTGGATGTAGGTTGTGCGTATAGAGAGAGCAACTCCTCATCGGAAGGCACCATCTGCGCTATGCCAGTTGTCGGCTGCAAGAGTGAAAACCAAATAAGTGAAATGGCAAAAGTGCGAACCGTTTCGTTCGCCGGTCAGCCGGCAAGGGCGTCCTGTTTTTTGCGGGCAAGAATACGAAGGGCAGCATCCACAATGTTGGGAGTATCGAGTCCGTATTTCTTCATCAGTTCTTCCGGCTTTCCGCTCTCACCAAATGAATCTTTGACTGCCACCATTTCCATGGGTACCGGATTGTGACGGGCCACCACACTGGCAATCAAATCTCCCAGCCCGCCATGTATCTGATGCTCTTCCGCAGTTATAGCACATCCTGTTTTGGCGACTGATGCAATGACTGCCGCTTCATCAAGAGGTTTAATGGTGTGAATGTTTATGACCTCAGCACTCAGGTTTTGCTGGCCGAGAATGCGCGCTGCTTCAATGGCTTTCCAAACCAGGTGCCCGCAGGCGAAAATGGATATATCTGTTCCTTCGGTGAGCACCTGCGCCTTTCCGATTACGAACTCCTCATCGGCCGGTGTGAAGTTTGGCCATTTGGGTCTTCCGAAACGGAGATACACAGGACCGGCATATGCTGCAATGGCAATAGTGGCGGCTTTGGTTTGATTGTAATCGCAGGGAACGACCACCGTCATACCCGGCAGCATGCGCATGAGTCCGATGTCTTCGAGGATCTGGTGCGTGGCCCCGTCTTCACCGAGGGTAATGCCGGCATGCGAGGCACAGATTTTTACATTCTTGCCTGAATAAGCAATGGACTGGCGAATCTGATCATAAACCCTCCCGGTGGAGAAGTTGGCAAAGGTGGTGGTATATGGAATTTTTCCTCCGATGGTTAACCCCGCTGCAATTCCCATCATGTTTGCTTCTGCAATGCCACACTGGAAATACCGTTCCGGAAATTCCTTGATGAATCGGTTCAGTTTAAGAGAGCCGGCAAGATCTGCAGTTAATGCCACCACCCTGGGGTTCTTCTTGGCCACTTCATAGATGCCATCGCCAAAGCCGGCACGTGTTTCCTTCTTATCGGCATCAGAGTATTGATATAACATTCGCTACAATTTTATGGTTGTGGTTTCCCCACTTTTAATAATTACCCGCTTTACTACTGTATCCGTTGAGCGTTTGGCAAACCTGGAGCGAAAAATAATTTCATATTCGCCTGCCTGCAAACCTATCAATTCATTGCTGGAATTCTCTTTCAGTGGATAAATTTTTACCCACTCCTCGCCTTGTTTCATCATCACTGAGCCCACGCCCGCAAATGATTTGCTGATCGATGCGATGCCGGGAATCGGAATGGTGATCGTGGTGGTAGAACTCTGGGTAATTGCCACATTCCGGATCGTAATACGGGGAAGCGTTAATACTTCCAAATCATACCGGCCGCACAGATATTTCTTGCTTTCATACAGTTTTTGCGATTGTATTGTTTCACCAGAACCTGACTTTCTTACCAGCACCCTTATTTTATCATTCAAATTCTGGTTGATCGTTTTCCCTTCCAGTTCAATCCGCAACGATCCCTGCGGTGTACGGATGTTTACTGTGTCCAGTGAATGGTTTTCGAAATTCAAATGATTGCGGATCACCGGTGGGGTGGTGTGAACGGTGATAGAGTATGAAGGCACCGGATCAATGCGCATGGTATCCGGCACGCCACTGTTGGTTATCGTGTGATAAAACTGATAACGCGCCACACCGCTGCCGGCATCCGAGAAGGTCAAGTTCACGTCGGTTTCAAGCGGCCGATCTTGCGAATCCAGAAGATTCACCTGCACGGAAGCGGATGAAAGAATGCGATCTACCGTTGTGCGCATCACCGTACGAAGGACTTCGGGGTTTGGCGCATTGTAGAAATTGCCGATGCAGTTCATCCGGTCCGCAGCATCGGGATCGAGGTTGAGCCCGATGACGAACGGGCGCAGAAAGATTTTCTTCTGCTGAAGTTTTAATGAAACGGCACAAGGATCACCTCCGCAGGATTCTTCGCCGTCAGTGATCAGGATCACGATATTCCTCGCACGCACATCATTGGGGAAATCATTTGCGGCCTGTTCCAGACTGTTGGCTATCGGCGTAATGCCGCGCGGATGGAGTGCATTCAGCGCCGTTTTAATTCCCTGGGCGTTGTGTGATGCAAACGGCACTTCGAGTTTTGTATCAGAGCAATTGTGATCCGAAACAATGTACTGGTGCCCGTAAATTCTCAGAGCCAGTTGCACATCACCGGATGCATTCAGTGAGTCGGCAATTTGTATGACGATCTTTTTGGCCGCTTCCACTTTCAGCGTATTGCTCCACGCTTCGGCCATACTTGATGAACCGTCAAGCAAAAAAAGGATTCGGGTAAGCGTTGGCGTTTGCTGCGGATATGCAGCCGAAGTAACGAGACATAATAACCAACCACACATGACGCGGAGCAACACCGATTTGAAAGCGGCATTTTTCCCGGGAGGAAATCTGTGTGACCTGCTGGAATAAAATATTTGCATCATCACAATCGGATGGAAGTGGTTTTACCGGAATTGATTTGAACCGGAATCTGCCGGGTTCGTTCGGCTTGCTTGCCTTTGTCCGGCCGGTAGATCACACTGTATTTGCCGGGCTGAAGGTTTACAGTTTGCTGCTGCTTCACAGATCCAAAATCATACACTTTAATAGTCGTGTCCCCGCGCTCCATGAAAACGGAAGCAACGCCGCTTTCTGATGGCGTGAGGAGCAGAATACCCGACCGGGCAATTTTGATCGAAGTGGTTTTTGCGTCTTCAATCTGAATATTGCTGAGAAAAATTTCAGGTAAAGTGAGAATCTCCAGGTCATAACTTCCTGCCAGGTATCGCAGGGATGTTCCGGCATCCTGCACGTGCAGGATTTCCTGCTCGCCTGCCCGCCGGATAATGCACGGAGGCACCACCGCTCCCGCCTGAATGCCATCCATCGGTAAATCGAGTGTTCCCATCGGCACGGTGGCTGCGACAATGTTGTGTGTACCGGGTACCAGTTCCATTTCCGTTTTACGAACTTCGGGAATGCTGTGCACCGTAAGATCGTAAACAAACTTCGGATCGAGCACGAGTGTATCGGGCGTCCCGCGGCTGCTCAAAGTGTGAATGAACTGGTATTTCACCTGTCGCGTATGATGATCGTACAACGTCATCTCCACATTGGTTTCCGTGGCATTGCCATAGGCATCCAGCAAATTGATTTGGCAGGTGGTGGGATTGAGCACGCGGGTAATGATCACCCGCATGGCGCTGCTAAACATGTCTTCGCTCTGCACGTCATAGAAATTGCCGAGGCATTCGAATTTCTTCTTCAGGGAATCATTCAATCCCAGCCCCACAATGAACGGCCGGAGTGCAATGTGTTTTGAGGCCATTTCTGATGCCAGTTTGCATAAGTCGCCGCCGCAGGTTTCGTTTCCATCCGTGATGAGAATAATGGCGTTGTTTGCATTACTGTCAGGAAAGTCTTTCAGCGATTGTTTAAGCGTGAATTCAATCGGCGTTTGTCCCTGCGGATGTATTTGCTTCAATCGCTGAACGATGGAAGATGCATTGGCTTTGGAAAACGGCACTTCAAGTTTTGTGTCTTTGCAATTGTTTGCCGCACGCGGCGACTGATGCCCGAAAGCACGAAGGGCACATTGCACTTTCTGATTCGACTGCGTGATACTGTCAACTGTTTTAGAAAGAATCTCACCGGCAAGCTCAAACTTGCTCTTACCTTTCCATTCACCTTTCATGCTGCCCGAGGCATCGAGCACAAACAGGAGGTAAGCATCCTTCGATTGCGCGGCTGCGTTCTTTTCAGCAAGCTGAAAAAAAGTGAATACCAAAATTCCAACAATGATTCCGGGGAATGAAGTTGTAATGCGCAAAGGGCCGTTTCGATCTTCACTGCGGCGAGGCAGTGAGGCGAAGTTAGTAATCTCCCAGCGTTGCAGGAAGTTGCGCAAGCGCCTTGGCCAACTGCTCATCATTTGGCGCCACACCGTGCCACTCGTGGTTGTCAATCATGAAGTCAACCGGGTAACCCATGTGGGTATTCATAAGAATACACACCGGCTTTCCATTACCCGAAATGGACTTCGCTTTCTTCAACCCGTTCACCACTTCTTCCATGTCATTGCCGTTCATCTGCAGCGTGAGCCAGTTGAAGGCAATAAATTTTGCATTGAGATCGCCGAGGTTCATCACCTGCTCCGTTGTGCCGTCAATCTGCTGATGATTCCAGTCAACGGTGGCAATGAGGTTGTCCACTCCCTTCGCGCCGGCATACATGATGGCTTCCCAGCATTGTCCCTCTTCCAGTTCGCCGTCGCCATGCAGTGAATAAACGAGGTGCGGATCGTGATTGAGTTTCTTGGCTTGCGCCGCACCGATGGCGACTGACATTCCCTGACCAAGTGAACCAGATGCTACGCGAATGCCGGGCAATCCTTCATGAGTGGCCGGATGACCTTGCAGGCGCGAACTGATTCTGCGGAAGGTCTTCAATTCATCCAACGGAAAATATCCTGCACGTGCCAGCACGCTGTACCACACCGGCGAAATGTGCCCGTTGGAAAGAATGAAAATGTCTTCGCCCATTCCATCCATATCAAAACCGGGCTTGCGCTCCATGATTTCAAAATATAGGGCTGTCAAAAAATCCGCGCAGCCCAGTGAACCGCCGGGATGGCCGCTTTGCGCCGCATGAACCATTCTCACAATATCACGACGAACCTGCGTGGCGATATTTCTTAATTCTGATACAGATGCCATAAACTGATTGAAGTAGTACTCGGATGGTAATAGCTTGCGGTAAAATTAGGCGGCACTACATAAAAAAAGTCAAACCGGTAAGGAAGTAACTAACATCGCTATGCACGATGATGCCTGCCATCCGGTCGGAATACTTTTCAATAATTTCGCACCGGAAAATTTCCTGATTGCACCCATTAGTAAAGAAGCTCGCTCAGCAAACCGCCATCTACGGTGTGAGCAGCATTCTCGCCCGCTTCCTCAACTACGCGCTGGTTCCCATCCAAACCCGCGTGTTTCACCCGGGTGAATTTGGCGTGGTAACGCAGTTCTATGCATACGCCGCTTTTCTCAACATCCTGTTTACTTACGGAATGGAAACGGCCTTCTTTCGCTATTCCACCACTAAAGAAGATAAGAAGCAGGTGTACGACACCGGCATGGCTTCGCTGCTGATCACATCCTTGCTTTTTTCGGCACTCCTTATTCTTTTCCGCAACCCGATTGCGCGGTTGATGCAGTTTGAAGGGCATACCGTATATGTGACCGTGCTCGCATTAACCATGGCGCTCGACGCCATCGTTACGGTTCCGTTTGCACACCTCAGGCAGGAAAACCGGCCGATTCGTTTTGCCACATTCAAAATTCTGAACATCGGCACCAATGTGTTCTTCAATCTTTTCTTCCTCATCGCCTGTCCGTGGATATTGAAAAATGAATCACTGGCATCATGGCACGGATTCATCCAACAGGTTTACAATCCTGATCTCGGTGTGCAATACATTTTCATTGCCGGCCTCATTGCCAGTGCGGTTACCGTGATCGTGCTTGCAAAATATTTCTACATCCGGCACTGGAAATTTGATTTCAGTTTATGGAAGGAGATGCTGCACTACGCCTGGCCACTCATCATTGTAGGCGCCGCGGGAATGGGAAATGAAATGCTGAGCCGGATTTTACTTACGAGAAGATGGAACGGGAATTATGAAGAAGCCATTCACGCTCTCGGTGTTTTTGGCGCCTGCTACAAAATGAGTTTGCTGATGACACTCTTCGTACAGGCCTACCGCATGGCTGCAGAGCCCTTCTTCTTCGGTGAGTCGAAAAAAGAAAATCCGCAGCTCACCTACGCGCGCACCATGAATTTCTTCGTGATCTTCTGCTGCTTCATTTTCCTGCTTGTCACCCTCAATATGGATTTCTTCAAAGAGATTTTTATGGGCAAGGAATACTACGAAGGCATTCGCGTAGTGCCTATCCTGCTGCTTGCCAATTTCTTTCTCGGTGTTTACTACAATCTCACCATCTGGTACAAGCTCACGAACAACAACCTCGCAGGATCGTTGATTGCTTTCGGCGGCGTGGTGATCACCTTTACACTCAACTGGATCTGGATTCCGCTATATGGTTACTATGGCTCATCGTGGGTTACCTTCATTTGCTACGGCTCCATGATGCTCGTGTCCTATTTCCTCGGGCAGAAGTATTACCCCGTGCCTTATGATATCAGGCGTTTCTTCATTTACATAGCATTGGCTGTTCTCTTCTTCTTCGCCGATGCCAAACTGGTTTCGCTGTTACCGGAATCGTTGTGGTTGATGAAATACGTATATGCGGCAGCTTTCATGGCTCTGTTTCTTCTGATCGTAATGACCATTGAAAAAGGAAGAGTGAGTGCCCTTAAGCCAATCTAATCCGGGTTTGTCTAAATCATTTTCATTCTCTCAATAATCCTTCATCTTTGCGGCCTTCATCATCAAACTTCGTCATGAAAAAAATCACATTCGTTTTCCTATCCATCATCATTGCCTTTACTTTCTATTCCTGCAAACCAAAACAGAAAGCATCTGCTGGCCTCACCGCCGACAATTTTTTGAAAGAATACATTGACACCACCGTTCGCCCCGGCGATGATTTCTTCAAATACTCCATGGGCAAGTGGGTCAAGGATAACCCGATTCCGGAAACTGAAAACAGCTGGGGTATCTGGAAACTGGTGAATGAAGAAACGCTCACGCGCTTGCGCGAGATCAATGAAGAAGCCGCTTCGGCTAAGGCAGCCAAAGGGACGAATGAACAGAAGATTGGCGACTGGTGGTACACCGGCATGGATTCCGCAGCCATCGAATCGCAGGGCATCAAGCCGCTGCAGCCCGAGCTTGACATGATCAGCAATATCAAAACCACGGCCGACGTGGTGATCGCCGTGGCCTCGCTGCAGACCATCGGCGTAAGCGCCCTGTGCGGTATTTACCCGGGACAGGATGAAATGAACAGCGCCAAGTTTGTCATTCATCTGTACCAGGGTGGCATCGGGTTACCCGACCGCGATTACTATTTCGATACAGATGGCCGCACAAAAAATATCCGTGAGGAATACGTGAAGCATGTGGCTAAAATGCTTACCATGATGGGGCAAGATTCCACCCAATCGAAAACAGATGCCGCTACCATCATGCGCATGGAAACGGATCTCGCCAAAGCGTCACGCAAGCTCGCTGACCTGCGCGACCCGTACGCGAACTACAACAAGTTCTCCGTGGATGGGGTAAGCAAACTCACTCCTTCGCTCGATTGGAAAAACTTTTTCGAAGTGAGCGGGGTGAAAGACATTGACACCGTGATTGTCGGTCAGCCGGAGTTTTTCAAGCAGGTGGAAAAAAGTCTGAAGACCGAAAGTGTTGACAACTGGAAAACTTACCTGCGCTGGAACCTCATCAACACATTTGCCGATAAGCTCAGCAGCAACTTTGATAAACAGAATTTTTATTTCTACGGCACCGTGCTCAACGGAACCAAAGCACAGCGCCCGCGCTGGAAACGTGTGTTGGACGATGAAGAAAATGCCATGGGCTTCATGCTCGGGCAGCTTTATGTTCAGAAATATTATTCGCCGAAAGTGAAAGCGCGCTATGACCTGATGGTGGACAATGTGCTGGCCGCGTATAAGGAGCGCATTGAGAAACTGGATTGGATGAGTGATTCCACCAAGCAGAAAGCGTATGCCAAACTCGGCACCGTGATGAAAAAGGTGGGCTATCCTGACAAGTGGCGCGACTATTCTACGCTGGAGATTGACCGCAGCTCTTACGTGCGCAACGCCATCCGAGCCAATAAATGGGCCACCGATTTCTACCTCGCTAAAATCGGCAAGCCGGTTGACCGCACCGAATGGGAGATGACACCGCAGACCTGGAATGCGTACTACAACCCTTCGAACAATGAAATCGTGTTGCCTGCTGCGGCATTCATTGTGCCCGGCATGCCTGACTCACTCGTGGATGATGCCATCATGTACGGCTATGCTGCCGGCTCCACGATCGGTCATGAAATCACGCATGGCTTCGATGACCAGGGAAGCCAGTTTGACGATCAGGGTAACCTGAAGGAATGGTGGACGAAAGAAGACCGCGAGAAATTCCAGCAGCGCTGCCAGGGCATCATCAACCAGTTTAACAATTACGTGGTGCTCGATAGTTTGCACATCAACGGCGATGCTACCCAGGGTGAAAACATCGCCGATCTCGGCGGCATGCTCATCGGAATGGATGCCTTCAAGAAAACGGATCAGTATAAGGAAGGAAAAGTGATCGGCGGGTTCACGCCGCTGCAGCGATACTTCCTCGGTTTTGCGCTGTCGTGGTACGGGCACTTCCGCGACGCCACCATTGCCATGCGGGTGAAAACCGATGTGCACTCACCCAATTTCCTGCGCGTGAACGGACCCGTGGTGAACGTGGATGACTGGTATACTGCATTCAACATTCAGCCCACTGACAAGATGTATGTGCCGGATAGTTTGCGGGTGAGGATTTGGTAACCCGGCAGTCAACATTGCTAACACAAAGGGAGAATTCACCAGGATTCTCCCTTTTCTCTTGTTACTTTGCGCATACAGCCGTTGTACTCTCAACGGCTTAGTTCATGGGAATGAAACGTGCCCGACTCCTTGTTTTTCTCCTCTTGATCTCCATCGTTTGTCTTCATGCATTGAATTCGTCAGCACAGATTTCAGTTGACAGCAGTTTCACACCGCAGGAGCTCGTTGACAAATTCATTTCGGGACAGGGCGTAAGGGTGGGCAACATCACTTATACAGGATCCACTCAAAGTATCGGCTATTTCAAATGTGAGAACAATGTGCTGGGCATCGAGAATGGCATGGTTCTTTCCACCGGCAAAATTTCCGACGTGATCGGCCCGAATAATTCTCCGTGGACGACGACGAGTTTCACCGCGGTGAAATCAAAACAGCGCCCCAAAGGTGATCGCGATCTCAACCGCATCAGTAAAAGTGTGACATATGATGTGAGCGTTCTCGAATTTGATTTCATTCCGTTTAACAACCGCATTTCATTCTCCTATGTGTTCGGGTCAGAAGAATATCCCGAGTATGTGGGCTCGCGCTATAACGATGTGTTCGCTTTCATCATTGACGGTGACAAGATTCACCGCCTGAACCTCGCCGTGGTTCCTAAAACCGTGCTGCCGGTAACCGTGAACAACATCAACTCCAAAGCCAACAAGGAATTCTACATTGACAATGATTACTTCAAAAAGGTGGATCTGAAGAAGAACCTGCCGAAGGAGAAGAAGAAAGACAAAACGCCGTACAGCGATTACTACGAAACGGACAAGAAGAAACTGAAGAAACTGAATCAAACCATAGTGAACACGACGCAACTGGACGGGTTCACCACCATCCTGAAAGCTTCTGCGTATGTAGTGCCTTACAAAAAATATCACATGAAGATCGCCATTGGTGATGTGGGCGACCCGCAATATGACAGCGGTGTTATTCTGGAAGAAGGATCATTCACTACCGTGAAAGACGACCGGCAACCGAAGTTCAAAGAGTACGCTGACCTGAGCGCCACACTCAACTTCGACAGCATCTTCGGCATCAAGCCCGTGATCTCAGCGGCATCCAAAGACAGTGCAGCCCGGGAAGCAGAGGAGTACGAACGGTTCACACTCACCAACATCAACTTCGCATCGGACAAGTACATCATTCCCGATACATCAAAAGATGAACTCGCTGCGCTGGCAGATTATTTACAGCGCCACCCGAACTTCAAGTGTGAACTGTACGGTTACACCGATAATGTGGGGTCGAAGAAATACAATCAGCGGCTGTCGGAGAACCGAGCCAATGCCGTGATGGATCTGCTGCTGTCAAAAGGAGTGGAAGCATACCGCATTCGTATTGTCGGTTACAATTTTGAAAATCCCATTGCTGATAACACCGATGAGCGCGGTCGCGCGCTGAACCGGAGAGTGGAGATCGTACTGGTGGAGGAATAAAATGTATCCCTCTCAACTGCATATCAAAAATGCCGCTTCGGCTTCTGTAAAATAAAACAGCTCGCAGATTTTGCAGATCAGGCAGATTTTTCGTCTGCGATCATCTGTGTAATCTGCGAGCTGAACTTTTAAGTCAGTCCCGTGCCTTACATCAGGCAGTCACCGGCGCTTTGCTCGTAGCCCATTCTATGAGAATGTCGGCCACTTCAGCGCGTGAAAATTCTGCGGGCGGACGTTCACCATTCGCGAGCATTTCACGAACCTTCGTTCCGCTTAAAGAAACTTGTGTGGCATTTTTCGGTGCGGTTTTGCTCGAAGCCATGCCCTGTGTTTCCTTACAGAAGAATGTATTTTCAAATTTCAGGATGGTCATACCCGTGCGGTCAGCCACACTGTCCATCATCTCCTGCGCTTCATAGGTACCGTAGTAAGTACCAACTCCTGCGTGATCACGGCCCACGATCATGTGCGTGCAGCCATAGTTCTTGCGAATGAGGGTGTGGTTGATCGCTTCACGCGGACCGGCATAACGCATCGCTGTCGGCAATGCACTCACCATCGTATTGTCAGGATTGAAGTATCCGTTGATGAGGGCTTCATAGCAGCGCATGCGAACGGGGGCCGGAATATCATCGGGCTTAGTTTCGCCCACGATCGGGTGAATCAACGCTCCGTCCACAATTTCCTGCGCGCACTTGATGAGGTACTCGTGCGCGCGGTGAATCGGGTTTCTTGTTTGGAAGGCCACAACCGTTTTCCATCCGCGCTTGGCAAACTCAGCGCGTGTTTCGGCAGGATCCATGTAGTACTTGTTGTCGATCTCATCGTGGCGTGTGGGACGGTTTACCATTTCCAGCGGGCCGCTGATGAATTTATTTCCGCCACTCAATACCGCTTTCACACCGGGGTGCTTGTCTTCAGTGGTCTTGAAACATTTCTGCGCCAGGTTCATCAGGTCGAGTTCAAACTTTTCTTCCACTTTCATCACAGCAAGCACATTGCCGCTGCTCTTTTCAATGAGGGCGATTTCTTCTCCCACCTTGATTTTATCATGCTGGTCACCTGTCGGAAGCAGAATGGGAATACCCCAAAGCAGTCCGTTGGAGAGTGTCATTTTCTCAATGGTGCCTTCGGCATCGGCTTTATTCATGAAACCGGTGAGGGGGCTGAAAGCGCCATTGGCAATCATCTCCACATCGGCACCATAACGGTCTTCAATAACCAGTTGAAAGAGATTCTTCGCTTCTTTCTCTAATTCAGTTTTGCGGGCGCCCGTAACAATGCGGTTCACGAGCTCACCGCCATGAGGTTGATTCATCAGGATATAAGGATTTTAGTTGTTTGATAATGCGGGTTCTTCAGCAGGAATGTATCCTTTGGCAGCCAGCCAGGCAATCACTTCATCGGCACACTCATCCACGCTGCGGCCATCCGTCTTCAGATCAATCTCAGGTTTTTCAGGTGCTTCATAAGGGGAATCAATGCCTGTGAACGCTTTGATCTCACCGGCCCGGGCTTTCTTGTAAAGTCCTTTCGGATCGCGCTGCTCGCACACTTCGATCGGCGTATTCACATAAATCTCGATGAACTCTCCTTCTTTCACGATGCTGCGAACCATGTCACGGTCAGAGCGGAACGGCGAAATGAAAGCCGTACCCACAATCACACCGGCATCAATAAACAGCTTCGATACTTCACCGATGCGGCGGATGTTTTCTTTTCTGTCATCATCACTGAAACCAAGTCCCTTGTTCAAACCCATGCGCACGTTATCTCCGTCAAGGATGTAGGTATGCAAACCCATGTCAAACATTTTCTCTTCCACCTTATTGGCAATGGTGGATTTGCCGGAACCGGAAAGACCGGTGTACCACAGGATCACGGATTTGTGTCCCTTAAGCTGCTGGCGGTTCTCCTTGGTAATGGTGTGGCCATGCGGAATGATGTACTTTACTTCTTTCATGATTTAATTTGATTGATAATTGTTAGGAAAATGACGTTATACACTGCTCCCCCGGGGATTGTTTCAAGTTGGAGAGGGCGCAAATATATGTAAACAAGATGAAGGAAATACGTGATGAATGGAAAGAAACCATTACGCCTTCATTGCACAGTTCCTTATTAAATCGATTCTATCGTTCAGCAACAAAATCCATTGAAATGCGAAACTTGCTTCTGCTCCTGATGATCCTTCTTTATTCTGCGGGTCATGCACAGGTGTTTTACGCTGATCCGCTGGCGCATACATTCTCCATCGTGGCTCGCGATCCCCAAACAGGTGAAATGGGTGTGGCGGTTCAGTCGCACTGGTTTTCAGTGGGGTCGGTGGTAAGTTGGGCTGAAGCCGGTGTGGGAGCCATTGCCACTCAATCATTCGTAAACCCCGCACTCGGACAAAAAGGTTTAAAACTGCTGCGGGAAGGTTTCACGGCTCAAAAAGTATTGGATTCGCTCATTGGACTCGACGAAGGAAGAGATGTAAGACAGTTCGCCGTGCTGGATGCAAAAGGGAACACCGCGGTGTGGACCGGCAGCAAGTGCATCCCCGATGCCGGCGACTATCACGAAGCCAATTTTTCGGTGCAGGCCAATCTCATGCTCAACAAAGAAGTGTGGCCTGCCATGGCAAAAGCATTCAGGGAAACCAATGGACAGTTAGCTGAAAGGATGATTGCAGCCCTTGAAGCCGGACAGGCCGCCGGCGGGGACATTCGCGGAAAACAAAGCGCCGCCATTCTGATTGTGAAGGGAACTGCAACCGGCAATTTGTGGGAAGACCGCGAAATGGACTTGCGCGTGGAAGACAATCCCGATCCGATCAAAGAACTGAAACGGCTGGTGCAGCTTCACCGAGCTTATGAACTCATGAACAAAGGTGATGAAGCCACTGAAAAGAATGATATGGCCGGCGCCATGCGCAGTTATGGCAAGGCAGAAATGCTGTATCCCGAAAATCCGGAAATGAAATTCTGGCATGCGGTAACCATGGTGAATAACGGACTGGTACGTGAATCACTGCCATTGTTTAAAGAAGTATTTGCTGCAGATAGTAATTGGGCAGTGCTGCTTCCGCGCTTACGAGGCGTTGGCGCACTCAACTGCACCGATGAAACCGAAAAACTGATTTTGAAGCAAGCATCGAGATAGTGGAATTCTCTAGCGGATAAAAAAATTCTTTAAGTTTGGTTACTAATTCGTTCTCACGGTAAAAATATCCACACTATGACGCCCGTGAAACTGTTTCTTCTTTCGCTTTCTTTCTTCGTTTGTGTGGTGTTTGTCGCCATTCAATCATCACTCCATGCCCAGACACCCTGCGATAATTCCGATAACCTCACAGTGCTTGATGATTTCAAATGGAACAATTCTACATTTAATGGCAACGATATTTTCTGGGACGTCGTGGTCGTTGACCTTGATGATAATGAAGCAACCAATGATGGGTGGGTGGCAGTAGGTGAATCATTCACCAGCCCTACGGCAAAAAGACAGGGATTGATCGTCTATTTTAAAGAGGATGATTTTACAGGTGATCTTGATGTTGAATGGGCTTTTACCTATGAAGCAAATCCCGGCACAGGTAGTAACCAGAATGATATTCTCTATGGCGTGGCACAGTCATCCGACCATAACATTATTGTATGCGGCACCACCAAATCCACAGAATACGGAGGCGTTCTCAATAAAAATGCATGGTTCCTCAAAGTGGACATTGATAATGGACAAGAACTCGCTAATGAAGAGTTTGGCGGCAGCGGCGATGATGAAGCCTTTGATATTATTGAGGACCTGAATGGCGACTACGTGATCGCCGGCGGCACAGGCGATACAAAAGATGGCGACCTGAGCACCTGTCCCGGAGGAGCTATCAATGCCGCAGGTGAATATTGGGTATTCGCCATTGATCCCACTAACATGGATGAAATTGAATGGCAGCGGAAATTTCACGGCGACTCTGACTGTTCCACCGGATCATGGAATGATTATGCCCGCCAAATTATAGTTGACCATGAGGGCTATTATGCAGTAGCAGGGTATTGCCTGAATTGTGAAGCGAACTGCGTGGAAATGCAATCCATGATCGTCAAATTCAGCCTTTCCGGCGTTCAGTGGAAAAAAGATCATGGGGATGAATCTTCTTATAATAAAGACCAGGGTTCTCATTTTGCGATGGAAACGCAGGAAGGTTCAAATTACCGGTATGTCACCGCCGGGGTTCATCATCCGAACATGTGCTTTAGCTCTTCCAGCCACAATGTGTACGTAACAAAGGTTAACCCGTCCAGCGGAAACCACATCACCACCTGGAGCCCCGGCTGTCACCTCGACCAGGGCAAAACCTACGGCGGCGATAAACCTGATGAAGGATACAGCGCAGTAGAAGATTGTGACGGCAACTACCTGATCGCGGGCGGCACCAAATCAAGGAACAGTTTTGATGTGGATTGCAACAATGGTGAGGCGGGGACTTATGATGGATGGCTGCTGTCACTTAGTACTTCGGGCACTATTCTATGGAAGGAATCGCTGGGCAGCACCGGAAACGATCAGTTCTACAGCATCAAAAAGAATTATGATGGCTCGTATATCGTGGTAGGGGAGTTTGGAAATGGTTCGACTTTTTTGCAAGACGGATATATTGCGAAATTCGAATTGAATGATTGCCCAATTCAAGTTAGAGTTGAGGGTAATCATATCTCTCCGAATATAGTGACGTATCCGAACCCAGCCGATGAGATCTTGTCCGTGTCAATACGACAATCTTCGAAAAGTGCACAAGAGGCTACCATAGAAATAGTTAATTTTTTCTCCACTATCCTGTATAAAACTGACTTCATAGTTGATGATGATGGATTATTTCATAAAACCATAAAGGTTGATAATCTGCCCGCAGGAAGGTATCAGATTAGAGTTATAACGCACACAGAAATTCATCAATCATCATTTTTGATTGTAAGACCATAATAGTTTTGTGCTAGCATTCGTAGTCAAGTTAATGAATGACTAAAATCTTGCTTCTATGAAAACCATTTTTACCTTTCTTTTTTCTATCCTCGGAATATTTATACACATAATGGTATTTGGCCAATCACAGTGGGTGCAAATAGCTAATCTACCTGGCGGAATAAGAAAAGATGCATTTGCATTCAGCATTAATCAATATGGCTATATTGGAAGTGGGGTTGACACAAGCATCGGAAAAACGGATTTCTGGCAGTATGATGCTGTCGCTGAAGTATGGAACCAAAAAGCAGATGTACCTGATGCGAGACGCTATGCAGCTGGTTTTGCTGTGTCGGGTTATGGCTACTACGGCACGGGAACAAATGCTTTAGGCAATACAAAAGACTTCTGGCAATACGATCCGGCATCGAATAGCTGGACACAGAAGGCAGATTTTGCAGGCGGCAAACGATGGTTTGCCACTGGGTTCAGCATCGGAGACAAAGGATATATGGGAACAGGCTACAACGATGGCTTTCAGATTCGCAAAGATTTTTACGAGTACGACCCGGCAACTGATACGTGGACCACAATAGCCGATTGCAGCGGCAAGGGTCGCATTGGGGCTACCGGATTTTCCATCGGTGACAAAGGCTATGTGTGTTTTGGCGGAGTGTCAACCGGCACGGGTATCGCCAAGGACCTGTGGGAGTATGATCCAGCAACAGATGCCTGGACGAAAAAAGCCGATCTGCCCGGCAGCGAGCGGGCAGGAGCGGTAGGTTTCTCCACCGGCGGCAAAGGATATATTGGCACCGGCGAATACCTTAACAGCACATCATTAAAAGATTTCTGGCAATACGATCCCGCCACTGATCAATGGACGCAGTTGGAAGATTTCGCCGGAGGCGAACGGCGCTACGCCGTCGGGTTTGCAGTTGGAGAAAAAGGTTATGTGGGAACGGGCTGGTCTATCAACGGCGATTACCTCAACGATTTTTGGGAGTTCACTCCTCCGGGCTGCGCTGCACCAGGCAATCTTACCACCACCAACATTTCTCCATCAAGCGCCAAACTGAAATGGGATGGTGCCGGCGGCGCGGAGAAATACAAGGTGCAGTACAAGGCTGACAGTACCGGAGCCACCTGGATTTCAAAAACAGTGAAAGCAGCCAACAACTCATTAACGATTGCAGGTTTAACACCCAACACACCCTACAAATGGAAAGTGAGAAGCATCTGCGGCGAGGAAAAATCGGAATATTCTGCTACGGAAACTTTTACCACATTGCTTCGCACGGGTGCGGGCTTGCCGGCAGCAAGTTCCGTTTCGGTGTATCCGAACCCGGTGTGCGTTTCAACAGTTATTTCAATTGCTGTTCCCGCTTCTTCAACTGCACAAAGTCCGCACGCATCCATTGAGCTTTGTGATTTAGCGGGAAAACTAATCCGTTCCGTACTTGATGAAAATCTGGTGGAAGGTGAGCATAAAATCATCCTGAATCGCGGGCAACTTGCTTCAGGAATTTATTTCCTTCATGTACAAATCAATGATCAGGTTTCCGTTTTGAAAATTGCTGTTGAATAGTTTCCATTGCTAAATAACAAATGATGCGACACACAACCATTTCTATCAGCGTAAATCAATTCATCCGATTCGGGTTGCTTACCCACTTCGTTGTTTGCCTGAGTATCAGCAACGCACAGGTTCCCGGGGATTTTGAAACCGATTCCATCACTTCGAATACGATTGTCGCTTCATCATTCATCAACAACAGCAAGGGCTGGTTGGCCGATGAAGCCGGAGTTATTTGGTACACCGCCAATGCCGGCGGTTCGTGGTCTTCCATTGCTACAGGAAAATATTTTGTGCAAATGGATTTCACTGATGCTTCTGTTGGTTATGCAATTACTGACTCAACAGTTCATAAAACCACCAACGGTGGCAGCTCATGGTCAACTCTCACGATGCCAGGTGCCATTGCCGGTGCGGTTTGTTTTGTTACAAGCAGTATCGGCTTCGTCAGTAGCGATGGTGTAGTTTACAAGACGACTAATGGTGGCAGCTCGTGGTCAACCATCTCAACTCCCGGAGTTTCATTTACAGATTATTATTTCGTCAGTTCTTCGTTAGGAATAGCCGCAGCAGAAGACGATTCTTCGAAGTGTATCTGGAGAACGACGAACGGTGGAACTAGCTGGAGTAATGTATTCAGTGAAGAAAACTACTTCATCAGTTCAGTTTGGTTCATTAATGATTCTGTTGGTTTTGCGACGGGCTACTACAGCCAGATGGGCCGAGGCAAACTTCCCGTCATCCTGCGTTCAACCGATGAAGGATTAACGTGGGAACAAGTGTATATGAACCGTGATCCGGGCGATATCAAAGGGGAAGAACTCATTGCCATCCGGTTCAAAAATGAACTTGAAGGAATTGCTTTGTCCACCTTTTCGGAGAACGTGATCACCAATGACGGAGGTGAAACCTGGGAACTTGCCTATGATGACGAAGGAGATTTATTTCCATCTTTCGGTATTTATAAAACTCTGGATGGCTCAACCACCTTGTTTCTGGCCGGTAAAAATGGATATGTGACGAAATGGGAGTAGAACCGATTGCAGGAATTGTTGAGGAATAATAATTTCGGTTTCGTCATTTGGGTATTTAAGTTTCGCTATCGAATAAGTTTTTCACCCTATCAAAACCAGATGTCACAGATTGATCTTGCGAAGCAGGTGTTTCTTGCTGAAACGGAAAAACTGATTCTGAGCCAGAAGAATTTAAAGGTGCCGAACATTTCATCATCATGCACACGGTTGAAACCACACTACAGGAGCTAAAGAAACTGGTATCTGCTGCCCAGGATGATGCGCCTTATCATTTCGGCATTACTGCATCTAAAAGTCTAGGCGCCATTAAAACGCCTGATCTGAGAAAACTGGCCAAACAAATCGGCCGCAACCAGCCGCTGGCCCAACAACTATGGAATACCGGCATTCACGAAGCAAAGCATATCGCCATCTTCATTGCCGATCCCAAAGCGTTTTCGGAAAAATTGATGGAACAATGGCTGAAAGATTTCGATTCGTGGGATATCGTTGACAACTGTTGCGGAACCTTATTCGACAAGACGCCTTTTGCATACGAAAAAGCAATTGAGTGGACGAAACGAAAAAAAGAATTCGAGAAGCGTGCCGGCTTTGCCATGATGGCTACGCTGGCCATTCACGATAAGAAATCAGAAGACAAAAAGTTTGAACAATTCTTTCCGCGCATCATCGCCGAATCACACGATGAACGCAACTTCGTGAAGAAGGCCATCAACTGGGCGCTGCGACAAATTGGAAAACGGAATGGTCGCCTCTGCACAAAAGCCATTACCGCAGCGAAGCAAATTCAAAAGAAAGGCGATGCCTCCTCCCGCTGGATCGCAGGTGACGCTATACGCGAATTGGAGAACTATCAGAAGGCCGGAAGGATCCGTTCCATTGGAATTTGATACGTGAGCTGCGATAGATGAAACATGAAACCGAATAATCAATAGCACGTAATCATCTTCCACGCATGGTTACAAAGAAGAAGCCAGTTCACCGCAGCCGCCCTACAAATCCTGACAGGCGGGCAAAAGGAATGAATGCACCGCGCAAGGCCTTTTGGGCTCCGGCCGCCATGGCATTTCTGATTGCCGTTATTACCTGGATGGCTTTCGCACCTGCACTCAATAATGATTTTACTAACTGGGATGATGAAACTTATGTAAAGAATAATCCCCTGGTTACAACAAAAGACGCCGGACTCCGTGAAATTTTCAGTACCCCCGTTTCACTCAACTATCATCCGCTGACCATACTCACGTTAAAATGGAACTACCGGACTGCGGAACTGAATCCATACAGCTACCACCTCACTAACGTATGGCTGCATGTATTGAACACCCTCATGATTTTTCTTTTCATCTTCCTGCTTACCCGGGACAATACATTTATTGCTTCCTTTTCCGCTCTGATATTTGGCATCCATCCCATGCATGTTGAAAGTGTAGCGTGGATTAGTGAACGCAAGGATGTGCTGTATGTATTTTTTCTTATCCCCGCCCTGATCTGTTATTTGCGCTATGCTGAAACTAAAAACTGGTTTTGGTACGCTGCCGCACTCACCTTGTTTATTGCATCCTGCCTGTCAAAGGCGATGGCGGTGGTATTTCCCCTCTTGCTCCTCTTGATAGATTTCTTCAGTAACAGGAAAATCACTTCGCGGATCTTCACCGAGAAAATCCCTTTTCTCGCGATCTCACTTATAATTGGTGTTTTAGCTTTTCGCATACAATCCGCAGGCGCCGTGGCTGACCTGTCAACATTTACCCTGGCGCAGCGAATGTTGTTTGCCTGTTACGGAGCCATGATGTACCTCTTCCGGTTTTTTGTGCCGGTCAACCTCTCGGCTTTTTATCCTTATCCTTCACTCAATGATCAAGGGATGCTTCCCGTGGCATACTATGCTATGCCTGTTTTATTCATCATGCTCATCGCTTCCATCTGGTTATTGAAAAAAGAAAGGGCTTATGTCACCGGTATGCTGTTCTACCTGCTGACGGTGGCGCTGGTGCTTCAATTCATCTCAGTGGGCAATGCGATTATGGCCGACCGCTATAGTTATCTGGCTTACACCGGGCCTGCTTTTCTCGCGGGCTGGTATCTCCATTCCTGGTTCCTGAAAAAAAGAAATATCAGTGAAATAGCGGCATCCCTGGCCATGATGGCCATTTTTTCAATCGTACTGGTTCCTCAAACAAGAGCGCGGTGCATGGTTTGGAAAAACAGTGAAACACTTTGGTCAGATGTCATCAGTAAGTACCCGATGAAAGTAGAAACGGCATACCGCAACCGCGGCAATTATTATGGCCAAACCAACCAAACTGATAAAGCATATGCTGACTACATGACACTGCTTCGCATGGGCACTTCCGAATCGAAAGTTTACAGCAATCTCGGTAATGTGTACGCCATGCGGAAAAATCTTGATAGCGCACTATGGGCCTATCAACGCGCAATTCAACTGGACAGCACCAATGCCAATGCACATTTCAACTGTGCCATCACGTACCTCGGTTTAGGCCAATATGATCAAGCTGCAGTGGAAGCGCAGAAAGGTGTACAGATAAATCCGGCAAACGACAAGGGATTTGGCATGCTGGGCTTCGCGTTGCTGAATACAGGAAAATACCGTGAATGTGTGAATGCCTATTCCAGGCAACTTGAACTTAATGGCAATAACGGAGATGCCTATCTCTACCGGGCCCAGGCATACCGTGCACTCGGAGATACAGCGGCAGCTAACCGCGACCATGCCGTAGCCATGCGCTTTGGAAAAACCATTCCTTCGAATTAGCCACCTGCAATTATCTTAGTCGTTAAAATTCATACTGTAAACATGCCTCTCCAAATCATCGGCGCCGGAATCGGCCGCACAGGAACGCACTCGCTTAAACTTGCACTTGAAGAACTTGGTTTCGGCAAATGCTATCACATGGATAACCTGATCAGTAACCCGGAGCAGGTGACTTTCTGGAAAAACCTGAAAGCAGGAAACAACCTCGATTGGGATTCCTTTTTCACAGGGTATCAATCATCGGTTGACATTCCCACCTACTACCACTACAAGATTTTTATGAAGCAGTACCCAGATGCAAAAGTGATTCTCACCGTGCGTGATCCGGATAGCTGGTACAAGAGTTTCAACGATACAATCATTAAAAAATCAAAACCTTCATTCGGCGAAATTGCTTCCACAGCCGTGCGGCTTCCGTTTAATCCCAAATTACGGCAGCAACTGGAACTCTTCAAATTTGTAGGCGGATACCTTAAAGAGTTTTTCCCCAACGGGTTCGAAGACAAAACTTCGGTTCTCCGCTTCTTCAATGAATGGAATCAAAGCGTGATTGACTTCGTGCCCGCCAATCAATTACTGGTTTATGACGTGAAGCAGGGATGGTATCCGCTCTGCACTTTCCTGAATGTGCCGGTTCCTTCCAAACCCTTTCCTCATTCAAACACAACGAAAGAATTTATTGCAAGGAAACTGTGAGTGGCGGGGCGCTTACTCTTTGTGCGTGGCCCGTTCAATATTGCGGTCCGGCAGAAACCACATCACGGCAATCAGCACGAAAAGGATTTCAGAAATCACCGGCATAAACATCGCCACCGCCGCGGCCAGTGAATAACCCACCAGAGAAAAAATTCCCTTCACATTCTGCTTCTTCATCGCCAGGTGGTAAGGAGAATCATCCGCAATGTCGGCAGCGATCAGCCGCTGCAAAATGTTATACGCGAAACCGCAGAGGATGAGAACTACCGCATAGGTCGCCACCGGTGCGCCTTCAAAATTATTTTCTCCCATCCACGCCGTAGCGAACGGAATCAGTGACAACCAGAAGAGCAGGTGAATGTTTGCCCAGAGAATGTAGCCCGTAACCCGGTGCGCTGCATGAATGAGGTGATGATGATTCACCCAATAGATGGCGATGAAAACAAAACTCAGCACATACCCTTCAAAAACATGAAACAGCTTCCAAAGGTCTTTCCATTCATTGCCATGGGGAACTTTCAGTTCCAAAACCATAATGGTGATAATGATGGCGATCACGCCGTCGCTGAATGCTTCGAGCCGGTTTCTGTTCATGCAAATTCCATTTGGCAGCAATAAAGCAAATGAAAAAAGAAAAGGTTCATTTCACCCATCCCTGCTTCTTATACACGGCTATGCCTTGATTGAACAATGCACGTATTTCTTGCTCCACTGCCTGCTCTTCTTTTTTAAAATGAAAGCACGTTTTGCCATCCAGGCATTTCATCGCATTGGGTGCAAGTTTCTCAAACTCCTTCGGCGCGCCATAGATCGGGAAAAAGTAGAAGCTCACATTGTCCTTGCGGATGAGCGCCGAGGCGAAATACATCCCCGGCACTATTACTTTTTTATAACCATACGGGGTCGGCACATTTCCGATCACTTCAATGGCATCCTTCGACTTTTTCTTAACCACCAGTGGCGGACAATAATCTTCCATCACCCGTTTGAGCAAATCGAAAATGACCGTTTTGGTTTCAGTGGCTAGGGGCATACATAAGAAGTTGGGTGCGAAAAATAAAATCATTCAAAGCAGCACGCAAGTGTCGCGAAAAAGCAGGTCACCTTTTACGCCGTGGCTGCATCGGCCCCGCCATCCTTCTTCCTTTTCAGAACAAACGATGAAATAAGTGTGATGATCAGTCCCACCGGAAGCGGTTCCATGAACGTGAGTGCGGCCACCATTACCGGGTTCTTATACATTTCCTTGTATTGATCCATCTGTTTCATCGTGGCTTCAATCTTCTCCTGTGAAGCGCCGCTGGCTTTCAGTTTCTCAATGGCATGAGCTGCGTAATTATCCATAAAGTCGGGGTAGAAGTTGTAATACACAATCAGCCAGGCAATCACATAACAGGCCGATGAGATCAGGGCAATCAGGATGCCGATGGTAAATGCTTTACCGAACGTAATCGAACCGTTGCCGATGCGGTCGCGGTATGATTTGATTCCGAAAAACACGAGCGTGAAGGAGAGGATGATGCCGGCATAGCCGACGATCTCGCTGTGTTCCGAGGTTTTATTAGCCAGCGTTACTGTGCCGAACATGAGCACGGCGGCAATGGCGCCGGAAATAAGTCCGTAAACGAGAATGGTCTTTTTCATGAGTTTATTTTTTCGGCAAATGAAGATAGGTGAATCAAAAAATCATTCACCCGAAAGGATGATTTTCACCTTCCTCTGCGAAAGATCACACTTTTGGAGGAATAATCCGGTGAGACATATCAGTTTATCTTGTACTTTAATTGAATAAATATGGTAAATTCGAATCTCTAATTCAGTCAACCACCTTCCTAAACACAACCCATGAAATACAAACTCCTCCTTCTCTTTCTCCCTTTGATATTTCAGGAAGTTAAGGTTAATGGACAATCATCATGCACACTCGATGAAATTAACCTGGTAACAACCGGCTATTGGCCTTTTACATGGAATAACGACCCTCTCGGTACTGGACCTGATAACAACGATATCGCCTGGAAGATCATCCCAATTGATGATGAAGATGCAGGTTCTGCGAAGGATAACGGATTTATTGTTGTTGGAGAAACGGAAACGGAGACTGCTAATAAAATAGATGCCGTAGTTATGCGGATTGATCCGGATAATGATCCTGATCCCATTTGGGTGAAGTATTTTGGAGACAGCAAGAACGATGCTGCCTATTCCGTTGTGCAAAACTCATCCAACAACCATATTATCGTTTGCGGAACTATCGGTTCCAATACTTTCGGTAGTCCAAAAAATTTCAATGTATGGCTCGTTGAACTCGATTTGGATGGCAATGAAATAGGAGCTGATTCCGAATACGAATACGGCAGCTCGGGGAATGATGCCGGCTATTCGATCATTGAGGATGGCGACTATTTTGTAATAGCGGGCGGCACAGGAGACGAAAACCATATTGATGGAGACTTGGAGGAAGACCTGCCGCTTAATGTAAGTGATATTAATGCAGGAGGCGATTATTGGGTGATTAAAATCAACAAAAGCGATTTTACAATCGAATGGGAGCGGAATTATCATGGAGACAATCCCGGAGGTACAACAGATTTTTCTGATTTTGCCCGCAGCATTATCAAAACACATGGCGACGACTACATCGTTACGGGATTCTGCGAATCGTGCGAAAACAACATGGAACAGCAACAGGCCATGCAGGTTAGAATAAGCCCCTCCGGGTCTCAGGTCTTTAAATTGGATTATGGAGATGAAACTAATGACTATGAAAGAGACCAGGGATGCCATAGCATAATTGAAGGCCTGGAAGGATCAACCTACCGTTACGTAGGAACCGGTGTGCATCATCCCAGCTCTTGTTTCGGAGCTGCCACTCATGAAGTGCTGGGATTGAAAACCGCCACCGGCGGCACCAACGTATGGACCGTTGCGACCTGTTCACTCGACCAGGGAAAATTCTTTGGCGGCGACCGGCCTGATGACGCGTATGACATTTTACAGACCTGCGACGACGAATATCTTATTGTAGGCACAACAGCTTCCAAGGGTGGTGATGTTGGCTGTAACAATGGCTGTTCCACCTGCTATACCCGGGATGCATGGATCATTAAATTAAATACCTCAGGGGGAATTGTATGGGAAGAACCACTCGGAGGTGCGTACAATGACGAAGCGCACAGCGTAATAGAATTAGAGGATGGTCACTTTGTAATAGCCGGGGAGTTTGGAACACGGTTAAGTCAAGGGCAAGATTTTTATGTTGTGAAGTTCCATCTTGATGATTGTCCGCTTAAAACGGAGCAGGTAATAAGTGATAAAAGCACGGACTTAATTACAGCATATCCTAATCCATCCGATGGATCATCAAAGGTCTCACTCAGGGTTTCAATAAATATTACTGCAGCCATTTATGTTCAGGTTATTGATCAAATAGGCAAGGTGTTAACGTCCTCTGAATTAAATGTTGATGGCGGCATAGTTAAAGAGTTCTTACCTGTTAACAATTTGCCAGAAGGACTTTACTTTATTAAAGCAATCATTAACGGAGAAGTGTATCAGACTAAACTTTCCGTACAATGAACTCAATTATTTCTCAATCAAGCATACCAACTAAACAATCTATGAAAAAAAATGTTCTCCTACTCATTTTATTGATATTGGGTAATATTCCCGTAGGACGTACTCAAGACATGTGGAATCAAAAATCTGACTTTGGTGGAACATCAAGAGCGAACGCTATTGGGTTTAGTATTGGACAAAAGGGTTATTTGGGAACTGGAGGAGATAAAGCATTTTGGGAATACGACCCGAGCACTGACACATGGACTCAAAAAGCGAATTTTGGTGGAGGAGCAAATAGAACAAATGCCGTAGGATTTTCAATAGGTAACTTCGGCTATGTGGGCACTGGCTTAGGTGGATTTTCCAGTGAGCTACAAAATGATTTCTGGCAGTACGATCCAGTCGCAAATACCTGGAATCAAAAGGCAGATTTTCCTGGCGTTCCACGACAATGGGCAGTTGGATTTAGTATTGGTGACAAAGGATATCTCGGTACCGGATACACCAGCAGTTCGTTTAAAAAGGATTTCTGGGAATATGAGCCCGCTATGGACACATGGACTGAGAAAGCAGAGTTTAAAGGAAAACCACGCTCAATGGCCACAGGTTTTTCAATTGGTGATAAAGGTTACATTGGTACCGGTATAGCAGACAACATTTACGGCATTACTAACGACTTATGGGAATATGATCCGGTTACTGATGGGTGGTTTAAAAAGGCTGCACTCCCTGGCACTGCAAGAGCCGGAGCAGTTAGTTTTTCAATTAGTGAGCGGGGATATATTTTAACTGGCAGAGATACCCTTTTTAATTCTTTAAATGATATGTGGGAATATAATCCCATTGCCGATGAATGGATTCAGAAAGCTGACTTTAGTGGCAACGAAAGACATGATGCCGTAGGTTTTACAATCGGAAATAAAGGATACATTGGTACAGGGAGAACCTACGACTCAACCTGCACTTGTTCCTTTCTCTTGAATGATTTCTGGGCGTACAATCCCGATTGCGCAACACCCAGTGGTCTTACAACCACAAACATCAAAGCAACCACTGCAAGAGTTAGTTGGAATGTTGTATCAGGCGCACAAACCTATACCGTCCGTTATCGCAAAACAGGAACTATGCAATGGTCAAAAACCAGTGCACTATCTAATTTCAAAAAGCTAACGGGGCTAATGCCAAACACACAATATGATTGGGGAGTAAAATCAGTTTGCGATGCAGTGAATAATATATCCTCTGACTGGAGTGCTACGCAAAACTTTAACACTAAACCATTGAGATTAGAAGATGAAAGGGAAGAAGAAATTTCATTGGAGGTTTTTCCCAATCCCATTGCTACATCGGCTACCATTTCATTTTCAACTGTAGAAAGCAGCGATATAATTATTGAGTTGCTTGATGTTGCCGGAAGAAAAAGCCGATTGCTTGATGCATCGGTAGAGGCGGGTCATCATGAGCTTTCTCTTGACCGTGCCGGATTCAGCGATGGAATTTATTTTGTTCGGCTGACAATGAACGAACAAACGACAATGATAAAGGTTGCAATCGAATAACGGCATTAATAATTCTTTACCTGATAAACGATACCCAATGAAATCAGCTCTGCATTTATTTTTCTTCTCAGTGCTCATAACGTGTTCAATCCTCAGCCAGGCACAAACAAGCGCTGATTTTGAAACTGAAAGCATTACCACCAACACGCTGGTTGCTCTATCTTTCATCAATGAGAATGAAGGATGGGTTATTGATGAAGCAGGGATTCTCCGCTATACATCCAATGGCGGTGCATCGTGGTCTATAGTCGCTACTGGCTATAATTTCTTAAAGCTACATTTTACCGATGATCTCACCGGCTTTGCATTAACCGCCGAGGCGGCCTATAAAACGACAAATGGAGGAAACTTATGGTCTCAGCTCACAATGCCCGGCAGTGTCGGAACAACCCTTTATTTCTTTGACAACAATAGCGGTTTTATCAGCGGTGAGGAAGTGATCTATAAAACCGCCAATGGAGGCGCAAGCTGGTCAACTATTTCGACAGAGGGCGTTTCGTTTGTTGATTTTTATTTTACAAGCACCACTACTGGAGTTGCGGCTGCATATGACGATCAATATCAGAGTTTATGGAGAACCACTAATGGCGGAGTAAGCTGGAATAATGTGTTTAGTCAGGAAAAAATCTATTTTAATACTGTTTGGTTCAGTGACGAAACCACCGGATTTGCTGCGGGCTATTACTCTAATGCCGGCAGGGGTAAATTACCTGTTATCTACCGGTCTGCTGATGGAGGATTAACATGGGAGAAGGTTTGCAGGAATAATGACCCCGGCAATTTAAAAGGTCAGGAACTGATTGACATTCGTTTCAAAAATGAACTGGAGGGAATTGCTCTCGCTACCTATTCAGAAAATGCGATAACACATGATGGAGGATTAACATGGTCACTCACCTACAATGATGAAGAAGACATTATTCCGTCCTGCGGCATCTACAAAACTCTTGGCGGCGTTCATGACTTGTTCATCGCAGGAAAGAATGGTTATGTGACAAAATGGGAATAAATTTCACGAAATCAATTGCAGCATTCTTGCTTTCTGTATTGCTTCCGTCCTTCGCTTCACATCCAGCTTCGCAAACAGGTTCGATGAATGAGTCTTCACCGTGTTGATGGAAACGAACAGCTTGTCCGCGATCTCCTGATTGCTCAAGCCGAGCGCAATCAGTTCCAGCACTTCCAGTTCGCGCTTGCTCAGCCCGAGTTTTTCAAAATTCTTTTCGTTGAACTCAAATGCATGTCCGTTCACGGGCACTTCAACCGTCTTGGGTTTGGTGAGCTTACCGCCCGCCCAAATGCCGAGGGCGGTAAACAGCAGCGCCACGATGCCGCCGTAAATCTCCACCGCATGATCGAGGATCATATACCTGTATTCGATGAACTTCAGCAAGGCAATCGAGAAGCCCAGGATCACGCCGTAAAGGATCAGCCGCTTCATCCTTCAAATGTATGGAAGGAACCCGCAGATGGAAATCAGGTATCCGGTGATGGTTTTGAGTGTAATTTTCCCGAAGACTTTTACATCACCTACCATGAAATTAGTTGCCGCAGCGCTGTTGATCGTCCTCATCGCCTTTTCCATTTTCAGTCCGACCAAACAAAAACAACCACCACAACCCGGCCTGCGAACCGAACAGGAACCCGACGAGGCCGACGGTGAAGATTACTTCTTCGCCCAGCACAGTTTCCCCTATGGAAAAATTGATTACGCGGCACAGCGGAATGCCGCAGTGGCCTTTAGAATGGCGCAGGCGACTGCCATCAGAGACCTCACCCCGTGGGAATTTGCCGGTCCTCAAAACGCCGGCGGACGCATTGCTGATGTGGAAATGGATCCTACCGATCAGGATATCGCTTTCGTCGGCGCAGCCACCGGAGGCATTTTTAAAACCGCCGATGGCGGCGACACCTGGCTTCCTGTATTCGATGAACAAACCACCATGTCCATCGGCGACATTGCCATTGCCCCTTCTGATCACAACACCATTTACGTAGGCACCGGCGAGGCCAACGGCGGCAGCGGTTCACTCACTTACGACGCCAATGGCATGTACAAATCCACCGATGGCGGCGCGACCTGGTTGAATGTGGGACTGAATGAAACACACATGATCGGCCGCGTGGCCGTGCATCCCACCGATCCCGATGTGGTATTCGTAGCGGCCATGGGCGACATGTATGGCAACACATCAGACCGCGGTCTTTACAAAACTACCGATGGCGGCGCCACATGGACTCAGGTGCTTTATGTGAATGATTCAACCGGCGCGGTGGATGTGGTGATCAATCCGCAAAATCCCGACATCGTATACGCTTGCACCTGGATGCGTACACGCCATCCCAACCGGAAAGATTATGCGGGATATGAAAGCGGCGTATGGAAATCTACCGATGGCGGCAACACCTTCACGCGGCTCGATGACACTAACGGCCTTCCTGCCACCAACATTCAGTTCAGCCGCGTGGGTATTGACCTGTGCGCTTCATCACCCAACGTGGTTTATTGCATGTACATCAATCAGGATTATGATTTCTACGGCATCTATAAATCAACTGACGATGGCGAAACCTGGAGTGAAACCAATGACAATGCCTTGCAGGGAAGTATGAGCGGACAGGGCTACTGGTATGGCCGCGTCAAATGCGACCCCAACAATTCGAACATCCTGTACGTGATCGGCTTCGACATGTACAAGACCATCAACGGCGGCAACTCTTACAATTCAACATTCAGCGGCGTTCATGTCGATCAGCATAGCGTGGCGGTTCATCCGTTGCAAAACACCTTCGTGATGCTGGGCAATGACGGAGGACTTTATTCTTCCACGAACAGCGGTAACTCCAATTCAAAGGACTACACGCTGCCCATCACACAAGTGTACCGCGTGGGCATTGATCCTTCCGATGTATCGCACCTCTATTGCGGCAACCAGGATAACGGCACCTACTTCACGCCCACCGGTTCACTCAATGATTATCTCTTCATTTTCGGCGGCGATGGGTTTCAATCCCTCGTGAATGCGCAGGATAATCAAACCGTAATTGCGGGTTATCAGTACGGCAACATCTACAAATCCACCGACGGGGGATACAACTGGGATTACGCTACCAATGGCATCACCGGCACCGCCAACTGGAACTACCCGCTCACTGTGGATCCGCAAAATGCCAATACCATTTACACCGGCACACAGCGCGTATTCCGCTCCACAAACTTCGGCTCGTCGTGGACCGCCATCAGTCCCGAGCTCACGCAACTCGATCAAACCGGCACGCTCATTTACGGCACCATCACCTTCATTGATGTTTCACCGCTGAACAGCAATATCATTTATGCCGGCACCGATAATGGCAGCGTGTGGAACACTCTTGATGGCGGCAATAACTGGACAGAGGTGGATGACGGCTTGCCCGTACGCTGGGTCACTTGTGTGGAAACCGATCCGTTTGATGAAGCCACGGCCTATGTCACCATCTCGGGCTACCGTTTTCACGACAACATGAGCCACGTTTACAAAACCACCGACAACGGACAAACATGGAATGACATCGGAGCAACACTGCCGGATGTACCGTGCAACTGCATCATTGCTGATCCGGCCGCACAGGATGTGTTGTACCTCGCCACCGATGTAGGCGTGTATTATTCTCTGGATGGCGGACAAAACTGGAATCCCGCCGGCACCGGCATGCCCGTGGTTCCCTGCGTGGATCTGAAACTGCATGAACCTACACGTACGCTGGTTGCAGGTTCTTATGGCCGCGGCATGTACAAAATGAATCTCGATGTGTTGCTCGGTATGAAACCGCTGCAACCATCAACCTTCGCTTTTTCCATATATCCGAATCTCTTCACCGGCTCTTCCGTTCAGGCCACTATTACTGTGCCTGCTGCCACCACCGCTTCACTTACCGTATTTGACATGCAGGGAAACATCCTTTCTGAAAAAAGCATGCACTGCCTTGCTGGCAGCCATGGGTTGACTATTGATCCCGGAAATCTGCCGGCAGGGATTTACCTGCTTCAGCTCAAGGCAGGAGAACGCGTGGCTGCTGTGAAAGTGATGAAACAGTAAGCATGTCCCGAGGACTTACGTCAACCATTGCGTGCCGTATTATCTTGGCCGGTCGCAAATCCCTCTGCCATGAAAAAACTGCTTACCCTTTTTCTATTCCTTCCCGTTATCTCACTTGCTCAAATCAGTTCCGCTGACTCTGCCTGGATTGAAACGCATTACACGAAGCTCGCGCAGCTCATTCCTATGCGCGATGGTGTGAAATTGTACACGGTGATTTATGTGCCGAAAGATGAAACTGAAAAACATCCCATCCTCATGCAGCGCACACCGTATTCGGCCGGACCGTACGGAGCGCATGAGTTCACCGAGCGATACAGCACGCGGCGTGACAGCGTCTATTTCCACCGCAACTACATTCTCGTGTACCAGGATGTGCGCGGCCGCTACCTGAGTGAAGGCACCTTTGAAGATGTGCGCCCTTTTATTCCCGGCAAAGAATCGCTGAAAGGAAAAGCGAAGCAAACCACCATTGATGAAGCGAGCGATACGTACGACACCATTGACTGGCTTGTGAAGAATTTGAAAAACAACAATGGCAATGTAGGCGTGCATGGCATCTCGTATCCCGGGTTTTATGCGACCGAAGCAGCACTCAGCAATCATCCGGCTCTCAAGGCCGTGAGTCCGCAGGCGCCGGTGACTGACTGGTTCATCGGTGATGACTTCCACCACAAGGGTGTTCCGTTTATTCTGGATGCATTTGATTTCTTCCGCGGGTTCGGCCTGCCGCGCCCAAAGCCGCTGGCAGAGTATCCGCCCGTGACGCCGGTGACGTACGAAGACAACTATCAATTCTTCCTGCAGGCGGGAACCTTGCGTGAGATCAAAGGGAAGTACATGGGCGACAGCATCAAATTCTTCAATGACCTAACCGCCCACCCCGATTATGATGATTTTTGGAAAGCGAGAAATGCCAGAGTGGGTTGTTACAACGTGAAGCCGGCCATTCTTGTCGTGGGCGGGTTGTTCGATGCAGAAGATTGTTTTGGCGCCTGGAATTTGTACAAAGCCATCGAAGCGCAGTCACCGGCTACGAACTGCCGCATCGTGGAGGGTCCTTGGATTCATGGCGGATGGAAAAAGACAACCGGCGAACGGCTCGGCAACATTTGGTTTGGCGCGAAGAACACGGATTATTACATCAACCAAATTGAATTGCCGTTTTTTGAATATTACCTGCGGGGAAAAGGAAACACAGATCAGATCAAAGAAGCGACGGTGTACATCACGGGCGAAAACAAATGGCACGAGTTCGATCAGTGGCCGCCGAAAAATGTACAGAGCCAATCGTTGTTCCTGATGCCGGACGGAAAACTCTCAATGAACATACCGCCGAAGGAAAAGCCGTTTCAGCCCAATCCCAATTCCGGCCTTGACATCACGCGTGATCTGGAGGAGAATGTGAAAAAGGAAAAACTGTTTTTCGATGAATACACCAGCGATCCGATGAAACCGGTACCGTATGCTGAAAAAGTTCACAGCGAACGCACAGTGGAATACATGTGCGATGATCAGCGCTTCGCCGTGCGCCGCCCTGATGTGCTCGTGTATCAGACAGATGTTTTGCAGAATGATGTCAGCGTTACCGGTCCGGTAATGGCTGATTTGTTTGTGAGCTTGTCAACCACCGATGCCGATTTTGTGGTGAAGCTGATTGATGTGTTCCCGGATGATTTCCGTTATGCCGATTCGGTGAAGATCAAATACCCCATGGGTGGTTACCAAATGCTGGTGCGCGGTGAAATCATGCGCGGCAGGTACCGCAACAGTTTTGAAAAGCCCGAACCGTTTGAGCCGTTCCGCGAAACGGAAGTGAAATGGGAACTGCCCGATGTGGCCCACACTTTTCAAAAAGGGCACCGCATCATGATTCAGGTACAGAGCACGTGGTTCCCGCTGGCTGACCGCAACCCGCAGCAGTTCATTGATGCTTATCAATGCACCTCTGCCGATTTGAAAAAGTGCGACATCAAGGTGTATCACGAAGCGGACCATGCCTCACGCATTATTCTGCCGGTGCTGAAGTGAAGCGTGGGTCAGTGCCCTGCCTGCCGGCAGACGGGGAGTATTTCGAGAACTTGCGTTGACGGCCTGACTCTCTTTGCTTTTCGATTTACTCAAAGGTCTCGCGCCGCTTATCGATAAACTCGAAGTGACCTCCGCTGCAACGTAGTGTTCCCGAAATAGCTGTAGGTCCATTCGTCTTATTTTTTTCAATTACCGTTGGAGGAGAAACGATAGATCTGGTGAAGAGAGACATTCGAGTTCTCCGCACGATATCCGTTCGATAAATACGGAAGTGAAGTAAGCGGCGTGCGCGTCAAATCATTCAGAGCTTTCCCGTAAAAACTTTCACAGACGGGTCAAACGAGATGACGGGTGACTTGGTGAACAGTCCGTACACGGCCGATCCGCTACCGCTCATGGCGGCATAGACGGCGCCGTGATCATAAAGCCGCTGCCGGATTGCCGCCAGTTGCGGGTAAGCGCCAAAAACGGGTTCTTCAAAATCATTTTTCAAAAACGTTTTCCATGTTTCAACGGGCGCGGCGACCACCTGCTGCAACGGCGTTTCACCCGTCGCGGGCCGCCAATCCGTTTCGCGGCGGTGGCGGCTAAGTTCGGCATAAGCCCATGCGGTGTTGACGGACACCTGCGTTTTCACGATCACTATATAATATGCAGAGAGGTTGAGTGCAACGGGTTGAAGTATTTCTCCGCGGCCGGTAACAAAGCGCGGCGCATCATCCATGAAGAAGGGGCAATCGCTGCCGAGTTGGGCTGCCATGGATTTCAGCTCTTGCATGGAGGCATTCAACTGCAGAAATTCATTAAGCAGCTGCAGCGCGAAGGCGGCATCGGATGATCCGCCGCCGAGTCCGGCGCCGGCGGGAATGTTTTTGAGCAGGCACATGGTTACCGGCGGCAGCGGATAGCGGCCGGCGAGCAAGTTGTAAGCGCGCACGCAGAGGTTGCTTTCGAGGGCGCCATCCACCGGCAACCCGAAGGACCTGAATGAAAAAACAGCGGACCGCACCACTTCCAGCGCATCGCGCCACGGCACGGGGTAGAAAATGCTTTCGATGTCATGAAACCCATCCGGCCGGCGGCCGAGGATGCGCAATCCCAGGTTGATCTTGCCGTGCGGGAATACGATCATGGCGTGAAGGTAGGGGTGGTTTGTAAAAACGCTCTGGCAGTCTCAAAAGAATTTACCCTATGGCGTCATCCCGATTTTTTTTCGCTTGCATTGCCGGCAGCAGGGAACCGGATCGGAGCCGGCAGATGCTGAATCAAGCTGAGCATGACACGTTGACTTTTGAGACAGGCACTGCCCTTCGACCGCTGAGCTTATGCTGCGATCCACTACCTTCGCACTATAATTTTCTCCCGTGCTTTTCCGGTTTCTCGAAACACCCATAATTGACATTCTGCTGTTGTTGCTGCTCGTGCGGTTTCTCTTCCCGCAGTTTTTTGGTGTGAGAAGAAAAAAGCAGGAGCCGCCGGCAGACCAGGTCATCAGTAACAGTCAAAGAAAAAAACAGCCGGCATCAACGAAGGACGAAGGTGAGTACATCGAATACGAGGAGATCAGGTAATGCCGGCACCGTTTCATTTTCACTCCAACAATCATTTATACGAATATGAGTCTTGAAGAAAAAATCAACAGTGACATTAAGAAAGCGATGAAGAGCAAGGATGAAGGCACGCTGCGTGGCGTGCGCGCCATCAAGCAGGCCATCCTGCTCGCCAAAACTGAACCCGGGGCCCCGAAAGACCTTACCCCGGAGCTGGAGATCAAACTACTTCAGAAACTGGTGAAGCAACGCAAGGATTCACTGGAGATTTATGAACGGGAAAAACGGGAAGACCTGGCCGCGAAAGAACGTGAAGAGATTGCCGTAATTGAGAAATACCTGCCGGCTCAACTGAGCGCCGAGGAATTGCGCGAGATGCTGAAAAAGATCATTGCGGAAGTGGGAGCGAAAACGCCGCAGGACATGGGCAAGGTGATGG
>JAFDYS010000039.1 GCA_018267315.1 Bacteroidota bacterium | reverse complement strand
TTATCTTATCCTCGTTAACCAATTCACCTCACGGGGAGAAAGATGCCGCCAATGCCCGCGTTGCAGATTCTTTTTGGTGAGTCCTGCATATAACACGCGATCAAGTTTTACCACATCATAACCCAGATGTTCAAAGATGCGCCGGACAATTCTGTTCTTGCCGCTGTGCAGTTCAATGCCAACAACCCGATTGTCTTTCGCATCGGCATAAGCTATCGCATCAACCTGAGCAATGCCGTCATCCAGTTCAACTCCTTTCGCCACTTTCTCCATGTCTTCCGGTGTAAGTCCTTTATTGAGCGACACCTCATACACTTTTTTCACTTTGCCTGAAGGATGGCTGAGTTTCTGCGCCAATTCACCGTCATTAGTGAGCAGCAGTACTCCGGTGGTGTTTCGGTCAAGGCGCCCAACCGGGTAGAGGCGTTCGGGTGAAGCGCGCTCAACCAGCTCCATCACCGTTTTGCGGCCACGGTCATCGCTCGTGGTGGTGATGTAATCTTTCGGTTTATTGAGCAGCACGTAATATTTCTTCTTACTCTCGACTTTCTTGCCGTTAAAAGTGACCGTGTCACTTTCCTTCACCCGGTGGCCGGGTTCCAGGATGACCCGGCCATTCACTTTTACTCTTCCTTCTTTTATGAGATCAGCACATTTTCTGCGCGAAGCAATGCCTGCATTGGATAAAATTTTATTCAGCTGGGTGCCGGTGAGTTTGGCTTTTGCCCCGTCATCTTTTTTCATCAGCGGCTAAAATACGGCGATGCGAAGCGGCGAAGTGTAATTTTACTGTTCCTGACTTTTATCTCATCATTCGTAATGTATGGAAAGCAAAGTGATTGAAACACCGGCGGCGAAAAGCGCCAGCTCGGAAAGATATTTTCTGGAAGGTCCGCATTCACGTACCTCTGAATTCCTTTTTGTACTGAAGGTGATGCGTGAGTTTATACATGGTTTCCGGAAACTGCACTTCATTGGCCCGTGCGTTACCGTATTTGGTTCTGCACGTTTCAAAGAAGGGCATCCGTATTACGAGCTGGCGCGTCGCATCGGTGGGGAAGTGAGCCAACTTGGTTTTACGGTGATGACCGGGGGTGGTCCCGGAATTATGGAAGCCGCCAACCGCGGAGCGAAGGAGGCCGGCGGGCGATCCGTCGGGTGCAACATCCGGTTGCCGCAGGAGCAGGATCCGAATCCCTACCTCGACCGGTGGATTACCCTGGATCATTTTTTTGTGAGAAAGGTATTGCTGCTGAAATATTCCTATGCTTTCATTGTGATGCCCGGCGGCTTCGGAACGCTCGATGAACTGTTCGAAACACTCACCCTTATTCAAACCGGTAAAATCGACCACTTCCCCATCATACTCATGGGCAAATCGTATTGGGAAACGATGCTGAACTTTGTCAATGAACTCGATGACCAGGGCACCATCAGTATTGAAGATCTTTCACTGCTCAAAATCACCGATGATCCGGAGGAAGCCATGGCTCACATTCAGGAGCATGCCATCAATGCCTTTCGGCTGAAGAAACGAAAGGAAAGAAAGCCGATGCCGTTGCTCGGTGAATGAAAGTGATTTCCTTTTCTTTGCCGCAAAATTGGTTTCATGAGTGACAGGAAAATTCAATCAGCACTTATTTCAGTTTTTTATAAAGACGGGCTTGAACCCATCGTGCGTAAACTGCATGAACTGGGCGTTACCTTGATTTCAACCGGCGGAACGGAAACATTCATCCGTTCACTCAATATTCCCGTTACCTCCGTGGAAGCGCTTACTGGCTTCCCGGAAATACTTGGCGGAAGAGTGAAAACATTACAGCCAAAAATTTTCGGCGGCATCCTCGGCATCCGTTCATTAGCGGAACATCAGAGCCAGATGCGAGAACATGATATTCCGGGCATTGACCTCGTGATCGTTGACTTGTACCCGTTCGAGGAAACACTGGCATCCACTGACAGCGAGGAAGAGATCATCGAGAAGATTGACATCGGAGGCGTGTCACTCATCCGGGCGGCAGCCAAAAATTTCAATGATGTGCTGGTGTGTGCTTCTCGCCAGGACTATGCATCGCTGCTTTCGCTGCTGAGTGATAAACAAGGCGTAACCGGATATGCTGACCGAAAACTTTTTGCGGCGCGCGCATTCAACCAAACATCGCACTACGACACGGCGATTTTCAATTACTTCAACCGCGATAGGCAGGTTAGCGCTTTCAAGCAAAGCATCATGCAAAGCCGTTCGCTGCGCTATGGAGAGAATCCGCATCAGCAGGGCATATTCTACGGTGACTTTAACTCCCTCTTTTCGCAATTACACGGAAAAGAAATTTCCTACAACAACCTCGTGGACATTGATGCGGCTGTTCGCCTCATTGATGAATTTGAAAACCCGGCCTGTGCCGTGATCAAGCATACCAATGCCTGCGGTTGTGCCGAAGCGGATAATGTGGCCGGCGCCTGGCAGCGGGCTTTAGCCGGCGATCCGGTTTCTGCATTCGGAGGCATCGTAGTGTTTAACAGAAAGGTGGATGCGTCGGCTGCCGCACGCATCAATGAAATTTTCTTTGAAGTGATTATTGCTCCGGGTTATGATGAAGAGGCGCTGGCCATACTCAGGCAAAAGAAGAACCGGATCATCTTAACCCGCAACGCCAAACCGGAAACACGAAACGTCTTCAAATCAGTTTTGAATGGCGTGATTGAACAGGATGCGGATACCAAACTGGGTGATGCTGAAAAATGGAAAGTGGTAACGAATGTGGCACCCACCGCCGCCCAGGCCGCTGATCTGCTCTTTGCGGAGAAATGTGTGAAGCACCTGAAGTCAAATGCCATTGTATTGGTGAAGAACAGGCAACTCATCGGCATGGGGTGCGGTCAAACCTCACGCATTGATGCGTTGAAGCAGGCAGTGAACAAAGCAAAGTCGTTCGGTTTTGATTTAAGCGGAAGTGTATTGGCTTCTGACGCCTTCTTCCCGTTCCACGATTCGGTTCAGTTGGCCAATGAAGCGGGTGTGAAGGCCATTCTGCAACCGGGCGGCTCTGTGCGTGATCAGGATTCCATAGATGCCTGCAACCAATTCGCCATCGCTATGGTGTTCACCGGCATCCGGCATTTTCTTCACTAATCTTTCGGGAAACGGAGCCACTTTTTCGGTTCTTCCTCTTCCAGTTTCTTGAGGTGTTCTTCCATTTCCTTCAGTTCAATCATGAGGGCGCCACCGGCGGTAATGATGTCACGCAAGGCGATAGCAAGTGAAATGAGCATCAGCACCAGTGCCGCGCCGAAGAGATAACCGCCCCATTGCGCTTCATGGAAGAAAATAAGGGCCATGGAAAAGGTGCAACAGAAAATGCTGGCGATAGCAAACGTTTGCATGTTGCGGATGAAGCGCTCACGTCGTTTCAGAAATGCAATCTGCCGGAGTGAGACCACATCCTGTTCTTTGTCATATTCTGTTTTGAGATCGCGGATGAGTTTGGCTATCGTGAGGTAGCGATTCGTGTAGGCGATCAGCAGCAGCGAAACGGCCGGAAACAGCAGCGCCGGCGTGTTGAGTGAGATTTCCATGATTCAGCAAAGATCACGAAATCAAAAGGTATTTCTTTCAATGCATGGTGTAGCCAAGCGCCCGCTTCAATTCGTCACTCAGGTCAGGAAGTTTTCTTCTTTCAATGAGGAAGGAAGTGAGGTCGGCGAATTCCTTGTACACATAATGCTTATCCATGGCGCCCCGCAGGTAATCTTTGCCGCTGCTGCCGCCGGTGCCCACGCGTGCGCCGATCATGCGATGCACCATATTGAGGTGGCGGTAGCGCCACATCGCCATCAGTTCGTCAATATCAAGCAGCGTATTGATGAGCTGATAGGGCAGCTGCAACATCGGGTAATCACGGTAAAGCATGATGAACAGGGCGCTGCCGTTGGCTTTTACTGAAAGCGATTTCTGATCTGCTTTGTGAGGAGCGAGGAAGAGCGCATCAAACTGAATCAGGTTTCCTTCTTCTTCTTTTGCCAAACTCTCTTCATAAATGGTGCGGTAATCATTCCAGAAGACGTGCAGCGAATCGGTTAGGGCATGGAGTCGTTTGTAATTATTCCAGTACCGTTCATCGAAGAACGGCATGCGTTCCAGCCAATGGTTCACCAGCTCGAGCAGGGTGCGTTTCTGCTCCACCTCCCGTACGGCATCCAGTTCTTCCTTGTGCAGGTGCGAAACGTAGTAGTTGAGTTCGTGCCGGTTTTCAAACTTGAGTCCCATCAGCGCTTCCACCATCTTGAACTGGTAACTCTGAAATCCCGAAGCCGGGCGCAGCATATCGCGGAAGTCGAGGAAATCGAGCGGCGTCATGGTTTCGAGAATATCAATCTGGTGCACGAGTACCTGAAGAATGGTGGCGACCCGCTTCATGCGGTGCACGGCAATCTGGAGATCGGGGCCGTTATCGTTGATCTGCTCCGTGTCGAAAATTTTCTGAACGCTGTTCAGTTCAAACAACACCTGCTTGAACCAAAGCTCATACGCCTGGTGAATGACGATGAACAGCATCTCATCATGGGCGGGCTGACCCAGCGCCTCACTCTCTAAGTGCTGGGCATCGAGAATTTTGTCGAGCGCGAGGTAGCTTTTATAGTAAACTTCTTTGCGGGTGTTTTGCATGGTGAAAATTCTTGTGCATGCAAGTTAGCCGTTTTGGTTTTTCAACCGCGATGAGAAAAATCAGTCAATAGTGGCGATGCACTTGAGCTCAATGGCAATGGGGGTGGGCAGCGATTTTATTTCCACCGTGGTGCGGCAGGGAAGATTATCCTTGAAGTACTCGGCATATATCCTGTTAACTACAGGAAAATCATCTTTCATGTTGGTAAGGAAAACGGTTACGTCAACCAGACTGCGCCAGCTGCTGCCGGCTTCTTCCAGCACCGTTTTCACATTCCGGAAAACGGCATGGCATTGCGCTGCGATGTCGTACCGGATCACCTTTCCGTTTTCATCATATTCATTACCGGGAATGATGTTGGTGCCGGCTTCCCGGGGACCGATGCCGGAAAGAAAAAGCAATCCACCGGCCCTGCGGGCATGCGGGTACATGCCTACCGGTTGCGGCGCTTTATTGGTGGTGATCTTTTCGCTCATCGGAGAGTTGGGTGCAGCAGTTCACTTCGCCACTTCGCCATCCCACTTGCTGATTCCGTTTTGAAGATTGTACACGTTCTTAAAACCTTTGTCGGTTAGAATCTGCGACGCCTTTGAAGATCGTCCGCCCACAGCGCAATAGACGAGATACGTTTTGTCGCGGTCGAGTTTCTCCACCTGGTCAGCAAAGTAGCCGCTGTTGTAATCAATGAGCAGCGCATTGGGAAAATGTCCTCCCTGGAATTCCTGCGGCGTGCGCACATCCAGGATGACTACATCCGGTTGCTTCATCAACTCAGAGAATTTTTTGTTGTCGACATTGTGATATGCCGGTTGCTGGCTGCAGGCAGCCAATGAGGTAAGGAGGAAAACGAAAAACATGGTCGCTTTCATGATGACTGATTGTTTTTAAAATGAAGTATTTGTTTGAAAAAGGTGTTAGGGAAAAATTCGGAACGATCAAAGCCAAGCTGTTCATCCCTTCCGCTTCGTGGCCAATATACAGTCTTAAAGAGGTAATCCCAAAAGCTGAAGGTGATGCCATAGTTCACGCCGTATTTGCTCGGAATTTGTTTTGCATGATGCCAGATGTGCATTTCCGGGCTGTTGAGAATGTATTTCAGCGGTCCCCAGCTGATCTTCACATTGGAGTGATTCAGATGACCGATGGCCACAGCGAAAATGTGGACGATGATGAAATCCTGAATGCCAAAACCAATCATAGCCAGCGGGAGGTATTCAAAGGTACGATAGACCAGGGTCTCCATCCAATGATATCTGAGGTGTGCGGCAAAGCCCATCTCTTCCACGGAGTGATGCACTTTATGAAATTCCCACAGCCACGGAACGCGGTGCAGGATGCGGTGAACATTCCAATCCACAAAATCCTTGACCAGTAACATCACCAGCAACTGCGACCACACCGGCCACGATTGCACGTTAATGGCCACCAGGTTCCTGATGCCGAAGAGGGAAAGAAAGTCATTGAAGGCCTGAACGCCTACGTTGGAGAGCGCATTGTAACCGACGAGGGAGAAAAGAAAAAAGTTGAAGAACATGTAAAACCCGTCGAGGAAAAAATCCTTGCGGAGGATGGATTGGTTTTTTCTCCAGGGAAAAATGATCTCCAGCGTCCAGCAGAAAAGCGACAACCCGATCAGCCAGTAGAAATAGTTATGCCACGAAGGATTGAGGATCTCCCCTTTCAGGTAATTCCAGTAGCCGGTATAGGAGTCGATGATGATTTTAGGGTAGTTGGTCATTGGTCTCTTGGTCTCTTGGTCTCTTGGTCTCTTAGTCTCTTAGTCTCTTAGTTTCCTATTCTTGTTCGTAAGCCGTTGCTCACTTTTCTGAATAAATTTCAGGTAAGCGTTCAGTTTAATGTGAATGGTTTCAAGTTGTGACATTAGATCCTGGCATTGTAACTCGGTGATGAGATTTCTGTTTCTGCCTTTCATTAACCAACTTTTTGTTTCCATAATCGATCCTCTGCTATACATGCAGAATTGCCTGTTTTCTTTCAATGAAAAGCGGCCATATCCTTCAGCAATGTTGGCTGCAATAGAGTCCGTTGATCGTATAAGTTGCCTTCCGATAGTATCCTGTGCCAGTGGCTTCCATTTTATAACCATATTCCAAACTTCATCAGAAAGTTTTACTGATAATTGGAATACTTCAAGGTCCTCCAACTTATACATCTATCAAAATTGAAACTACGAAACCATAAAACTAGGAAGCGAACAAACCCAGTAACAGGCAGACTAAGAAACCAAGAGACTAACAGACAAAAAAATTAATGTGATTCAATGCTATTACACAAGTGACCAATGACTATTACAGTTTGATGCAAACATTCTTCGCCTCCGTGAAAAACTTCATCGCTTCAAAACCGCCTTCACTCCCAACACCTGAATTTTTCATGCCGCCGAACGGCGTACGCAAATCACGAAGCAGCCAGCAGTTGATCCAGATGATGCCGCTTTGCACTTGTGCTCCAACGCGATGTGCACGGGAAAGATTCTGTGTCCAGATAGAAGCGGACAATCCGTATTCGGTGGAGTTCGCAAGTCGAATCGCTTCCTCTTCTGTTTCGAAAGGAAGCAACGTTACTACCGGTCCAAAAATTTCTTCCTGGTTTGTTCTGCAATTCCACGGCAATCCTTCAATAATGGTCGGTTCGATGAACCAGCCGTTTTCACAGCGTCCGTTCATCTTTATCACGTTTCCACCCGTCAAAATTTTTCCGCCTTCCTCTTTTGCCAGCTGAATGTGGTAGTTGATCTTATCGAAGTGCTGTTTTGAAACGATGGCGCCTACATTCGTTTCTTTCTCTAACGGATCACCCACTTTCAGTTTTTTCGTTTCGGCAACAAACCGCTCTTTGAATTTTTCGTAGATGGATTTCTCGATGATGATGCGCGAACCGCACAAACAAATTTCTCCCTGGTTGTCGAAGGATGATTTCAATGTGGTTTGAATCATCTTCTCAAAATCGCAGTCGGCAAAAATGATGTTGGGATTTTTTCCTCCGAGTTCAAGCGAAAGTTTCTTGAACATGGGGGCGGCCGTTGCGGCAATTTCTCTACCTGCCCTCGTACTTCCGGTAAATGAAATGGCTTTCACGGCAGGATGCTTCACGATCGACATCCCTGCATTCGGTCCGAGTCCATGAATGATGTTGAGCACACCTGCAGGTAATCCGGCTTCGATGCAGACTTTTGAAAGTTCAAAAGCTGTCATCGGCGTCACTTCACTCGGTTTTCCAATCACGCAATTGCCTGCAGCCAGCGCCGGAACAATTTTCCAAGTAAATAAATAGAGCGGAAGATTCCATGGAGAAATGCAACCAACTACACCGATCGGCTGACGCAACGTGTAGTTCACCGTGCCGCTTTCCATGACGTGCGCTTCCGTCGCAAACTGAACCGCAGCTGTTGCATAAAACCGGAAGTTCTGAGCAGCGCGCGGAATGTCGAGTGAACTTGCCAGTGAAACAGTCTTGCCGCTGTCGTTTACTTCTGCTTTCACAAAGTGATCCAGACGTTGCTCAATCAGTTCGGCAATTCGCATCATGATGTTGCAACGCTCCTGCGCCGGTGTGGATGACCACTGCGGAAAAACTTTTTGTGCGGACTGCACAGCAAGTTCCAAATCACGCTCATCGGAATCAGGAACCTGTGAATACACTTCGCCTGTCGCCGGATTTACATTGGGCAAAAATCCGTTTCCGGCAGGATCAATCAATTTACCGCCGATGTAATTCTGTATCTTGATCATGAAAGAAAATTTCAGGTGGGAATGCGCAGGACAAAGATAGCCCGCGCCGTCGGCTGAAAAAAAAGAGGGCAATCATTGGATTGCCCTCTTCTTTTCATCATGTGCTTTGTTCAGAGCTCGATGTTATACGTGTTGCCGTTGACGGTTACCGTGGCGTTGTTGTCGCAGGTGCCGTCACCGTAATCGAGCGTGGCAACCGGATTGGAACCGTGCTGGATTTCCATCGTGCCCTGAGTGATCCACGGGCAGCCGAATTTGAAGATGAGGGGATTGGTGATGGTGACCGTGAAGGGCTGCCCGAGGCGGTCAGTGCCGGAAGCTGATCCGGTGATCGAATACTTGTCATCAAACGGCAGCAGGGTTGGTTCGCCTTCAATCCATTCGCGGTCGCGTTGCGAGGTCCAGGTGATGGTCTCACCGGTGTAGAGCGTGATGACGGCGCTGGAAACATTGATCGCATAGTGGAGGTTGCCGTTATCGTTATGCCCCATGTTGGTCACCGTTTTATTGAAGTCGAATTTATTCATGTGAGAAGGAAGTTCGCCCTGGTAATAATCCTGCGTAACAATTGTAATCACGGTTCCTGAATCGCGGTATGCGCCGGTCCATGTGGCGGTGATGATGCCCTGGCGATAGCGATTGTCCCACTCATCGCAGAGGCACGGCTCTGTTCCGAAATCAATCGTGATGGTCTTGAAGGAATTAATGGTATCAACAATAACGGTGGCGCATGCCGGAAGGAAATCTTCCATGTCACGCACATCAGAAGAGGAACCCATCAACCCCGCTCCAATAGCGGTGTTGTTGACTGATTGAATCACGCGGTTGGATTCATTTTCCGCCATGGCATTGGCTTCTTCCGAAGCCAGACTGGGTGCTTCGTCATTCTTGTTACACGATGAGAGCATGGCAAAAGAGAGGACGAGAGCGGTGAGGTAAAATGAGAGGAAGCATTTCATGTATCAGAAGTTTTAAGGATGCACAGGCACCGGGTGAAATTAGCTAATCAGCGGTTTCGGGTGCTGATTGACGATAGGGACGCCGCACATTCAAATAGGTTTAATCTGGCTTGAAATTTTTGCTGATTTAACGATGATGGACATGCTGCATTTTGGTGAATAAAAAAATCGCCAGATCTGGCGATTGTGGGAGCCGAAGGCAATGCCTCTCTTTGTAAAGCATAAAAACTGGTTTGATAATTCTGAAGAATGATTCATACCTTCATAAGGACTATTGCATGTTGATCTATTGATGCCCGTCTTTGTGAAGGCAAGGCAAGTCCGACCAGCCCTGATTTTTTAAAGCATGCAGCTTTCGATAGTGCCATTCAATTATGAATTAACTACTCAATTATCATTCTTATGGTAAAGCAATTCCTCCTGACAGCTGCCATTTTGCTTCTTGTATTAATCAACTGCCATTCTTCATTTGCCCAAGATACCTGGGTTCAAAAAAGCGATGTCGGCTCGTATACTGCTAACGGGCCCACTGCCCGACACGCTGCTGTAAGTTTCAGCATTGGCAGCAATGGATACCTGGGAACAGGATATGACGGAGCTTTAAGAAAGGATTTCTGGGAATACAATCCTTCCACAAACACATGGATGCAGAAAGCAGACTGCGGAGAAGTTCCACGCAGTGGGGCCATTGGTTTCAGCATTGGCAGCAAAGGGTTTATAGGAATGGGGCATGGCACTAACGGACCTTATTACTACAATGATATTTTGGAATTCGATCCTGATGGTAACACCTGGACGCAGAAATCAGATTTTGCAGGCGATGGGAGAGCGGAAGCCATTGGCTTCAGCATAGAAAGCAGGGGCTACATAGGTACAGGGGATAGGTCATTTAATTTTCCTTTCAATGATTTCTGGGAATACAATGCATCCTGTGACGGATTGGTTGTTTATCCCGATGCAGACAGTGATGGCTACGGCGATGATGCAAACAGCATCATTGATTCAGCCTGTGTGATTCCTGAGGGTTATATCATCTACAATGGCGATTGTGATGACACCAATCCCAACATCCATCCCGGTACGCCTGAAATTCCAAACAACGGCATCGATGATAATTGCAATGGAGAGATCGATGAATTCGGAGTGGGAATTTCCTCCATTGAAAACAGCGCATCAATACTTTCTGTCTTTCCCAATCCAACTGATGGAGCATTCATGTTATTCCTCAATAGTGAAAATGAAATTTCAGAAGCAGAGATTGAAGTGATCAACGCTCTCGGACAAGTTGTGTTTTCCCAAAGCTCAACGATACGAAAAGGAAAACTGCAAGCAGAAATTCAATTGAGCGATGATGCAGCCGAAGGAATGTATTTGGTGAAATTGATCGTCAGGGATCACGTGTATGCGGCGCAAATCAATTTGCAGAAGTAATTACTCCGGCGAAAAAAAAACCTTCACCGTCACTTTCACTCGCTTCGTTTCAATTTTCATTTTTAACAGAAGTAACTTTTTATTTTGCCGTTATCAATCTTCTGATTTCTTCTTTTGAAATAGTTGCTGCTTCCGATTTATCATAAATAGAAAGAAGAAAAATGTTGGTGAGATCAGTCACAATAAAATCCAGTTCAAGGTAGGTGATGACTCTCATGCCTCCGCTTTTGCCTTTCCCTTTGCTCTTCACTGCAAGGCGAATCTTGTATGCATTACCTCCAAGGGAATCACCCTGACGAGGATTGAGCAATAACTCGCTTTCAAATTTTTCAAGATCGTTCTTTAAAGATGGAAACTTGCGTGCAAGACGCTTCAGTTCCTTGACAGAATTGGAAGTGGCAACGATCTTATAGTTCATTCAGAACTTCGCGCAAGGTTTTTAGTTTCTTTTTTCCCTCGCTGACGCGCTTCACTTCCTTCATCGCTTTTTGAATGCCGGAGAGAATTTCAAGCTTGCGCTGAAGTTTCTGATGCTCGGAATAAAACTTTTCCCATTGTCGTTGTGGCATCATGATCATTTTTCGACGAGTGCGACGATCACTTATGTATTCAACGTGAATGCTCATTTAAACGGTTTGAACTTCAAATTTATTAATTCAGAATGGAAACGGGTATTACTACTCCGGCGGAAAGAACACCTTCACCGTTACCTTCACCCGCTTCGTTTCATTTTTGATTTCTCCGGGAACCCATGCGGGCATCAGCTTCACAGCGCGCACGGCTTCTTCGCCGCAGCCACCGCCGATGTCGCGTTTCACTTTCACATCACTGAGGGAGCCGTCTTTCTCCACTACGGCCGTTACTTCCACCAGCCCGATGATCTTGTCGCGCTTTGCGGCCGGCGGGTATTTCACATTTTCACTCAGCCATGTTTTCATCGCATCGGCTCCGCCGGGAAATTCAGGCATCAGGTCGGCGCTGGTGTAAATGTTGTTGTCTTCTTTAACTGCTGTTGAATCAGTTTCAGTGGAGTCGCTTACTTCTGCTGCAGTGTCTTCCGATTCTTCCGCTTCATGCTGCTCCATCTGAATGGAATCAATGTAGTAGCGGAGCTGGTATTCACCCGACTGATAGTCAAACGCCATTTGCTCCGGAGAAAAGGCCGCCTGGCATTCGGCATCATTGAAGTCAATCACAGTGTAGAAAAAAGTGTTGTCGCTGCGCCGTTGTGACTTAATGTCAAGGTACAGATGCGATTCACCCTGCTCAATGGTGATGCGAGAGCTGTCAATATAAATGACTGACTTCGTCCGGCTCGATGATTTCGATTTCACATCAGCCCAGCGTGAACTGAACAGCACGAAACTCTGCGCGCAGAGCGCTCCCGTCATCAAGCTGAAAACAAAAAGCAGCATCCCCCTTTTCATCATTGCTTCACCACTTTCCTGGTCAACGAGAATGAAGTGGGATTATTGGCATCGGAAATTCGCACCATGTAAATGCCGGGAGGCATTTGTTGCAGTTCTGATCTGCCGATGGGAATAATGCTGATTCCTGCCGGAAGATTTTGAATACTGGTCAAGACAGTTTCACCAAGTAGATTCAACCAATCCATTTTGATTATCCGCCGTTCATCCAGTTGGAGCCGGATGAATGTTAAATCACTAACCGGGTTGGGATAGAAATAAGCAGATACCGTGGCAGAGTTCACTTCAATGCCCACATTCAGATTCGAGAAACCCGGCGTCGGCGCTTCGAGTTCATGAATGGGTAACACGCCATCCGGGTAGCAGCCGATGGCCACATCAGGTGCGAGATTCAACCACGAGATGGTATCAAGCAGGTTGTACCTGAGACCCGTGAATTCATTCAGTGTCACTTTCTCTCCGCCTGCTTTGAGTTTGAAGCTTGCATGATTTCCTCCCTGGAATGTCTGCTCGTCACACCAGATCAGGTACCAGCCATGTGCGGGCACCGTTTCATTCGGCAGCCGCCACTTGTCCGGGTTATCCGGTTCGTCGCTCAGGTATTTGTTACCGAGGTAAACAGGAAGCGTGTCCGCATTATACAGTTCCAGCCAGTCATCATATTCCTGGTAGGGATCCACCACGGTGATGCTGTTGGAAGCCATCAGTTCGTTGAAGACGAGTTGAGGAATGGGTTCCACGGCAAGTATGAAATCATCCACCCGCGGCTCACGGCCAACCTGATTGAGTACATCCCTTGCCGTGATATAATAGTGAATGGTATCCAGAATATTGTTGCTGATGAACGAGGCGCCGTAGATATCATCGTTGGCCACTCCATCGTGATGAAGCCCGTCATCGCTCATCGCCGCAGATGTCCAGCTTCCGCCGTTTACAGAGTAATAAAGGTTGGTGGAAGTCGGCGTGGTTTCATCCTGGATCCATGCAGTAACAAAAACGGTATCACCGGCGTGAACTGTAGTGGGCAAATGATTCACCTCGCTGATGATAGGAATGACATTGGTGTTTTGCAGTTGTGTTTCTGTGGAGGCATGCCTTGCCGTGAAATAGGGTTTCAGCCCATACTTGACCTGGTAAGCCAAATCAGTGGGATCGGTGTATGACTGTACGAAGTCGGCGTAATCCCATCCGTAATCAAGTGTGCGGAATGAATCCGCTTCGGCGGATGCGTGAATCAGGTTGAAGATGGAATCAATCTTCGGAAACATGTTGGTGGTATCCATCAATCCTGACTGCAGTTGCTTCATGAAAAACGTGTAGCGGTTCACATATTCCGGAATGCCCCACACTCTTTGCTGCAGCAGCAGATTCAGGCCGCTGTTGTACCATTGGTAAATGTCTTTGGTTCCCCAGTCAATGCCGAACCAGTCAATGCCGAATGTGTTGTCAGTGTCGTACGAGATGAATTCAAATTTTCCCGTTTCGCTGTTGTGATAGAGGTAGAAGTTGTTTTGATTATAGAAGTAGTCATCCCAGTTTCCTGATGCGGCATCCGTCGCATAGGTTCTGAGAAATGAATTCACATTGAATTGTTTTTCTAGTGCGGCGGGCAGATCAGCATCGGAGGTGAACTTCAGCAGTGAAATGAAATCCGAGAGGTCGGTGTAATCATCAGCAGCCGTGTTCGTTTGCAGCTCGTAGGTTCGCCGGCCGGCCGCTTCAAACTTGTAATCATCCGGGTTGTCGCTGATATAATTGAGATCGGCGGGCCAGAGGCACTTGTACAGGTTTCCGTCTTTATTTCCGAAGCGGCTCTTTACAAAGTTTTCATCAATCACTTCCACGTTCATGTAAAGCCCGAAGTATCGGCCGTTGATGAAGAAATCGACGTGGTTGGCTCTCGGGCCGGGAACACCGATGCTTTTATAAACATCCCAGTAAAGTTTGGAGCGAATGACTGACGGATCGTTGTGCTCGCCATTCAGGTGAAGCTTTTCAAATCCTTCAAAATCTCCTCCCGGCTTAAAGGTGTTGAACGAAATCTTGAAGGATTTCTTCGCTGAAGATTGTGAAGTGTTCCCGCGCACCCGGATGCCGACATTTTCCACGGTGTCAACCGATGTTCCTTCATTGAAAACAAAGAGTGCCGTGTATTCCGTTTCCGTAAACAGATCATTGAACATGATTTCGAGCGAATCGGGATCCATGAACACGTCGATGCGCGGAACCATGGTGTCATTGTACACTTTTCCCTGTGAGGGGAAATACGGCTGCGCCCGGAGCATTGCTGCCGGAAAAAGCAGCAACAACAAATTCAGGATGTGTTTCATGCGGTCTTCAAAGTTAGACCATCTCAGAAGATGAAGCGTTTTTCTGCGCTCTAAAAACTACTTTTGCGCCTCCTGGTTTTTGATTGAATATGTATAGAACACACACTTGTGGTGAATTGAGAATTTCCGATGCCGGTAAGTCATTAACTCTGGCCGGCTGGGTGCAGCGCATCCGCAATTTCGGCGGCATGAATTTTATTGATCTCCGCGACCGGTACGGCATCACACAGCTTGTTTTCAATCCGCAGCATAACAAAGAGCTTACAGAAAAATCTGCCGCACTCGGCCGTGAGTTTGTGATTCAGGTGAAGGGGAAATGTGTGGAGCGGTCAAACAAGAACAAGGAACTTCCCACGGGCGACATTGAAATTCTCGTTGATGAGCTCAATGTGCTCAATGCCTCACTCACGCCGCCATTCACCATTGAAGATGAAACCGACGGCGGCGATGATTTGAGGATGAAGTATCGCTACCTCGATCTGCGCCGTAAACCGGTGCGGGAAAATTTACTCGCCCGCCATCAGGTGGCGCGCGCCGTGCGTGAGTATCTCGACGGGCAGGGATTCGCCGACGTGGAAACACCGCATCTGATCAAATCTACTCCCGAAGGTGCACGGGATTTTGTAGTGCCATCGCGTTTGAACCCCGGACAGTTTTACGCTCTGCCTCAGTCACCCCAAACCTTCAAGCAACTTTTGATGGTAAGCGGATTTGACCGTTATTATCAGATCGTGCGCTGCTTCCGCGATGAAGATTTGCGTGCCGACCGACAGCCGGAGTTTACGCAGATTGACTGCGAGATGGCATTCGTGGAACGCGAGGATGTGCTGCAGATGTTTGAAGGCATGACGAAATCCGTTTTCAAAAAAGTCCGCGGACTCGAGTTGCCTGCTTTTCCAAGAATGAGTTATGATGATGCGATGATGAATTATGGCAACGATAAGCCCGACATCCGGTTTGAAATGAAATTTGTTTGGTTGAAGAATGGGGATGAAGATGTTGTTGGCGGAAAGAGTTTCAAAGTTTTTGATGAGGCGGAATCAGTGATAGGTATTTGCACAAAGGGTTGTGCTGAATATTCCCGCAAGCAACTCGATGAACTCACCGAGTTCGTCAAACGTCCGCAACTGGGAATGCAGGGATTGGTTTACATCAAAGCAAATGCTGACGGCACGTTCAAATCTTCCGTTGACAAATTTTATTCTTCTGATGATTTGAAAAAAATAGCGGAGAAGTTTTCTGCGTTACCCGGCGATTTGATTTTGATTCTGGCAGGAGAAAAAGCCCGTACATGCAAAGCCATGAGTGAACTTCGGCTGGAAATGGGCAACCGTCTTGGTCTTCGCAAAAAAGATGAATTCAAACCGCTTTGGGTTTTGGATTTCCCGTTGCTCGAATGGGATGAAGAAGAGAAACGCTGGAATGCCATGCATCATCCGTTCACTTCATGGAGAAAAGAAGATGATGCATTGCTTGAAACCGATCCCGGCAAGGTGAAAGCGAATGCCTATGACATGGTGATGAACGGCGTGGAACTCGGCGGTGGCTCCATCCGCATTCACAACCGCAAAAACCAGGAGCGCATGTTCGCCGCCCTCGGCATGTCGAAAGAGCAGTACGAATACAAGTTCGGATTTATCCTCAATGCATTTGAATTCGGCACACCGCCACACGGAGGCATTGCCTATGGCTTCGATCGCTTTTGTTCGATGGTGACTGCCAACCAGGAAGGCATCCGCGACTTCATTGCTTTCCCGAAAAACAACATGGGCCGGGACATGATGCTCGATGCGCCGGGCGATATTGATGAGAAGCAGAAGAAGGAACTCGGGCTGAAGTAGTTTGACTACTTCGCATCGGGATCCACCTGCCAAAGCCCCATGATGTTTCCGTCAGGATCTTTGAAGTAAGCGTTCCATCCCATGCCGGGTACGGCGCTTTTGGGTACCACTATTTGCCCTCCCAATTTCTCGATCAATGAGGCCGATTCGTCAATGTCTTTAACGGCAATCGCATTCGTTACGGGTTGACCGGGGTCTTGCCGCTTCATAATGGCGCCGTTGATGCCCATTTCATTATCACTGCCGGTCGTGGCCAGCCAGTACTCAAATCCCGGAAACCCTTCGTATTTCCATCCGAAAACTTTACTGTAAAAATCCATTGCCTTCTGCGGATCCGCAGCGGGAATTTCAAAATGAACGACTCTGCCCATATTTTTTTCTTCAATAGTAGAAAGGAATCCATACGGACGAAAATTATTGGTCGAAGAAAGCCGGAACTTTGACGAACAGCATTTCACATACACTTCATTTCACCGGCGGCCATTCCATACATTTACGACCCTCAACTACGGCAATCATGAGATACATAAAATGGCTTATTTGTTTTCTATTCATCCCGGTCGTTGTGCATGCGCAGCAGAGCGATTCCATCATGATCCGCAAAATTTTTGATCAGGCGCTCACCAGTTCGCAATGCTATCAAACGCTTACGGAACTCACCACCAAAGTGGGCGGACGATTGGCCGGCTCGCCGCAGGCAGCGCAAGCGGTAGACATGATGAAGAAAGTGATGGATGAAAACAGTTTCGACAGCGTGTGGTTGCAACCTTGCTATGTGCCGCATTGGGTGAGAGGTGAGAAGGAAACAGCTTATGCAACTTCTGATGGAAAGAAAACGGAACTTACCATCTGCGCGCTCGGAAATTCCACGGGTACCGGAAAGAAAGGATTGGAAGCACCCGTGATTGAAGTGAAAAATTATAAAGAGCTCGATTCACTCGGCGAGAAAAATCTGAAAGGGAAGATTGTGTTTTACAACTATGCGTTCGATGAAAGGTATATCAATCAGTTTACCGCGTATGGCGAAGCGGTGGAGTACCGCTGGGCGGGTCCATCGCGTGCAGCCAGATACGGCGCTGTGGCTACAGTCGTTCGCTCCATGACATCAGCTTACGATGATTACCCACACACCGGCTCTATGGGATACAATGATTCATTTCCCAAAATTCCCTGCTGCGCCGTGAGCACCATGGATGCCGCTGTACTAAGCTCCATGATAAAATTCAATCCTGAAACGAAATTCTACTTCCGGCAACTTTGTGAAATGAAACCTGACAGCGTGCTTTCGTACAATGTGATCGGCGAATTGCGCGGCAGCGAAAACCCGAATCGCTTTATCACCGTCGGCGGACATCTGGATTCCTGGGAAACCGGCAAGGGCGCGCACGATGACGGCGCCGGCTGTGTGCAATCCATCGAAGTGCTTCGCATCTACAAAGCGCTCGGTATAAAACCGAAGAACACGATTCGTGCGGTGATGTTTATGAATGAAGAGAACGGAAGCAAGGGCGGCGCGAAATACGCCGACGAAGCGAAGCGGAAAAAGGAAGATCACCTCTTTGCCATTGAATCGGATGCCGGCGGTTTTTCTCCGCTCGGTTTTTCCTTCACCGGCGATTCGGTTTCCATCAACCGCATCATGCAGTGGAAGCCGCTGTTTGAGCCGTATCACATTCATGAATTCTTCCGCGGGTGGGATGGCGCTGATATCGGGCACATGAAGGGCTACTGCAAAGTGATGAGCGGACTGTCGCCCGACTCGCAGCGCTACTTCAATTACCATCATGCCGCCAGTGATGTCATTGAAAACGTGAACAAGCGCGAACTCGAACTGGGTGCAGCAGCGATGGCTTCACTCATTTACCTCATTGACCAATACGGATTCTGATATGAAAGAAAAAAAGCGCTGCGCCTGGTGCGGCACCGATCCGCTTTATGTGAAGTACCATGATGAAGAGTGGGGGAGACCGGTGCATGATGATCAGAAGCTGTTTGAATTCCTGATCCTCGAAAGTTTCCAGGCGGGGTTGAGCTGGCTCACCATTCTGCGCAAGAGAGAAAACTTCCGAAAGGCGTTTGCCGGTTTTGATCCGAAGAAGGTGGCGAAGTTTGATGCAAAGAAGAAAAAACAACTGCTGAATGATGCGGGCATCATCCGCAACCGGCTGAAGATTGAAGCGGCGATCAACAATGCGAAATACTTTTTGAAAATACAGAAGCAGTTCGGTTCATTCGACAAATACGTCTGGAGTTTCGTGGGCGGAAAACCGATTATCAATCACTACCAATCCATGAGTGAGATTCCTCCGAAAACCGAAATCAGCGATGCCATGAGTAAGGACATGGGACTGCACGGCTTCAAATTCCGCGGTTCCACCATCTGCTATGCCTTCATGCAGGCCGTGGGCATGGTGGATGATCACGTGGGAGATTGCTGGAGGAAAAAGAAGACTTAAGACGTAAGACTTGCGGACTTGAGACTTGTGGAATGCGAATTCTTTAGAGAGAAAATAAATCAGCTCGCAGATTTGGCAGATTAAGCAGATAAGAAATGATCTGCGTTATCTGCGCGATCAGCGAGAAAAAATTCAGCTCGCGGATTCAGCAGATAAAGCAGATGACAAATTGATCAGCGTTAGCAACGTGATCAGCGAGAAAAAAAAGACAGCTCGCAGATTTGGCAGATTGAGCAGATGTAGAATTGATCTGCGTTATGTGCGTGATCAGCGAGAAAAAATTGTTTTCCTTTTCTGACTAATCAATGGTTCAAAGCCTGTTCACGATGCGGTGAATCTCCTTGTCAATGGAAGCGGTGCTAAAGTTCACCAGGATCCCCAGTTTCAATCCTGTCAGCTTGAGGTAGGTCGTTACTTGCTTGAAATGCACATCATGTAATGCTTCTACAGATTTTATTTCAATCAACACTTTCTGATTTACTATGAGATCTGCCCGAAAGCCAATATCCTCGAGTTTTATTCCATTATAATAAGCGGCCACCGGAACCTGGGACTGTGCCTCACAACCATCCTGAATTAGCTGGTATGCCATCGCCTTTTCGTACACGGACTCTAAAAGACCCGCACCGAGTTCGTTGTAAACCTTGAAAATTGCTCCGCGAATCAGATAGCTGATTTCATTTTCGTGCATGTGCAGCTACTATATGATGAAAAGATAAGGGAAATATTAAATTGTCTACGCTGGATTCCGGGAAACAAATTGTGAGCAGATTTGACAGGTAAGCAGATGAAAAATTGATCTGCGTTATCTGCGCGATCAGCGAGAAAAAAAAATCAGCTCGTAGATTTGGCAGGTTAAGCAGGTGAAAACTCGATCTGCGTCATGTGCGCGATCCGCGAGAAAAAAACAACTCGCAGATTTGGCAGATTGAGCAGATGAAAAATTGATCCGCGTTAGCAGCGTGATCCGCGAGAAAAAAAATTGGCTCGCAGATTTGGCAGATTAAGCAGATAAAAATGGATCTTCTCCGTGATCAGCGAGAAAAAAATCTTATGCGTGAAATGATCAGATGATTTCCCACGCCGTTCCTTCCTTCCCATCCTTAAGCTGGATGCCGGCTTTCTGAAGATCGTTCCGGATTTTGTCAGAGGTGGCGAAATCTTTCTTCGTGCGGGCTTCATTACGCAGTGAAATCACGAGTTGCATCACCTCATCCATTTTGGAATCTGAAGCAGCAGCACTTTCATTTTTCAAACCGAGAATTTCTGAAATGAAAAGATTGAATGCTGATTTCAGTCTTTCAAAGGTTGCTGAAGAGATGGAAGTAATTTTTGCTTGTTGATTTTGCCAGGCATTGATCTTCGAAGCCAATTCAAAAAGCGATGCCATTGTCATGGCTGTATTGAAGTCATCATTCATGTATTCGGTAAGTGAGCTGATGAGCTTATTCACTGCATCATCTTCACTTTGCGAGAAATCACCGGCGTTTTCCATGTACCGGAGCTGATTCAGTACATCAGCGGAATTCATCAGCCGCTGCAATCCTTTCTCCGCGCCCTTCAGTGCTTCATTGTTAAAGTCAAGTGTGCTGCGGTAATGGGTTTGCAGAATGAAGAAGCGGATCGTCATTGGCGAATACGCTTGTTCAAGCAATGGATGATTTCCTGAAAACAATTCACGCAGCGTGATGGTGTTGTTGTAACTCTTTCCCATCTTCTTTCCGTTCACTGTAATCATGTTGTTGTGCATCCAGTATTTCGCCGGGGAATTTCCCGTCGCCGTTCTGGTTTGCGCGATCTCACTTTCATGGTGCGGGAACTGAAGGTCCATGCCTCCGCCGTGAATATCGAAGGGAACACCGAGATACTTTGTCGCCATAGCCGAGCACTCAATATGCCAGCCGGGAAATCCTTCACCCCATGGTGATGGCCACCGCATCAGGTGTTCCGGCGGCGCTTTTTTCCAGAGTGCGAAGTCGGCGGCATTTCTTTTTTCATCCTGCCCTTCCAGCTCGCGGCTGCCGGCAATCATCTCTTCGATCTTTCTTCCGGAAAGTTTTCCGTAGTCGTTGTTCTTCGCATACTTCGTCACATCGAAATAGACGGAGCCATTCACTTCATACGCCAGACCCTTCTTCAAAATTTCCTGAATCATGCTGATCTGTTCGATGATGTGCCCGGTCGCTGTTGGCTCGATGCCGGGACGTTCATTGTTCAGAAGGTCCATCGCATCGTGAAACATGTTGGTGTACTTCTGCACCAGTTCCATCGGTTCGAGGCGCTCGAGCTTTGCTTTCGTGTCCACTTTGTCCACGGCTTCACGGTCTTCTTCCTCAAAATGCCCGGCATCAGTGATGTTCCGTACGTAACGTACCTTGTAGTCGAGATGCTTAAGCCAGCGCTGTATCACGTCAAACGTCACATAAGGCCGTGCATGGCCGAGGTGTGATTCGCCGCTCACGGTGGGGCCGCACACGTACATGCCCACGTATGGTGGGTTCAGGGGAATAAAAATTTCCTTCTCGCGCGAAAGACTGTTCGTGATGTGCAGCTGACTCATGGGCGCAAAGATAGATGTGCATGATGTTTTGTGAAATGGCGTGGCACAGCGCTATCTTTAGCAGGCATGTACATCAGATCTTCCTGGATTTCGCCGGGATTATTCGCGGCTATCTTGTTTTGCTTCTTCCTCCCGTTTATTGATATCAAATGCAATGATGCGCTGATTGGCGAAGTACGCGGCATGGAACTCATTACCGGTGAAGACATGTTTGATAATTCGTTATTGCCTGATGCAGCAGTCAATACAGATGATCAGGATGTGTCATCGCAGATTGACCGGAATTATTTTGCCGTCGCGGCTTGGGTGCTGGCACTGTGCGGGCTGGTGATCAGTCTCACCATGCTTGCGCGAAAAGCAGCTGACAGCGGCGGAAAAGAAATGCTCCTCGGATTCATCGGGCTGGCCGGCATCCTGTGCATGCTGCTGATGAAAATGCAGATCGAGAACCGGATACGCAGAGATGCGGGCATCGCTTCTAAATACGTGATCCACCTCGACTTTGCTTTCGGCTATTGGATCACGCTCGTTCTATTCGTACTGGTGGCCTTCATGAACATTAATTCCTTCATGCAGCAAAAGCGTAACGCCGTTGCAGCGGCCGCACGTCCGCATCCTGAAGATGCATCAGGTTAACCTCGACAAGAATCTTCGCGGCATCCGGAATTACAGAGCGCCATGCAACTCGGGCACTTTCACTTTTTGCAGTGCCTGTTCAATATCCCAAATGATATCCTTGTAGTTTTCAATGCCCACTGAAATCCGCACCAGACTCGGCGTCACTTTCATCTGTAGCCGGTCTTCTTCGGGGATGTCCACATGGGTCATGGTGGCCGGATGCTCTGCCAGACTTTCCGTGCTGCCGAGACTCACGGCCAGTTTGATCAGCTTGAGATTATTGAGAAACATAAACGCTTCTTTTTCACCGCCGGCAATATCAAAGCTCACCATAGCGCCGCTGCTTGAGCACTGTTTCTTGAAGATGTGATATTGCTCCGGATCGGTTTCATGCAGGTACAGCGGATAATGTACGCGCGTAACCTTTGGATGGTGATGCAGGAAAGCTGCCACCTCTTCCGCATTCAGTGCCTGCTGTTCCATCCGCACCTTCAGTGTTTCCAGACTTCGCATGAGCAACCAGCCCGAATGCGGACTGATCATGTTTCCCAAAAAGGTGCGCAACACCTTCACACGATGAATGAGCTCTTCGCTGCCCACCACGGCTCCTGCGATTACATCACTGTGCCCGCCGATGTATTTGGTTGCCGAGTAAATCACGAGGTCGGCCCCGTGTTTCAGCGGATGCTGCCATAGCGGACCCATATACGTGTTGTCCACGGCGAGGTAGACTTTATTCTCCGGAGTTGAAAAACGCTTGGCCAGTTCCGCCATCCGTTCTATGTCAATAATGTCGTTGGTGGGATTGGCCGGTGTTTCCATCAGGATCATCCTCAAGCGCGTGTGCTGTCCCGAATCAATCAGCATTTCTTCAATTTCATCCGCTGTTTGATCAGCGGTGAAACTCATGATGTTGATACCATAGCCGGCAAGGAAGTGATGAATGAGGTGGTGGGTGCCGCCGTAAAGCGGTGCGGAGTGAAGCAGCAGGTCACCGGGTTTGAGAAATTCCAGCAACACCGTGGCAATAGCGCTCATGCCGCTGGCAAAAGCGGCGCATGCTTCGGCACCATCCCAGAGCTTCAATCGTTCCTCCAGGATTTCCATGTCCGGATTGTTGAGCCGGCTGTAGATCAAACCGGTTTTTTCATCCGGTCGTTTTGTGCGCAGCCCGTACGCCACTTCGAAAAATGCCTTGCCTTCTTCAGCGGTCTTGAAGACAAAAGTGGAAGTTTGAAAGATGGGGCATTTGATGGCGCCTTCGCTTAATTCCGGATTGTATCCGTAACCCATCATCAGCGTTTCAGGAGAAAGATCGCGGTAGTTCATGACCAATTGTTTCTGGTACAAAACTGCAATTGATGGTTGTTTTATCTAATGATTTTTGTTATATCAGAAAATAAAACTTATCATGTGCCACTTTTCGGAATAAACAACTATTCCGGAAGCAGAATTAAACCACTTTCAGAAAAAATTTCTGCTCATGTATTCTGATCTCGATGAAACGGATGTGCGCATCCTCGATCTGCTGCAGCGCGATGCACGGCTTACCAACAAGGAGATTGCTTTCAAACTGAAAAAATCGGTGACCCCGGTTTATGAGCGCATCCGGTGGCTGGAAAAGGAAGGATTCATTCAGCGGTATGTGGCCGTGCTGGACAAAAACAAGATTGATAAGAAACTCGTCGCATATACCAACGTGAAACTGAAAGAGCACGCTCTGGCGATGCTCAAGTCATTTGAGAAATCCATTGTAGAGTTCAGTGAAGTGATGGAGTGCAATCACGTTTCAGGCAACTACGATTATTTGCTGAAAGTGGTCGTGCGCGACATTGAAGAATACCAGCAGTTCGTGATGAACAAACTGGCTAAGCTGCCGAACATCGGCACCGTACAGAGCGGCTTTGTAATGACAGAGATCAAACATGAAACGGCTTATGAGTTGAAAATGCCGGAGAAGAAAGTAAAGCGCCGCTGACTGCTGACAGCTAAACTTCCTCCCCAAAACAGTTTTATTTTCACCGCAGATTATTACCTCATCCAGTAACGATTTACCCGGCAATATGAAACACGACGATTTCCTTTTTTCACTTATCCAAAAAGAACTCGAACGCCAGCGCATCGGCATTGAACTGATCGCTTCCGAGAATTTCGTTTCGCAACAGGTACTGGATGCTATGGGCAGTTGTCTCACGAACAAGTACGCCGAAGGTTATCCGGGCCGAAGGTATTATGGCGGATGTGAAGTGGTGGATGAAGTGGAACAATTGGCTATTGACCGTGTCAAGGAATTGTTCGGCGCTGTGTATGCCAATGTGCAGCCGCATTCGGGTGCTCAGGCCAATTCGGCAGTTTACCTGGCCGTGCTGCAGCCCGGTGATAAAATTTTGGGTCTGAATCTTTCACACGGCGGACATCTCACTCATGGGTCCCCGGTGAATTCATCCGGCAAATTGTATCACCCGGTTTTTTACGGGGTGGAAAAAGAAACGGGCCGCATCAACATGGATGAGGTGGCGCGCATCGCACGGGAAGAGAAACCGAAACTCATCATCTGCGGCGCATCGGCCTATTCACGCGACTGGGATTACAAACGCTTCCGGGAAATCGCAGATGAAGTGGGAGCGTTGCTGATGTGCGACATGGCGCATCCGGCCGGATTGATCGCCTGCGATTTGCTGAATGATCCGTTGCCACATTGCCATTTTGTTACCTCCACAACTCACAAGACGCTGCGCGGTCCTCGCGGCGGCATTATTCTGATGGGAAAGGATTTTGAAAATCCCTGGGGAATAAAAACTCCGAAAGGCGAGGTGAGGATGATGAGTTCATTAATTGATTCTGCCGTGTTCCCCGGCCACCAGGGCGGACCGCTGGAGCATGTGATTGCATCAAAGGCCGTGGCCTTCGGCGAAGCGTTGACGGATGAATACCGGCAATACATCGGTCAGGTTCAAAGAAATGCTCAAGCCATGGCCCATGAATTTGTGAATCGCGGTTACCATATCGTTTCCGGCGGCACGGATAATCACCTTATGCTCATTGACCTTCATAACAAAAATGTTTCAGGTAAAAAGGCCGAGAATGCACTCAATGCTGCTCACATTACGCTCAATAAGAACATGGTGCCTTATGATGACCGTTCACCCATGGTTACATCCGGCATTCGTATCGGCACCCCGGCCATCACTTCCCGCGGGCTCAAGGAAGATCACATGAAACCCATCGTGGAATGGATTGACCGCATTCTGATGGATGCGGAAAATGAATCGCTGATCGCCTCGGTGAAGGGAGAAGTAAAAGAGTTCATGAAACAGTTTCCGCTCTACCCCTAAGTTCCCGCAGTTCTTACCCACATTAGATTCGCTTCTGTTGAAAATGGCGATGTTGAAACCATTGTCTGACAATGGTTTTGCGGTTATCCATTTTAATGCACTCAGTCCGCCCCAAGGACAGAAAGCGGTAACAAACCTGCTAGAACCCTCGTAAGGTAGCTCCCCCATAGTATAGTTTTTCGGGTAACCATTTATCAAAAACTGATTGATATGAAAAGGACAACTACACCCGTATGGCCCATGATCTTGTGGTCGCTGGCAATCATTCTCGCGGTTTCATTTAACGCTTATTCGCAAACGCCGCCGCAATCCATTTCAATGACACTCTCGACGCAGAAGGCGTTGCCTGAAAGGTGGCTTGGCTATGACGGGCAGAACACCGTGCGTAATGGCGAATCGTGGGCAGAGCCGAACCTGATTTCTCACCATCCGATGCTTCTTCCCAAAGTGATCCGTTACCCGGGTAACTCTACCTTCTTCGACTGGAAACGCGGTTGGTTTATTGATTCGCCGCTCCTCCCTACCAAACTGGCCAATTACGTCCGGCAACCGAACTACCTCGAGAACTTTAAGGTAGTGCTTGATCTCTCCGGAGCCAAAGGCATGTTGACTCTCAACATGGTTACTTCTACGCTCCAAGATCAGCTGGCGATGCTGAAGCATGCTGATTCCATCGGCATTGATGTGAAATATGTTGAGCTAGGATCAGAGTTTTATCTGGACCCGCTGAATAACGATGATATGGGTGAAGGAGTGGATCTGGTGAATCAGGTGTATCCCACCGCAAAATCATATGCGCTTACATGCAATACCTGGATTGACTCCATTCACTATTACTTCCCGCAGGCCAAGGTGGCCGTTATTGGTTCTTATGTGAAAACCACGGCAGGTCGCCGTGCCACGTGGAATGATAGTGTAAGAACCTATTTAAACGGGAGAGAAGATGCATGGACATTTCACATCTATCAGCCGGCTTCCACTTATGTGGATGGATATTCTGTTTCGGAAGGGATTTCTTCAACTATTATTCCTGACTGGCTCAATCAGCCGGGCCGGGCATTTACGGTGCTTACGACCAGTTCCATTCCGAAGATCAGCCCGAATAAAGATATATGGATCACTGAATATAACCTGCTCGATCCCGGACGTCCGTTACAGGGAAGATGGGGACACGGCTTGTATGATGGGCTTATGACGTTGCGATTATTGGACATAGACCGTATCAAGAATCTCGTTTGTCATACCACCAATGGCTCTGCAATTTTCGGGATGTTCTTCGATGATGATGAAGGATTTTCGTTTTCTGAAACGGCCGATACCAATTACACGCTTTATACCAACCCGCCGCCAACCACGCCATGGGGACTTACTGCTGCCGGACATGCCATGAAGCTGATCAGTGAGGCAGCCAACGGAAAAACATCTGCCACCCGTTTAAATTTCTTGCCGAACAATCAGGTGACCGCTTATATTGAAGCGCTTGATTCAACTTTCTATTATGACGCATTGTACGGATGGAACTTCAGTGACAGTGTTGGTTCCAATGCGATTATTATGAATGTTAGCAGCGTTCCGTACACCATTAATTCCTCAGCAATTTTTCCCAACGGGGGAACCTATATTTCAAAATATCGTGACCCGCTTACCCTTATCGCTAACGACGATAGCTTAACTATCGTTACCGGTAGTTTGAGCGGTGATCTCGTTATTCAACCTTATTCCATTACCAAAATTTCGACTGATCTTGTTCCGGCAGCCGCACCTGCCGTTACTATTTCAGCGAATGGCGCCACCAGCATTTGTGCGGGTGATAGTGTAGAGTTGGATGCCGGCCCTCACTCATATTACGTGTGGTCGAATGGAGCGATGACCAGAAAAATCTGGGTGAAATCAACAGGTGATTATTGGGTACGGTCAGCAGACAGCATTGTAGGTTATTGGGGCGCTGATACATTGCATGTAACGGTCAATGCGCTTCCACCCAGCCCAAATCTGATTCTGGACGGCGCGCGCAATTTCTGCAGCGGCGATACCACTACACTAAAGATTAACACGGTTCTGCCGTATGGAACCACCTATTTATGGAGCACGGGTGACACTTCTGCAAATAAGCTGGTGACATCCTCAGGCACGTACTATGTGACAGTCACAGATCCCAATGGCTGCACATCTATTTCGGAGCAGGAGAGTTTGATAGTTTATGCGCTGCCACACCCGACCATTACCGTTAGCGGGCCTACGGAATTCTGTTCCGACCAGAGCACGACACTCCAGGCGCCACCCGGATATCTTTCTTATCAGTGGTCAAACAGCAAGAACGGACAAACACAAACGGTTTCTTTGGGAGGTACCTATACCATTTCTGTGAAAGATTCAAACCAGTGCTGGGGTGACGGAGCCAATGCAATTTCACTTACCGTTTGGGATCCGCCTGTTCCATCTATTTCCATCAACGGAGGTAATGCCAACTTCTGCCAGGGAACACCTGTCTATCTTTCAACGATCTCCGGATACACGGTTCAATGGCAATTGGCCAGTAACAACATTGCCGGCGCAACAGACGTGAACTACACGCCGGCTTCTACCGGAACCTATAAAGTGATTCTCACGGATATCCATGGATGCACCAAGGCATCAAGCGGGCAGGCGATTACCATCTGGAGTAATCCGGTTCCCGGAATTAATGTCTCGGGCGGAACTTCTATTTGCCAGGGTCAGTCCACTACACTGAGCGCAGCTAACTCAGGATATGTTTCCTACCTGTGGTCAACGGGAGAAACCACTACCTCTATAATGACATCGCAGAGCGGAAATTATACGCTTACTGTAACAGATGCCAACGGTTGTGTAGGATCTTCAGTACCTAAAGCGATTACAGTGAATGCACTTCCTACTCCCACCATTTCGGCAGGAGGTGCCACTGAATTCTGTAACGGGAGCAATGTAGTGTTGAGCGTAAATCAAACTTATACTTCCTATGCGTGGTCACCCAGCGGATTCGGGCAAACAAAAACTGTATCCTCATCGGGCTCTTACTATTGCACGGTTACCGATGTCAACGGCTGCCAGGCAGCGTCGAATACCATCAGCGTAAACGTACATACGCTTCCTACCCCGACGGTTACTTCAAGCGGTGGGAACGTGTTCTGCTCCAATGCGGGCGTGTATCTGTCTACGCCGGTAACCGGATATAATTATCAATGGCTGAAGGGAACAGCTACTCTATCAGGCCAAACCAATCAATCGTATTATCCCTCTTCAACCGGCAACTATAAAGTGAGAATTACTGACGGGCTCGGATGCACTGCCTTGTCAGGCGCCTATTCTGCAACGGTGAATACACCGCCATCACCCAGTATCACGGGTACCACGGTCATTTGCGATGGCAGCTCAGCCACATTGAGTGCCAATACCACCTACACCACTTACATGTGGTCAACAGGTGCAACAACCCAGTCCATAAACATCACGCTACATGGTACATACACGCTTACAGTGACCAATACCAACGGATGTTCGGGTACTGCTACTACAACAGTAAATCCGGGCACTGCCACTGTACCGGTGCTATCGGCTTCGGGACCCACTGAATTCTGCAGCGGAGGAAGTGTCACACTCAGCGTGACCACCACGTACAGTTCATATTCGTGGTCTAACAATAAAACCACTTCCACCAACACTGTCAACACCAGCGGCAGCTATACCTGTACCATTACAGATGCCAACGGATGTACGGCAACTTCGGCTCCTATTGATGTGAATGTTCACGTGCTGCCTGCGCCGGTGGTGTTAACCAGCAGCGGTCAAACGACTTTCTGTGACAATGCCGGCGTGTACCTAACGGCAGACGCAGCGGGCTACAGTTATCAATGGTACAAGGGAATAAGTATTCTCACCGGTGAAACCAACCAGACTTATCTCACGCCTTCTACCGGCAGTTACAAGGTACAGATCACTGATGGGATCGGATGCAGTGCCACGGCCAGCCCGCTTTCAGTAGTGGTCAATGGCCATCCAAGTCCTTCGATTACCGGTAATACGTTTATCTGCGGGAGCAACCCGGTTTCATTAAGTGCCAGCACCGCATACCTCACTTACCTGTGGTCAAACGGCGCTACTACGCAATCCACCTCCGTGACTGAGGCAGGTACCTACAATCTCACGGTCACTGACGTAAATGGCTGCAGTGGATCAACAAGTATTAATGTGCAGGCAGGTTCGGCGGGCACTCCGGTGCTCTCTGCTTCCGGAGCCACGGAGTTTTGCAACGGCGGTTCCGTGACGCTGAGCGTGACGCCTGCTTATAATTCCTATTTGTGGTCTAATACCAAGACTACCGCTACCATCAGTGTGACATCATCTGGTAGTTACACGTGTACCGTAACAGATGCAAACGGTTGTACGGCTACTTCAGCTCCGTTGACGGTAAATGTGCATACTGTTCCCACACCGGTTGTTTCTTCCAGCAGCGGGGCGAATACCTGGTGTACGGGAGAATCAGTTTATCTGACAACCGATGCCGTGGGATATAATTACCAGTGGTATAAAGGCAGCACATCACAATCAGGCGCGACCAATCAGAATTTCACGCCCACCGTAACCGGAAGTTACAAAGTCAGAGTAACGGATAACATCGGGTGTTCTGCCACATCGGGTCTTTATGCCATCACCATCAACTCATCACTCACTCCGTCTATTACCGGAACCACCAGCATTTGCAACGGCAGTTCCACGACATTGAGCGTGAGCGGAACCTATGCCACCTACTTATGGTCAACGGGCGCCACCACCCAGTCAATCAACGTGAGTGCAGCGGGCACCTATACCGTAACTGTTTCCAACTCGTCAGGATGTTCAGGATCCACGAGCGCCACGGTTACATCTAGTACGATTACCATACCCACGATTACGGCCAGTGGAGCCGTTGAATTCTGCAGCGGAGGCACAGTGACACTCAGTGTATCGCCAACCACCTACAGTACCTATTCATGGACTGGCGGGGGCACCACCAGCACGAAGTCAGTGAACAGCAGCGGAACATATACCTGCACGGTTTCAAACAGCAGCGGTTGCACGGCGGTGTCCAATGCCATTACGGTGAATGTGCACACGCTCACCACACCTGTTGTAACAACAAGCACCGGCGCGACCACCTTCTGTTCCAATGCGGGTGTTTATCTCACCACGTCATCTGCAGGATATAATTATCAATGGATGAAAGGTGCTACCAACCTTTCCGGGGCAACTAATCAGAATTACACACCTTCTTCAACCGGAAACTATAAGGTTAAAGTCACTGATAACATCGGTTGTTCTTCCACCTCATCGTCCCTTTCAATCACTATTAATACCGCGCCTGCGCCGAGCATTACTGGTGTGAGCACCATTTGCAACGGGCAGTCCATTTCTATCAGTGCCAATACTGCGTACGCGACGTATTTATGGTCAACTGGTGCAACCACTCAATCTATCACGGTAAGCACGCCGGCAACTTATTCGCTTACGGTGACTAATACCAGCGGTTGTTCGGCCACCACAAGTGCCACCGTGCCCGGCGGTTCAGCCACCGTACCGGCGCTGGTTGCTTCGGGACCAACAGAATTTTGCAACGGCGGATCGGTTACGCTAAGCACCAATCCTGCCACTTACAGTTCCTATTCGTGGTCAAACAGCAAGACGACGGCTACCAATACCATCACAGCAAGCGGCAACTATTCCTGCACCGTAACCGATGCCAACGGATGCACGGCCACTTCTGCACCGATGAATGTGAACGTTCACACGTTACCCACTCCAATTGTTTCCACGAGCAATGGTCAAACTACTTTCTGCGACAATGCAGGTGTATACCTGACCAATGATGCTGTGGGTTACAGCTATCAATGGATGAAAGGAACTGCCGCACTCACGGGAGCGACCAATCAGAATTACACACCTACTTCTACGGGAAGTTACAAAGTGCAGATCACAGACGGTATGGGATGCTCGGCCACAGCGGCATCGCTTTCCATCACCATCAATGCATCCACCACTCCGGGTATTACGGGTCCGTCAACCATTTGCGGAAGCAACCCAATAACCCTGAGTGCAAATAATGTTTACTCATCTTATTTGTGGTCCACGGGTGCAACTACGCAAACCATCTCTGTTTCCAATCCGGGAACCTATTCACTTACTGTTACCAATACCAGCGGCTGCAACGGCACAGCTTCCTACACTGTTACTGCAGGATCAGCCACAGTGCCTGCACTCAGTGCTTCCGGCGCAACGGATTTCTGCAGTGGCGGATCGGTGACGTTAAGTACCAACCCGGCAACGTATTCATCCTACGCCTGGTCCAATTCGAAAACTACGGCAACCGTTTCAGTAAATACCAGCGGCACCTACTATTGTGTGGTAACGGATGCAAGTGGCTGTACGGCGCAGTCAAATTCCGTTACGGTAAATGTGCATTCGGTACCTACACCAACCGTCACCACGAGCAACGGGCAAACGGTTTTCTGCATCAATGGCGGTGTGTATCTCACCACTTCAGCCACAGGATATAATTATCAATGGCTGAAAGGAAGTGCAACACTCGCCGGCGCTACGAACCAGAATTACTCACCCACGGTTACGGCATCTTATAAGGTGAGAATTACTGATAACATCGGATGTTCAGCAACTTCATCTTCTTTATCAGTAACCGTCAATTCGGCCGCTGCACCAACTATCACAGGAGCAAACACTGTATGTACCGGAAGCCAGGCTACCATCAGTGCTAATACCGTTTACACCACCTACCTGTGGTCAACCGGTGCTACCACTCAGTCCATCAATATAAGCAGTGGTGGTAATTATTCAGTTACGGTTACCAACGCCAGCGGATGCACGGGATCTGCATCAAAGACGATTACTGAAAGCACACCGCCTGCTCCCTACATCACCGCCGGCGGGGCAACTGAATTCTGCGATGGCGGTAACGTAAATCTGCAGGCCAATCCGGTAAGCAGCAGTTACCTGTGGTCAACAGGCGCCGTGATGCAATCCATTACCGCATCAAGCTCCGGTTCTTTCTCAGTCACCGTTACGGATGCCAATGGCTGCACAGGAACCTCAGCACCGCTGGTGGTGACAGAATACCCGGTTCCAGGCACCACCATTACGCCTTCGGGCCCCACAACTTGGTGTGCGGATGCTACCACTAACTATATAAGCGGGCCGGATGGCTATACTTACCAGTGGAAGAAGGGAACGAATACTCTTACTGGTGAAACAAACAGAAATTATTACCCGACTTCAACAGGCACTTATAAACTGACCACTACGGATTCACATGGTTGTTCGGCTACCAGCGGCACGGGTATTTCCATTACGGTGAATTCATTACCGAATGCAAACCTTTCGGCCAGCGGCAGTCTGAATCTGTGCGGTGGTGCTACCAAGACAATCAATGTATCCACCGGTGTGGGCTATGTGTATGTATGGTACAAAGACAATGTGGTAATAACAGGTGCAACAGCATCATCGTATGTAGCCAATCAGGCCGGAACATATACCGTACTGGTCACGAACACATCCACAGGATGCACAAAACTTTCCAATGCGATTGTACTTACATCCAACTGTAAGGAAGCGGGCGAAGACATGATGGATTTACCTGAAAATACTTCGATGGAATTGTATCCTATTCCGGCTTCAACAAGTATACATGTGAACGCAGCATTTGCGGGGCAGGATGATGGCGAGGCGCGGGTGGAAGTGAGAGATATTGTGGGAGCGCTCGTTTATACTCAGAAGGTTGGAGTAGTGAACGGCCAGATGGAACTCGATGTCTTGTTTGATGAACGATATGCTTCAGGGCTCTACTTCATGCGGGCAACGATGAATGACGATGTGATCACTAAGCGATTCATCATAACCATAAAAGGAAACTGACAAAGCAGTAGTTAATCTGAAGAGAACAGAATATGTGCATACCTAACCAATATTTTATCGCGCTATAATCGTATCACAAGGTATGGGGTCGAGAAGCAGTTTCGGGTTCGTCCTGGGGCTGCTTCGTTTTTATGGTTACCTGATCTGCTTTACTGGCGCTGGCTACATGGCCTGCGATCCGCATGAAGTCCTCAGCCGTTCATTCGTCAGGAACTTCATTCCACCTGCATGGCTCTCATTTGTATCTTTCACCGGTGCAGAAAGTACGTGCAACGGAATTGAAAGAACATGCCATCACCGCACGTTCACCCCTGCGCTATCCGGGGGGTAAAACACGAGGCGTGGAAACCATCGTGTCCTGTTTTCCGGATGGAGTTCAAGAATTGCTCTCGCCGTTTTTCGGCGGCGGTTCCATAGAATTATTTGCAGCGTCTAAAGGAATTAAAGTTCACGGCTATGATGTGTTTGCTCCGCTCGCAGAGTTCTGGCAATGCCTGCTGCAGGATGCGAACCGGCTCGCTGATGAGGTGCAGAAACACTTTCCGCTTGCGAAACAGAAATTCTACGAACTACAGAAAACACAAACAACCTTCTCAACCAAAATAGAACGAGCCGCTGTGTATTATGTGTTGAACCGCTCGTCCTTTTCAGGCGCCACACTTTCAGGCGGCATGTCGCCACATCACCCGCGGTTCACGCAATCCTCCATTGACCGGCTGCGGTCATTTTACAATCCCAATGTTTCCGTTCACAAGGCCGATTTCAGTCATTCACTCAAAAAGCATCCTCACCTCTTTGCTTATCTCGATCCCCCTTATCTCATTAAAAGCAGTCTCTATGGAAGAAAGGGCGATGCACACAAGGATTTTGATCACGAAGCGCTGGCCGATTTACTCCGCAACCGAAAGCGATGGATACTGTCCTATAATGATTGTTCTGAAATCAGGAAGCTGTATGCCGGTTTTCACATCACCGTTCCTAACTGGAAATACGGCATGTCGAACAACAAGACTTCAAGAGAGGTCTTGATCTTCAGCAGCGATCTCAGGTAATCGCTCATGTATTTTGCGGAGCCGCTTTGTTCAGTTTGCTGTTTTTGTAGCTGTAGAAAAAGTAGATGATCAGGCCGGCCACGAGCCAGATCGTGAATCCTTCCCACGTGGTGACATGTAATTCGCTCATCAGGTACACACACATGGTTAAGCCGAGAATCGGAATCAGGGACAGACTGTTTTTAAATGCAAACCATGAAATGAATAATGCATACACCACAAAAATCCAGTAGGGGAGGTTCTCTCTCGCCACCAGCAAGGGACTTGCATCCGGTACGGAAGATTTCTTAAACAGGATGAAGTTCATCATCGCTTCTTTGTTGAAGAGGTAAACGAACACGAGGCAAAGCGCGAATCCTAAAGGCACAATCCACTTGCCATTGATGTAAGGCACTTTGAATTTGGGATCGGGAAAACTGTGTTGTTCACCCGGCGCATGTTTCTTCGAATGGCGGTCGTAATGGATCATCAGTACGCCGCCGCATACGAGCACGAATGCGAACAATGTTCCGATGCTGGTAAGATTGGTCACGAGCGTGAAGTTGAGAAAGAGGAGGGGAACTGCAACGAGAAATCCTGTCATGATGGTGGAAAATCCCGGTGTTTTGTATTTGGGGTGAATGGTCGAGAATTTTTTCGGAAGTAATCCGTCACGGCTCATGCTCATCCAGATGCGCGGCTGCCCGAGTTGAAATACGAGGAACACACTCGTGGTTGCTATAATGGCGCTCAGCGCCACAATGCCCGACAGCCAGTTCAAATTTTCAACCTGTGTAAAGATGTAAGCCAGCGGATCTTCCACGTTGAGATTTTTGTAACTCGTCATGCCCGTGAGTACAAACGACATGAGGATGTAGAGGATGGTGCAGATGATGAGTGAGTACCCCATCCCGCGCGGCAGATCACGCTGCGGGTTCTCACATTCTTCCGCCACCGTGGAAATGGCATCGAATCCGATAAATGCGAAGAACACGGCTGCCACGCCCTTCATTACGCCCGCGATTCCGTTCGGTGCAAACGGCACCCAGTTTTCAGGATCCACATAAAAGAAACCGATGAGAATCACCATCACCACTACAATCAGTTTCAGCCCCACCATGAGGTTCGCGGCTGTACGCGACTCTTTGATGCCTATGTAAATGAGCCAGGTGATAAATACTGTGATGAACATGGCAGGCAGGTCCACAATGATTGGCAAACCCAGCAACCGCGGGGCGGTAACCCATGCCTGATAATGTTCATTGGCGGAATCACCTGCATTAAATGATGATAGCGCCGTCACAAAATCTGTGGTGAGATACTCCGGCAGATGAAGTCCGAAACCGGAGATGAAGGTTTGAAAGTAAGCGCTCCAGCTCAGCGCCACGGTGATGTTCCCGATGGAATATTCCATAAGTAAATCCCAGCCGATGATCCAGGCCACCAGTTCACCAAACGTGATATAGGAATACGTGTAGGCGCTGCCGGAGATGGGAATCATGGAAGCGAATTCAGCATAACACAAAGCTGCAAACCCGCAGGCGATGGCGATGAACACAAAGAGCATGGACACGGCCGGACCGCCGTTGTAGGATGCCGTTCCGATGGTTCCGAAAATACCGGCGCCAATGATGGCGGCAATGCCGAAGAATGTGAGATCGCGCGTTTTGAGTGTGCGGTGCAACTGTGCACCTTCTTCCCCGTCGCCGTAGCCGGCTTCAATGTCTTTCAGAATCTGGTGCGCCGATTTTCTCCTCAGGAGGTGGTTGAGTTTCATTCAAAATATTTTGCGACGGTAAAATGAGAAAAATTCAGGAAAGAAATTCCGACAACAGCTTTTCCCAATTTTAAAACTTTGGAAAAGCTTAAGCAAGATGACGCAGCGTGATATAAGCCATCATGCCGGCTGCAAGCTCGAGTGCATCTTCATCAATGTTGAAAGTAGGAGTGTGCACCCCGGAAGTAATTCCTTTGGCCGGGTTGCCGGTGCCGATGCGGTAAAAGCAGGCCGGAATTTTTTCAGAGAAAAAAGCAAAGTCTTCCGATGCCATCCGGATGTCGAGGTCTTTCACGTTTTCACTACCTAAATAATCTTCGGCAAAGGAACGTGACCGCGATGTAGTATGCTCATCATTAGTAAGGCAAGGATAACCGATCTCAATGCGCAGCTGCGCTCCGCTTTGATTCTTCGAAGAAAATTCCTCCGCCAGTTGCTTCAGCCGGTCATGAATTGTGAATCGCCACGCTTCATCCATCGTGCGCAGCGTACCGTCAATGGTCACTTGATCAGGTATCACATTAGTAGCGCCCGCCCCGGTGATTTTGCCGAAGGCCAGCACGGTTGGAATGGATGATTGCGAAACCTCATCGCTCAGCTTTTCCAGTTCGAGCAGCAGTTTTGCCGCGGTGTACAGCGGGTTGATCACATGGTGTGGTTCAGCGGCATGCCCGCCTTTTCCTTTCACGGTGAAATAAAGTTCATCGGCGCTGGCCATGTATTTTCCGGAACGGAATCCGGCAGTGCCGACGTGCAGCGGTGTGAACACATGCTGCGCAATAATCAGGTCCGGCTTCGGATTTTCGAGCACGCCGGCTTCAATCATTTTTTTCGCACCGCCCGGCAGTTTTTCTTCACCCGGCTGAAAAATGAATTTGATGGTTCCGCTGAATTCATTTTTCATTTCATTCAAAATCTTCAGCGCACCCAATAAAGCGGAAGAATGTACATCGTGCCCGCAGGCATGCATTACACCGGGCTGCTGCGATTTGTATCCGACATTATTCTGCTCATTGATCGGCAGCGCATCCATATCGGCGCGCAAAGCGATGCATCTGATTTCGGGTTTTGGATTTTGGATTTCGGAATTAATCATGCCAACTATTCCGAAGCCGCCTATATGGGTTTCGTGCGCAATTCCCCACTCAGAAAGTTTTTGGGAAATGAATGCTGCTGTTTCTTTCTCCTGAAAGGAAAGCTCAGGATGCGAGTGAATGTGATGGCGGATGGAAATGATTTCGTCACGGATTTCGTGAGCGCGCGATTTGATTTGCTGCAGTGTTTCCATTTTCACCATTGACCACTCAAGTATCACTATTTCTATACCCACGCCTCCCGGGAGGGGAATTCTGTGCACAGGGCTCATTCACCATTCCACTCCTTCCACAATCACCTTATCGGGCACCACGAAGGCGGCTGAAAAATTTTTTCGTGCTTCAATCACAAAGGCATCGGCTTCGGGCCGCGTTCTGAAATCGCCGACACGCAGCTTGAACTGCGGCGACTGGTATTCGAGGTAAGCGCCCATCTCCGGATACTTCTGCAAAAATTTTGCTTTCACATCCATCAGCGTTTGCCTGCTGTTGCCGGAAGCGAGCTGCACACGGTAACCATTCACCTGCCGTTTTTCCGTCGCGAAAATTTTATACAGCGAAAGCACGTGCGTGATGGATGAATCCTGCTCTACGGTAATCATGCCCTCCTGAGCGAAGCATGCTGAACCGGGCAGCAGCCAGAGCACGATGATGAAATTTTTCAGCAAGCGATGAAGGAAATCCGTTGCTAAAATGAGAAGAAAGAATCAAACGGTGGTAACCGGTGCATTCACGATCTGTATAGATGACGACGTGCCGATACGGTCTGCGCCGGCGTTGATGAGAGCTTCGGCCTGTTCACGTGACTTAATGCCGCCCGATGCCTTGATGCTGATTTTTTTCGGCAGCAGACTGCGCAGCAATTCCACCACTTCCACCGTGGCGCCACCGCCGGAAAATCCGGTGGATGTTTTAACATAATCCACTTCGGCCTTGATGGCGATGGAACAGGCATTCCTGATCTCATTGGCAGAGAGCAATCCCGTTTCAATGATCCACTTCACCTGTTTACTTTTCAAATGCGCCAGCTGCGTGATGCTCTGTATTTCCTTCAGCACATCTTTATCATTTCCTGAAAAGAAAGCGGCGAGGTTCATCACCACATCGAGTTCATCGGCGCCGTCTTCCATGGCGCGCTTGGCTTCTTCCACTTTAATGAGTGAATGCGTGTAGCCGAGGGGGAAGCCGATTACGGTGGCCAGCTTCACGCGGCTGTCTTCCAGAAACTGCCGTGCCTGCGATACGAAATACGGCGGCACACACACGGCCGCAAAGCGGTTCTCCGTGGCTTCGAGGCAAAGCGCCTTTATTTTTTCAGTGGTGGTATCGGGTTTTAATAAGGTATGGTCAATACGCGCTGCAATGTCTTTCGTTTCCATAAGTGGTTTATAAAGGTGTTGGTCCTGATGCTGCAAATCAAAATAACTTCCGCTGTTCTTATGCTTCCTTGCCGTGACAATTTTTGTATTTCTTTCCGCTCCCACACGGGCAGGGATCGTTTCTCCCGATCTTGGGTCCCACGCGCACAGGTTCCAGTTTCTTTTCTTCCCGCGGTTGCTCCTGCCCGTTGCCGTTCTGTCCGTTGGGTGAAGCGGCCATTTCCGCGCCGCGGCCTTCGCGCATGCGTGAGTAATCAGTCCGCTGCGGCGTTTGCGCCTGGTTCACCTGTTGATTGGGTAATGAACCCTTGAAGAGGAAGGAGATCACTTCACGGTTCACTTCACCGAGCATCTTCTTAAACAAATTGAATGCCTCGAATTTGTAGATGAGCAGCGGATCTTTCTGTTCATACACGGCGCCCTGCACGCTTTGCTTGAGGTCGTCCATCTCGCGCAGGTGTTCCTTCCACGCATCGTCAATGGTGGCGAGGGTGATGCCGCGCTCGAAGGCGTGAACCACTTCCATGCCGTTGCTCTCGTATGACTTTTTCAGGTTGGCGATGACCTGTATGGCTTTCTTGCCGTCAGTGAACGGAACCACGATGTTCTCGATGGTTTCACTGCGGTTCTGAAACAGGTCTTTGATCACCGGCAGCACATGCGCGGCGAGGTGATGCGCCTTGCGTTCATACACAGCCATCACATCATCATACAGTTTCTGCGTGAGTGTTTCCGCCTTGCCTTCTTTGAATTCTTCTTCGGTGATGGTGGTATCGGTGGAGAAGAAACGGATGGCATCGAGCTTGAAGGCATCGAAATCGCCGGTTTCCTTGTGCTGCGTCACCAGCTCTTCGGCGAGATCAAACATCATGTTGTACAGGTCGTAGGTGAGGCGTTCACCGAACAGGGCATGGCGGCGTTTTTTATAAATCACTTCGCGCTGTGCATTCATCACGTCATCATATTCCAGCAGTCGCTTGCGGATGCCGAAGTTGTTTTCTTCCACTTTCTTCTGTGCACGCTCGATGCTCTTGGTGATCATGGAATGCTGGATCACTTCTCCTTCCTTGTACCCGAAGCGGTCCATCACACCGGCGATGCGGTCGCTGCCGAAGAGGCGCATGAGGTCATCTTCGAGCGAAACGAAGAACTGCGAACTGCCGGGATCACCCTGGCGTCCGGCGCGGCCGCGCAACTGGCGGTCCACACGGCGGGCTTCATGCCGTTCCGTACCGATGATGGCCAAGCCGCCTGCTTCTTTTACGCCCGCGCCGAGTTTGATATCCGTACCGCGGCCGGCCATGTTGGTAGCAATGGTGATGGCACCCGGGGCGCCTGCCTCGGCCACGATTTCCGCTTCGCGCTGGTGCTGTTTGGCATTAAGCACATTGTGCTTCACGTTCTTCAGCTTGAGCATGCGGCTAAGCAGCTCGGATACTTCCACAGATGTGGTACCCACCAGCACCGGTCTACCGGCAGCGCGCAGCTTCTCAATTTCTTCAATGACATATTTGTATTTCTCGCGCTTGGTTTTGTACACCAGATCTTCCTTGTCATCACGGATCGCGTTCACATTGGTGGGGATCACCACCACATCGAGTTTGTAAATTTTCCAGAACTCACCCGCTTCGGTTTCTGCCGTACCCGTCATGCCGCACAGCTTGTGGTACATGCGGAAGTAGTTTTGCAACGTCACTGTGGCGAAGGTTTGCGTGGCGGCTTCCACCTTCACGTTTTCTTTGGCCTCAATGGCCTGGTGCAGTCCATCGCTGTAGCGCCGCCCTTCGAGGATGCGGCCCGTTTGCTCATCCACGATCTTCACCTTGCCGTCCATCACCACGTACTCATCGTCTTTTTCAAACAGCGCATACGCTTTCAGCAACTGATGTACGGTGTGGATGCGCTCGCTCTTGATGGAGAAATCCTGCATGAGCTCATCTTTTTTCTGTAGTTTTTCATCCTGCGAAATGCTCATCTTCTCGATGTCGGCGATCTGTGCTCCCACATCGGGTAGCACAAAGAAATTCTTGTCTTCGCCTGCCTCGGTGAGCAACTCAATTCCTTTTTCCGTGAGCTCCACGGAATTGTTTTTCTCA
>JAFDYS010000038.1 GCA_018267315.1 Bacteroidota bacterium | reverse complement strand
GCAGCCCTCTGACTCCCTAAAGGGTGAACTCCTGCGCAATAGGAGTGCGGGAGCGGTTCCTCCTTTAGGAGGTTAGGAGGTGGTGAAGGAAGGAATGAGATGTACTTACGCAGCCCTCTGACTCCCTAAAGGGTGAACTCCTGCGCAATAGGAGTGCGGGAGCGGTTCCTCCTTTAGGAGGTCAGGAGGTGGTGAATGCAGTAAGAGTAAAATGTCGCGGAGAATGAAAATTGAAATGAATGATGACATGTTCTTCGGAGCTTCTCCAGAAATTTTCAGGAGGGCACAAGAGCTTCGGAATAAGATGACACCTGCTGAGAAATTGCTTTGGGAACAACTTAAAGGGAAGAAGATATTTGGAATGAAATTTCGACGTCAGCATCCGCTCTACAGTTTCATTGCAGATTTTTACTGTCACCAATAAAAATTGGTGATTGAACTTGATGGCTCAGTTCACCAAGGAATGGAGCAAGTTGAATATGACATCGGAAGAACCGAGGAGTTGAATGAATTTGGAATCAGAGTGATCCGATTTAAAAACGAAGAGGTAATGAGTAATCTTAAAAACGTTATTGAAGAAATTAAAAAATTCTTGAGTGGCTGAACTTGGCTTTCGCAGCCCTCTAACTCCCTAAAGGGAGAACTCCTGCGCAATGGGAGTGCAGAAGCAGTTCCTCCGGAATTTATAACGCCATTGGCGGGAGGAGGTCAGGAGGTGGTGAAAGCAAGAATGAGATTTTAGTAAACGCAGCCCTCTGACTCCTTCCCACCATTGGCGGGAAGAGGTCAGCAGGCAGCGCAGACAAAATCAAAAAGATATTGAATCATGGAAACCATCATTGATGCCCACAACATCACGAAAATTTACAACCCCGACACCGTTCCGGTGTACGCCATTAACGGAGTGCATCTCCATCTGGAAGAAGGAGAATTCACGGCGCTCGTCGGCCCGTCGGGTTCGGGAAAAACAACATTGCTTAACATCCTCGGCGGGCTCGATCGGCCGACCACCGGTAATGTGTTGATCGGTGGGGTTGACATAACTCAACTTTCAGAGAATGAACTGATCAATTTCCGTCTTCGCAACATCGGTTTTGTCTTTCAGTCGTTCAATCTCATTCCGGTATTGACGGCGAAAGAAAATGTGGAATTCATCATGCTGCTCGAAAAAAGGAAGCGATCAGAGCGCGCAGAGCGTGCGGGGGCTTTGCTGAAGCAGGTCGGATTGGATGATAAAATGGATGTTCGTCCTTCACAGCTTTCAGGCGGGCAACAACAGCGCGTGGCGGTGGCACGGGCACTCGCTTCGAAGCCACGTTTCATTCTTGCAGACGAGCCAACGGCAAACCTTGACTCCAAAGCAGCATCGAACCTGCTCGACATCATGGCTAAGCTGAATAAAGAAGAGAACATGACATTCATTTTCTCCACACACGATCAACGGGTGATTGAGCGGGCGAGGAGGGTGATCACCTTGGTGGATGGGAAGATTGATTCAGATACAGCAGCCGTGAAAGTTGAATGATTTCATTTGGAGAAATATTAACCGCAGAGAACGCAGAGGTTCCGCACAGGAGACGCAAAGAATTTTACTCTATGAATTTTTCTTTGCGTTTTCTCAGCGCCTTCTTCGCGCTCTTTGCGGTTCTATTTTTCTTCGAAGCAAAAAATTCCTCCGCACAAGATTCCTCTTCACACTTCGATCTCAATGGCTACATCAAGAACCTTCAGACTTTTTCAATTTCGCAGGAAGCCGACAGCGTTTACCTGAGCAACCTCGTCCACAACCGGATCAACTTTTCATTTCATCCGGGAAAACATTTTTTGTTTCATGCGGGCGCAAGAAACCTCTTGTTCGTGGGTGATCAGGTTCGCTATACGCCGTACTTCAGTAAACTCATTGATCAGGACAACGGCTACTGGGATCTTTCATTCGTGTGGCTCGATAATAAGTCGGTGGTTGGCGTCACGCAGTTTGACAGATTGTACGCCGACTGGAAATTCAAAAATGGTTTGATACGGGCCGGCCGGCAACGCATCAACTGGGGTATCAACATCACCTGGAATCCCAATGACATTTTCAATACCTACAACTTTCTCGATTTCGATTATGAAGAACGGCCCGGCGCTGATGCCTTGCGGTTTGAATATTACTTCAGCGGCAGCTCACAACTGGATTTCGGAGTTTCACGATCCGGTGAGGATTCAACATGGATTGTAGCAGCCAAATACGGCTTCAACAAATGGGGTTACGATTTCCAGGTGCTCGGCGGAAATTACCGCAACGACATTGTTGCGGGATTAGGTTTTGCCGGCAACATCGGTACAGCGGGATTCAAAGGCGAACTCTCCTATTTTCAGCCACGGGAAACATTCTTTGACACATCAGGTGCCGTGAGCATTTCTTCAGGAGTTGATTATGCTTTCGGTGACGGTTGGTATGTGAACGGATCATTTCTTTATAACTCCGCCGCAACGGATCAGATTTATTCAGTCGGGCAGCTCACCGGGTTTCAGCTTACTCCCAAAACGCTGATGCCTGCGAAGTGGAGTTTTCTTGTGCAGGGCACTAAAAGTTTTACGCCGCTGTTGTCCGGAAATTTTTCAGTGGTGTATTCTCCCAAAGTAAATCTGCTCATCCTGCTCCCTTACCTTTCATATTCCATTGCAGAAAACTGGGATGCGGATTTGAATCTGCAAACATTCTTTGCTGAAAATCCTGAACAGCAATTCAAATCACTCGGCACTTCCGTGAACCTGCGGGTGAAATGGAGTTTTTAGTATGCCGGTTAAATAAGCAAGTCGCTCTGCCGGCTGCAATAATTACCTTCCCGGATCGTGCGACTGTTCCATGTCTTCGTGCCGGTCGCCACCGAGACTGTAAAGGTTATTCTCTTCGTCTTCTTCTCCCAGCTCTTCCTCTTCATCATCCAATTCGGCTCCGGGTATATCAAGGTCACTGCCGCTCACATCCACATCCCAAACACGCGTTCTCAGTTCTTCATCTTCGCCCATGTCTTCACTCAGCTCATCGGACTCAAGCAACCGTTTTTCATCTGCTGATACATTACTGACGGCAAATTCTTCTTCGCCGGTTTCCAGATCAGGCAGCAATGGTTTTTCCATTTGTTCGGTTTCAGGTTTTGCGGAAGCCGCTTTCCCTTTGGGCTTTACCAGCCGGCGCAATGATTCATTGAGTTCCATTTTCTGATATCCTTTTCTCGGGTTCGTAATATCATCTGCGGAAGGGTAATGCGGATAACCGGGGAATTCATCCACCTGAGGTACGACCTTCTTTTTTGCAATCACCTTCTTTTTATTCTCGGGTGATTTTACTTCCGCGGTTTTCTTTTTCCCGATTTTGGCGGCTACCTTCTTCTTTGCTGAAGTTTTTTTGGTTCCCAGTTTCTTTTTCATAGCCCTGATTTTTGAAAGCTCAATAAGGGACTCCTAAGGTTGATCAGTTTTCATTCTTTCCCTCTGACAGCAATCATTTGTAAACTTGATTAAAGTCATGAAGTGGCCGAATTAAGTGAGCGGAACTGGATGCTGCAATCCTGCATTTTCCCAAGGAAACTCCTTTCATTTTTCAGCTCTTTTGATTCAAAAAAAATATTGTCGAGCCCGTTCCAAACCAGGAACCATCCGGCGGGCTGAAGTACCACGGTGACCGCCGTGGCCAGGAAACCCGGGAATGCTTCATACACCATGTAGGTAGCGATGAGCAGCAGGGCTATGCCAATCAAACCCATCCAGATTCCCTGCTGCACCAGTTTCCTCAGCGCATGTTCGGCAACATTCAGGTTTTTGAAAAAATAATTCTGGAGACTGGTGATGATTTCGCTCTCGGCCTCCCGCTTTCTGGCCGGCTCCGGAATGAAAAGCCCGAGTTGAACGGGGCCGCCGGAGATTTCGTGCATGTTTCGTTTCAGTTCATTGATAAAATCATGCGACACAAGGCGCTTTCCGTATGGCCGCGGATCGAAATCTGAATAGAGATCGTCGTACGTATCCAACCAAATACTCAGTTCACTCATAACAATCAATACTGACTTCTAAGTTATGAAGCACATGACGAAAAATAGGTGATAACTCTCAATAGATAAATTGATCCATCTCATGCCAAGATGCCTGCCTGCGAAAGCTAATTTTGCGTTGGTATGAAAATGAATGCAACGTGGCATCGCAAACACCGCATGCCTAAAAACCCGACAATGGAACAGCGGATGATGTGGCACCTGGAGCATGCCAGGAACTGCGGGTGCAGGGATATGCCCCCTAAGTTGAAATCGCAGTTCGAAGCATGGCGCCGCAAACATGACTGATGAGATGCTGACTTGACATCAGAACCTGCGTGAAATGCCCAGGGTGAGCAGGCCGTTTCTTCCGAAGCCCAGTTCACCATATCCGGCCCACGTTCGTCCCACTCTCATGCCGATCAAATTGAGCTGGTAGGCGACGAAGGGAGCAAAATGTTTTTCCCTGCCTTCCGCATCCTGCCATTTGCCGAGGATGAATGATGGCCCCAGCGCCGCCCCGGAATAAATCTGCACTTTCTCATCGTTTACATAATGATAGTCGAACCGGGCCATCACATTCAGGAGAGAATAATAGTTATTAATGGGTTCGCCGGAAGAATACGTTCCGGTGATTTGCAGATATTGATAAGTGACAGTAGCACCAAGTGAAACTTTACGTGACAGGTACCGGCTGTATCCCGCCATGAAGGCACCCGGTCCTTTTACATCAGCATATTGCGCACCGGCAATGATGCCGAGGAAATTTTCCGTTTCAAACGCAATGCGAATATCCGTGAGCATTCCGTATCCCGCGTAAACTTCATTGCGGACAAAATCTGAATCCTGCGCGGGAAGGCGAAACGCGCTGATCATTAAACTGAGATATATGGCGATGCATTTCATAATCCCGCCTTCCTCACACCGCTGAAGGTGCTGATGGTTTTTGTTTCCTGAACAGATGATTCAAACCGCTTAACGCAAAAAGAAATCCCGGCGACGCAAGTAAAATGAATTCGTAACCATCCGGCCATTCATCATAACACACATAATTCGCCAGGTAAAAGGCACACAGACTTCCTATGGTAACCAAACTACCTAAGCCCTCCCAGGTCCATGAAATGACAAACCCGGCTACAATGCCGATCGGGAAAAAAATCACCAGCAGTTTTTCTTCAGCCGTGAATAGGGAGTGATTGTATTGCTCACCGGCAATAAATATGATGATGAGTGCCGTACTTGCAACACTCAGCATGCGAGCCGTCCATTTCAGCCATGGAAATTTCATGACCGGTAATTTGTCTATACACCGAACGGAAATGTTTCCGGTATCTGGTGTACATCACTTTTCATGTGGAGCGGGTGGAGGGCATTGGTTTTGTCAAGGAAGATGAATGCATCATAACGATGTGGCAACACACTCGGTACGTAATTGCCGAGATGTTCATGATCGGGATGATAGACTACGCCGATGGCCCGATGGCCGAACTCGCGGTCGCTGAGCACCTCCTTGAGTGTTTCATTCATGATCAGGTATTTGTCAAACGCTCCGGCCTGGTGCAACAGATATTCCCAGCTTCCCCGTGTGGCGGGCGGTACATGCATCACACGCATGACATCGCCCCAGCTGCGGCCGGCCACCACAGTACCTTCAAAAGTTCCAAAGCCGACCGAGACCACTTCATCTTCGCCGAAACGCTGCCGGGCGAGTTGTCCCAGGTTCACCATCCCTTCCTGTCGCATATCCGTAAACCGCGCATCGCCGATATGCGTGTTATGTTCCCACACGATGGCTTTTGCATCGCGCCCGTGAAATTTCAGCAACCGCTCAAGGGTATCCATCATGTGATGATCGCGGATGTTCCACGATTCAGCGGTGCCTTTGATCATGGTGCGGTAATAGCGTTCGGCGTTCACGGTCACCAGCGCATTTTGCCCGGCACTGAATACGGCTTCGTGATCGGTGTTGTACTGCGTCATTTTGGAACTGATTTCGCTCAGCAGTTCGATCACCTCCTGTTCGCAGGACGCCGGAACAAGCATCGTGGCGCGTGCATACGATTGACCTTCTTCTTCGCTGTAGGGTTCAAAGCACTTGAATGCTTTCTCGGCTTTTTTCTTCGCCGCGGGATCTACCTTGTCAAGGTACCTGAGAATGGCATCGAGTGATTCCCACAAACTGTAAACATCCAGTCCGTAGAAACCGGTCTTTTTCGCAAGAGGTAGCCGGTAGTTGTGATGGGTGAGCCAGTCGGCCAGGGCCACCATTTCCCAGTTGGCCCACATCCACGTTGGCCATCGGTTAAATTCATGCAGCACTTCAAAGGAACTTTTACCTGAATCCGGATAGCGTTTCACGTATCGGTTCAGCCGGTAGCAATCGGGCCAATCCCCTTCTACGGCGATGAAGGAAAAATTCTTTTCACGGATCAGCCGCTTACTGAGCTGAGCGCGCCAGGTATAGAATTCATGGGTGCCGTGTGTGGCTTCGCCCAGCAAAACCACCCGGGCATCGCCGATTCTTTCCATAAGTAAATCAAGATCGCCGGGAGAATCGAGGCGTATGGTGTGATCACGAATGATTTCCCGGTAGCCGCTTACCACCTGATCATTTTGCGGATATAGTCTTCTTCTCATAGCTTTTCCCTGTTTGAAATCCAACATAAAACAACCAAATAGCCGGGGGATGACGTATGCCGAAAATCACGCTGCGGGATGAAGTCGATCATGTGCCTGGCCGCGGAGTGTTTGTTCCTTTAGGTAACAAATTGCAGCACTATGAAAAGTCATAAGTCTGAGATCATCATTCCGGTGGGCAATGTGGAACTTGAAGCCTCGCTCACCGTACCCGACAAAGCGAATTCCATCGTGATCTTTTCCCATGGAAGCGGAAGCAGCCGGTTCAGCCCGAGAAATAATTTTGTGGCTGCTGTACTCAATGATCATGGCATGGCTACGTTGCTTACGGATTTACTCACCGAGAAGGAAGATGAAGTGTATGCCACGCGGTTCAACATTGAGCTGCTAACAAAACGGCTCATCGGCGTCACCAATTTTGTGTTTCATGACCGGGAACTTGGTCAAATGAATGTCGGATATTTTGGTGCGAGCACGGGCGCCGCATCTGCATTGATGGCGGCAGCAGAATTGGGTGACCGCATTGGTGCCGTAGTTTCCCGCGGCGGCCGTCCGGATCTGGCCAAGGCACGGCTGGGGGAAGTAAAAGCACCGACCCTATTGATTGTCGGAAGCTGGGATATCCCGGTTATTGAACTCAACCGGCGGGCCTTTGCATTGCTCGCCAGCAAAAAAGAACTCACGATTGTAGCTGGCGCCTCACATTTGTTTGAAGAAAAAGGAAAGCTGGAAGAGGTGTCGCGCCTGGCATCGAAGTGGTTTGGTGAGCACCTCATTCCCAAACACGTTCATTCACTGAATCATTAAAACTCTTGCGCTATGGTATTCAAAAACCGGTTACAGGCAGCAAAAATGCTGGCTGTTAAACTTGATAAATATGCTGGAGAGAAAGGCGTTGTGCTGGCGGTGCCTAGAGGTGGTGTACCCATTGCTTATTACCTCGCCAGGTATCTCGGTTTCCCGCTCGATCTGGTGATGACAAAAAAAATCGGTCATCCCTATAATCCCGAATATGCCATTGGTGCGGTGAGCATGGAAGGCGCAATCGTGGATGAACGTGAAGATGTTTCGAAGGAATACATCCTGGCAGAAACAAAACGCATTCAGCAGGAGATGCATAAGCGGTATCGCTACTACCGCGACGATGAACCCGCCCTGGATATCAAAGATAAAGTGGTGATCATCGTGGATGATGGTATCGCCACCGGTAAAACCATGCTGGCCACTATTCAGCTACTTCGCAACAGGCATCCGAAGAAAATTATTATTGCAGTGCCCGTGGCGCCGCCAACCACGGTGAAAAAAATAAAAGCGGAAGCGGATGATTTCATCTGCCTCACCACGCCGTTCAATTTTGTTGGAGTAGGCCAGTTCTACCGTGATTTTTCACCGGTGGAAGATGAAGAGGTGATCCAACTGCTGCGATCCGGCAATCACAATCATAAGAAAGATAAGTTGCAGCCGCAGACAACGGATCATTGAAAGTGATGGCGGGATTATTTGAGATTGTAAGAAAGCGTGATCTTGAATGAGAAGTTGTCGATCTCGTGTGCAAAAGCATAGGGCCCGTAACGGTAGAAGACACCTGCTCCCACGCCAAGCCGGATGATGCCGAAGAATTTTTTCGCAAGCAGACTGTTCATCACGATGCCGGATTCATAATATCCTTTCTCCATGGATTGAAACGTGGAGTTTACATGCACTTCCGGGTTATGCAGTTGCCCCCAACCGATATTGGTTACGAACTGGAAGTTGGGTTGAAAATGTCCCCAGCGAATCACGTTATTCAGAAAATCCTGTTTAAAATACAAAGCGGCAAACCGGTCATTCATGAATTCGCCGCTGCGCATGGTTTGAAAACTTCCGGGCGCATACAATCCGATGGGAGCGTAGCTTGATCTTCCCGCATACAATTCTGAAGAGGGAATAATGCCATGAACAAACCCTGCATTCAGGGTGAACGACGTGATGCCGAATGATTTGGTGTTGAAGGCATAAGCCAACTGCCCTTCGTATTTCGTATAGGTGAAATCACCCTGCAGAAATCCTTTGAACCCCTGAGTAACCTGCAGCCACAGTACCGGGTGACCTGTGTTGATCCAATAATAGTGATCGAGTGATTCCACCACGCGCTCTTTATACGACCACCGCATTGCGGCCTGCACGCCGGAGAAACGAAATTCGCTGAGCAACTGCGGCTCATCGCCGGAGTTATCAAGGAACAGGTAGTCGTTGGTGATTTTTTTGAGTGCCGTGAAGGATGCAAGCTGAATGTTCACGGCTTTGCGGATGCGGGCCGTGAAGTCCAGTTCCTGACGGTTCACGTAATCAAATTGCGTGATGGTGTAGTTGCGCACGCCGGTAAGACTTCCCCAATAATTATTCTGGAAAAACTGCAGACCGCCGTTTTCTTCGTAGTTCATGGAGCTGCTGAACTTGAGCGTAATGTTTTTCGGTTCCACGATTTTCCACTTCACGGAGCCGCCATACTTCCACAATTCATCACGAATACCGTATGCGGCGAATCCTGAGAGCACATAGCGTTTGGAGAAGTCGCGGTTCGTTTCCAAACCAAGACCGATGCGCATGAATTCCGGTTTGTTGAATTTGATCGTATTGTAGATCTGCACACTCACATAGGGAAATCGCAGCAGCCCGTCCTGCCAGGCACTGGCCCAGGCGAGCTTGCGGTCGAAGTGGTAGCGGCGGTTGAGACTGTCGAGCAGGTAATAGGTGCGCTTCTCTTTGGTGCTGAGTGAATCGGCGCGGTTGTGGTTCCAAAAGACATCATCTTTTTTCAGATCATCCATCAGGTCAATGCTCACGCCATCAAAGTCTTTTCGCGCCAATGGCGGATTGATCACGGCCTCTTTGATATAGGTCTTGCTGCTTCCTTCCAGTTTCAATCCCTGCCAAAAAAAGTTGCGGAAGGTGAGGTTGCTTTCGAGGTACGTAGGAAACCAGTGGATGCTGTCGGCTTTGGCATAACGCTGTTCAATGCTCACGTGCATGGTGGCAAGCAGCGTATCAGCCGGGCGCGCCGTCACTCGCTGGATGGCGTAGCCATCTGTGTTGATCTCGAGCATGCCGCTGAGGCCGGCGAAATTTTTTCCGCGTGTCGGGCGGTAACTTAAAACGAAAACCGTGTCACGTCCTTCATACAAGGTGTCTTCAATATTGAAGAAATATTTATCCCAGCTATTGGGTGAAACGGGATTCACAAAATCGGTAGTGGCGATGTTGAGATATGGTTCATAAAAGTTGGTGGTCTGAAACTGCGAGGCGACTAGCGTAAAGTTGGGTGTGGTAAGCCCGGAAACATTTTGCGCCAACACGGTTTCCTTCACGAGGTCAGGCGCTATGAACTTGCGTTCCACCATGGCTTCGAGCACCATGAGGTGATTGTCCTTGAGATAGCGGTAAATTTTGGTGCGCAGTGAATCACTGTAAACTGTATCGGGCGGCACTCCGTTTACGGTGAATTTCTCATAAGCGGTGTACATGTAGCTCTTCAGCTTTGCATAGTTGTTCTGATCGCGGTTTTTTACCGCCATTTTGATAATGCGGTTGGCCGGATTTTCTCCCGCAAACACCAGCACATCTTCCAGTTGCTTTTCTTCCGGTGTAAGTTGAATGGTGATGGATTCTGTTTTTTGACCGGCAGGAATCGTAACCCGCCTGGTTTTATATCCCACATAACTTATCGTGAGGGAGGTAACCGGTTTGGTGCTCTTAATCAGGAATACACCGGCCGTGTCCGAACTGGTGCCTTGTGTTTGTGAATCATTTATGAGGATGGTTACGAATGGAAGCGCCTCACCGGTGAGTGAATCCACTACCGTTCCCTTGAAGGAAGTGATTTGGGCACTCAGCAGGCCGGGCAGCAGGAGGAACAGGAAAAGAAAACAACGGTTGAGCATCTTGTCACGGCGACTGTTCAATAGTAGTCAGTGCGGAGTGATTTTATTCGTGTAAAGTTACGGCGAGCATTGCACTTCAACAGAATGGGACCGGCGATTTGACGAAGTCCCTCATTTTCTGAAATAGGATGCAGGTTGCGGCGTTAATTTTAAGCGGACATCATTTTCCAAATGTTACAACTCGGCCACGGGCAATACGGTAAGTTTAAAAGATTCGTGCTGATTCCGCTGGCAAGTTTGATCCTGCTTTTCATCGCTTTCAATGTGCTGTTTCCACTCCGGATCCAGATTCCCTACTCACAAATCATAACGGCAAGTGACAGTACGGTGTTACACGCCTTTCTCTCCGCCGATGACAAGTGGAGAATGAAAACGGAGTTGAGTGAAATCACGCCGTTACTCAAGAAAACGATCATTGAAAAGGAAGACAAATATTTCTATTGGCATCCGGGCATTAATCCCGCAGCAATCGTTAGGGCAACGTTCAACAATTTGGTGAAGGGAAGAAAAACATCGGGCGCTTCCACGATTACCATGCAGGTGGCGCGCATGCTTGATCCTAAACCGCGCACCTACGGCAACAAAATCATCGAGATGTTCCGGGCACTTCAGCTGGAATGGAAGTTTTCAAAAGATGAGATTCTGCAACTCTATCTTAACCTTGTTCCCTATGGCAGCAACATCGAAGGAGTGAAATCGGCGTCACTGATTTACTTCGGACAAACACCGGAGCATCTCTCACTTGCGCAAATTGTAACACTCGCCATCATTCCCAATCGTCCTTCTTCCTTAGTGATCGGGAAAAACAATGAGCTGATCATTCAGGAAAGGAACAAGTGGCTGCACCGGTTCGGGGATGATCACATTTTTCCGCAGGAAGAAATTGAGGACGCATTGACGGAGAAACTCACTGCAAAACGGCAGGCCGTTCCGAAACTCGCTCCTCATATTTCCCTGCGACTCGCAAGCACTTATCCTTCACAAGCCATCATTCATTCCACCATCGACCGGAAGAAACAGGAGAAAGTGGAGAACCTTGCCTTCAACTACATTCAGCGGATTCACAATCGTGGTATCACTAACTGCGCGGTGATGGTACTGAATAATGAAACCGGTAATGTGGAAGCATATATCGGGTCAGCGGATTTTTACAATGCAGAAGATCGCGGACAAGTGGATGGTGTGCGGGCGATACGTTCTCCCGGCAGCACACTCAAACCATATTTGTATGCGCTTGCTTTTGACCGCGGGTTGGCCACCCCAAAAACAGTGATCACGGATGTGCCGGTGAATTTTCGCGGCTACATGCCGGAGAACTACGATAAAAAATTCCGCGGCATCACCACGGTGGAAAATGCTTTGGCCAATTCACTGAATGTTCCTGCCGTGAAAGTGCTGGATGAATTGGGCTCTCAGCAATTCATTTCTTCATTGAAGCAAGTTGGCTTTAATGCTGTGTCGAAGAATGAAAGCAAGTTGGGCCTTTCCGTGGTGCTCGGTGGTTGTGGCGTGAAGCTCGAAGAGCTTGTGAAGTTATATTCTGCGTTTGCAAATGAGGGGACGGAAGAAAGAATACACTTCATAGAAAATCCGACAAACAAAAGGAGCGATGTCAGTTCGAGCATGTCGAGAACAAGTGCGAGCGGCTCTGCTGCTTCTCGACAAGCTCGAAGTGACCTGCACGCCGTTGATTCTTCAATGGCAAAACTTTTCTCACCTGCTTCTGCTTTCATGATCTCGCAAATCCTCACCGAGCATACCCGCCCCGATTTGCCCGTGAATTATGAGAGCGCCATGCGCCTGCCGCACATCGCCTGGAAAACCGGCACCTCCTACGGACGGCGTGATGCCTGGAGCATCGGCTTCAACAAGCATTACACGATTGGCGTGTGGGTGGGAAACATGGATGGCACCGGCGTTCCGGATTTGACCGGCACTGATATTGCTACACCATTGCTCTTCGATATTTTCAATTCCATTGAATACAATGCTTCAGACAATGACTGGCTGCATCAGCCGAAGGATCTGGATTTTCGATTGGTGTGTTCCGTCACAGGAAAAGTGCCGGATGATTTCTGCACCGATCAGGTGATGGATTATTTCATTCCCGGAATTTCTTCCACCGCAAAATGTGATCACCTGAAAGAAGTTTTTGTTTCGGCTGATTCATCCATTTCTTATTGCAGAAACTGCTTGCCGGAAACGGGATACAAAGAGAAACTCTATCCCAATCTACCGGGCGAATTGATTTCGTATTACGAAGCTGAAAACATTCCCTACCAGAAAATTCCTCCGCACAATCCCAACTGCACACGCATCTACACGGCCAATGCGCCGCAGATCACCTCGCTCACGGATGGCATGGATTACATCTTCGAAGACAAAACGGGGCAACTGGCTCTGGCCTGCAATGCCGATAATGAAGTGAAGGAAGTCTATTGGTATGTGAATGATAAATTCTATCGAGCCGCAGGCGTTCATGACAAAGTTTTCTTCACGCCGCAAGAGGGAGACATTAAAATCTCCTGCGCCGATGACAAAGGAAGGAACACGAATGTGAGCGTGAAGGTGACGTATTTGGAGTAAAAAATCTCGTCACATTTTTTATATTTTTACGTTGAACACAAATGAGCAGGAATGATATCCATGGATGAAATATTAAAGTTGAGTCCCGCCGAAAAAATTCTTCTGGTAGAAAAGGTTTGGGACAGTTTAAATCCAAACGAGATGGATATTCTACCATCTCATATCGTGGAAACGCGAAGAAGATTAGAAGCCATTCGAAAGGGAGATGCCAAGCTCTCTGACTGGGAAGACGTTCGCAGGAGAATCAGCTCGCGCTTATGAAGCATAAGCTGCGCATTTCAGAATTCGCGGAATTGGATTTACTGGATGCAATACTTTGGTATAAGGAACAATGCGTTTATGGAATCATTTGTTACTATGATAGCATGACTCGAATCATATTCTACTAAATTGGTTGTTCCTAATTTCGACTTCATTAAATTGCAAAATGAGAAAAAACCTATTCTGGTTCTTGGTTTTCATTTCTAATTTTTCCTTTTCTCACGCCCAATTAGTTAAGACTTGGGATTCCCGATTTGGAGGTTCCATTGAAGATAACATCTTTTGTCTGGAACAAACACGTGACGGAGGATATATTTTAGGAGGTAATTCTGCATCCGGAGTAGGCGGTGACAAAACTCAGCCAAACTGGGATACGTGTCAACAATCATTCGATTACTGGATTGTAAAAATTGATTCTCTCGGCAATCTGCAATGGGATAAACGATATGGTGGAATGCAAAATGAGTTCTTAAATTCTGTACAACAAACACCTGACAGAGGTTATCTTTTAGGGGGACACTCAAATTCTGGAATGACGGGAGATAAAACACAAGATACTTGGGGAGGATATGATTTCTGGATTGTAAAGATTGATTCGCTTGGAAATATACAATGGGATAAACGATATGGCGGGACAAGTGATGACTACTTCGGTTGTCTTCGGCAAATTGCAGATGGTGGATATATCCTTGGAGGCTACTCATACTCTGGTATTAGCGGTAATAGAACAGAACCGTGCTGGGGAGGAGAAGATTACTGGATTCTAAAAATCGATTCATTGGGTAATGTCCAATGGGATAAACGATATGGCGGAATTAATGACGATCACCTAACGTCGATTTTGCAAACTACTTCCGGCAATTTTATTATCGGTGGATATTCTGTTTCTGGAATCAGCGGCGATAAAACAGAACCATCTTGGGGAGATTCTGATTACTGGATTCTAAAAATCGATTCACTCGGTGTATTACTTTGGGACAAACGATTCGGAGGAATAAATGAAGATAGGTTATATGGGATACTCGCCTCTGTTGATGGAGAATATATTTTAGGTGGCTATACATATTCTGATATCAGTGGGGATAAGTCTCAGCCATCCTGGGGCGCTATTGATTACTGGATCATTAAAACTGATTCACTTGGAAATTTAGTTTGGGATAAGCGATTCGGAGGTACCGCCAATGATTGGATGTTGTCAAATCTTTCATCGACAATAACTGGAGGATATTTAATGGCGGGCACTTCCAGTTCTCCACTTAGCGGTGATAAAACAGAAGCTAACCTGGGCTATGAACAGACATGGGTTGTCAATCTTGATTCTCTTGGAAATAAAATTTGGGATAAAACAATATTTACAACAGGATATCATGATAGATTCGGACTTGCTCTTCAGTCAAGTTGTAAATGCTTTGTAATGGCTAATTCCACAATAGCCGATACTGGTGGATACAAAACACAAGTAGGGAGAGGAAGCAATGACTATTGGATTGTTAAATTTTGCATGCCGTCAACTCAATTTATTTCAGACGATCCATTACTGTGCGAAAAATTCTGCACCAATTTTTATGATCAATCCACCAACAATCCCACCTCGTGGCTTTGGCAATTTCCCGGCGGCACTCCGTCTTCATCCACCGATCAAAACCCAACCAACATCTGCTACAATGAGCCGGGTGTTTATGACGTCACACTCATCACCACGAATGCAAATGGAAGCGACACACTCACGCTTCACAATTACATCACGGTTTATCCAACGCCAGCCATTCCAACCATCACGCAAACCGGATACACACTCACATCAAGTGAAGCAGATTTTTACCAATGGCAATTGAATACGGTGGACATTCCCGGAGCCACCAATCAATCGTATGAAGTTCTGCAAACCGGATTTTATACCGTGGTGATTTCTGATTCAAATAGCTGCGTGAACTCAACGACACTCTATGTTGAGATCACCGGCATTGATGAAGTGAGTGATGCGGGCGTTTCAGTTTATCCCAATCCTTCGAACGGGAATTTTATCATTCATTGGCAAAATGATTTCAATTCAGATGAAGTTGCGATTGAAGTGGTGAATGCGGTGGGACAAAAAGTTTTTTCTTCTCAGGAAAAAATTCTCTCATCATCTCGGCAAAAAGAGATCGACCTGAATGAAGCTGCATCCGGTGTTTATTTTATTGAAATCAAATCGGATGCTTTTTCTTCGAGGAAGAAAATTATTCTTTCGAGATAACATATTCATTAGGACCGCCGTCATCGTGACTTTATTTTAATCTTTTCTTTGGGTTCTGCCTTCCGTCGAAGAATTTAAGAATGATTATTCGATCGTTCTTTATTCTGTAAAATGCAAATGAGTACTTTGAAACCAGCAAGCTCCTGATGGATTTCTTTTCTTCTTCAACCTTTCCGAACTGAGGGTTTTGTTCAATCAACTTGATTGCGGCATCAACTCTTCGGATGAATTTCTCGACAGATTTTTCACCGAATTCATGTTGCAGGTAATCTACGGTTTGATCAAAAGTAGTATGGGCTCTCTTCGTCCACTCTACCCGATGCGCCATTGGTTGTATTTTTTCATCACCGTTTCATGATCAACCAGGTTGTCATCGTTTTCACTCTCTTCAAAAGAGAGAAGCACTTCCTGCTTTTGATCTTCATTCAGTGAATCCCACAAACCGGATTTTGAGAGGTTAACTATTCTTTTGATTTCTTCATAATACTGATCAAGAATAACAGGATCGTTTAACTGATCTATGAGACGATGCAACTGTGATTTCAATTCGATTGTTTCCATGATAATGTCTGTGATTGTAAAAGTAAAAAAAAATCAAGCTGCCTTCTGTCGTCAAGAAATTCGTAACTTTCCTCTGCAAACTCATCTTCAATTCTTCTGGTACTTTTATGAAGAGGAAAATTTTATCGGTCACCTTATTGCTCTTCGTTTTTTCAAACAAACTTTTAATTGCTCAAGCAGGAATGTGGACATGGATGAAAGGAGATAGTACGTGTTGTTCATCCGGCACTTGGGGAATTCAAGGTTTATCTGATGCTTCAAACAACCCACCTGCTTTGTACAATCCAGCCTCATGGACAGACCATGATGGAAATTTCTGGCTGTTCGGTGGCTCTAAAGGAAATAACACCTATAGTGCGCTTTGGAAATTCAATGTGCTTACTAACGAATGGACTTGGATAAATGGTTCGCAGTTGCCGAATCAGTGTGGTGTGTATGGAGTGATAGGAGTGCCTTCACCAGACAATAGTCCGGGTGCAAGAGGTGCCGCATTGTTATCATGGACTGACACGAATGGTGATTTGTGGTTGTATGGTGGTTATGCTTTTTGTTCGGCGATCGATGGAGACAGAAATGATCTATGGCGTTATTCAATCTCAACGAATGAATGGACTTGGATGGATGGAAGCGATTCAAATGTTTATCTCGATCCAATTTACGGAAATTATCAGGTGCCGGCATCTGACAATAATCCCGGAAGTCTACACGAGAATACGGCCGCATGGACTGATAGTTTAGGAAATTTCTGGCTGTATAGCGGAGGCAACTCTTCTTGCATTGGCACCGCAATGTGGAAGTATGATGTTGGGGTTAATGATTGGGTGTGGATGCAAGGATCGCAGGGCTGCCAACTAGCTCCAAGCTATGGTATAAAAGGAATAAGTGACTCATTGAACTCGCCTGGCTCTCGATTACCTTACGCACATTGGACAGATGAGAATGGGAATTTTTGGTTGTGGGGTGGCTATGCAGGTTATAATCATAACGTGTATTGTGATCTTTGGAAATTCAATGTAAATTCAAATGAATGGACGTGGATCAGTGGAACTGATACCATCGGTGCCGAGGCAGTTTTCACTCAATATTGTGAATCTTCCAATGCCAATCATCCGGCTGCGGGATTTGAAAACGGAGCATGCTGGAAAGATTCGTGCGGAAATTTTTGGGTATATGGTGGATGTCACGATTACATGAGTAATACCACAAACGATTTATGGGTTTATCGAGTCGGGAATGATGATTGGACACTAGTCAAGGGCTCAACAATAAATAATCAAATTGGATTTTATGGGATTCAAGGAACACCTTCAGATAATAATTATCCCGGTGAGAAAAACGGAGCGTTAGCGTGGATTGATACAAACGGAAACTTGTGGTTATTTGGTGGTATGAATCATTCTGCTAAACGGTTTAATGATCTTTGGAAATTCGAAATCAATCCTCAGTGTCCACAAATAACCTGTTACCCTATAATTGATTTTATTGCGACGAGTAGTAAACTCTGTGAAAAGTATTGTAATGACTTCCTCGATCAATCCACCAACAATCCCACATCCTGGCAATGGATTTTCCCCGGCGGTACTCCGTCTTCCTCCACCGATCAAAACCCAACCAACATCTGCTACAATGAGCCGGGTGCTTACGATGTCACACTCATCACTACGAATGCAAACGGAAGCGATACGCTAACACTTCACGATTACATCACTGTTTATCCAACGCCACCAATTCCAATCATCACGCAAAACGGATACGCACTCACATCGAGTCAGGCAGATTTTTACCAATGGCAATTGAACACCGTGGATATTCCCGGAGCCACCAATCAATCGTATGAAGTTCTGCAAACCGGATTCTACACCGTAGTGGTTTCTGATTCGAATAGTTGCGTGAATTCAACGACGCTTTATGTTGAGATCACAGGCATTGATGAATGGAAAGCTGCAAACATTTTAGTCTTTCCCAATCCATCGGAGGGAATCTTTACCATTCATTTTGGAAACGGAGCATCTGCCACTGAAGTAACGCTGGAAGTAACCGATGCCATTGGAAAATCGGTCTATTTGTATTCTGCTAATCAAGTATCTCAAAACCAAATTCAGGAAATGGATCTGCGACAACTCCCGCACGGAATTTATTTTCTCACTATCCGGTCTTCAGGCTTCACGCTGCTCAGGAAGATCGTAATCGGGTAGCTTAGTGCACCCGAGAAGGGTTCTTCTAATTTTGTTGCCTGCACCGAGCAGGTAATTATGTCAAATACCAACCGCCAGGAATGGTTTCTCCCGCTGAAGCTCATCATCCGATCCTCTTTGGTGATGGCGGTTTTCATATTACTGTTACAGTGTGCGGCGTATGCGCAATCCCGGTCTTCCATTGACAGTCTCAGGCAACTGCTTCAATCCACTAACGACCTGCAGCGTCGTGTGGAACTTTACAAATCACTTGCAAAAGAATATCTCCCTGTCAACCCGGATTCGGCTTTCATCATCGCTGAAGCCGGTCTCCGGATGAGCGATGATAAAACGCCGCTGCAATTCAAAGGAGAGTTTTATCACTACATCGGCAATGCCCTCGTCACACGCGATAGTCTCGACCGCGCACGGGATGCCTACCTGCAGGCGGAAACATTTTTCAGTCAGTCGAAGTCATGGGAATCATTGAGCATTATCTATCTGCTGCTCGGGAATATTTACTACGTCAAAGATCAACTGGCGCAGTCGCTTTCGTATTACCTACAAGGTCAGCAATTAGCGGTTGAATACCACGTACCTGAGATCCTGGGTGAGTTTGATTTGAACATTGCTTTCATTTATCAGAAGACTAAAAACTTCGATGATGCCATTCGCTATGAAGAAATGGCCCGTAAAGATTTTGAACGGCGGGGTGATTCCATCAACATTGGCATTACCATGCTTAACCTCGCCATCGTGTACAATGAGCTCGAAGAGCTGGGCGTAGCGGAACAGTATGCGTTAGAGGGAGCGGGCATCTTTCAGCGGATGAATGACCACGCGAACCTGGCAGAAACGTATATGACGCTGGCTGAAATTGCTGAAAAGAAAAAGAACGATGATGCGGCGCAGGACGACCTCGAACGGATGCTTAAAGAGATTGACCTCATCGGAATTGAATTTGCCGGGCCGAAAATGATTTCACGTGCCACGGCACTGGCTAAACTGGGCACGTTCTATCTGAAAAAAAATCTGCCGGCGGCCTACAGCAGCTTGCATGAAGCATTTTTTCTCGGAAAGAAAAACAACCAGCTCTCAGTGCTGTCCACTTCAAGCGATGGTCTTTCGAAATACTGGGAGCAAAAAGGACGAGCCGATTCAGCGCTGTACTATGCCCGCCTTCATGGTTTTTATTACCAGCAGCAGGTAAATGAAGATAACGTGAGAGAGTTGGCTTACCAGTCGGCCAAGTTTGAATTTCAGCAGCAGCTCAAAGCCAAAGAGGTGGAGCAATTGAAAGCGGAATCCGCGAAGCGGAGAACTTACTTCATTCTATCTGTTGTGATTGGCATTTTGATTATCGCTTCGGTGATTTTGTTTTTTCTTTTCAAGCTGGGAAGAAACCGGCTGAAGCGCGCCGACCTTGAACGTGATAAACTGAAGAGTGAGCTGGAATTCCGAAACAAGGAGCTCACCACGCATGTGATGTACCAGGTAAAGAACAAGGAATTTGTGTTGAGCATCGCCGAAAAGCTGAAGAACAATGAACTGATGCAGCATCCTGAATTCAAAAAGTTGGTGAAAGAAATTCTGTCGGAAATTGAAATGGATAGCGGCAACGATTCCTGGAAGGAATTTGAAATACGGTTTCAGCGCGTGCACACTGATTTCTATAAGAAACTGAGCTCCCGATTCCCTGAACTCACCGCTAACGAACTTCGTCTTTGCGCTTTTCTCAAGCTCAACATGTCAACCAAGGACATTGCTTCCATCACCTATCAAACGGCAAACAGCATTGATGTGGCCCGCCACCGGCTCCGGACCAAACTCGGGCTTGCCAAGGATGAGAATCTTATCGCTTTTCTCTCCAGGTTCTGAAAAATCTCTTTCAAATACGACTACTGATTTTCAGCGACGTAGGCACGGTGTAAGGTTTTGTAAGGCACCCTGAAAGGAGTTGTAACTCCAAAAAGTTGCATCACCCTGCCACCTGAGTTTTTCTTTGCCACCGCATTTTTTAAGTCATCTTTTCATGAACACCCAACAAGAAGACAAACAGCTTCTCGACCTGCTGGAAGAAATGATCAAGAAGAAGAAGGAAGAGATTGCCGGGCTGAATAAACTGATCGGATCTATCCAGCATCCCGAAATTTCTGCCGAAGCAAATTCCGGTAACAAGAAAAATAATTCAAAACCCGAATGATGATTTCCCAACCCAAACTTCTGTATAAACATTCATAACCAAACATCACTTGTACCAATGAAAAATTTTCTATCCTTTCTCATTTTGTTTTTGATTTTAACCGCATGCTCTTTCTCAAATTCAACTGCCGGCGTGCCCGGCACGCTGGATTCAAGTTTTGCAGCCAATGGCATGCAAATACTTACGCCAAGTACCGGGTTTGAAAATGCCAATGACCTCGTCATTCTTCCTGACAATAAAATCGTAAGTGTGGGATTCACCACCGGTGCGCTCGGCGATTGGGACATTGCTGTGTTTCGACTGCTTCAAAACGGTGCAGTTGATTCCACGTTTGGCGTGAATGGCTTCACCATTTTTGATATTGCCGGGAACTACGATTACGGAAATGCCATTTACCGGCTGGATGATGGCAAGCTGCTCATTGCGGGTGGCGCAACGCTTCCTAACTGGGCGGACATTGACTACTTCGTGGCACGTTTGAACGAGGACGGATCACTTGATGAGACATTCGGCACCAATGGCATTACGCAGATTCACACTGACGGAGGTGAAGACCTGTTTTATTCCATCGCGGTGCAGCCCGACGGCAAGATTGTGCTTGCAGGTCAGGACAACGTCGGCGGCTTCACATATATGAATGGCGCCCTCATGCGTCTCAATGAAGACGGAAGTATTGATGAAACATTTGGTGATGATGGAATGGTAATAACTGATATCGATTACGACTATTCCCAGTTCCGTGATTTGATTCTGAATGAGGATGGAAGCATCATGGCCGCCGGTAGCTGCGCCAATGACAAGTATGACATCTTGCTGGCGAAGTATGACAGTGATGGCCAACCCGATGCCGGTTTCGGAGATGGTGGCATCAAGGTGCTTAACCTGAACACGGGAACAGATGACGCGTTTGCTATCATACGTCACCCTATTGACGGAAGAATTTTGGTTGGCGGAAGAATCGGTCACGGCAGCAGCAAGACCGATCTGCTGCTCATGGCTGTGAATGAATCCGGTGATCCCGACTCCTCCTTTGCAGAAAATGGTTTGGCCGTGCTTGACATCAAAGCCATGGAAGCATTCACTGACATGACCGTTCAGGAAAACGGAAAGATTGTGCTCTGCGGATCTTCCGGCGGAACAGGACTTGGTTCAAACGACTGGACCATCGCCAGGTTCAATGAAGACGGCACGATTGATTCCACCTTTGGTGAATCCGGCGGTTATACCATCACCGAAGCCGGATCATTTTTTTCTGAAGCCGAAGCGGTGGCGATTCAATCAACCGGCAGGATAATTACAGTTGGCATCGCCGCAAATGATAATAACGACATGGGAATCCTGGCTTATTACGGTGATGATATTGCAACAGGTATTGGCGCCATTCAAACATCCGCTAAATCTTCTGTCAGCGTTTACCCCAATCCATCAAGCGGAGCGTTCACTCTTACTCTGAATACAGATGAAAATATGGAGGGAGATGTGCACGCACAAATCATAAACCAGGTCGGTCAGATCGTGTATGAGCACTCCGCTGAAGTACAACGGGGCTCATTCACTCAGGAGTTCAATGAAAATATCATTGCGCAATCCGGCATGTACGTGGTGAAGGTGATAGCCGGTGCGAAAGAGTTTACCGGAAAGTTGCTGATTGAAAAGTGATCACTGCAGAAGGAATGATTCAAAATAATTGCTTACCCAAATGAGAAGTGGTTTGAAGTGAGGAATGCTTAGGAAAGAGCACCATGCACCCCTAGGCGAAACCGGTCGGATTGTCGGCCGGTTTTTTTATTTGGTGCAGTTGATCAATACATGAGCAGGATGAATCCTATTCTTTGAACCATTCTTTGTACATCACGTAGTTGTTTGCAATGCGCATGTTCAATTGTTCAAAGTGTTCGGGAGAAAGTTCTTTCACTTTTTTAGCGGGAACGCCGGCGTAGATGCTGCCCGATTCCACTCTCGTGTTTTCAAGCACAACGGAACCGGCGGCCACGAGCGAGTTCTTTTCAATCACCGCATGATCCATCACAATGGCGCCCATGCCAATCACCACATTGTCTTTAAGCGTGCAGCCGTGCACGATGGCGGAGTGCCCGATGGATACATTGTTGCCGATGTTGGTCGGCGCTTTTTGATAGGTGCAGTGAATGACGGCATTGTCCTGTATGTTCACCCGGTTGCCGATGCGGATGTAATGCACATCACCCCGCACCACAGCATTGAACCACACCGTGCATTCATCACCCATCACCACATCTCCCACAATTACGGCGTTGTCCGCAAACCAGCAGTCACGTCCGAATTGCGGGGAAGAACCCTTGATGGTTTTAATGATGGCCATTTTTGCATTTCGAATTTTGAATTGGCAATTTCGAATTTATTCGGGAGAAGCAACGGGAAATTCTGAGATCATGAAAACCGGTCGAAGCGTTTTACCGGTTGTAAATGCCTTTGAGCTGTTCGTCTTTTTCACTTGCTTTGATGCGATCAATGTTCTGCTTCAGTTCTTCAAACTGTACGCCGAGCAGGTGCAACTCGTCATAATTATCACCGGCCGGATTCTTTTCGAGCGTCGTCATCTTTTCTTCCAGCGCCTGCTGCACCGTTTGCAGCGCCATCATTCCCTTCATCCGTATCCACCAGGTTTGATTGTTTTCAGCTGCATCATACAATACCGGCAACCCTTTGCTGATCGCTTTCGGATCAGAAACCAGTCGTGCGAGGTAGGTCCCGTAATTCTCAATGAGGTCATACTTATTGCGGCGGTCAGCTGTTTGTATGGCACGGATAAAGAAATCCAGTTTTGATGCATCGGCCGTGGATGCATAGATGCCTCCGAGCACTGATTTCATTTCGTCAGATTCCTCTTGTTCAAAGCGCTGTGCCTCTGCAAAGGCGCGGGCTGTGTCTTTCTTCATCATCTGCTCGAGTGACTCGCTGATCACTGCATACGAACTGTCGTTAAGCGACTGTTCCAGCAGCGTCATGATCTCCGGATCGTTTGATGCGGCGAGCCGGCGAAGCGCCGCCACGCGCACGGATGATTTGGGATCAGAATCAGCCAGCGCAGTCACCTTGTACCGCAGCATCTCATTATCGCTGATATCGGATGTTTTGATGTTGCTCACACACCATTGTCTCAGGTACCAGAACGGGTCGTTCAATCCTTCTTCGAGTATAACGGAAGCAAACGGATCAGAAATGTTTTTTTGGAAATACTGAATCGCTTCCAGCCGGTCAAGAAACTTGGGTGCATGACGAAACTGAAATGCGAATGCCGTGTCGCTTTTATTATCGGTCTTTTTGCAAAGCAGCATTTTATCTCCATCGAAGTTTACGAGATCGGGCGTTGTGTCGCAGGGGAATGATAAAGTTTTCTTCTTTCCTTCAAACACAGCCCGGTACCGGTTCACTTTTCCGCCGGCATATACATCCATGGCAACAGGCAGTTGATAAACGGGTGTGCCGTCCCTGGTGTCCTGCGTTTGTTCTACAGTAACATCTACTGATTTCGTTTCCGGGTGATAGGCATAGCTGATGTTGAGTACGGGATGCCCCGGCGCGAAGTACCATTGATTGAAGAACCAGTTAAGGTCTTTGCCGGTCACCTGCTCAAAAGCAAGGCGCAGGTTGGCCACCTCGGCAGACTGGTACTGATTTTCGGTGAGGTATCTATTTAATGAAGCAAAGAAGGCCTCATCACCTACATAATTCCTGAGCATGTGAAGAATGCATGCGCCCTTTTCATAACTCACACGGTCAAAGAGATCATCAGCACTGTCATAGTAATATCGAACCAGAGCATTGGAAATATTTTCCGGTTGCCGCTGGTAGGCCCGCATGGCTGCATACCACGTGTAATCACCGGCATCCTTGCCGTATTTGTATTCATTCCACAGGCAGGAACCGTACTCGGCGAACGATTCATTGAGTGTGATGTTCGACCACGATTCGGTGGTAACGAGATCGCCAAACCACTGGTGAAACAACTCATGCGCGATTACATCTTCATTATCGCCATCCAGCATTTCGCGGCGGGTTTGCTGCACAAATCCGCCGTGAATGGTAGCGGTAACATTTTCCATGGCCCCCGTCACAAAATCATGAACGGCCATCTGCGAGTATTTCGGCCACGGGTAAGGGTACTTCAACAGGTCAGAAAAATATTGGATCATCTCCGGGGTGTTTCCGAAAATGTCACGGGCATAGGGCTCATATTTTTTGTCCACGTAATAGTTGACTTCAATGTTTTTCCATTTGTCTTTTACCACTGAAAATGGACCTGCTGCCATGCAGGCGAGGTAAGGAGCAAAGGGCTGATCGAGTTTCCAGGTATCGGTGTGTGTGCCATCATTGTTTTCTTTGGAAGAAGTCATGAGCCCGTTGGAGAACGTGACAAAGCCATCTTCAACCGTGAGGGAAAGTTCCCACGTCATTTTCTGGTTAGGGTGATCAATGGTCGGAAACCAGCAGGAGTTGGATTCCGTTTCGCCCTGCGTCCAAAGCTGGCGCGGTACATCCGGATTTTTTTCGTCCGCATTAATGAAGTAAAGTCCCTTGTCTTCACTGCTCACCAGTGATGCCGAAACCGGCACACTGTCAGGCCGCGCCGTGTAGTCAATAAACACCGTGTACGATTCTTCCTTCCTGTACGTCTTATCGAGTTGTATTTTGATGAGCAGGGAATCATAGTTGTATTTCAGCGGCATGATTCCTTTAGCCAGAACAAGTTCCACCTTGTTGATGATAAACCGTTTGGCATTCAGTGAAAGTGAATCCGTCGGGTAGTAATGCGGATGCAGGGTGATCCATGCTTTGCCATGTGCTTCTTTTTTCTCCCAGTTGAAACGCATATCGAGTTTGGTGTGAACGAGGTCGTTCACCTTCATGGCTGATGCACGGTAGGGTTTCGGCTGCACCACGATGGCATCTTCGGGAACTTCATAGTGAACCGTATCCACCGGAGCCGGCTGCGCTTGTGTTACGGTCGTCTGCTGCGTGTGAGTAACTGTGCATTGAGCAAACCAAAGTGTGAGCGCTATCACCACCCATATCGGCCTGCGCACGGGCGCCCATGCGCTGCGGGAGAAAGTTGTAGATTTCATTTTCTGTACAGGACAAGCAAAGAAACGAACAATTCGAAATCACTCTTGCCCGTCAACAGGGGCAGCAGAAGAAACTGATATGCGAAAGTGCCGCTAAATTTGAATGATGAATTATTTCCTCAACCATTTTTCAGTTATGCAGCGGATTTATCAAACTTCCTTCTTTCTGTTCATCCTTCTTTCCTGCTCTTTCAGTGGAAAGAAAAGTGAAGTTTCAGAAGTGGAAAGTTCACCGCCGGCTTATTCACTCTCGTTAAAACTGGTGGCATCAGATCTCGAAGCTCCGGTGGGAATGTCGGTTGCTAATGACGGAACGAACCGGTTATTTGTTATTGAACAACCCGGCGTGATCCGTATCATTAAAAACGGAACACTGTTGTCAGCACCGTTTCTTGACATCACTTCCATTGTAGATCACGGAAGCAATCTGTATTCGGAAAAAGGATTGCTCGGGCTTGCTTTTCACCCGCAATACAAAACCAACGGAAAGTTTTATGTCTATTATTCAGCCACCACCACCGTTAAAGGAATGGATCACAAAAGTGTAATCGCTGAATACAAAGTTTCCGCTTTCAGTGCCGATGCTGCCACTGCAAGCGGACGAGTTCTTCTCGAAATTCAGGAGCCGGAATCGAATCACAATGGTGGATGTATGCAATTCGGGCACGATGGTTATCTGTACATCGGCGTAGGCGATGGAGGTGGGGCAGGTGATAAGCACGGTGCTTCCGGCAACGGACAAAACACGCAAACCCTGCTTGGAAAAATTTTACGCATTGATGTGAATGCCGAAACCGCATACAAGATTCCGCCCGACAATCCTTTTGTTGGTACACCGTCGAGTCCTGAAATTTTTGCTTACGGATTACGCAACCCGTGGCGCTTTTCGTTTGACCGCAAAACAAGTAAACTCTTTTGCGGCGATGTGGGGCAGAATGAATGGGAAGAAGTGAACATCATTGAAAAAGGGAAGAACTACGGGTGGCGCATCATGGAAGGAAATCACTGCTACGATCCTTCGGTCAACTGCAACCGAAACGGGTTGATGCTACCCATAGCCGAATACGGGCACCAGGAAGGCAAGAGCATCACCGGAGGTTATGTATATCGCGGCGGGCAATCACCTGACATGAACGGCAAATACATATTTGCCGACTGGACCGGAAATTTTTTCATGCTTTCACAGAATGCGTCCACGACGGAGTGGAACCGTTATTTGCTCGCGCTCAAAAATTTCTCCGGCGATTTTTATGTGAACAGTTTTGGCGAAGATGAGAACGGTGAGTTGTATGCGCTGGGTCAGTCTGCAGTTGGGCCTCAGAAGGCAGGAAAAATTTACCAGCTCCGGTTCGAATGATTGCCCGCATGCATTTGTGCGGCAAGGCGAATCGATAGAACTAATTTTGCATCGCATTTCTTCACATGGCTGAAGACCCTTCCGATCGCTCAACTGCTTCGCATCGCCATGATGCTGCCGACTGGCATGCCAAAGAAGGTGATCGATTGAAGCAAGCCGCGGCAGCTGATATTCCTTCCCTTTTCACTTTGCTCCAATCCCGCGAAGAAGGATTGGCGGACGAAGCCGTGCTGCAGCGGCGCGCGCAATCCGGACTCAATGAAATCGCAAGTGAAAGACCATCGCCGTGGTATGTGCAACTGGTTCTGGCTTTCATCACGCCCTTTAATGCCGTGCTTCTTTCCGTGGCCACTGTGTCGCTGTTCATGGATGTGTTTGCTATGCCGCCCGATCAGCGTGATTACAAAACAGTCATTGTCGTTTGTGCCATGGTACTGCTCAGTTCGCTGCTGCGCTTCCGACAGGAATTTCAAAGCAGCCGTGCGGCCCAAAAACTGAAAAGCATGGTGAAGACCACGGCTACGGTGCTACGCACTCCATCAGGAAAAACGGAAGTATCCATCAAAGAAGTGGTGCCCGGCGATGTGGTGATTCTTTCCGCAGGGAACATGATTCCCGCCGACTGCCGCGTGATCCGTTCAAAAGATCTTTTCATCAATCAGGCGGTACTCACGGGAGAAGCTTTGCCGGTGGAAAAAACAGAAACGGCTTTGCCTGACGCAGATCAGCATTCTCCTCTGGAAGCTACCAACCTATGCTTCATGGGCACGAACGTGGTGAGCGGTTCGGCAATAACGGTGGTTGTGAATACGGGATCAAGAACCTTTTTTGGAACAATCAGCAAGTCGCTCACCGGCAAGCGGGCGGAAACAAGTTTCGATAAAGGAGTGCGGAGCGTAAGCTGGTTGCTCATCCGCTTTATGATCATTATGGTGCCGCTCGTGTTCCTCATTAACGGATTAACCAAAGGCAACTGGCTCGAAGCGCTGCTCTTCGCCATTGCGGTGGCTGTGGGACTCACGCCTGAGATGCTGCCGATGATCGTGACAGCGAACCTGGCCAAAGGAGCCGTTAACATGAGCAAGCGCAAAGTGATTGTGAAACGCATCAATGCCATTCAGAACATCGGTGCCATGAATGTGCTGTGTACCGATAAGACGGGCACGCTTACGCTAGACAAGATCGTGCTCGAGCGCCATCTCAATGTGGACGGTGAGGATGATGAAGAAGTGTTGAAGTGGGCCTATCTCAACAGCTTTCATCAAACCGGTTTGGCAAGTTTGATGGATCAGGCCGTGCTCAATCATGCAGGGGAAGTACACAAGTTGATCAAGCCGGAAGAAGCATTTGTGAAAGTGGATGAAATTCCGTTCGACTTTCAGCGACGGCGCATGTCCGTCATTCTGCGGCAGCAGAACGGAAAGCACCTGCTCATCTGCAAAGGCGCGGTGGAAGAAATGCTGGCGCTTTCCACTCATGCTTTTGATCCTGGCGAAGATCATGAGTTGCATATCGAAATGGATGAATCGGTGCCGATGGATGACAGCATGAGGCAGCGGGTGAAAGACATTTCTTCCTCGCTGAATGCGCAAGGCATGCGGGTGCTGCTGGTGTCCGTTCGTGAATTCGAACCTCACGAACTCACCTACAGTGTGGCCGATGAAAGCGATATGACTGTTGCCGGTTTCATCGGATTTCTCGATCCGGCCAAACCCTCGGCGAAACCTTCGGTCGAAGCGCTGCGTGCCTCAGGAGTAGAACTGAAAGTGCTCACCGGCGACAATGAAATTGTGACCAGGAAAATCTGCGGTGATGTCGGCATTCCCGTTCAGAATATTTTACTCGGCAGCGATCTCGACCGCATGAATGATGAAGAGCTGAAGGAACAACTGGAAAAAGTTTCCATTCTCGCCAAACTCAGTCCCGAACAGAAGCAGCGTGTGATCCGTAATCTGCAGCAGCTCGGGCATACTGTGGGTTATCTCGGCGACGGCATCAACGATGCACCTGCGCTGCGTGAAGCTGACGTGGGCATCTCCGTGGATTCCGCTGTGGATATTGCCAAAGAAAGCGCCGACATCATTTTGCTCGAAAATGATTTGATGGTGCTGCATGCCGGTGTTGCAGAAGGGCGACGCACTTTCGGCAACATCATCAAGTATATAAAGATGACGGCCAGCAGCAACTTCGGCAATATGTTCAGCATGCTCGGTGCGAGTGCGCTCTTCCCATTCCTGCCCATGATGCCCATTCAGATTCTGGTGCAGAATCTCTTTTATGATTTCTCGCAGGGATCCATCCCGTGGGACCGTATGGATGACGATTACATCCGCGAGCCCAAGAAGTGGGATGCATCAGGCATAGCGCGTTTCATGATGTTCATCGGGCCCGTCAGTTCCATTTTTGACTATGTCACATTCGCTGTGATGTATTGGTTCTTCCGGGCCAACACGGCTGACACGCAAACGCTGTTTCAATCGGGCTGGTTTGTGGAAGGGTTAATTTCGCAAACGCTCATCGTGCACATGATCCGAACGCGTAAGATTCCGTTTTTACAGAGCACGGCTGCCACCCCGGTGATTGTGCTAACACTGTGGGTTGCGCTCATGGGCTTATGGCTTCCGTTTTCGCCGTTCGCTGCGGCACTGAAACTCACGCCGCTGCCACCTGCTTACTTCCTCTGGCTGTTGGGGATCATTGTGAGTTATGCGTTGCTCACCCAGGCGGTAAAGGCGTGGTTCATCCGGCGATTCAACTATTGGTTGTAGCCGGAAAACAAAGCGCCGCTCCGGTTGTTTGAAAGCCATGCAGCGCAGAGTAGTAGTCATTGGAGGAAGTTCAGGCATTGGAGAGCGCATGGTTCATCGCCTCCGTAATTCCGGCACAAAAGTGATTGTGCAAAGCCGCCGCGCCGTGAACTCGGAAACAGCAGAAATGATCACTCATCCACTCGACATGATGGATGAGAAACCTGATTTCTATTCTCTCGAAGAACCATTGGCTGGTTTGGTGTACGCTCCGGGCAACATTCGTCTGAAACCATTCCGCGGATTGAAAGAAGCAGACCTTTTGGATGACTGGAAACTCAATTTCCTCGGCGCGGTGAAAGCCACTCAATTTTATTTGCCTGCGCTTCAAAGAAGTGAACACGCCTCACTGGTTTTCTTTTCAACCGTAGCAGTACAGACAGGACTGTCCTATCATGCTTCCATCGCATCAGCCAAAGGAGCAGTTGAAGGGCTCACACGGTCGCTCGCTGCTGAGTTGGCACCACGGATTCGGGTGAATGCCATTGCGCCGTCACTTACGCTCACTCCGTTAACTGCTTCGCTCGTCAATTCGGAAGTAAAACAAACCGCTTCAAACGAGAGGCATCCGCTCAAAAGAGTTGCATCGGCTGATGAGGTGGCTTCACTGGCTTGCTGGTTACTGAGTGAAGAATCCGCATTTGTAACCGGCCAGGTTATTTCGATGGATGGTGGCCTTTCTTCGGTACGCTGATTTTCATTTAGCAAACATCAAAACACAATCAGCAAATTAGGGAAAACATGTACTTGATGTTCTGCAATTGATATTCATTAAACGATAACCTGAATTGCCGTTTATGGATTGCTGCGTCCGAGGCCTTCCTGATAAACTTTCAGTGCACGATCACGTGCCGCATAATGATCCACGATGGGCATCGGGTAATTGAGTGTATCAAATTCCGGAATCCATCTTCTGATATACTTCATCTCCGGATCAAAACGCCGCGCCTGTTCGGTGGGGTTGAATATTCTGAAGTAAGGTGCTGCATCTACGCCGCTGCTGGCGGCCCACTGCCAGCCGCCGTTGTTGGAGGCCAGTTCGAAGTCAAGAAGTTTTTTTGCGAAATACGCTTCACCCCATCGCCAGTCAATCAATAAATCCTTTGTGAGGAAACTCGCTGTGATCATGCGCACGCGGTTGTGCATGTAACCGGTGGCATTGAGCTCGCGCATGCCGGCATCAACCATCGGAAAGCCGGTTTTGCCTTCACACCAGGCCGCAAACTCTTTGTCGTTGTTGCGCCACCGGATGCGGTCGTATTCGGGTTTGAATGCCTCGGTGATTACGCGCGGAAAATGCTGGAGGATGCTGGAATAGAATTCGCGCCAGATGAGTTCATTGAAGAATTTCTCACTGAGTTTTCGGGCGCGGCGCATTTCTTTCCGGATGCTTACTGTGCCGAAGCGCAAGTGCACACTCAGCCGTGAAGTGCCGCTGATGCCGGGAATGTCACGCGTTTCGGCATAATGCCGGATGAGATTATCACCCGCATCTTCAGGAGGAATTATAAGATCTGTTTTTTTGAAACCAATCTCCTCAAGGGCGGGAAAGTGAAATGACGGGGTGCGGAAGAAATGACTGGAGAATTTTTCGGTTGGAAAACTATGGAGATCACTTTCCTGTAATCGCGTTTTCCATCGTTTGCTATACGGTGTGAAAACGGTGTATGGCGTGCCATCATCCTTCAGCACTTCATTGCCTTCCAAAATGATGTGATCCTTGAAGTGATGAAAAGAAATATTCTTTGCCAGTAGTAATGCTTCCACTTCAGCATCCCGTTGTTTCGCATAGGGTTCATAGTCGCGGTTGGTGAAAACTTTTTCGACAGGAAATCCATTAACCAGTTCCCTGAAAACATCAACCGGTTTACCATATTTCACCAACAGCGATGAGCCCAGTTCCTGCAAAGCCGAGTTCAGGCGGGTGAGGTATTGATGGATGAAATCAACACGCCGGTCTTTCTTGTCATCCAGATCATCGAGGATGTCCGTATCAAAGATGAAAAGCGGAAGAACAGGTTGGCCTTCCTTTAATGCGTGATACAGTCCTGCATTGTCATCAAGCCGGAGGTCACGACGAAACCAAAACAGATGCATGCCGGGGAATTAACAATTCAGAATGAGGATTGTTTTGGATCACTGCCTTTGACATTAACCATGGGCTTAAGCCCATGGTTAGTGCGGAGAACTGACTCTCCACTAACAAGTGCGGAGAACTGACTCTCCACTAACCACGGCCTTAAGGCCGTGGTTAGTGGAGATAGAGGGATATTGGCATTATGATTTGGGCGTGTAGCGGAGTTTCTCAACCAGGTCACCTGAAATTTCTTCCGCATAAGTACCAAAGGCCATTACGAGGATTCCCTTCAAGTCAGAATTTGCTGAAGAAATCCCATACACCACGTTCTCATCGCCGGGATCCGTGTTGCCCTCGAACCGGTAAACCTCATCAACTTCAAATTCTTCAGGCGCGAGCTTCGTTTCCTTCTCATCACATAAAAGGCAGTCATGATTCACTCTGAAATCATGAACATAACCTCGGGCTTGTAAATCACGCACCGCTTCTGTGACTGTGTCAAAGGATTTCATTAAAGAAATTTTTAAGGCAGATAGGCGCGCAGCATCCACGCCATTTTTTCGTGTTGCTCCATCAATCCCGTGAGGAAATCGGCCGTGCCGGCATCCTTGTATTTGTTCTGCGCCTCATCAAGATCTTTGCGCAAAGCACGAATGATGGTTTCATGATCAGTGACGAGGGCCGATACAGATTCGGTTTGATCGCTATAACCGATTTTGTTTTCATCAAGCCGGGCAATTTTCGTGAGATCTTTGAGTGAACCCACGGCGTAGTGCCCGAGCATGCGCACACGCTCCGCCACTTCGTCCATTATTTTATCCAGTTCATCATACTGGCTTTCGAAAAACTTATGCATCTCGCTGAAGTTGTCGCCTTCATAATTCCAATGCGCCTGCCGGGTTTTCATGTAGAGAATCACCTCATCTGCAAGCAGGGTGTTGAGCAGGTCAGATACGGCTTTCAGATTTTTATCAGCAATTCCGATGTTGGGTTTCATAGTTGATTGTATTAGTCAGATAACAAAAATAAGGGCGATAAGTTTGATGCATGATGGCATTCGTCAGGTAAGCAGATCAAAGACGTGTGACCGATATCATTCATTCCGCATCCCGGAAGGCAGTTGCGGGATTTCCTGCATTTGGTGTAGCAGCGATTTGTCGTGCCCCTTGCTGTTGCATGATTTACTTTCACAGAATGAAAAGCGCCCCGCTGAAGTTTGCAATGGTAGCTCTGTCGCTGGCGGTCGTTTGGATTTTGTTTGAGCACCTTATGGGCTGGAATACTACCCGGCATGATATCGGGCAATACGCCAGGTTGGGTCCCATGATTTCATTCTGGATCATCCTTGTACTCGGTATCTGGTATTTGAGACGCAGCCACGGGCATTCCCTCACATTCCGCGAAGGGTTTGAAGCAGGATTGATCATGACTCTGATCTTTTGTGCAGGCTTCACCATCATCATCATGCTGTATCAGCAATTCATCAATCCTGATTACTACCAAACGCTGAAAGATTTTACGATGAAACAAATGCAGGATCGGGGCGCCACGCCGAAGGAGATGGAGCTGGTGCAGAATGAATTGAAGGAACAAGCCGGCGGCAGTGCTCTTTCGTACCTGTTGCTCTTTGTTTTTTCCGCCATCTGGGGGCTGGGAATCTCAGCCATTGCTTCCATGATTCTCCGGAAGAGCACCCGCTGATTACAACCCCGAGATGATTACATCATTCGGGTACTTCACCGTGAAAGAGAATTGCAGTTTTTTCTCTTCGCCGGCTGCCATCGGAACCATCCAGGTAAGTTTTCCTTCTGCGTCATTAAATGAGGCGCCGCCGGCATCATCCAGTGTGACTTCAATTTTGGAGTTCTGTGAAACAGGAATCTGATCCATAATCTTCATGTTCACCGTTTCTTTCTTAGTGTTCTTGATGGTGATGGTGTAAGCGAAAGATTGTTTGATGTTGTCACCGGTTAGCTTCGGCTTGGAAAAATCTTTCACCTTATCCCGTTTGATGATGATGTTCTTGTCTCTTCCGAGTGAAAAGCTCAGCGTGTCTTTCGTGACGGAAGGATTCACATATGATTGCCCCACATAACTTCCTTCAAAGAAAATGTTGGCGTTTCCGGGAAGCAGATTGAGGTCTTCCCAGTTGCTGATGTCGGCCGTGAGGAAAGCATCGTTGTCCAACTTGGGAACAGCGTAGTAACTGTACGAGGCGGGTAGCTGATAATCCTGGATGGCAACCAAATGAGTTTTGCCGTCGGAAGGAATGTCATAGGGAATTGAAATATCGAACTCAGCATTCAGTTGTGTTTGAGTGACGGTAGTGTAATCGGCGCCCGTCCAGTTTTGTGTCACAAAACTATCTTCCGCCTGTGCAGGAACGGGTTCTTTTTGTTTGCCTGCGGCGGCACGCGAAGGAGCTGAGATGATCACCTCGTTCAGTTGCTGTGGCTGGTAGATGTTTACATACCAGGGATACAGCGTGGGGCCGGTAGCGCTTACAGTCGGATTGCCCGTGCTGAGTTTGATCTTTACATCATTCCAGTCGCTGCCGCTGTTTTGATACACGTTGGCTTTGTAATTCAGCGTCACCTGGCTGTGAATGTCTTTACTTCTGATGTCATAAATAGGTGACCAGCCCGCATCGGGCATCAGGAAAGAGAATTCAAACGTGGTGCTGCGTGCCGCAGCGGATGAAACACTCACCACGATCTCTCCGGTCGGCTGGTTGAATTTTGAATTCAGCTCATTGAGCTGGTTTTGCACGCGCTGGATATTTTCATTCAGCTTCTTCTCTTTCTGTTCCAAATCCAGTTGCTGGCTGTTGAGGTCGTTCATCTTCGTGGTGTAGAACTCATACATCTTGGTCAGTTGATCCATATTAAGTCCCGTGTTCTGGCCGGTGACATTTTTATTTGCATTGAGTAGATCTGCTTGTCCCTTCACGATGTTCTTCTGCCCTTGTGTTTTCTTCAGCTGAATATTGAGCAGGTCAAGCGAGTCTTTCAAAGTTTTTATCTGCGCATTTTCCTTTTTTGTGTTGAGGTAATTCAACTGATACACTGCGCTAAGAATTGTGATATCCGTATTGGCCGAAACTTGCACTGTGCCTGCATTGATATTTTGCGGGAGCTCTGTAAATACAATATCGTTACTGCCGGCCGGCACATTCACGGTGGAATGCATCACCATCACGGCGCCTTGCAAATAAATGGTGGCTGATTTTATTTCTGAATTCGCTTCAATGGATTTCTGAGCAAATGAACGGTTCGCGAACGAAGCGGCAATAATGAGAAGGGCAATGCGGATCATGATCGAAAAATGTTTAGAAACTGGATGAAACCCGAGTTCGGATTCCACAAAAATAGGGGAGGAAATTCTGTGATGACGGCGCCCCGGCATCACTCAGTCATCATCCTGCCCGCCCTGTTCTCCGCCATTTGCGCCCTGTACCGCACCCGCTGAAGTATTCGCGCCTGAGATTTCGGTGTGCCGGATCTTGCCACCAAGATATCCCGTATAAGAAATCGAACCGGCGGCAACCACGGCCAACAGGAGTAACGGCAAGGTGATTTTTGAAACAAACTTCCATTGCAGGCGCTCTCCGATTAATATGATGAGTGAGAATAGCCCGAGTGCTTCGATAAGCCACAGGGCCACGTTTGCCGTGTCTTCATGCGACTCAATAAGCGACTTTGAAACGCCGGCCAGGTTCTCAACCGCTTCTTCGGCATCTTCGCCGGTAGTGAAAACCGGAATGGCGGCCAGTGCGGAGACAATAAATCCGACCAGTGCCACCAGGCGAATGCTCTTATCGTTCCTGAAAATTCCCCATGCGAAAACAACTGCTGAAAAGAGGGCACCGAGTATTGACACATGGTTAAGCAGTAAATGCACGTGCGTTGTGTTCATGGCAATAATGATATTGGTGAAAGAATTAGGATGAAATCAACTTCAACTCTTCAAAACTCGTGCAGAGTCCGGCAAGCAGATTATGATTATTGTCAGTACTCTTTCTGACAGTTGTAATACGGATCGTTATTTAACTCCGTTCTTTGCGGCATCCGAGATGGCTGCTACAAGTTTATCAAGCTCCTTCAGAGAAGTGTAAACATTCGGCGTTACTCTCACGCAGTGGATGTTTTCCCAATTAATGGCTACGGTGTGGATCTTATACCTGTTGAAGAAAAAGGTATCCAATTCAACCGGTTCAGTTCCTACCACCGAAACCCCGCAAATGGCGCAGGAGTATTGGTCTTTGAGCGAGGTGTGAATTTTCACTTTCGGAATATCCTTCACTTTACCCGTCCAGTAATTTTTGAGATACCGGAGCCGGCCTTCTTTTCTATCTGATCCGATGGCGTTGTGAAAATCGACCGCATAGCCGATCGCTTCTTCAGCCGGAAATGACCGTGTGCCCTGCGCTTCAAATTTCCGGATGTCATCGCTGGCAGGGTTGTCGTTGGCGAAGAGCGGATAGAGACCTGCGATCTTTTCCTTCTTCACCCAAAGCAATCCGGTACCGAATGGCGCGCACAGCCATTTATGCAGACTCGTTCCCCAATAATCACAACCCAGGTCGGGGATTTTGTAATCGAAGTGAGCGAAAGTGTGTGCCGAGTCGCTCAGCACTTCGATGTTCTGATTTTTCTTTTTCACTGCGTCGGCAATTTTCCGGATGGGCTGTATTTGTCCCATCCAGTTAATCATGTGCGTTACGTGAACGATCCTTGTTTTGTCAGTAACGGCACCTGCAAACTGATCCACGAAGTAATCATCATTCTCCTGAGGCAAATCGAGATTGAGCCAAACGAGTTTGATCCCGTCACGTTTTTCACGCTGCTTCCACGCATTAATCATGTTGGGATAATCCTGTTTGGTTAGGATTACTTCATCGCCTGCTTTCATCGGCAATCCGAAGATCACGGTGTCGAGCGCTTCGGTCGCATTACGGTTAATGGCAAGCTCTTCTGCCGAGCATCCCGCGAGGTCAGCAAGTTTCTGTCTTAATGGTTCCCTTCCCTGATCGAGAATGCGCCACATGTAATAACTCGGCGCTTCATTACTCATCTGGATGTACTTCCACTGCATCTCCTGCACATGCTGCGGCTGCGGACTCACGCCTCCGTTGTTGAGGTTGATAATATTGGGTGAGACGGTGTATGCCTCGCGGATCATCGCCCAGAAGTCTTCGTCGCCGGCCAGATTTTCGGCCGAATGGTTTGACTTTGATTTCAGCGCAGCGGAAATTTCAGCCAGTGAGATTTTATTTGAAAAGGCAGGAATTGCCATGGCTGCCAGAGCCGTGCTGCCTTGTTTCAAAAAGTTTCTTCGGGATGCCATGTGAATGATATTCGGTGAAGTGAATGTATAGAAAAGTTGAGTTTCTTCATGCATACACTGGTCAAGTCCTTATCATTGTGTGAAATTCCTTCCATGAAATTTCCGGTTTACTCTCCTTTGAAAAAACACTGGCTGCTCGATGAGCAGGTGGTGTTTCTCAATCACGGATCATTCGGTGCATGCCCCATTCCCATTCTGCAGAAACAGGATGAGTATCGAACGATGATGGAGCGACAACCGGTGAAATTCTTCATTCGTGATCTGGAAGAAATGATCTGGAGTTCCAAAGAAGCGCTTGCAAAATTTGTGGGAGCTGATGCCGTGGACATGGCTTTTGTTCCGAACGCCACGCTGGGTGTGAACACCATCTTGAGCTCTCTTGCATTTGAGGCGGGAGATGAGTTGCTCACCACCAATCACGGATACGGTGCCTGCGTCAATACGCTGAAATGGCATGCACAAAAGTGGAAAGCTCAAGTGGTAACGGCTGATGTTCCGTTTCCCGTTTCTTCTCCGGAAGAGGTGATAGCGGCCTTGTTGTCGAAAGTGACTTCGCGGACGAAGCTGGTGATGATTGATTACATTACCTCGCCGACGGGTTTGCTTTTCCCGGTAAAGGAGATCATTGATGAACTGAACCGAAGAGGCATTGATTGCCTGGTTGACGGCGCTCATGCGCCTGGCCAAATTCCCCTCAACCTACACGAACTGGGTGCGGCATACTTTACCGGTAATTGCCACAAATGGATCTGCTCACCCAAAGGGTCAGCATTTCTTTATGTGAGAAAAGATCGCCGGCATTTGATACATCCTATCAGCATCGGACATACTTATGATAAATCAGAAAATAAGGATCGCCTTTGGTCGAATCATTTTTTCTGGCTGGGAACGGATGATTACTCCGCATACCTATGCGTAAAAGATGCCATTGATTTTATGGGTTCATTGTTTGGCGGCGGCTGGAGTGAATTGATGAACCACAACCGTCAGCAATGCCTTCAGGCAAGAAAACGGATTGCAGAGATAACGGGTATTCCGCTTCCTGCCCCGGAGGATATGATTGTGAATCTATCCACGTTTGATCTTGAAGACACGCAGATGCCGGCATCCAATTTCAATTACATCTCGCCGCTATGGGAAAAACTCTGGAGCGAATACAGCATTGAGATGCCTGTTCTCCCATGGAATCAGCAACGGCCCCAGCTGATGTTTCGCATTTCATCTCAATGCTACAATTCCATGGAGCAGTACGAATATACTGCAGCGGCTCTCCGGGCCATTCGGCATTAAGGTGATATCAGAACAGAAGCGATGATGCTGATACCAGCTTCAATTCCGGTCAATATAAAACGGGCTTGCCTGTGCCGTGGGCATAATCACGAGCTCATTGATATTGACGTGGGGCGGTGTGGAAGCGCAATAAAAAATCACATCGGCAATATCAGTTGCGGAAAGCGGTTTCAGTCCCTGGTAGGTTTTCTTCGCTCTTTCGGCATCCCCTTTGAATCGCACCAATGAAAATTCAGTTTCCACCAAACCCGGATGTATAGCCGTGACCCGTATATTTTTTTTCAGCAGGTCAATGCGCATGCCTTGTGTCAGTGCATCCACTGCAAACTTGCTGGCGCAGTAAATGTGGCCTTTTTCATATACATATTTTGATGCCACCGAACCGATGTTGAAGATGTACCCGCCCGGTTGCTGCAGCATCAATGGCAGCAGTTCTTTGGTCATGTAAAGAAGCCCCTTCACATTCGTATCAATCATCAGGTCAAAATCATCTACCGAAGCATCCTGAAACAGGTCGAGCCCTGATGCCAGGCCGGCGTTATTGACGAGGATGTCAATCTCTTTCCATTCATCAGGAAGGGAAGCCACCGCCTGTTTCACTTCATCACGGTGGCGCACGTCAAATTTCAAAGGCAACACCCGGGCTGATAAGTTCTTTTCCAGAGTACCGGCGAGTTCTTGCAGCCGATGGTCACGCCTTCCGGTAATGATGAGGCGATATCCGTTGGCTGCAAACTTTTCTGCAATGGCCTTTCCGAAGCCCGAAGTGGCGCCGGTGATGAAAATGGTTTTGCTCACGTAAGTAAAATTTCACGCGAAGATATAGACCCTCTTATTTGGTTTGGGCTTCTGACTGAATGATGCGGGTAAGCTGTGCGGCCCATACCTCATATTCCCGGGCATCAGGATGAAGCCCGTCACTCACTACCCAATCGGGATGCTGTCGCGTGGATGTGGTGACATCTATGTAGTGTACGCCGCGACGGAGTGATTCCTCTTTGTTTACGGCATTGTATGCATCAATCTCTCCCGCAATCTGATGGCGGTTTCTTCCCTCAGCAAATGCAGTGACGCCCCAGTCCGGAATGGAAAGTACGATGACGTGGTTCTTGTTTCCACCGGAAAATCGGATGGCGAGACCGAGCAGCTGCGCAAATTCATTTTCATAATTCTCCGTGCTTCGGCCGCGGTATTGATTGTTCACGCCAATCAGCAGTGTCACGAAATCATAGGTGCGGCTGATATTTTCTTTTTGAATGGCACTCATCAACTCATCCGTTGTCCATCCCGTGGTGGCAATGATTTTCGGTTTGTCAACGAAGATGCCTTTCAGGTGCAATTGCATCACGCACTGATTGGGGAAACGCTCGGCTTCTTCCACACCTTCACCGATGGTGTATGAATCACCGAGGCAGAGCATGGTAAATTCTTTTTGCTGCATCACAACTGGGATCTGTGAAAACGAAGATAGATGCCAGCAGATAAATAGCCATGGCAACATCAGTTTACGCATGAACACATTCATTAAGAGAAAATGAAATGAACTGATGGATCACTCGTGCACCACCATAAGCTTCTTTGTCACCACCTCGTTTCCTTTCTGCAGTGAGTAATAGTATGCACCGTCAGTGAGGCCGAGCTCCCGTGCATCGAGCGTAATCTGCTGCGGTCCGCTCGCCATATACGCATTTTCGAAAACGCTGGTCAGCCGTCGGCCGCTCAGGTCGTAAATCGCCAGGGAGTAGCGACCTGAAATGGTAATTGTAAAATCTATCGCGGTGATGGTGGCAAATGGATTCGGAAAATTTTGGCTGAGAAGAAAATCAGCTGAAGAGAAAGGCACCTGCTGCTGAGCTAAGGTCGGAAAGTCAATGATTGCTGTCCAGACGGATAAGTTCTGCCCATCCATGCGTGCCCAGATGGGTGCCACCTTGCCGTTGTAGGCGCTGATGTTGGTATAGTCGCCGAAAAAGACAGTTGACTTCGGACTGAATGATTCTTCGCTGATCTTTTCATTGGTAAACGTCACTCCGCCATCATCGGAGTAGGCGAGGTAAACATCTGTTGACTTGTCATCGTAGTTTCTCCGGTCGTAGAATATCACATAGATGATCCCTGTCTTCTGATCCACATCCATCCAACTGAAGAATTGTTGTTTGCCGGAATTATCATCATTAACCGTCACAGGTTCACTCCAGGTGAATCCTCCGTCATTTGATTTGGCAATGAATACATCCGTGTTGTCCTCGCCGTTGCGCTGGTCAGTCCAGTTGATATAGATCGTGCCGTTGTAAGGTCCGCCGCTGATGTCGCACCGGGTTACCGGCAATCCGTTGCAACGATAGATTCCCGGAATGGCGTAGTCCCATCCGCCGGGTTGTGTGCTTACGAAGATGTCATTATTCAGCCAGGTAGTACCGCCGTCCGTTGAGCGATCAAAGAAAAGAGAGTCGCGGTTTGACCAGCATATATACACTTCACCGTTGGGGCCAACGGCGGGTACAGCTCCTTCGGCGGTGTTATCACTGTCAATACAATCACCGGCCAATTTGTTGATGCGAACCGGCGTGCTCCAGGTGAGTCCATGATCGGTGGATTTTGAAAACAGGATGATAGAACTGTCATTGGCATTGCTCGTGCCATACACATCAAACTGCGTCCAGCTTACATAAATCGTTTGGGAGATCGGATCATAAGCGGTCCATGCTTTGTCCTGCGCTTTCGTTCCGTTCAGCCCGGTGTATGAACCATTGGTCCATGTGACCCCGCCATCTGTTGATTTTTGACAAACGATGCGGTCAATCCAGCTTCCGTTCACAGGATTTGACAGATGAATGAAATAGAAGTTGCCTGCCGTGTCAGCCATAATACAGGGATCGCCCCATACGCCATAAGTGGATGAGAGATTCTGCTTCTGCCAGGTCAACCCGCCGTCGAAAGAGTGGTAACCATTGTCAATGTTCGAACCCGCCACGAGGTTCTGGATATTCTTGGGATTGATGAAAATGCTCGGTTCTTCAGGATCGCCGGAATCATCAATGAGAATGTTGGTGTATTGGGCGTGCGAACAATGGGCAAGGAGGGAAAAAATAAGGGAGATGAATAAGCGCATGATTTAATTCAGCTGAGAGCCAAAAGTACAATGAAAGTACGGCGCGCCATCAAGGATGGTGCGAAGCATTGTACCGCTTCACTAATTCCGGCAGATCGTTATAACGATATCCTTTCTCTTTGTTCTTAATATCGGTGATGATCTGTTGATCGTCCTTGAAAATGGCTTCCGCATTTCTTATCAATTCGCCCGGTGTGGCAATACCGAATTTCTTTCCCTGTCTGGTGGTAATGACATATTCGCTTTGCAAATACTGCTCATCATCACCGGTAGCTGGACGCTGCCCGGCGCCTTCACCTACGTACAAATCCTTTGCAAGGCGGAAATATTCAAACAACGTTAGCACTCCTTCTTCCCTGATCATCAAAAAGTGTTCAGCCGTCGGATCCGGTTCACCGTATTCAACAGTTGAATACATGCGGTCTTTGACTTTGAAACCCCGTATCTGGCCGGGCAGTAAATGGATTTTTATTTTTTCTCCCTTGGCATCGTTCGAAAATTCGGCGCCCCGCTGATTTTCGATTTTGTTGGTCAGCAGAATATATCCACGGATGGTATCGCCTTTGATGTTGATGAAGTAACCGGGATACCGCTGGTTGAGTTTGTAGTCCTGCGCCTGCAACGATAACCAGCCGGTCAGAATCAAAATGCAGAAGCTGATTTTCATTTCATGTCATGGCTTAAAAGATGAATGACCCGCATTTATCGTTGCGCATGATCCGTCAAAAAAAGAAAAGCTGCTCCAAAGATTGAAGCAGCTTTTACAAGATCAAATTTTTTTCGACTAACGTTCGATCTGGAACTTCATTTGGCAGGTTTCATTGCCACTTATGATCCTGATGAGATAGAAACCATTGGGTGCGGTTGCCATATCCAGTTTCAGTGCATTCATCCCTTCACTCACTTCCATGGATCCTGTGAGCACCTGCTTGCCGAATAAATCCGTTACGATCACGCTCACGTTTCCGGTCACTGCACTGGTGTATGCTGCGATCAGGTGACCGTCGGACGGATTAGGGTAAATCGAATTAAGTGCATTTGCCACGGCAGATTCTTCACCATCGAGACGCCATGGCGTACTGCTGATTTCGGCAATCAGCGAGTAACAGGTAGTTGAATTGAAGGCGCCATTTACACCCAGCACCTGGGCCTTGTACGTTCCTATGGTAGCGGTGTTGTATTTAACGGTTTCATTGGTCGTTCCTGAATTCGTGGACTGCGCGATTTGTGATCCGCTCGGATTAAATAATTTCAAATTGTAGTTGGCGGGCAGGTTAGTCAATGAAACTCTGATATTGGGCTGACCGGATGTATTGCTGAAGCTGAAGAAATCCTTATCGGTGGAATTGCCGATGAGTGCCTGAATGGTCACACCTGCAGTAATGGCCTTTGCCTGATTTTTCGAGTTATTGGGTTCATAGGTATCGGTGCAGGCATTGGATTGTGTGGTGAACAAAGCCGAAGCTGAAAAGGCACTGGTACCGCCATTGGTGCAAGATGCCTGAACCTGGAATTCGTATTGCGCTCCGGAATTTAATCCGCTCAAAGTTTGGGAAGTGGAAGAAGTGTTGATCTGCGTCCACGTGCCGCTTGAGGTGAGCTTGTATTGCAGCGTGTAGGAGGAAGCACCGCTCACAGCGCCCCATGAAACATCAGCCGAAGTTTGAGTGATGTTGGACGATGCAAGCGAGGCAGGCACACTGCACACGGCCACATTGGATGCCGCCACATTAGCCCACGCCGTTCCCCAGTTGTTGGATGGTGAGTTGGCGAATTCCTGCAACGTCCAGAAACTGCCATCCACAGGATCTACCACGCATGCCGAGTAATCTCCCCAACGGTTAGAACTGCCTCCGAAAGTTTTATAGTAGGTGGCGAGACCTGCTTTGTAGAGATACGGATCCTGCAGTGTATTCAATGCGTCATTGGCTGTTCGGAATGAATAGGCGCTGCTGGCATAAATGGATGAAGAGAAGGTAGAGTATCCCACCAATACATCATCGTTGGCATTTACGGTAATGCTGGGGAATGCATAGAAGTTGGTACCCGTGGCATCATCCACGCGGCCAAATTGAGCCACGCTGCTATTGGAGGGATCAATCTGCCACCACTGCACGGAAGAGCGGTTGGCGCTCGAGGTAGGCAGATAAACCGTTTGAGAACAATAGAGATAACCGTTTCTGTACACCGCATTCTGAACCCGGGTATCATTCGTTGAAATCTTGTTGGAAGATCCAAGTTGGGGAGCAGTCTTCGATGAAGTGCTCCACGTCTGATTCACGCCTACTGTATTTCCGGCGGTGTAAACCGGAGCACTCACGCTACCGCTGATGGTAAACAACTTTAGATATCCAAATCCGCCGGAGTTGGCATTCCAGTTAGTTACCATGTACACGGTACCCACCGTGTTGTCATAAGTAACGGCGGGCTGCAGGGTGAAAATGGAATTATCAGAAAATGTGGTGACGGTAGAAGAGGTATTGGCATACATGGCGGCTTTATCAAATACCAGCACCTTCACCTTCTGAAAAACGCTGGAGCCATTGAACACATTTCCGGTGATCACCACCCAGTCTTTGTTGAATCCCATGGCAGGGTAGTCAAAAATGTCACTGTTATTTCCGGTTGCATCGAAATTGTAAATGTTCCAGGTGCCGGTGGGATCAGAAGTCTGGGAAACGGCAACATACACGCCGTTGTGGCCGCCGGGCACATCGGCCATCAGGCAACTAATCCAGCGATCATTGTATGGGTCATAAGTGATTCGCGGATCGCTGTAGAAGTTGGAGGACGAGAATCCATAGAACGTGGAAATGGAGACCGTGCTAACCGTTCCTCCGGTTTTATTGAATACCCGGAAGGTGGAGTTCAGCATTTCCATCAGGTGATTCGGGCCGGCAGCACCCTGAACATCCGGTGGAATCACTTGTCCGTTATCGAGAAGTCCATTAAAGCTGGTCACGGGAGCCGGTGAGGTGGCCTGCAGGCCTTCAGCCGGAATTTCCACATAATTCTTTACCGCATCACGGGGTACGGGCATGTTCACGGGCATGCCGGTATGTGCCTCTTCGTCCGCTTCAAAATCCCGCGGTTCAACAAGATGAGGATGCAACGCTTCCTCAGCAGCCAGTGCCGCAAAATTGACGATGCGCGGCGCACCCAGCGGTGAGGTTTCAGTGGTTACTTGCTGTGCATAAGCGTGCAGCTGAAGCAGGAATAATCCACATAAAGTGGCAATGGAGAAAAACTTCTTCATATCAGATTGGTTGGTTTAGAAATGACGATTGGTGAAAATCAGCAGGGGCGGGATTCTGATTTCGAAACAAAATTGTGATAGTTTGATGAAAGTGTCAAATCAACTTTTGCGCAAACGCAGAAAGGCGTTTCAGTGTTTCACAACAGGCAGGATGGAGAATAAAAAAGCGCGGTCTGAATCAAGACCGCGCTTTATAAAACGTTTGACGAATTCGGTTATTCGATCACGAGTTTTTGTGAGGTTTTTTGTCCGTTATTTTCCAGAGTGAGGAAATAGACTCCCTTGCTGTTGCCACGCAGGTCAATGGAGCGAAGCCAGGTTTGTGATTTGTCCTTATAGTTGTTATCCCAAATCATCCTGCCCACGGCATCGGTAATTGTCATGTGAATGGGTTCTGAATTTTCCGTTTCAAATGAGAAGTAGAAAAGGCCATTACCGGGGTTGGGATATACGTTGAATTTCGAACCGGATGCTGCCACTTCATTGACACCGGTAGCAACAAAGCCATCGGTGTACTTCCACATTCCATCGGTATAGGCATCAAGGTTTACGCCTCCGCTCCAGCCGGTGATGTTGTTGAAAAACTTCACCGCAAGATGAACCACATCGTCATCAATCACTGTCCAGTTGAGACCGCCATCGAGACTGTAAGATGAACCGAAGGTGGAAGTGGCATAATTGTAACCTGATGAAACCAGCACGTCAGTGGTTTTCGGCACGTAGGTTACTCCGTAGCTGGCGTAGTAATTTTCTGAAGGTGTGATATCCGTCCAGGTTGCACCGCCATCCGTAGTGCGAAGCAGTGAGGTAAATTCGAACGTGGTGGGATCAGCCATTTCAATCCATCCGTTATTATCATCTTCAAATGTGATGAACTGAACTACATCCGATGATCCGGTTTCATAGGCCGTCCAGGTAGCGCCGTAATCACTGGTTTTAAGTACGCGACCGGAGAAAGTGCCGAACCAAAAATTGTTGTCATGAGCTGCATAGCAACGGGTAAGTCCGTACTCGGTGGTGCTGAGCGGATCGGGAATGTTATCACCATCAACCTCTGCCCAGGTGTTTCCGCCATCAGAAGTAGTGTAAATTTCAAATTCACCGTTCAGCGGATCGCCCACCACAACGCCCCGATCGGTATCCCAGAAATAAATCACATCAGGGAATGAGGTGCTGCCGGCAAAAACTTCTCCGGCACCTTGTTGTGTCCAGGTGGCTCCGCCATCTGTGGTATGCCAGATCCACCCGCCGGCGGCTGTGGTTTTGTAGAAAAGCGCCCAGGCATTGTTTTCATCTGCCGCGGCCAAACAAGACCAGTTGGCAGAGGAGGCCGCTTCATTCACTTTGAGAGCCGACCAGGTTTGTCCGCCATCGGTGGAGCGGCAATAGTCGCGGCATTTGGTCCCGATGCCGTTCACCGCATCAAAGGCCGTTGCCCATACTGCATCAGTGGAAGTGGGAACGATTTGATGAATGCCACGATTGGTGGAGAAACCCGTGGCCACGGATTCCCATTGCGCCCGGGATGCAATCGAAATAATGATGAGAAAAGTAAAGAGTATCAGTTTTTTCATATGCTTTTGTTTTGTTGCAGCCAAATGTAGCAATTCATCAATGACGCAATCCATGACTTGAGCGATATTTAATTCCCGTGTAACTCATCGGCGGTTTCCCTCTATTTTTGAATCCGGAATTACTCCATGAATTTTCCGTCAAAACTTATCGAAGATGCCGTGGCTGAATTTGAAAAGCTGCCCGGCATTGGCAAGAAAACAGCGTTGCGCCTGGTGCTGCATTTGTTGAAGCAGGATGTTTCGTCCGTGGAGCAATTCACTCATACAATAGAGAAGATGCGGAAGGAAATTCGCTTCTGTAAAAACTGCCACAACATTTCCGATCAGGAGATTTGCAGCATCTGTGCTAATCCAAAGCGCGATAGTTCGCTTGTTTGTGTAGTGGAAACCATCCGCGATGTAATTGCCATTGAATCCACCAATCAATACAACGGATTGTATCATGTGCTTGGCGGGGTGATCAGCCCGATGGAAGGAGTGGGGCCGGATGATTTAAAAATTGAATCCCTCGTGCAGCGGTGCGCATCCGGAAAGGTGAGAGAAGTGATCATGGCATTGAATCCAACTATTGAGGGCGACACTACCATCTTCTACATTTCAAAAAAACTGCACGGTCTTCCGGTTAAGATTACCAGCATTGCCAGAGGAGTTTCCTTCGGCGGCGAACTGGAATATGTGGATGATGTTACGCTTGCGCGTTCGATTGTGACGCGCATGCCGTATGAAAGTTATTTGGTGAAACAAGGAGACTGAGCATGCATCAGTTGATTGGTTTATTAGTTCATCGGTTCATTTGTCAAATGAAGTTTGAAGAAATCAAGGAGAAGATTCACGGTTATCAGCGGTTGGGGCTGAAGTTGTTCAGTACTTCATCTTTTCAAACCCATTCACTGGTGCTGCTCCACATCATCAGCCGCATTGATAAAAAGATTCCCGTCTTCTTCATCAACACCGGTTATCATTTTCCGGAAACAGTGGCTTTCAAAGATGAAATAGCCAAACGGTTTGAACTGGATGTGCGCAATGTTTATCCGCTTACTCCTAAAAACCTGCAGCGCGATGCCAACGGAAAGCTCATGTTCGCTTCTGATCCGGATTATTGTTGTTATATGAATAAGACACAGCCGATGGAGCCCATCCTTGCTGAGTTTGATGTCTGGATCAACGGCGTTCGTGCCGATCAGAGTGATGTGCGGAAAAACTTCAAGGTGGAATCGCCGGCGCCGTTCAACACCATCCGCTTTCATCCCATGCTTGATTGGTCGCCGAAAATGATTTTCGATTACCTGAAGGAATACAGCATCCCGCATCACCCGCTCGAAGAGAAAGGATATTTTTCCATCGGTTGCGAACCCTGCACCCGTCGCATTGACATGAATGCGGATGAGCGTGAAGGCCGCTGGTTCGGTTTGAAGAAAACGGAGTGCGGACTAAATACCGACCTTGTCCAACCGACATGAGAAGTGAAAATTCAGGACTCTCTTACGTAAGATTTGGATACTTGAGATGTATTATAGTGAGAGCGAAGAGCTTCGCCTGAATCCAGGGATAAGAGCATCATAAGTCCTCAAGTGTTACATCCACACGTCCTGATTCCATGAGTCTTCCGCCATGAAAGAATATCTTCGCCGCAAATTTCCTTCATGGAGCTTATCAATTGGTTTATTGATTTCGTGCTGCACATCGATCAGCATCTGATTCAGTTGCTGGCGGAATATGGCACGGCCGTTATTCTCATTATCGCTCTCATTATCTTTTGCGAAACGGGACTGGTGGTGACACCCATCCTGCCCGGCGATTCCATGATTTTTGCATTCGGCGCTATTGCGGCGCAGTCGGCTACCGAACTGAATGTGCATGTCTCAGCAATGACCTTTGTAGCTGCGGCCTTTCTCGGTAACCTTGTGAATTATTCCATCGGCCGCTACATCGGCCCGGTGGTGTATGAGAAGAATTACAAGCTCATCAAACGCGAGTACCTGGACCGCACGAAGAAATTTTTTGACAAGTACGGCGCGATGACCATCATCTACACCCGCTTCGCACCCATCCTGCGCACCTTTGCGCCGTTCATTGCCGGCGTAGGGCAGATGCGTTACGGTAAATTCATGCTTTACAATTTCATCGGAGGATTGCTGTGGGTGCTGGCGTTCATCTATGCCGGTTACTTTTTCGGCAACATCCCCTTCGTGAAGGAAAACTTCAAGTGGATAGTACTCGGCATCATCCTCGTTTCGCTCGTGCCGGCGATTTATGCCGCACTAAAAACCTGGCTGGGCAGAAAGAAGACAGCATAACAGGATAACGCGCCTCTCATCTTCGTTTCTCCATCCTTTTTCCAAGCGACAGACTAAGTCCGGTGAGGATGGTGAATATGGCGAGAAATGAAATCATCATTTGTTTTGAATCAGATTTTTTTGAATGGTTGGTTGTAATGTGGTTCAGAAATCAAACGGGTCAGCGGCATGCGGATCATCGCCGGGGCATGGCGCTGGTATGCCGGCTTCGGAATGATCTTCGTTGATGGTCAGTTTGATTGCTTCTCCGCTCTCGATGGAATCTCTCACTTGTTTCATGGCTTCAAGTTTTAGAGTTCGTGAAATCAAAAAGTGTTTTTCTATTGCTTATCAAAATTAGAGGGCGGCATTTTGCCCAACCAACAAATAAGAGCGAACAGGGTGAAGTGACTGATGAATCGGGTGAGGAAACCGATGAAGGAAAAGCGGTATCGGGAATTGGGCTTTTCCAAAATTCAAGATTTGGCAAATCGCTGAGTCGGCAAATTCAAATCCTTATCACTAAGGTGACCCGGCGAATTTTATTGACCAGAAATATTGAAAGCGGCGAGCCGTTACAAGTCTCTTAAAAAGAATTTTCTTCCGCTAGAATTCTATTCTGTCAGATTTGGAATGAAGGAGCTTTGCTTGCGCAAAAAAATTACTGAATCAATAACGCTTTACGCAACCTAAAACTTTAAACTTCAAACTCATTACACCATCTCCTCGGCCTTCACCCACTCATCAAACTGCTCAGCGGTTACATAGCCGAGAGAGACAGCGGCTTCTTTGAGTGTCGTGTTTTCCTTGTGTGCTTTCTGCGCAATTTCGGCGGCTTTGTAATAGCCGATCTTTGTATTGAGCGCCGTTACGAGCATGAGTGAATTGCTCACGTGATTTTTGATGTTGTCATGAATAGGCTCAATGCCGATGGCGCATTTATCATTGAATGAAACACATACATCGCCGATCAGCCGTGCAGAGTGCAGAAAATTGTAAATCATCACCGGTTTGAACACGTTCAGTTCAAAATGCCCGGTGGCGCCGCCGATGTTGATCGCCACATCATTCCCCAAAACCTGCGCTGCCACCATCGTCATGGCCTCGCACTGCGTGGGATTCACTTTACCCGGCATGATGGATGAGCCGGGCTCATTGTCGGGAATATGAATTTCTCCGATACCCGCGCGTGGTCCGGATGAAAGCATGCGGATGTCATTTGCAATCTTCATTAGACTCACCGCAACCGTTTTCAATGCACCATGAGCTTCAACGATAGCATCGTGTGCGGCGAGCGATTCGAATTTGTTTTCCGCTGTGATGAATGGGAGCGTGGTGAGCTCAGAAATTTTCTGTGCTACTTTCTCAGCGTATCCTTTGGGAGCATTGAGCCCTGTTCCTACGGCCGTTCCTCCTAACGCCAGTTCAGAAAGATGGGCCAGCGTGTTTTCAATGGCTTTGATGCCGTGATTGAGCTGTGAAACGTATCCTGAGATTTCCTGTCCCAGTGTGACCGGAGTTGCATCCATGAAGTGGGTGCGGCCGATCTTCACCACGTTCATGAACTCTTTGGATTTGTATTCCAGCGTGTCACGCAACTTGCGAATGCCCGGCAGCGTGGTTTCGATCAGAATCTTGTAAGCGGCAATGTGCATCGCTGTAGGAAAGGTGTCGTTTGACGACTGTGATTTATTCACGTCATCATTCGGTGCCACCGATTTTTTCTCATCGAGCAAACTACCTCCGTTCAGCACGTGAGCGCGGTAAGCAATCACTTCATTCATGTTCATATTGCTCTGTGTGCCGCTCCCGGTTTGCCACACCACCAGCGGAAACTGATCGTCGAGTTTGCCATCCAGGATTTCATCGCACACCGTGCAGATGAGATCACATTTTTCTTTTGGAAGAATTCCCAAATCGAAATTGGTAAGCGCTGCTGCCTTTTTCAAAATGGCAAATGCCCTCACAATTTCCTTCGGCATTTTATTGATGTCCTGAGCGATCTGAAAGTTTTCGATAGAGCGCTGCGTCTGTGCGCCCCAGTACTTATCGGCCGGCACCTGCACCTTTCCCAGTGTGTCTTTCTCAGTTCTGAATTCCATGAATCATAGTTTTCCACAAAGTTAGCATCAGCGTGACAAGGCCCTGATGTCAATCTTTTTCTACCTTTAATGAGATAATGAACCGGTTACTCATTCTTATCATAATGGTGATATCAATTGCCGGGAATTCTGTAGCCCAAAATAGTTACGAACGGATTGCAGGCGGCAACATGCCGGATTGGTTCCGCCATGTGCTGCCAACCAGTGATGGCGGATGTATTACCGCGGGCGATACGCGCAGTTTCGGTTTTGGAGACATCAACAATACTGACGGATATGCGGTGAAATGGAATAGTCAGGGCGACACTCTTTGGACGCGGCACTTTGGTACCGTAAACAATGAAGAAGCCGTTTCCAGTATTGAGAATGCGAACGGATATTTTATTGTGGGCTACAATGTGAGCGCAACAAATGGCTACGATTTTTATGTGGCGCAATATGATGTAAGCGGAAATTATATCGGCGAAAATTTTTACGGCGGCAGCGGATCCGAAGCTGCACTGGCTGCGGTAGCAGTTCCCGGTGAGAGGTTGGCCCTCAGTGGCTATTCAACCACGTATACCAATGGCGGTACCGATATGTATTTCATCACCGTGGACAATCAGGGCGCACAAGTCCATGACGGGCATTTCGGCGGAGCGGGAAATGAAACGGCACTCGGAATGACTCGTACTTCTGACGGAGGATTTGTCGGTATTGGCTATTCCAACTCCACGGATCCCAACTACAATATCTATGTGGTGAGAGTGGACAGCGATCTAAATTTGGTGTGGGCAAAAGATTTTGGTACCGGGCTTGAAGACGTCGGGTTTGATGTGGCTGAGGATGGTCTCGGCAATCTCTGGCTGCTTGGCTATGAAACCATTTCTCCCGATTCAAGCTATATGGTGCTGATCAAAACCGATGCGAATGGCGAGAATGCCGTCACCTTGCATCCGGCGACGCATGCCGGCGACCTGGGCAACAGTATTCGACGCACGGCGGACGGCGGATTTATTATTGCCGGTGTGACGGGCGTATTCGGCATGGGAAGTCAAATACTTCTTGAAAAACTGGACGCGAATGGCGATACCGTCTGGACCCGCCGCTTTGGCGGAACCATGAATGAATATGGCAATGCCGCCGGAGTGGATGCAGACGGGAATTTATACATAGCTGGAGAAACGGACGGGTTCGGAATTAGTGCGTTTGACGGCTATCTCGTGAAGGTAGATGCGGATGGAAATACACCCTGCCCTGCTGAGGTGAGTTTTGAAATGAGCAGTGATGAAATCTGTGAGGATCAAACCATCTTCTTCACCAACACCACAGTGAGTTCGCAGCAATTTTTATGGGAGGTTAATGGAAACAGTTTTTCGGATGATGTGAATGCGGGATACTATTTCAGCGAAGGAGGGAATTATCAGGTTACACTGGAAGCATGTTCAGTGAATGCAAGTCAATTGGTTTTGGTTCACGCCAAACCACCGGTTCACTTTACTTATACTGTCTCAGGCAATTCAGTTGATTTTACACTTGACCCTGCAGCAGTTGTAAATGCTGCATCTGTCACATGGAATTTTGGCGATGGATCGCCGGTGGATTCAGTTACTGTCAATCCCTCGCATACGTATGCGGTGCCATTTGATTATTGGGTGGTAGTATCTGTCGTGGATTCATTCGGCTGTGACAGCATGTATGCCGAGCAGTTGGATTTTCCCACCGGCATCGGGGAATTTTCATCCGGCGATGTAAAACTTTTTCCCAATCCGGCCAGCGATTTAGTAATCATAGAATGTGATGAAGTGATAACGGCAATTTCCATTTACAGTGCCTCGGGTAAGTTGATCATGTCGCAGGCTGCAGGAAAAAATGAAATGGAATTTTCATTGGACGAATTTCCGGCAGGGATGTACCTGGTGAAGATGGATGCCCGATCCGGATTGGTAAGATGGGCGAAACTGTTGGTCAGCGGAAAGACGTGAAGCAGAACTTGCAGGGTGTGTTATGTGGTATTAATATCTCAAGCTTGTGGAGAAACATTATAACCTCGAATTTCTGAATGATTATTATGGCGATGACCGGGAAGCCATGGTAGAGATTCTGCGTTTATACCTGCAGGAAACGCCGAAGGATCTCAATAACATCAAAACAGCCCTGCACACCAATAATGCCGCAGCTGCAAAAGCGGCCACTCATAAAATTAAAACTAATGTAGCGATGCTCGGCATGCACGATCCTGTCGAGTTCATGCATGAAATGCACCTTCATTCGGCACAGGCCGATGTTTCTGAAAAGGTGAAAAAATTGTTCGTTGATTTCGAGGCAGCTATCCTGGAAGGCCTCGCAGTTATTAAGCGCGATTTCTTCAGTGAAAGCTGATTGCTGAAGATGCCGGTTTCCCTTTCTCGTTAGTGCTGCTTAAGCAGAAAATGAGGTGCCGCACCCGCAGGTGGTTTTTGCATTGGGATTGTGGAACACGAAACCGCGTGCATTCAGTCCCTGTTCAAAATCCACCGTCATTCCATACAAATAGAGTTCGTGAGATTTATTCATGAATACACGCACTCCGTCAATCAGGTATTCCTCGTCATTTTCCTGTCGCGTATCAAATTCCAGCACGTAAGTCATGCCGGAGCAGCCACCCCCTTTCACTCCCACGCGCAGGGCCTGATCGGCCGGCACGTGTTGGGCTTCTATCAGACGTTTGACTTCACTCACGGCGCTTGCAGTGAAATTGACGGGAAGGGACGTTACTCCAATTTCTTTTTCCAATAATTCCATAGTAAAAATCGTTTGACAAAATTAAGCAACAACAAGATCATTCGCATCGTTCCTCTCATCAAAACTCTGTTTCTTTGCTGACATAATTTCCCTGCATGAATTGGACTGACGTTCTTGATATTCTGAAATACATTCTGCCTTCCCTAATCACTTTTCTTACGGCTTATGCAGTGCTCAAGCTTTTCCTTGCCGGAGAGAAAGACAGAAAGGAATTGGAGAGCCGCGCCGTTCATTACAAAGACTCACTGCCCATACGCCTGGGCGCTTATGAGCGGCTCACCATTTTACTGGAGAGAATTTCGCCAACCAACCTGCTTCAGCGGGTGAACAAACCGGGTATGACTTCGCTCGATTTGCAAAAGGCATTGATTTCAAACATCCGTCTTGAGTTTGAGCACAACCTCTCCCAGCAGATTTATGTGTCGGCTGAAACATGGATCATGATTGTGCAGGTGAAAGAAGAATTGGTTGGAATTATCAACCGGGTGGCGGCCGAAGTTCCACAGGATGCCACCGGCAAAGATTTGAGCCGTGCAGTCCTCGAATATTTCATAAACAATGATCAGGTAATGCCGACTCAAAAAGCGCTGGATACGCTCAAGGCGGAAGTGAAGAAAATTTATTAACGCATCGCGGACGTCCCATGCCGAGGCTGGAATTACCGCAAGGTTCTCCTGATTCATAACACCAATTACTCAGCAATGAAAAGTCAGAAAGAAGAGAAGAAAATCGTCAGCGATTCCGGAATTGAAATCAAACCGGTTTACACAGCCCTGCAGCATCCCATGTCGGAATTACCCGGCCAGTATCCGTTCACCCGCGGCGTGCATGCCACTATGTACCGTGACCGGTTGTGGACGATGAGGCAGTATGCCGGATTTTCTACTGCGGAAGAATCAAACAAGCGCTACCACTATTTACTCAGTCAGGGCACCACCGGCCTTTCCGTTGCCTTCGACTTGCCTACTCAAATCGGTTACGATAGCGATCATGCCATGGCTGAAGGGGAAGTGGGAAAAGTGGGCGTGGCCATTGATTCACTGAAAGACATGGAAATTCTTTTCAGCGGGATACAACTTGAGAATATCTCTACGTCAATGACGATCAATGCCACTGCATTTATACTGCTGGCCATGTATATCGCCTTGGCCAAAAAGCAGGGAGCGGATCTCAAAAAGATTTCAGGCACTGTTCAAAATGATATCCTGAAAGAATATGCGGCGCGCGGCACGCATATTTATCCGCCGAAGCCATCCATGAAACTGATCACTGACATCTTTGAATATTGCTCGAAGGAATTGCCCGGATGGAACACCATTTCCGTTTCAGGATATCATATGCGGGAAGCCGGCTGCACGGCCGCGCAGGAACTGGCCTTCACCTTGTCGAACGGCAAAGCATACATGAAAGCGGCACTGGATCGGGGACTTGACATCAATGTATTTGGAAGAAGAGTCTCTTTCTTTTTCAATGCCCATAACAACCTGCTCGAAGAAGTGGCCAAGTTCCGCGCTGCCCGCCGCATGTGGGCATCCATCACCAAAGAACTGGGCGCCACGGATCCCCGTGCGCAGATGCTTCGCTTTCATACGCAAACCGGCGGCTCCACCCTCACTGCACAGCAACCGATGAACAACATTGTGCGCGTAACGATGCAGGCGCTGGCTGCAGTATTGGGCGGAACGCAATCGCTGCACACGAACGGATATGATGAGGCCTTGAGTCTACCTTCTGAATCGGCAGCAGCCATGGCACTGCGCACGCAACAGATTGTGGCATACGAAAGCGGTGTCGCCCAAACGGTGGATCCGCTGGGCGGTTCATTTTATGTGGAAACACTAACTGATGAACTGGAGATAGAAGCAAGAAAATACATGGAGAAAATTGAAGCCATGGGAGGGGCCGTGCCAGCCATTGAGCAGGGATATGTACAGGAAGAAATCGCGCGGGCATCATACCTGTATCAGCAACAGGTCGAGCGTCAGGAAAAAATAATTGTCGGAGTAAATCAGTTCGTTCATGAAGAAGCATTGCCTGATTCCGTGATGACCATTGATGATTCCATCCGGCAGTCGCAAATAGAAAAGTTGAATGGACTGAAGCAGCAGCGACATGCAGATGCAGTGAAGGAAAAACTCGGGCAGTTGAAATCATGTGCGACAGAGGGAAGAAACGTGATGCCCGTAGTCATTGAAGCAGTGGAGAATTTAGCAACGCTTGGTGAAATCTCCGATGTGCTGCGCAGCGTTTACGGTGAATACCGGTGAGAAGGACGGACTGAATACACAGCGCAAAGCACAACACGTATCCGCATTAGAAATATACAACACGGCGGGGTGTTGAAAACAGTGTGAAAGAACGTCCGAATGGTGGGGTTGAAATGCTTGTTAGTTAAATGTTTCAGATAAGCGTGTAAATGTTTGCTCTCGTGAGATGCTTGATTAACCATTGTTCTGAAAAAAAACTTCAGGAAGTGCTCACGTGAAATGCAAATTGTAATTTCTTTGAAAAAGTCAATAGCGGGTGATTAATTTTTTGAAAATTTTTTGGACGACGTTTGGCGAATCGTTGAAAACATTTTTGATACCTTCGAAATGGCTAACCATTTTATAGCAGTGACCACCGAAACCCGAAATAAAAACATGGCAAGAACAGCAGATGACGTTTGGAAAAATTGTTTAAAAATTATCAAGGACAATGTAAATGCCCAGAGTTATAAAACATGGTTTGAACCGATTAAACCGGTAAAGCTTGAAAAGAATGTACTCACCATCCAGGTGCCCAGTCAGTTTTTTTACGAGTGGCTTGAAGAGCATTACATCAAGCTATTGAGAAAAACACTGCAGCGCGAGTTGGATAAGAATGCAAAACTGGAATACCAGATTGTAGTTGACAGCTCCGGCACGGCCCAAAAGGCCCCCTACACGGTAAACATTCCAACCTACGGAACCGGCGAGGGTAAAAACCCCGAGGTGCTGGCTCCGGTGGTACTGGGGCGGGAGATCAAGAATCCATTTGTGATTCCCGGACTCAAGAAAGTTCAGATCGACTCGCAGCTTAATCCCAACTACACTTTCGAAACATTTGTTGAAGGCGATTGCAACCGGCTGGCACGTTCTGCCGGATTTGCGGTGTCGCAAAAACCCGGAGGCACCTCCTTCAATCCGTTGGTCATTCATTCTGGTGTCGGTCTCGGTAAAACACACCTGATGCATGCCATCGGCAACCAGGTGAAAGTGAACTTTCCGGAGAAGACGGTTCTCTATGTTCCATCAGAGAAATTCACCAACCAGTTCATTGACTATCTCAAAAATAACTCGGTGAACGAGTTCATTCACTTTTACCAAATGGTGGATGTGCTGCTGCTTGATGACATTCAGTTTTTTGCCAACAAGGATCGAACGCAGGATATCTTCTTCCATATTTTCAATCACCTCCATCAGTCAAGTAAGCAGATTGTCTTATCGTCCGACAGGGCACCGCGCGATCTCGAAGGAATTGAAGAGCGCCTGTTGTCGCGATTCAAAATGGGATTGACCACCGATCTTGGCGTACCCGATTTTGAAACACGCATGGCCATTTTAGAGCGAAAGATGTATGCTGACGGCATTGAACTTCCGCACGACGTGGTGGAGTTTGTGGCTTACAATGTTAGTTCCAACGTGCGCGAATTAGAAGGCGCCCTGATCTCGCTGCTCGCTCAGTCATCACTGAACAAGAAGGAGATTGATCTGGAAACGGCCAAAAAGATCATCAAGAATTTCGTGAAAAGCGTTTCCAGGGAGGTGTCCATTGAATTTATTCAGAAATCTGTTTGTGATTACTTCAATGTGCCGCAGGAAAAACTGCGGGAGAAAACACGCAAGCGCCAGATTGTGCAGGCACGCCAGTTATCCATGTATCTCGCAAAGAACTTTACCAAGAACTCACTCAAAGTGATTGGTCGTCACTTCGGTGGACGCGATCACTCTACGGTGATTCACTCCTGCCAGGCTGTTCGCGACCTGATGGATACTGATAAGGAATTCAAAGAAGCAGTGCTCGATATTGAAAAGAAAATTCAATTGAGCATTTCATAAACCGGATCAAGTATTTAAAAAAAGAGCCGCGGGAAAATTCCCGCGGCTCTTTTGCTTTTAGTCTCGAATGGTAGGGTACCTGTATAAAATGTTATTGAACCCGGAGACCCATCAGGACATCACCGGATACTACTTGAAAGCGCAAAGCGACAGTAAAAATGGGAATGAATACGTGAAGAAAAAGTCGGGGTACCTGGACTCGAACCAGGGACCCCCTGCTCCCAAAGCAGGTGCGCTAGCCAACTGCGCTACACCCCGAAACTGAATTGATACTGGTAACTGATGATGTATTGAAAATGTACTGAGGCAATAATGAATAACAAATCACGATACGCCTTGCGGAGAGGGAGGGATTCGAACCCTCGGTACGCTTTTACAGCGTACAACGGTTTAGCAAACCGGCCCTTTCGGCCACTCAGGCACCTCTCCGTACTCAATGGGCAAATTTAACAAAACGAAGGAAATGGCTTTCGGGGTACAGGGATAGTCACCAGATTTCAGTACTGCCGGTATGTTCTCATATTTTCCTTATCTTTCCTCTGGAGGAACAACACCATGCACTCCTACGGAGCAGTTCCTTTTGTCAGAATTGTCATTCCATTTGCCGCAGGCATTCTCATCTATGCCTTATGGCAGATTCATGTTTCCCCGTTGCTGTTGGCCATCACCCTTGCATTCACCATCATTCTCCAGCGTTATTTAAAAAGTAATTCACGGCGGCTATTCAGAAACCTGCCCTGGATCGGAGTCGGTTTGAATTTATGCCTTCTGTTCACCGGAAATCAATTCGCCTATTTCAAGGCCGATATAAACAGAGCGGATCACTTTCTCCGCGATAGCAGTGAACATGGAAATGCCATTGTTACTCTTTTGGAACCACCGGTTGAAAAGGATCACAGTTACAAGGCCCTGGTGTCGGTCATGTACATTTCAGGTGATGATTCTTCAAGTTCAGTTAGAGGGCGTGCCATTATTTATTTCAGTAAGGACACTGCTGCAAGTCATCTCCGGTATGGTGATATGGTGATGATACCCCATCGCTTCACAGCGGTGGCGCCGCCGCTAAATCCCGATGAATTTGATTATCGCAAATACCTCTGGTATCAGGAGATTTATGCTACTGAATTTGTAAAGAGCGGTGACTGGATCAAAATCAGAGCGAAGCAAGGCAACCGTTTGCTTACTCTTTCATTCTGGCTTCGTGACAAATGTCGTGAGGCATTTCAGAAATACATCCCTGCGGATCGTGAAGAGGCCGTGATGGAAGCACTTGTGGTTGGTTACCGTGATGGCATGTCGCAGGAAGTTCAGCAAGCTTACGCTAATGCCGGTGTGGTGCATATACTTGCCGTTTCCGGACTGCATGTAGGTATTCTTTACCTGGTTTTTGATCGAATGCTCTTTTTCATGCGTCGCAGAAAAAACTGGAAGCGCTGGCAATCTTTTTTCATCGTCGTTTTGATCTGGCTCTTTGCATTTGTAACCGGTCTTTCGGGTTCAGTGATCCGCGCGGCAACGATGTTTAGTTTGATTGCACTTGGAAAGAATTGGAACCGGTCTGCCAATTCGTTCAACACAATTGCTGCTTCGGCCTTCCTGATCCTGCTTTGGAATCCCTTCCTGCTCATGGATGTGGGATTCCAGCTTTCGTATGCAGCCGTAATCAGTATTAGTGCCTTTGTGCCTTATATGAATTGGTGGATGACGAGAGAAACCAGATTGGGTGATTCACTTTGGCGCACTACTTCCATGTCACTGGCGGCGCAAACAGGTACGTTGCCGCTCACTCTATTCTACTTCAAACAGTTTCCGGTATTGTTTCTTCTTGCAAACATTGTTGTCATTCCACTCTCGGGGGTTTTGCTGGTTGGTGGCATGATCCTGGCCATTTTTCAATGGACAGGAATGTTAGCCGCTTATTTGGGAATAGCAATCGCAAAGTTGTGCTGGTTGATGAATGCTTTCATTCTTTTCATCAGCGCCATACCTGTTTCAGTCATTCACATAGTAAGTTTCACCTGGTGGGAAGCAGCTCTAATGCTGGCGGTGATTGCACTTTTGACTCAGTATTTTCTATATCACAGGCGAATTTATTTCTACTCGTCACTCCTCTGTCTGTGCATCTTATGCATCTCTTCATCTGTAACAAGGATCGTACAGCAAATCAGCAGCCATGTAACGGTATATGCATTTCGCGGGAGCAGTACCTTAGAGTTGAATAATTCAGTGAATGGGTTACTGCTTACGGATTCGTCGGTAATTGCAGATATGTGGCGAATGAAATACCTGAGGCAGCATAATCAGTGGAACGGTATTTCAAATCTTGCCATGGTTGGCTGGAGCAATAACCAGTCCAAGGAGTTTCAATTTAACGGAAGAAGCTCGTTCTTCACTGACGGTCCCTATTTTCAGTTTAAGGATTACCGGATAGTCCGGATTACACGGCCGTTGCCGACGCACATAGCATCCCGCCGATTGAAATTAGATGCAGTAATTATTTCCGGAAACCCGGATATTACGATGAGTCAGCTCTTGAAATGCTACGACCCGGCACAGATCATTTTGGATGGGTCCAACAAATTTTACCGCACGAAAAAATGGATCCACGAACTGGACACACTGAGGATTCCATGCCATGATGTGATGAAAGATGGCGCATGGTTGGTTGACCTCTGAAGTACTTTAGTAATTCAGCAGGTCATCAAGCATTTTTGCAAAACGGCGGGGCGGTAGAAAATTCTGCTCCAGCGGAATGGCAAAAGGCACGGGAGTATCCAGTGAGGCACACCGCATGACGGGGGCATCCAGGTATTCAAAACAATGCTGAGAAATCCAGGCGGAAATTTCACCGCCGATTCCTCCTGTTTCACAATCCTCATGGAGGATGATCACCTTACCTGTTTTCTTCACGGTTCTCTCAATGGATTCCTTGTCATAGGGGAGAAGTGTGCGCAAGTCGAGCAGGTCGGCGGAGAGATCATTTCTCTCTTTCAGTTCATCCAGCGCCCAATGCACACCTGCACCGTAGGTGATGATGGAAACATCTTCACCTTCGTTCACCAGGTTTGCCTTGCCGATTTCGATGGTGTAATATTCCTCCGGCACGTTGCCGCTGATGCTTCGGTACAGGGCTTTATGCTCAAAGAACATGACCGGATTGGGATCTTCAAAAGAGGCGAGCAGTAATCCCTTTGCATCATATGGTGTGGACGGATATACCACTTTCAATCCCGGAGTATGAACAAACCATGCTTCGTTGCTTTGCGAATGAAACGGTCCGGCACCCACTCCCGCACCTGTTGGCATCCGCACCACCACATCCGCCGGTTGTCCCCAGCGGTAATGGATTTTGGCGAGGTTATTAATGATCTGGTTGAATCCGCAAGTGACAAAATCGGCAAACTGCATTTCCACCATACTCTTAAACCCTTTCACTGACAGGCCCAGTGATGCACCCACGATCGCTGATTCGCACAAAGGAGTGTTTCGCACCCGCTCTTTTCCGAATTGTTGAATCAGTCCTTCCGTTACTTTGAATACACCACCGTATTCAGCAATATCCTGCCCCATCAACACGAGATTTTCGTGCTTTTCCATAGCTTGTTTCATGCCTTCAGCAATAGCATCTACGAGCCGCAGTTCGCGTTGTGATGAATTAATTACCGGATGGGATTGAAAGGGAGTAGTCGCCTGCGCGTAAACATCGCGCAATTCAGTTTGTGAATCTGGAATAAGAGGCGGTTCTGCAAATGCAATCGCGAGTGATTCTTCAATCTCGTTTTTAATTTCAGTCCGCACTTCATTTTTGTAATCTTCACTAATAATGCCGTTAGCCAGCAGGTAATTTTCAAAATTGAGCACCGGATCTTTTTTATTCCAGATTTCGAAAAGTTCTTTGGGAACATATTTGGTTCCGCTGGCTTCTTCGTGGCCCCGCATACGAAAGGTGAGGCATTCAACCAGGTAGGGTCGTTGATTTTTGATGCAGTAATCGCGTACGCCTTTGATGGTATCATATACTTCAATGATGTTGTTTCCATCAATGGTGATTCCCTCCATGCCATAACCGGCGGCACGGTCGGCCAGTGTGGCGCAGCGATACTGCTCGTTGGTCGGTGTGGAAAGTCCATATCCGTTATTCTCGATAAGAAAGATCACGGGTAAATCCCACACGCTCGCAACATTGAGAGCTTCATGAAAGTCCCCTTCGCTGGTTCCTCCTTCGCCTGTAAACGCGAGCGACACTTTGCTTTCTTTTCTGAGTTTATGTGCGAGTGAAATGCCGTTGGCAATAGTGAGTTGCGGGCCCAGGTGTGAAATCATTCCCACGATGTGGTGTTCGTTCGTTCCGAAATGAAAGGAGCGTTCTCTTCCTTTGGAGTAACCGGTTTCATTTCCCTGCCATTGGTTGAAAAGCTTAAGGAAGGGCATTTGGCGGGTAGTGAAAACCCCAAGGTTCCGGTGCAGCGTCATGATGTATTCGTCCTCTTCAAGAGCCAGGGTGGCGCCAACGGCAATCGCTTCCTGACCGATCCCCGAGAACCATTTAGAAATTTTCCCCTGCCGCAGCAGGTTGAGCATTTTCTCTTCAATGATCCTCGGTTTTACGATTGCCCGGTAAAGAGCGATCAACGTGCTGTCATCATAATTCAGGCGGTTGTAGGTAATCATGATGGTGCAAAGGTCGGTTGTGAATCGGATAAATTGGTAACTGACGGCGCGGCGGATCCTTCGGGCTGTTGTAAATGAAAACGCCCCGCAGCAGCAGGGCGTTTTCTAAAGCATCGTTATTTGATCAGTATGACCAAAGGTCGTGTTCAAAGTTGAAAATGTCTTCCTTGATCCGGTCTGATTCGCGCAATGCATCAAGCCCGGTGGCATATTCCTGAATGCGGCGGTCAAATACGTTGGATTCTTTGATGATCACGCTGCTGAAAAGGCGCATCTGAAACATATCATCCCAACTCATGCGCTGCGCATCGTTTTTAGGGTTGAATGCTTCATTATGTGATAAAACACTGCGGGATGATGGGTAGTAAATCCAAAATAGCGGTGTTTCAATCTTTGCTTCTTCATCATAATATAAAGGAGCAAGCCCCATAATGCGAACCTGCATTGTTGAAGTCTTCTTGTTAAAAAACCAATCTTCCTTGACACGCCAGTGCAACACCTTATTTGGATCGAAGGGGCGTTGCATAATCGTATCGCCAATCACTTCACCGGTTTGAAGATCATACTGAGGAAGCGTATCCACACTGGCTCCGCGCTGTGATACCACATCGGGAGTGAGAGCCACCTGAAAATTATCTTCATCATAAACTGTGATTTCATTGGCAATAGCTGCATCACGAAGCACAGAGATCAGCGGTTTCAGGTTTGACCAGTCGAGGCCTTCATAAGAAAACGGCAGATTCATTTTTTCCTTCACATCAATTACTCTCCAAACCCGCTTATGCCAGTACACATCACTTTCGCTCACGTAATCGTAAGGTATGGGTTCACGTTCTTTCACGGCCACTTCATCATAGAAGAGATCACGCGGTTGCGTGTCAGTGGTTTGAGCGAGCAATCTGCCTGCTCCGCTGAGCAGTAGAGCTACCAGAATCAGACTGAGTTTTCTTTTCATGATTCAACAATCATTATTTGATCTGAAATGGAATCGAGTTGAGGGTACGGGGCTGCTTATCCGGTCCCACGGCCCTGATCTTTCTGAAAATAATCTGATCACCGGGCTTGATGTTGGAAATAAAGTCAGCAACTTTTCCGGTGAATCTTGCCCCACTGTTGGTTTCAATCTTGGCATCCTGGCGCTTAGGAATGTAAACTACTTCGAACGAAGTAACGTTGAACTGTACCCCCTGGAAGTAAAAATCTTTCAGGGCCGCCGTGATGCCGGGGGCTGTTTTCAATACGTTAACCGGAACGTCGCCTTCAATGTATCCGGCAATCTGCGCCTGCGGGTCGGGAATTCTCTTCACTATAAATTCCTGTGAACCGATTTGGCGTGCTCCGCCTTCTACTGAAACACCTACATTGATGTTGACTTTTTTGCCAATCTGAGAGGCGTCCATGAGTGCTTCAAATTTTCCCGAAGCTTTCTTTGTAAATGCCCCAGCGGACACTGTAGCATTCACTTTATCTGCCGGGAACCCCGGAACAGAAACAGAGAAAGGATTGGGAATACCGGCGTAAATAATATTGAGGTTATCTGATGAAATGACTGCTGCGCCTTTTGCGGTTTGATATTCCGCTTCGAACGGATAGTAACGCGGCTTGCCATCCGGCCCCATAACTTCTACAGCTCCGGAATAGTGTTGAAGACCTTCACCACCGGCCCCTACTTCGTATTTACCCATACCATTTGAAACCGGAATTTCTCTTCCGCCAACTACCGGGTTTTCAGTTAACTCTTTAAAATTTCCGTCGGCGTCTTTTAGTGAGGCCGGATTGTTGAGCGGTCCGATATAGATCTTGGGGTTCACGGTAGAGCTATATGCGGCAACGAAGATGTCGGCTTTGTAACTCTGACCTGCCATCACGTAGCTCGTGGGGGCTATCACCTTGGCCTGAATACGATCGACCACTACCGTTTTTGCATTCACTTGCCTTAACAGGTAGTCCACGATGAGCCCTTCAGAATTTCTCACGTCATTCTGATATTTATTCAGCAGTGTAACGGCGGCGATGGTTGGTACCATTTCGAAATTCATGGCGCTCCAATCCTTCAATACACCGTCAATTTTCTCGGTAGGATCTTCTGCTTTCAAAGGAATCTGAGTCTGCAGCTGACTCTTTGCACCCGGATCATCAACTAAGGAAAGAAAATCGCTGCGCAATTTGTTGATTTGATCTTTAAGCTTTGGTCCCTCGCCTTTATTGATCATGATATTGGTAGTACTTTCCAGGTCACGATCATTTTCCAGTTCACCCTGCTTCATTAATTGAGCAACTGTGCCCTTGGTGAGATCCAGTTTATCATGGGTTTCCCTATCATTCAACCCACCGGAAGCTTCAATAATCTGTTTCTTCAAATCTTCCAGGTGATTGTAAAGTCCATCAGCCATTGACTTGGCTTTCTTGGCCTTTTCCAGATAAGGTCCTGTTCTTACGGGATCGTTCTTGTACTGTTCATCAAAAGCCGCAAAGGATTGGTCGTTTTTCTCAGATTGTGCTGAAGAAGAAACATCAAGTCCTGAATTTACCACATGAAATGCATGAAGAATTTCGGCAGACACATTCAAAGCCAGCAGCGCTGTCAACACCAGATACATCAGGTTGATCATGATCTGCCGCGGCTGTTTTGGAATCGACATTCTTTAAAATGTTTTTAATTGATTAGTTCAATTTAATTGCGCTTTCCTCATTATCCTCTGTTTCCGGCCATGGTCATTGCTGAAAGCATGTTTCCATAGATTTGATTCAGACTGCCAAGGTTTTTGGCGAGATCTGCAATTTCAGTTTTGTAACGCTTGGTATCCTCAATGGACTCAGTGAGGTTGTCCATCGCCTGAGAAATGGAGCCATAAAAGCGGTTCATGGCCTTCAGGTGGCTATTGGTATCCTGCAATTCGAGTTCGTAAATGGCATTGAGTTGGGCCAGATTTTTTGAAACCAACTGAACCTGCTCATGATAGTTCTTTGTATCGACAGTGGCATTGCCAAGGAGCTTTGCAGCTTCCGTAGCATTGGTGTATGCCACTTTCATTTCAGCAAGGGCTGCGGCAGCTTGACGGGTCTTGTCTGAATAGTCATTGGTTGCAATATGGGCATCGGAGATTTCTCTCATTTGGTTAATGCTTTCACCCAGGCGCTTCAGATTATCGCCCAGCCGACGAATCAGTTCGGGCTCCACCTGAGCTTCTGCCATCATCTTATCTAATTGTTGGGTTACAGTTCCATGTGATGCGGTTTCCTTCAGCATCTCCAGTTCTTCTTCATCGGGATGAAGATCGAGTTCCGGGTAAATTTTTTCCCAGTAATAATCCTTCGTAGGAGGAAGGATACCCAGCAAGGCGAAGATGAATGCCTCTGTACACATGCCAACGATAAGCATGGTACCGGCTCCTTCCCAATGCTGTAGTTTGAAGAGTGCACCAAGCAATACCACAGAGGCACCCACACCAATAATCAGGTTCTTGATTCTCTTTCCACGTTCCGACTCGAAGAAATAGACTACTTTTTTCATTTTGTTAATGAAGGTTTTTCGTTGTTAAAAGTTAATTTGTACGTTCAAAGTTACCTGTCGTCAATACTGCGTCCCAGGAAGGTAATCACATCGCGGAAACCAATATAGCTTCTTGCTGAGTCCGCATATTCATACTGGCGCGTGCTGGTTTGACAGAAGTAAGCAACGTCTTTCCATGATCCGCCGCGAATGACTTTTCTTTTCATTGTAATAGGATCTCCTTCCTGGGCATCATAGCGGATGTCAGGATTCAGATCGTGTTCAAAGCCGTAGGAGTTGTTGTAGAAGGCGGAGGAAGTCCACTCAGATACATTTCCGGCCATATTGTAGATGCCGTAATCATTGGGAAAGTATGCATCCGCTTTTACCGTGTACATACCACCGTCATCAGGATAGTTACCGCGGCCCGGTTTGAAGTTGGCCAGTATACATCCTTTCTTATTTCTCATATAAGGTCCGCCCCAGGGGTACGGAGCCACTTCACGACCACCACGTGCAGCGTATTCCCATTCGCCTTCAGTAGGCAGGCGGAATTCATCCTCGCTAACAATGCCGTTTGCAATACGCCAGTCATTGTATAAGCGGCTGCGCCACTTGCTGAATGCCATGGCTTGCTTCCAGGTTACCCCCACTACAGGGTAATTGTCAAAAGCAGGATGCCAGAAATAGTTACGCGTGAAAGGTTCGTTGTATGAATAAATGAAATCGTGTACCCAGCTTAGTGTGTCAGGGAATACGTTAACCATTTCTTCCTTGATCACACTGGTTCTGTCAAAATCTGGGTTAAGGCGATTCACATCGCGTGATGCTTCTCTGAAATCAACCCAATAGTAAACATATACCAACTGGCGGGGATCAATTTCCATTCTGCCCAGCACACGCTGATCCTCGGGATAGTACATGCTTTGCAACTGATCAATGATTTCCGGATCACTCCAGTCAATATATTCATCCCAATTCACCAGTTGTACACCCTGATCGGTTTCAGTCATGTAATCGCCGCCTAAAATGGTGTGAGCGATGGAATCACGCACCCATTCAACAAACTGGCGATATTCATTATTGGTGATTTCAGTTTCATCAATGAAAAAGCCCTGAATAGAAACGGCCTTATTGCGCTGGATGAACGAGTTATTCATGTCCTGATCACTCTGTCCGATGTGGAGCGTTCCGCTCTTCACGTACACCATGCCGTAAGGGATCGTAACAGACCAACCCGGGCGATCCATCGCACCAAGAAGCTGGCCATTGTAACCTCCTTTACATCCGGCAAGCAGTAGCAGAGCACCGATCACGAGATATACGGGATGTTTTTTCATACCGAGTTGGGTCATTTAAAGACGAAAGTTCGTAAAAGTAGCGAAATCCATCTATTCAAACAAGAAGTGCAAGCTAAACGGAAAATTGACCTCCTGAACAAGTTTTTTTCAAACGCCGGCCGGGAACGGATATTGTGACAAGCGAAATCGAATTTCTTTCAAAATCTTGGGTTGTATATGGCTTTGCCCGGAATGGCCGGCTTGAACAAATTAACCCGGTAATTGATCATCACCTCATGGGAACCCTTTGACACTGTTTCCAGTGCCGACACCGTGAAATCATACGAATAACTGAGCAATAAGTTTTCTGTTACTCTGATTGCAATGATTCCAGTTGCAGCATCATGGGTAAAATCATCAAAGCCCCTATAACCCGCCCCTGCCCAGATGAACTTTTTAAAACCAACCAACATATTGGCTTCACCCTGAAAATTGACTCCGTTTGACTTAACTGATATCGACGGACGGAGGCTGACAGAATTAGATATACGAGCCAGATAGTTTCCCTGCAGGTAGTACTCCCTCTGAAGGTTGAAATCCAGCAAAGACGTGTTGCCGTCAATAGATATGTGTACTGGAATGACATGGGTGGCGGAAAGCCCGATATTCAAATGGCTGTTGCTGAAGAATAATCCGGCAGATGCATCAGGCCCTAAGCCATTCACTGCTCCGGCTGAGAGGATGGGATCATTATGGTTAATGGTGTTCAAATAATCTCCATCTGGTGCACGAAGTTTGGAACCATCCAATGCGGCCTGGATGATCCCTCCGGCAACTCCGATGGAGAAATATCCAATGCGTGACTTCATGATATATGAATAGGAAAGCGAAGCAGAGGTAAACCGCATGGCTCCCATTTGCTCGTTGATCACCTGGAGTCCAGCGCCGCCATGCAGGATGCTCGTAGGCGTGTGAACTGAAACATTTTGGCTGAATGGATAACCGTCAATGCCGACCCATTGAGCCCTGCCATGAGCAGTGAGACTTAATGCCTGATCCAATCCGCCATAGGCCGGATTATACATGTACGGGTTGAAGAAATACTGACTGTATTGAGGAGACTGCTGGGCAAAAACATTAAAGCTTGCCATAAGCACAGCGAGAAGCAGTGATGAGCGTTTTATACAGTGCATTTTCAAATTGCCCCGGTGCTAATTACGAGATTTTTTAGGTATGGAACAAAATAACCCAACTAATATGGCAAAGGAAATCACGGTTCAGAAACACGCATCAACCGTGTTGACACTATGTTCCGCTCTGCTGCAGAAAATGTTCAATGGCCATCGTCATAGAAGGAGTTCCCGGGGCCGGGGCCTGGATGGCCAGTTTCAATCCGGAATCCAATACAGCTTGTGTGGTAAGTGGTCCAAAGGCGGCAATGCGAAGTCCCTTTTGTTTGAATCCCGGAAAGTTTTGAATCAGCGCCTGCACACCGGCGGGAGTGAAGAAAACTACCAAATCATATTTCCTGAGTTCTTTTTCCGTGAGCTGAACCGGAACTGTTTTGAAGATGACGGCTTCTGCACATTCGTATTTCACTCTTCTGAAATAATCCGACAGGTCTGATTTGTGATTATCAGAACACGGGATCAGGAATTTCTCCCCGTCATAATGCTTGTCAATAATTTCCGTAAGACCTTTCACCGTACCATCGCCGTGAAAGACTTTTCGTTTGCGGTAGAGTATATATTTCTGCAGGTAGAGCGCAATGGTCTCTCCCAGGCAGTAGTATTTCATATCCGCTGAAACTTTTACACGCAATTCATCGCACAGTTTGAAGAACTGGTCAACAGCCCCCCGGCTGGTAAAAACCACGGCTGTAAAATCAGCAGGATTGATTTTCCACTTTCTGAATTCTTTGGCTGAAAGCGGCTCGAGATGAATGAATGGTTTGAATTCGATTACCAACCCGAATTTCCGGGCTAACTCACTATAAGGGTTTTTGTCATTCTCAGGTTTGGGCTGAGTAATGAGAATGGATTTTATTGCGTTTCGATTTGTGGAGCCGTTCATTGATTGTGACGCTGCGGGGTGGTTGATCAGCATCTCTTATTCAGGAGGTCTTTCCTTGCATTCCGTCCATTTTATTGCGCTATTTCTACACAGAAAACCGTACGGGATTGATGTTGGATAACAGTCGGATTACAATTAACAACGGTGCAATTTCCAGAGCGCAAATATACAGCAAAAAGTGAATCACATGATTTCCGAAATAGGTGATGCCCAGATTGAATTCCTTCACAAACCGCATGAGAAAATAGGCGGCGAGCAATGCATATGAAACATATAAAGCATAATCACTCAACGGTGGTTGAGTGAACAACGAGAGCAGCAATACGGGGTAAAGAAAAATTCCGGACACGCGGTTAATTTGTAATTCATAATAGGTGTACAGCCGCAGTTCTTTACCATGACGCGAAACAAGCTCAGCAGTTTTTAGCAAGAGGTATCTAAGAAACATAAGCGAAGCAACGAGAGCGAAAGTTGCTGCCATAAGCAGCCAGGCCGGCTCCAGCCGCACCCATCCAAAGTGTTCAATCAGGCAGTATGCATAGAAGGAAAAGACCATCGCAGAAAAAACATTCAATAACACTACGCCGAAAGGAACACCCACTCCCAGTTCACGAATCACTTGTTGATTGACGCCCCAGTTGCGGAATGCATTCATTTGATCTTCAAAATCTCTGGCATAGCCGAACCGAATGCCGGCCAAGAGCATCAGCAACATCAGCGAAAGCCAGAACTTCCAGTCATCATCATCCCGCTTCAGTGGCAAGTCCTGCTCATGTACTTCAGGTATTCCGTTAAAATGCATGATCAACGGTGATGGAAACTGATCCTGCCATTTCCGGTAGTATGCGGCCCGTTCATTCACTGAAAAACTTTTTGGAATGATGAATACCGGCAAGGCGGATGAATCCGCATCTCCATCCGTTTCCATCTGTGCAGTAGTGGAATCGGGATGCTGAGCCGGCGCAACGGTTTGTGCGAATGTTGGCTCAAGCACAGAAACAAACAGCAGAAGCAAAGCAGTTCTCAGAGCCGGTAAAATTTTCAAGTCAAAAATAATTGACGTAACCAAAATGAATTTTAGCCGATCGGAACTGCACCGGGTTGTTTTGCTGAGCTCCTACCGCATAACTCATGGTGAAAATCCCCGCCTTGGTTTCAAAGTTCATTCCCGCGCCGAAACTGTAGGGATAATCATTTTCATCTGAAGCCAGTTGATTTTGAACGAAAGCACCTTCTGTAAATACGAAGAAGAACGAATTCTGACCCAGCAGGTAATGATATTCAAGAGTGGCAACGTGGTATTGCGATGCATAAATGGATTGCTCATCAAAACCCCTCAGCAACTGAAATCCGCCGATGCGGAACAACTCATTTTGCAGGATGTCGTTACTGATCAGTACCGCCCCGTGGTAACCGGCCATAACTACGCTTCGTTGCGTGAGTGGCCAGTAACGGAGCAGTGTGGTGCGAAAGATGTATTGCGCTTCTTTCGTAGCCACAGAATCGTACAATGATGAAAAATCAAACTCGGGATTTGCCGGATCCTGTAATTGAATGATGGCGGTATTCTCTTTCACCTTACGGTTTCCGGCTTCTGCACTGAGGGAGAGATTCCACCCGCGCGAAGGATTAAAACGATAGTCCAGTTTTTCTAACCGGTATTCCAACCCGTAATACTGCGTGCGGTAATCCAGGTAGGAAGGCAACTGTTTCGTGGCAATCACCTGTGCACTGTCAAAATTCAGCATGGAAGAAGATGCATTGCGGAAATAGAACCTGAAATAGTTTACCCCGGTAAAGAGATACTTCAATCCGATTTGTTCTTTCACATCAATATACAATGTGTCGTTCTTGTACAATGAAAAATCACCGTCTACACCAAACGGCATGTTGAACAGGTAAGGGTATTCGGCCCTCAGTTCGGCCTGCGTGGTACGCGGCTGAAGCTGGCTGAAGCTGAGAAATACGCTTTCACCGCGGCCGAATGGATTCACCATGTTCAGCTGCCCTTCACCGGTGATGAGCAGTTTTCCGGTGCTGTTGCTGTTGGGCAGCACCCCCAGGATGAAATCGAAACGGCTTGCATTTTTCTTATTCAAAAAAAGCGTGATGGCTGAATGATCGGCATTAAATAAAACCTGCGGTGGTTTGGTTTCTGCACAAAAGGGTAATTCACGAAGCTTCGAACTGATGCGGCTGATCACATCTTCACGATAGATGGACGGAAACCGGAAGCCGAGGTAGTTAGCGAGGTACGCTTTCGCAATCTTCGCATCGCCCACGATGCTCAGACTGTCAATGGTCACGAGTTTATTCTTATCCAGGAAAATTTTTGCGGAAAGTTTCTGTTCGCTCACGCCAAAACTGTCGAGCCGGACCGATGCAAACGGATAACCGTTGTTCTCACAATAATCCAGAATGGATTCCGTAAGGCGGGTGATCTGCAGCGGCTCAAACGGACGATTTTCGTATAGCCGTTCTTTGAATCCGATGCGGTTGAGAATCACTTCATCTACATTTCCATTTTGCAGGGTCGCCCATTCCCACAACGCACCAATGGTTAGCCGGGCCGTGAGTTTGTTGCCATCGTAGCTGTATGATGAATAGCCGGCTTCGAGGTATCCGCCACTGTTCAGTTTATTCAGCAACAGCCCTAATTCCTTTTGCCGGGCAGATGTATCGCCAAAGGCATTGCGATATGAGAAGTTGCGGCTGAGGAAGGAACTATCTTTGCCCTCAGGAATCACCAGAAGCGAAAAAGAACGCTGTGCCTGCGTGAATGCAGGTATCAGCAACAGCAGCAGAAAAACTTTTCGAATCAGCACTGTGGCGAATTTACCAACGTCGCATGACTCCGGTCCGTGGACATGATAAACGGATAAACCGACTATGGCGGGTATCTACATACACATTCCCTACTGCAAACAGGCCTGCCATTACTGCGATTTTCATTTTTCAGTGAAGCAGGAAACGAAGACGGCCTTCGTAAATTCTCTGGTCAGCGAAATTTCATTGCAGAAAAATTACCTCGGCGGAGAAAAAGTGGAGACGGTTTATTTCGGCGGCGGCACGCCCTCGCTGCTCAGTGAAGCCGAACTCAGGAAAATTTTTGAAACCCTTCATCAGCATTTTGAAATTGAAACCAATGCAGAAATAACACTCGAAGCCAATCCGGATGATCTCACGAAAGAGAAAATTTCTTCCCTGAAATCAACAGAGATAAACCGCTTCAGCATCGGCATCCAATCCTTCTTTGATCACCATTTGAAATGGATGAACCGCGCCCATCATGCGCAGGAAGCGGAAGATTGTATCAAGCGGGCGCAGGATGCAGGATTCGTCAACATCACCATTGATCTCATTTACGGGTTGCCTGATTTAACGGATGAGGAGTGGGAACAAAATCTCGCAACATCCTTTGCACTGGGCATCCGTCATCTTTCCTGTTACTCACTTACTGTGGAACCGCGCACTGCTCTGGCGCACTTTATCTCCACCGGCAAAAGCAGGAAACTGAATGATGAGCAGGCAGCGCGGCATTTTGAGATGCTGATGCAACGAATGAAAGAGCAGGGCTGGCTGCACTACGAAATTTCCAACTTCGCTACGGAAGAGAAATTCATTTCGCAGCATAACAGTGCTTACTGGAAAGGAAAAAAATATCTGGGGCTGGGCCCATCGGCGCACTCGTTCAACGGGACATCGCGACAATGGAATGCGCGGAACAATCACCTTTATATTGATTCATTGGAGAAAGGCGTGATTCCGTTTGAGAAAGAAGATCTCACCAAAATACAGCGGATCAACGAGCGTATCATGACCGAGCTCAGAACCATGTGGGGTTTGCCGATTTCGGATTTCGGATTTTCAATTTCGAATCTACTCAGCGCGAAAAGCCGGCCATTCATCAATGAGAAATTGCTGGAAACGAAAAATGATTCGCTGGTTCTTACCGACAAAGGAAAATTGATTGCCGATAAAATAGTTTTAGACCTGATGCTGGATGAGGATTGAAACGCATTTTCTCTGCAAGTCTTCCTTTCCTTAATCCATGGTATTCTCAGGAAGTCTTCCGGTAATTCCATACAGAAAGCGAAAGCAACACGGCAGCCATCAGCGACACGGTGCTTAGTTGCGGAAGAATATCCT
>JAFDYS010000037.1 GCA_018267315.1 Bacteroidota bacterium | reverse complement strand
AAAACTGAACAGGCAGATTTACTGCAGGCGCTTTACGGAAGAAACGGAGAATGCCCGATGCCTGTGATTGCAGCCAAGTCACCGGCAGATTGTTTTGAAGTTGCATTTGAAGCATGTCGCATCGCCGTGCAGCATATGACGCCGGTGATTCTGCTCAGCGACGGATATCTCGCCAATGGCTCAGAGCCATGGAAATTTCCACACTCAAAACAACTGCAGGAAATCAAAGTCGAGTTTGCCAAACCCATCACCGATGGATCCAGGTTTATGCCTTACTCACGCGATGAAAAACTCGCGCGTCCCTGGGCGATACCGGGAACCAAAGGACTGGAGCACCGCATCGGCGGAATTGAAAAAGAAAACCTCACCGGAAATATCAGCTATGAACCCGAGAATCATGAATACATGGTGAAGCTGCGTGAGCAGAAAATAGAACACATCGCTGATTACATTCCGCTGCAAACTGTGGAAGGGCCTGAAAAAGGAGAATTACTCATCCTGGGTTGGGGCGGAACGTATGGTGTGCTGAAAGCAGCCGCAAAAGAAGTGCAACGCCAGGGATATAAAGTGGCGCACGCACATTTACGTTACCTGCGGCCGCTACCGAAGAATCTCGGAGAAATTCTTCACAACTACGACAAGATTATTGTTCCTGAAATTAACAACGGGCAATTGGTAAAAGTGATCCGTGATAAATACCTGCTTCCCGCCATGCCTGTCAATAAAATTCAGGGCGTACCGTTTACCAAAACAGAGATCATCAATAAGATCAAAGAAGTACTGGGAGAAAACCAATGATTGAAACCAAACAACAACTGATTGATGTGCTTCGATACAACGAAGAAAAAATTCGTTCGTTCGGTGTGAAGCGGCTGGGTTTGTTCGGTTCATTTGTGAGGGAGGAACAGGATAAAGAGAGTGATGTGGATTTTCTGGTTGAGTTCAAAAAAGGGGAAAAATCACTTCATAATCTCGTGTGCCTTCATGAAGTACTTTCAGAGTTGACAAGCCGAAAAGTGGAAGTGGTAACAACAAAGGGAATGAGCAAGTATTTTAAAAAAAGAATTCTGAATGAGACGCAATACGTCGTTCAATCCTGAAGATTACTTGCAGCACATCCTGGATGAGATTGAAATTTTACTGTAGATAAGCAAGAAGTTGAATGAAAAGGGATTTTATAAGGATATGTTTCTTAAGCGCACAGCAGAGAGGTGTTTTGAGATTATTGGAGAAGCGACAAAAAGTATATCCAAAGAAATAAAAGATGCAAATCCTGATATCCCATGGAAAGACATGGCAGGTATGCGGGATGTAGTGATCCACAATTATTTTTATGTGGACTACGAAATGGCCTGGAGAACCATGAAGGAAGATATTCCGATACTGAAAAAACAAATCAAGAAACTCAAAAAGAAATTGAAAAATGTCTGACACGTTCACTGTACATGTTCCGACTGAAGGAAAACTGACGCCGAAAGATTTTCAAACCGACCAGGACGTTCGCTGGTGCCCCGGCTGCGGTGATTATTCCATCCTCAAACAGGTGCACACCGTACTTCCTCAACTGAATATTCCGAAAGAAGATATCGTATTTATCAGCGGTATCGGGTGCTCATCGCGCTTCCCGTATTACACTGAAACTTTCGGTATGCACTCCATTCACGGAAGAGCAACGGCCATCGCATCAGGACTGAAAGCCACACGGCCTGAATTAAGTGTGTGGGTTGTGACAGGCGACGGCGACGCACTCTCCATCGGAGGCAATCACTTCATTCATCTCATGCGCCGCAACTTCGACATCAATGTGCTGCTTTTTAATAATGAGATTTACGGGTTAACTAAGGGACAATACTCTCCCACTTCACCACAGCATAAAGTGACCAAGTCAACACCCTATGGATCGGTGGACCATCCGTTCAACCCCATCGCACTTGCTATTGGCGCTGATGCCACCTTCGTGGCGCGCTCCATGGACCGCGATCCCGCTCACTTGCAGCAAATGCTCATGCGCGCTTACAAACACAAAGGCACGTCCTTCCTCGAGATTTACCAGAACTGCAACATCTACAATGATGGAGCATTTGAACTCTTCACTGAAAAGGCGACCAAAAAATCCAATGACCTTTTCATGGTGCATGGCCAGCCGCTTGTGTTCGGCGAAAATGATGAAAAAGGAATCCGCCTCGATGGATTCACACCTGAAGTGGTCACGCTTTCACACGGATTCACGAAGGATGACCTGATGATTCATGATCAGCATGACATGAATAAGGCCATGATTCTGTCGCGTCTTTACGATATGCAGGCCGAAGGCGGTCACTTCCCGAAACCGTTCGGTGTCTTCTATGTACGCGAGCGAACAACGTATGAAGAAGAGATGAATGAGCAGATTGATGAAGTAGTAGGAAAAAGCGGCAAGGGCGATCTCGATAAATTACTGCGCGGCAGAGAAACCTGGATTGTTGAGTAGGTTCTCAGCGTTTCATCACTTGTACCCGATCTCTTTGCTTCACACATGCTGTGATAACAGGCATTCAGCGTTACTCCTGAAAATAAGAATTTCCATCTTCCTTATTATTTACCAGTTATTCCTTCCCTGGTATTTGACTTAATCAGGGAAACTGTAGATTTATTGTCAGAACCCAATCAGGAACTGATGAAAAAGAATCTACTCACACTCACCCTTCTTGTTTCGCTGATCACCCTTTCAAGGGCGCAGATCACCTACGACTATACCGGCGCTGTTCAAACCTATATTGTTCAGGGCTGCGTTGATTCTGTAATAGTTGATGTCATCGGCGCCGAAGGCGGGCGCGGGCCGGTCGGTTGCACCAGCGGCACTTCAAAAGCCGGTGGTAAGGGAGGACGTGTCGAGGCAACCATTCCCGTTGCTCCCGGCGATACCCTGTTCATTTACGTTGGAGGAAAAGGCGAAGACGATGATCTCAACTCAGCGCAAGGAGGTTTCAACGGCGGCGGCGATGCCCTGGATGACAGCCAGTATTCCTATTACGGCGGTGGCGGTGGTGGTGGCGCATCAGATATCCGGTTGAACGGAACTTCGCTGAACGACCGGATTATTGTGGCCGGCGGCGGTGGCGGTGCAGGTTCTGACGGATGCAGTTGCAACGACCTCAAAGGCGGTGACGGTGGTGATCTTACCGGTGAAGCAGGTGCAAGCGGTCAGATTTGCGTTTGCAACCCGAGTGGACAAGGAGGCACGCAGAGTGCTGGCGGTGTAAAAGGCGACTGGGCTTGTGTATGCGACGCGCAGGATGGCAGTCTCGGACAAGGCGGAAACAGCAACAGCACCTCATGCGGCGGACCAACAGGCGGTGGAGGCGGAGGAGGTGGCTACTATGGCGGTGGTGGCGGCGGACTCGGCGCCGGCGGCGGCGGATCCAGTTACGCATTCAGCAGTGCAACCAATGTAACGCACACACAAGGGTATCAAACCGGAAACGGACAAGTCGTGATCACACCCATCGGCGGAATGAGTATTACCGTCAATGCCTCGCCCAATGATTCTGTTTGTGCCGGTACCCTGGTGACATTGAGTGGCGAAGGTGCTGATGCATTCTTCTGGACTGACGGAGTGCTCGACAGTGTCCCGTTTGTTGCAACGGCAACCACTACCTATGTAGTGACCGGCATCAATGCCAATGAATGTACGGATACCGTACACTACACGCTGTATGTATATCCGCCCGCAACAGTTTCACTGGCCCTTGCGTCGAGTGATACCGTCTGCACTTATGATTCCCCTTTTGTACTTACGGGCGGATCACCCGGCGGCGGAACATACAGTGGCAATGGTGTGAACGGAAATGTATTTGATCCGCTGGGCGCCGCACTTGACAGTTGGAATGTGATTTCATATTCCGTCACTGACATACATGGCTGCGTCACTACGGCCACAGACAGCATTTATGTTGCCACCTGTGTTGGTATCGGCCTCATCAATTCATCATCCATCCAACTATACCCGAATCCCGGGCAGGGGCTCTACACGCTGGAAAGTCCGGTGTACGGCGAGGTGATTGTCTTTGATGCGCTGGGCAAAGAAATTCTAAGTCAAAAAATATCCACCGGAATGAACATCCTTGATCTGCAGAATAAGAGCGACGGCATTTACATGCTCCGGTTCGTTGGAGATGGAATACGGATTTTCCGTGTCATAAAAAACTAAACAGGTGATTGCCTGCACCAATTGGTAATGAGCAACACTTACGGGCAAGCAGCAACATGATTCAGCATGCTCTTTCCAAAAAAGTTTTTCTATACACCAGGCCACGGCGTGTTGCTGTTTCAGTAATAGCTTACAATAATATTCTGAAACAGTCATAGCATTTTTCAAATGGATTTGAACACCTGGGCAGTTTGTATTGATTTTGTTTAGGACATCACATGCTATCTTGGCAGCGCTATGGTTTCTCATTGTCTCAATTGCGGGGCGGAGTTGCATGGTGCTTATTGCCAGCAATGCGGACAGAAGGCAAAAGTGGAGCGCATCACCTTCCGCTATGTTGTCCATGATTTGTTTCACTTCTTCACGCACATCGAAAGCGGATTTCTTTTCACGAGCATTCAAATGCTGAAATCTCCCGGCGCCACGGCCAAGAATTTCATTGAAGGAAAGCGCAAATCCTATCAGCCGCCCGTTTCCTACTTCTTCATCTGGACTACCATTTACATTCTGTTGCTCTACCTGATTGAAAAAACATTCGGAGAAAATGTGGTGATCAACTACCAGAATTATTTCGGACCTGGCGAAGCCACCAAACTGGCCATCGGTCACCTGAGTGTGGTGCTGATTTTTGTGATTCCTTTTCAGGCGCTGTACCTCTGGCTGCTGATGACACGAAATTGGTACGGCTATTTTGAAACCATGGTGGCATCCATCTACTCATTGGGCACCATCATCATGCTTCAATTCTTATTTGCTGTGATGGCTCTCGCCGTGCATCTTATGTTTTCCGTTTCCGTTGAACTCAGGATTTCTGATCTCCTCAAAGTCGGATACATCCTTTGGTTTGCAATCCACTTCATCCGCCTTTTTGATGTGAAGGGAAAATTCTGGAGAGTTGTCGCTTTCGCCATTCTTGCCTTCGGCACATTCACTGTTTGGCGGCTATACGGATTCCCGGCAATCGCCGCATGGACCTTTTAGCATCAGAAACTTTTCACAAACTCTTCATTCGATCACCACTTTCGCCGTGGATTCTTTTCCCTCCTGAGTAAACCTTGCTATGTACATCCCTTTTGGTAAATCACTGCAATCAATCTTTGTGGTGTTGAGTGTGTGCAACTTCCCCTCGTACATTACTTTGCCCGCCATATCAGTGATAAGGAATTGACCGGCACCATTCATGCTTTGCACCATGATCCATCCCTCAGAAGGATTGGGATAAACGGAAAATGAGTTGCTGCCGGAAACTTCATTTACGCCGAGAGGCGCCGCTTCAATCTTCGCCACAAAAATATCAGGGTATCCCTGGTTGATGAGCGTGTAAGACCCGAAGGATAAACTGGTGCTCTGGAAATAGCCCGACACATAAGCGCGCCGGTTTGCATCAACAGTCACCGCGTATGCTTCTTCTCCATCGGCCGCACCCACTTGCGTTGCGTAAATCAAATTGCCGCCGGCATCATAGCTAACCAGAAACACATCCCACGCTCCTGTATTCATGAACGTGTTTGAACCGAAAGTGATGCTGCTGCTTTCAAAGTAGCCGGTTACATAGGCATTGCCCGATGCATCCACTGCGATATCGTTGCCCGTGTCATAGTAATCTCCGCCGGCCGATACAGCCCATTGCACATTTCCCTGAGCATTATACTTCACCACAAAAACGTCATTGGCCAATCCCGCATTAACCAGTGTAGTAGTGCCAAATGTTATCTGATCGCTCTGAAATAATCCGGTGACAAAACAGTTGCCGTTATCATCAACCGCCAGATTCAAACCCGTGTCATCCCAGGTTCCTCCGGCTGAAGTCGCCCAAACAGCGCTGCCCTCCGGATCAACCTTCACCACAAAAATATCTTCCCGCAAACCGGGGTCATTGGTGAGCGTGTATGGACCAAACGTAATGGTGGAACTCATGAATGCTCCCGTTGTGTACGTGTAACCTTCCGCATCAGCATAAATACCGACAGCCAGATCGTCCTCAGCGCCTCCGGCTGATCTGATCCATACCACGTTTCCATTCACATCATATTTGACCAGGAAAATATCGCGGCCGCCTGCATTGTGCAACGTGTATGCGTCGAACACCACGCTGTCGCCATTAAACATTCCCACCGCATAGCTGTTACCTCCGCCATCAGTTGCTACACCAAGCCCCCACACATAATCGTCACCTGCGGCGGACTTAGCCCAAACAACATTCCCATCGGCATCCACCTTGGCAATATAGAACGCCCCTGTACCCGGATCCGGATTGGTGAGAACGGTACTTCCGAACGTGATACTGCTGCTTTTAAAATAACCAGTGATGTAACTGTATCCGGCAGCATCCACGCTCATGTGGAAGCAAACCTCGCTCTTGTCGCCGCCGTATGCCCTTGCCCATACTGCATTGCCATAAGGATCATATTTGGCAAGGAAAATGTCCGATGGTGAAAAAGCGCCGCCGGCATTTTCAATGATGATGGCATCGAAACTGACCGTCGGACTCCAGAAAATTCCGGATATGTAGATGTTGCCGTTTGCATCCAACCCGATACCATGAGCTTCATCATAGTCGCTGCCGGCCGCTGATTTGGCCCAAATCCACGGCGGTGACTGCGCATACAGTTCGCATCCCGTTACACTACCGGGGAATAATGAGGTAACAGATGTGATGATTGACCATGGCAGGTTCAGGATGAATAACGCCGCAGCGATGATGGCGATAGAGTATTTTGCTTTTGTTTTCATAACCCTTGTTTTTTATAATCGAACACAATTAAAAGTTGAGCGGGTGCACAAGGGCAGCAGGTGAATCAGTAAATATTTCTCATAGTAAATTTCGGTCGGACGTGGCGCATCTGTTGTGACTCCCGTCAATCCGGAAAGTGATCCTTGTCACTTGCCAAAACGATGGTTCATGGTGAAGAATCAAATCGAACAGAGAAATCAAAACAGCCCCATCATTTGGAGCGGCTTGTTTCATCAACTGTCTTTATTCGATCACAACCTTCCTTATGATCAACTCATCGTTGACCTGAAACTTCAGGAGATAAATTCCCTGACTGAGGCCTTCACTGCTGAGTGAAAGCGTGTGCATGCCGGAGGAAACATTTGCATTAACCAAGATCTTCATCAGCTTGCCGCTGATGTCGTACAAAGCAATCTGCATGCGGGCATCATTCGCAGTGGAATACGTGATCGTGGCGGATTGCTGGAACGGATTGGGATAGACATCGAGTGAAGTGGAAACCGGTGCTTCCAGTCTCAGTGCAGCCGTGAAGAACGATTGATTCGGTGACCAGGCACTCGTGACTGCCGGAGGTGTGAAGGAGCAATAGGTTCTCACGCTCCACACATAATCTGTTCCGGGTTGCAGTCCTTCGATCTTCCTCGCACTCGTAGTGGCTGTCTTCAGCGTCCATTCTTTGTCACCAACTATTTTGTAACGGACGCCGTAACCCGCTGCGCCGTTTACACCGTCCCAGTCGAGTTTAGCTGAGCTACTGGTGATCTTGGCAGAAGTAAGACCTGCGGGAGATGTGCATGACGAAGTTGTTCCGGGTGTATATTTCCAATAAATATTTCTATAACCAACTCCCCAGGTGTATCCGGTTCCCAGATATCCTTCATCATTAATTACAAATCCCACTGCCCATCCAATCTCTCCTCCACCATAATCAGCTTTTTGCTGCCATGTATTTGTAAGCGGATCGTATTCCCAGAAATCCCGGAAATTGGTTCCGCCGTTGTCACCGGTGCCAACGTATCCTTTATCACCTATTGAAAATCCGACAGCCATGGCTCTGGCTGTGCCGCCAAAGTCGGCACGCTTTGTCCAAGTATCTGATGCGGGATCATATTCCCAGGTTTCCTTCCTGAAACCCTGATTGGTATTTCCTGCGACCAAGTATCCTTTACTGCCGATTGAAAATCCCGTGGGGTTCTTAATTGCACTGCCACCAAAATCAGCCTTCCTTGTCCAAGTGTCTGATGCCTGATCATATTCCCACATGTCTTTCGTACGCCCGCCGCCAATACCGCCTGATTCACCTGTGCCGACATATGCTTTCGACCCGATTGAAAACGCTACGGGCCCGCTTCTCGGTCCTCCGAGAAATGGTGCTTTCTCAGTCCATGCATTGGTGATTGGATCATATTCCCAAAAATCTTCTGCGTAAGTGCCGTCTGGTTTCAATCCAGTTCCAATGTATCCTTTGTCATTGATGGTTATTCCAATTGCGTAAGATCGCGGCTCGCCACCCACATCAGCTTTTTGACTCCAAACTTGAGTGGCTGGATTAAACTCCCAAAAGTCCTTCATGATAGTGCTTCCATCCATGCCGGTGCCTACATAACCTTTTTCACCAAGGGAGAATGCTACAGCAACCGCTCGCGCAATGCCGCTGAAGTCAGCAACCTGTGTCCAGGAATCTGTGGCAACTGCTTCAGGCGTGTATTCCCAGAAATCGTTAAAGGAAGAATAGTTGTCAGGAATACCTAATCCCAGATATCCTTTACCACCAACAGCAAAACCAATAGCCCATTCTCTTGCCTCTCCTCCAAAGTCCGCTACCTTTTCCCATGTATTTATTTGCGGGTTGTACTTCCAGAAGTCTCTATACTTTGGACCATTATAGCCAGTTCCTAAGTATCCGTCGTTTCCAACCGAGAAACCAACCATGTTTGTCCTTCCCCCACCGGGATAGGAAGCCTTTTGAACCCAGGAATTACTTTCTGGATTGTACTCCCAAAAATCGTTTGAATATGTATCTCCATTTCCGATGTATCCTCTTCCTTCAGTGGCAAAACCAGCCGCATAAGCTCTGGCCGCGCCGGGAAAGTTTGCCTTTGGGATCCATGAATCATTCTGTGCATTATACTCCCAAAAGTCTTTCTTGCGGTTCCAGTTATTATCCAATCCGGTTCCGATATAGCCCTTTGACCCAATTGAAAATCCAACTACTACGCAACGCTCGCCCCCTCCGAAGTCAGATCTTTGGTTCCAGGAATTGGTAACAGGATCATATTGCCAAAAATCTTTTCTGAATCCATTATCATCTTGCCCAACACCTAAGTATCCCTTGTCTTCAATCGAAAAAGCGGTAGCGTTTCCTCTTGCAGAGCCTGGAAAGTCTGCCATCTGAGTCCAGGAATTGTTATTTGGATCATAGCGCCAGAAATCCTTTTGCCATCCAAGAGAAGAGCCACCTGTTCCTGCATAACCATAATTGCCGATTGACAAGCCAATCGCGCCGCTTCTGCCGTTAATAAAATCTGCTTTTCGTGTCCATGTTCCCTGCGCATTCATGCGAGTGAAGGCGAACGCAAGGAGCATTGTTAGAATGAATGTTATTCTTTTCATGATGATTAGAATTTTATTTTTTTAAAATGATTAGTGAATTACATGGAGGTCCTGTAATTCTTCGGTTGTAACCGTCGGAGGCATTTCACCTTTTCTGATCTTATACATGACGAGCTCGGCCACTCTGGCGGCGTCGTCTTTCGACCGGAAACCATCATTGCCGGGCATGGCCGGGATGCTGGCTTGATGAATCATCAGTTGGCCGTCCATAAACACATCGTAACCGAAGGTGCTGTTGGGAGCATCAATGATGATGTAGGTGAGCGCTGCGTTTTGAATGGCGCTTTCATTTTGAGAGGGAGAAGAGGGTTGGGTAGGAAGGTTCTGTGATTGCGCAAAAGTGAATGTGCATGTTAAGTAGAGAATAACAGCCGCAAACAGCCGTGTAAACTTTTTCATGGCAAAAAGAGGTATTAATCGTTATACAAAGTTTATTCTATAACAATGTGAAAATTCATGACATCCTGCAAAGCGGCAGGATGATTTATGTCATTAGAAAATCCGATTATTTATAGTAGTAGTTATTCACTGATTATTGTGTCAGCATGTATTACACCCGCATGACTGAATATTTGCGCGCAGGTTCTTTCAAGATTGGTTGCGCGTATCAACTCACCGGGCCTAAGAGGCGCTTATAGATTTACTGACAGAAAGTGCGTGATGCATGTTTACCTGAGCTGCGGCATCTCTGCCTGCCACAGCTTCATCTATTTGCCGATCACCATATTTATGGTTGAGGTTCTGTCGTCAGCCAAGAACTTGCAGCAGTACATACCGGAAGCCAATCCGTCTGCCTTGAATTTCACCATGTGTCTTCCTGCTGTCCGGTACTCATCAACAAGTGTGGCCACTTCCTTTCCCAGCATATCATAAATGATGAGCGTTTGCCACCCGGCTTTGGGCGATTGCCAGCTGATCACCGTGCTTGAATTAAACGGGTTCGGATAGTTCTGCAATAATTCCGGTCGCTCTCCGAAAGAAGTTTCGGGTTGAGAAATTGCGGTGACCACACCGTCGTGGTTCGTTCTGACCAGGTAAGCATCATAGTCCCCGGCGCCATAGCTGAGCGTGTAGCCAACGGCTGCAAACCCTCCGTCTGAAGTTTCTTTCACGTCAAAGACCATCTCCTGCCATTCGCCGCCGTAGGTTCTCGTCCACATTGAGTCGCCATACTCATCCGTCTTCACGAGATAGAAATCAAAATATCCGCCACCGAACGTGGCTGTATATCCTCCGATGAGATATCCGCCGTCAGAAGTTTTGATGAGGGTAAAAGCTCTTTCATCTTCACCTCCTCCGAAAGTTTTGGACCACAGGGAATCACCGTCGGCATCGGTTTTTAATATCAGGAAATCAGAGCCACCCGCCCCGTATCCATCTACCCGCCCGGCAAGCAGATAACCGCCATCGGTTGCCTGCTGAACAGCAAAACTGATTTCATGCACGGGATCAGCCGCACCATAAAACTTTGACCAGGTGGTTTCACCTTCGCTGTCCAGCTTGACGAGCTGGAAGTCATACCGCGTGACGCCAAACGGCTCATACGGATAAACCACGAGAATGTATCCTCCGTCATCAGTCTGCTCGATCCACTCAGCAATTCCATAGTCATATGCTCTGGTCCAGAGGGTATCACCATTGCTGTTGGTTTTCACCATGTAATATTTATAGTGCGACAGTTTTTCAGTGATGCCGCAGATGATAAAACCACCGTCGGAGGTTTTCCTGATTTTGTTGAGCTGTTCGTTTTCCCCGGTTCCGATTGTCTTAGACCAGATCACATTTCCGACATTATCGATTTCAATGAGATAGATATCCGGTTCATCCAATCCAAAACTTGAAGTAAAGCCGCCGATCAGATAATGTCCTCCGTCAAGTTTGACAATATCCTTTGCGACATCCGAACTGGTTCCGCCATAGGTTTTCGTCCAGACGGTATCTCCGTCAGCAGCCGTCCTCACAACAAAAAAATCGCTCCCCCCTGCTCCGAAGGATTCAGTGTAGCCCACCACTATAAATCCGCCATCATCTGTCTCTGCCACAGCACTGCCCTCCTCATAATCTATTCCGCCGTAATAGTTTTCAAAAGTGAATTGCGAAAAGACTGAACTGTGCATGCACAGCAACAAAATGATGGATAAGATTCTGAATAAGTTCTTCATGGCACCCTCCTGTTTTAACCTGTGGTCAAAAAAACTTTCACCTCCGCACTGCTTGCATAAAATTGATTTCACTCTCTGCCCCCGAAGAGCCGGCAGCATAAAATTCCTTTCATGACCCGCAGTGATTCTGCATCACCCTACACTTTTCCAATTCAAAATTGGGGATGGTGCAAGCGGCAATCTATGAGAGCAGTCAATCCGGCGAGTGAGATTCGTCAATTGGCGGGCCGAAGCACAGGCAGACATCTGTAAATGAATTTACGAAATGCCGGCCGCTTAATTACTGTCACCGCGCAGCTTTCGCTGGTACCCGTGGGGTTTATCCCGTTCGCAGTCACATTCCGATTGCGTTTTATTTTGAATCGATACATTTATGCGATTCAATTTTCATGAACCCATTCTTATGAACAGCAAACTGGTTTTCTGGTCCATCACCGTCGGGCTCGGGGGATTTCTTTTCGGTCTTGATACGGCCGTGATCTCAGGTGCCGAGCAGGATATTCAGCAATTATGGAATCTCGATAACTGGAGCCACGGGCTGGCCGTGGCCATGGCGCTATACGGCACCGTGATCGGCGCGGCCTTCGGTGGAATACCTGCTGATAAATTCGGAAGAAAGAAAACCCTCATTGCCATCGGACTGTTTTTCTTTTTCTCGGCGCTCGGTTCAGCTCTCGCGAATGATGTGAACACATTCATGATCTTCCGCTTGCTGGGCGGACTAAGTATTGGCGCTTCATCTGTAGTGGCGCCGGTTTATATATCCGAAATCGCTCCCGCGAAATACCGCGGGCGCATGGTGATCTCATTCCAGATGAACATTGTCATCGGCATCCTGCTCGCTTACATTTCCAATTACCTCATGGAGGGCGGAGCCAATGACTGGCGGTGGATGCTGGGTATCGTGGCCATTCCCGCTCTGGTTTTCTCCTTACTCATGCTGTTCACGCCCGAAACTCCCCGTTGGCTTATACTTCACCGCGGCGATGAAAGCAAAGCGCGGGAAGTGCTTTCGATCACGGAAAAAGATGTGGACGAAGCCGTGGCAGAAATCAGGAAAACAGCAGATGATCCGGGGCATCATCATCATGAAAAACTTTTTTCAAAAAGATTTTCCCGGCTCATCCTGCTCGCTTTCCTCTTTGCCTTCTTCAATCAGCTTTCAGGCATCAACGCCATCATCTACTACGCTCCGCGCATTTTTGAAATGACAGGAGCGGCAAAAGGCGGCGCGCTACTGTCAACGGTAGGCATCGGTGTGGTGAATCTGATCTTCACCATCATCGGCTGGTGGCTCATTGACCGCTTCGGAAGAAGAGTGCTCATGTTCATCGGCTCGGTGGGTTACATCACTTCGCTGGCACTCATCGCCATTTCATTTTTCAATGAGTCGTATGCGAATGTGCCGGTGTATGTGTTCGCGTTCATTGCCTCACATGCCATCGGACAGGGTTCAGTGATCTGGGTTTTCATCTCTGAAATTTTCCCGAATCAGATTCGCGCCAAAGGCATGGCGCTCGGGTCTCTCACGCACTGGGTGTTCGCAGCCATCATCGCTAACATTTTCCCGTTGTTCGCGGAACGGTATGGCGGTGGCATCATCTTCGCCTTCTTCAGCGGCATGATGGTGCTGCAGTTACTGTATGTATGGCTGATGATGCCGGAAACGAAAGGTGTGTCGCTGGAGGAATTGCAGAAGAAGTTGATTAAAGAATAAAAAATTCATAAACCGCCTCTGCTTGTTCCCGATAAACTCGAACTGACCCGCGCACATGCAGTCACTTCGAGTTTATCGGGAAGTTGGGTGAGGAAGCCAAATAAAATCCAAAAGACAAATGATTTCGAAAGGTGCTTACGTCTGCTGCTTCGGCGAAGTGCTGTGGGATTTGCTGCCGGGTGGCAAAGTGATTGGTGGCGCGCCGTTCAATGTAGCGGCACATCTCAACAATCTGGGAGTGCCGACGTATTTCATCAGTCGTGTTGGAAATGATGAATTGGGAAATGAAATAAGAGCGTGGCTTGAATCAAGGAACATTTCTTCTGAATGGATAGAAACCGACCGGGATTATGCCACCGGAACGGTGAGAGTTCAACTTGATGACAAACAGCAGGCGAGTTATGATATTGTGAGCCCGGTGGCGTGGGATTTTATTTCAGTGAATGATGAAATGCTTTCGCTGGTGAAAAAATCGCACGGCTTCATCTTCGGTTCATTGGCTTGCCGGAATAACCTCACGCACCGCAGTTTGCTGGCTTTGCTGGATGCTGTGCCATTAAAGATTTTTGATGTGAATCTGCGCCCGCCGCATTACTCGCAACCTCTGATTGAATCCCTCCTGCACCGGGCTGATTTGGTGAAGCTGAATGATGATGAACTGAAGATTATTGCCGCTTGGCACCCCGGTTCAGGATCATCGGAAGAAGACCGCATGCAGTTTCTCCGGAAAAAATTTTCGCTCCACACCATCATCGTTACTAAGGGAGGCGACGGCGCCGTGCTGCTGCATGATCAGTTTTACCGCGTGCCGGGATTCAAAGTGACGGTGGCAGATACCGTCGGCAGCGGTGATGCATTCCTCGCGGGCTTCCTTAAAAAATATATTAACGGTGAGCCAATGCCTGATGCGCTTACGTATGCCGGCGCTCTCGGCGCATTGGTGGCGACACATCGCGGAGCTAATCCGGCGATTAGTGAAGAGGAAATCCAACATTTGATCCGGACACAAGGGCGATAAAATCATTTCCCATGCCTGCAAACTGCATGACTGGCTCCGCAAGTTCTCGACATGCTCGAACTGACCCGCGCATCAAATCACGATGGCCCTCACGATTTTGTTGGGGTGTTCATTGGGAAATCGTGCCGGTGATCAACCTTTTAATTCATACTGCACTCATTCTAATTGCCATCTTATCTCTTGCCGCCTGCTCTGATCAGAAAACAAAAACCCGGGAAGACAGTTACTACAGTGAACCGTATCGTCCGCAGATTCATTTCACTCCTGAAAAGGGCTGGATGAACGATCCGAACGGACTCGTGTATTACAAAGGTGAATACCATCTTTTCTATCAATACTATCCTGACAGCACGGTGTGGGGACCGATGCACTGGGGACATGCGGTGAGCACTGATCTCGTTCACTGGAAGCATTTGCCCATTGCATTGTTTCCTGATTCGCTTGGTTACATTTTTTCTGGAAGCGCCGTGGTGGATGAAAACAACACAAGCGGTTTTCAAACCGGCGATGAAAAACCCATGGTGGCCATTTTCACCTATCACAACATGCAATATGAAAAAGCAGGAAGAACTGACCGCGAATCGCAGGGCATCGCCTACAGTCTGGACCGCGGAAGAACCTGGACAAAATATTCAGGCAACCCCGTGATCAAAAACAAAGGCGATCTCAACTTTCGTGACCCGAATGTTTTTTGGTACGAACCGGGAAAGTACTGGGTGCTTGCACTTGCCGTCGGTGATCATGTGGAGTTTTATGCATCGCCTGATTTGAAAAACTGGGAGTTGACAGGATCGTTCGGAAAAGGTCAGGGGTCACACGGTGGCGTATGGGAATGTCCGAACCTGTTTCCCATGCAAACCCCTGAAGGAGAAAAATGGGTGCTGCTGCAAAATATGGATCGAGGGGCCGTGAGCGGTGGATCGGGAACGCAGTATTTCATTGGACGTTTCAACGGAACAACTTTTATCAATGAAAATGATTCATCTGAAGTTCTATGGTTCGATTACGGCGCTGATGATTATGCGGGCGTCACCTGGAATCATGCACCTGATGGTCGCAGCATTTTCATCGGCTGGATGAGCAACTGGAATGATTACGCTCAGAAAGTTCCTACCCAAACCTGGCGCAGCGCGATGACGGTTCCGCACGAACTGTCACTGAAAAAAACGGATGATGGATACCGTCTCTTTCAATTGCCGGTGAAAGAACTGGAAATACTCCGCAACGACACTATTCTTATGAATGCTCAAATCATCAATGATTCAACTCAGTTCAAAATCACTTCTTCCGTTCAGAAGGACATTGAACTGGTGTTCGATGTTTCAAAATCCACGGCTGAAAACTTCGGTCTCATTCTTTCCAATTCAAAAAATGAGTTCGTCAAAATCGGATTTGATGCAGCGAAGTCAGAGTTTTTCATTGACCGCATACATAGCGGAAACACCGGCTTCTCGCCGCTCTTTGCAGCAAAACATGTTGCTCCATACCGGCCGGGCAACAAGCTTTCCATCCGCGCACTGGTTGATGTTTCTTCTGTGGAAGTTTTTGTGGATGACGGAAAGCTGGCGATGACAGAAATATTTTTCCCCACTGAAGATTTCAATCAAGTACGGTTATACAGTGAAAATGGTAACGCCGAACTGAGCGGCGGCGTGATTTACGGATTGAAACCTGCCTGGTAGTAATTTCGAAATATCAATTGCTGATCAGTATAGTTCATCTGCAACCGACTGCCTCAAATGTGAATTCACATTTCATCTCATTCTATGCTCAACTAAAAAAATGGTTCCATACGTGGATTGCATCACCGGGCTTCCTTAACTTTATGTGAGCAGGAATACGACATGCAACACACCAACGGTTTATCAGAGGGAATTCTCGGTTGCTTCCTGAATCACGAACGGGAAATTCCGGATGACATTTTTCTCAGACAGCCGCAAGGTGATCAATGGAAAGAATACACGTGGAATGAAACAGGAGACGCCGCGCGAAAAATTGCTGCATGGCTTCAGCAACAGCATGTAGAAGCCGGATCGCGCATCGGCATCTGGTCGCAAAACTGTGCTGAGTGGATCATCTGCGACCTCGCGATTATGATGAGCGGCATGGTGTCAGTTCCTTTTTATGCGAATGTGCATCCTGATATGCTCCATTCCATTCTGCAACATTCGGGTTGTCAAATTCTCTTTGCGGGCAAGTTGAAACCAAGCGACTGGCAGGCAGCTCAGGAATCCATTCCAAAAAACATCCGTGTTGTTTCATTCAGCAGTTATCACCTGAGCGGCGCAGATTCACTGGATCAGGTGGCCGGTTTACCTGCCGATGAGGCGCGCATAGTTCACCCGCGGCCTGATGACCCGGTAACCATCATTTACACATCAGGCACTACGGGTACACCCAAGGGAGTGGTGCACACGTACCGCACCACCATAAACGCCGTGCTGGCTGCAAGTGGAATGATTCTGCTTAACCGCAGAGGCAACCGGTTTTTGTCATACCTGCCATTGTCGCATGCAGCCGAACGTGGCATCGTGGAGTTTGGAGGAATTTACTCGGGCGGGAGCATCTCATTTGTTGAATCCACCGATTCATTTTCACGCAACATGAAGAGCGTACTGCCCACGCACTTCCTCGGCGTGCCGCGGGTGTGGCATAAATTTAAAGAGAAGATCACTGAAAGATTACCGCCGCAGCAATTGAACCGCCTGCTGAAGATTCCGGTCATGAACTCCCTGCTGCGAAAAAGAATCAAGGCGGCGCTCGGGCTGAAAAAAGCGGAAGTGATTCTGAGCGGCGCCGCACCTATTTCTGCCGATCTGCTCAGGTGGTTCCACCGGCTGGACATAAACATCCGGGAGGGCTACGGGTTGAGTGAAGACTTCAATGCGTGTTCTCTAAATCCTCCCGATGACATCCGGATCGGTACGGTGGGAAAAATATTTCCAAACCAGGAGGTGAAAGTGCTTCCTGATACGTATGAAATCGTGCAACGCGCATCATGGGTTATGAATGGATATTATCACAATGATGAACTGAATGCTCAAACGCTGATTGACGGTTTTCTTCACACCGGCGACATGGGCAGTATAGAAGACGGATACCTCACCATCACCGGCCGCGTCAAGGATATTTTCAAAACAACCAAAGGAGAATACATTGTTCCGGGAGCAGCGGAAACAGTGTTTCTCTCAATGGATGAAATTGATCAGGCCTGCGTACTCGGGAGCCGCTACCCGCAACCCTTTCTGCTGGTTGTGCTGTCTCGTCATGGAAAGTCGCTTGCTAAACCGGAGGTGGAGCGACGAATCGGCGCGCAGTTGGAACGGTACAACAAGGATTGTATGGACTATCAGAAATTGAAGAAGGCGATAATTGTGGAAGAAGAATGGACGCCTGAAAACAACCTGCTCACCCCCACACTCAAACTGAAAAGAAATGAAATAGCCCACAAGTATGAAGAGAAATTGGAACCGGTATTCCGAAATGATACGGAGGTATGCTGGGCATAAGTATAAACACATCAGGAACTCATGAGTAAGAGAAGCTTCAAAGAAAAAGTTTGTTGGATCGTGGGAGCATCCAGCGGCATAGGCGAAAGTCTCGCAAAAGAACTCAACCGGCAGGGAGCAATTTGCATCATCTCCGCCCGCCATGAAGAAAATCTGCGAACAGTCAAATCTCAATGCTTCAACCCCGACAACGTAAAAATCCTGAAGTGTGATGTAGAAGAAACGGATGCACTACCTGCCATCGCTGAAGCAGCATGGAGATTACATGGCAACATTGATTACGTATTTCTGAATGCAGGCATAGCGGTGCGGGATCTGATCGTGAATACCCAAACACCGATGATCGTTAAATCCATGAACACTAATTTCCTCGGAGCGGCTGTGATTGCACGAACTCTATTGCCTCATATGATTGCGCAGGGTACCGGGCATTTCGTAGTGACCAGCAGCATATCGGGCAAATACGGCTTTCCCAAACTCAGTGCGTATGCGGCCTCAAAACATGCATTGCACGGATTCTTTGAATCGCTGCGAGCCGAACATGATAAGGACGGAATCCGGGTAATCATGGTGATTCCGGGTTTGGTGAAAACCGGCATCTCCCTTCATGGCCTCAAGGGCGACGGTAGTTCCTATGGTAAAATGCAGGAGTCACTGAAAACAGGGTTGTCACCCGAAGTATGTGCCCTAAGAATTTTGAAGGGGGTTCTCAAAAACAAAAATGAGGTGATTGTGGGAGGCGTTGAAAGATTTACCATTTTACTTAACCGGTTATTTCCCTCCCTGATGGCGTTCATCATCAGAAATCATCCGATGCAGAAACTCAAAGCGCTGCGGTTGAAAAAGGCAACTCAGAGTTGATCGCTGTCATTCCACCGGGCTGATGCAGATTTTTTTGATGAGTCCAATCCGGCAAGCTCACCTATTATTCACTCCTGTTTTTGATCAGGATCTTCCAGTTTCAGCTGGGCAATTTTTTCCTTGAGCTCCTTGGCTTTCGCCAGCAACAGGAGCATTTCCTTTTCCGCATCCTGGTCGCCGAATGCCGCTTTGTCTTCTTCCGTCATGCTTTCAAAGGCAGACTGCAAATTGGATAGCATGCGCTCGGTTGAGGCCTTAAGCCGTTTCTCAATTAACTCGGGAGTGATTTTTTCCTTCGAAATCAATTTCATTTCAGTCGGCTCATCGCAATAGCGGCACACGGGTTTCTCGGTTTCTGTAAATGCGGAATCCAATCCGCATGTGCTACAGACATAGATCATCATGTATTCAGCATGCTGACCTCTATCTTTCTCCTTCATGAAAATTATTTTTGAGTTGTCAAAAGAAACTGTTCCCATTCCTCCAGCTGTTTTCCTTTCAGCACGCGGGGAAACTTATGCTGTCCGCCCAGTTTTCCCCTCTGCCTCATCCAGTTCATAAAAACATCCGTGGGAAGTATTTCAACCAGCACATCCTTCAACGCGGCGCTGCGCTCGGTGGCATAATCATCGTTCAGTTCACACAAGCATTTATCAAGCCGGATCTTAAACTCTTCAGCATTCACCGGATCATCGCAGCCGATCCACCAGTGATGCGCGAAAAGGTTGTCGTGCCTGATTCCTGCCACGGTGTATTCCCTCACATCCACCTGCATCTCCTTGCTCGCGCGCTGCACGGCATGATCCATATTGTCAACGGAAAGATGCTCACCGGTCAAACTCAGGTAATGCTTCGTTCGTCCCACGATGTTAATCTCGCTGCGTTCCTTATCGGCGAATTGAATCACGTCGCCAATCAGGTAACGCCACGCCCCGGCGCACGTGGTGAGCAACAAGGCATAGGGCTTTCCTTCTTCCACTTCACCGATATGCAACGCCTGCGCGCCGGGAAGCAACTCGCCGTTATCATTAAAGTGTTTGTCATCGAAGGGTATGAACTCATAATAGATACCATTCGTAAGCATCATGCGCATGCCCTTGGCATCGGGGCGGTTTTCAAATGCGATGTATCCTTCGCTGGCCAGATATGAATTAAGAGTGAGGATGGGTTTGCCCAGCAGTTTCCTGAATCCTTCGTGATAGGGTTCATACGAAACGCCGCTGTGGACATACACGGAGAGATTTGGCCAAACATCATGGATGTTCTCCACATCATAGTGCTCAATCACTTTCTCCAGCATGATCTGAATCCAGGCCGGCACACCTACAATGATCGATACATCCCAGTCGGTGGCTTTCTTTGCAATCTCATTCAGTTTCTTCTCCCAGTTTTTTTCTTTGGCAATCTTGCGGCCGGGCTTATAGAACACATGAAACCAGAAAGGAATCTTCTTCGCACTCACACCGCTCAAGTCGCCTTCAAAGTAATCACCGCGCCTGCTCAAAGAGGTGCTTCCGCCGATCATCAGAATTTTCTTCTCGTACACCCAGGCCGGCAGATCGTAATTGCGCGATGAGATGATTTGCTTGATCGAGCCGCGCTTGATGGCATTGATCATATCCGATGTGAGCGGAATGCGTTTGCTGGCCGATTCAGAGGTGCCGGAACTCAGCGCAAAGAATTTGGTCTTACCCGGCCAGCACACATTCTCTTCACCCTCCAGGGTGCGGTGCCACCATTCATTGTAAATAGCATTGTAATCAAACACCGGTACCCGCTCGCGGAATGCGCGGATGATGTCATCTTCCCTCAAGATATCTGAAAACTTGTATTGCAGTCCGAATCGTGTGTAGGCTGCTTTTCGCAACAGGCGCCGCAGCATTCGCTGTTGTTGTTTTTGCGGCGGGGGCGGCGGCAGCAATACCAAACGCGGAGTAAGTTCAATCGTTCGCTTGATGAGTGGTCCGAGTAATGACACGTTCAAAAACTTTCGCGTTTAAAGATAACTACAAGCAGGATGATGCAATTGAAGGAATCACGCATCCGAAGGTTGCCAGCCGCCATCACCACCGTTTCATACTTAGTGTAACTTAGTGGGCTCACGGCCTCAGTGTTTTATTTTCAGAAAGACTATGTATTCCCAAAAGCAACAAAAAGAACTGATTGATCTCACCACGCAACTGCTAAAGAGGGCAAAGAGCGATCACCTTCCGGAGAAAGAAGAACTCGATACAGTCGCCGATTTGCGCAACGTGATCCGTTATCACGACTGGCGATACTATGTACAATCCGAAGCGGTAATCAGTGATTTTGAATATGATCAGCTCTTTGCCTGGCTTCGAAAACTGGAAAACAAACATCCCGAAGCGGCGGCGGAGGATTCCCCCACACAACGGGTAGCCCTCGGCATTACCAAAGAATTTCCGCAAGTGAGCCACCTCGTGCCCATGCTTTCGCTCGACAACTCGTATAATGCCGATGATCTGAATGACTGGGACAATAGAGTACGTGAACTTACCGGCGAAGATGAGATCACTTACTGCATTGAACCAAAGTTTGACGGCGCCGGCATTTCCGTAATTTATGAGAACGACAAACTCATTCGCGGCGCTACGCGGGGAGATGGCAGTGTAGGTGAAGACATCACCAACAACATCAAAGTGCTGCGTTCCATACCGCTCTCGGCTAAGTTTTCGTCTCATGGCATTTTCAGGATCGAAATTCGCGGAGAGGCCTTGATCAACAAAAAAGCATTTAAGCAACTGAATGAAAAACGGCTCGAAGAAGGTGAGCCGCCGTTGGCCAATGCACGCAACTCTGCCAGCGGTGGGTTGCGTCAACAGGATCCGAAACTGGTGGCAGAAAGAAAACTCGAAGCGTTCCTCTATCATGTGAGCGTAGTGCAGGACAAGAATGAAAATGACTTACTCGGCGTGAAACTCCATTCACATTCTGAGAATATTGACATCCTCTATTCCCTCGGATTCAAAACGCCGCATGGCGAATTGAAGAAAGTGAAAGGAATTGAAAACGTGATACAATTCTGCCACGACTTTGAGAAACGAAGAGAACATCTTCCTTACGAAGTGGACGGGCTGGTGATCAAAGTAGATGACCTCAATCTGCAACGCCTGTGTGGCTACACGTCACATCATCCGCGCTGGGCCATTGCATTTAAGTTCGCCGCCAAGCAGGCCACCACCAAACTGCTCAAGGTGGAATTTCAGGTGGGAAGAACGGGCGCCATTACCCCGGTGGCCAAACTGGAGCCCGTGCCGTTGGCCGGTGTCACCATTTCTTCCATCAGTATGTTCAATGAAGATTTCATCAATGAGAAAGACATCCGCCTGGGCGACCGCGTGCTCATTGAACGTGCCGGTGAGGTGATCCCTTACATCGTGCAGCCGGTGAAGGAAGCCCGGTCAGGTCATGAAAAGAAAATTCATTTCCCGGAAGAATGTCCTTCCTGTGGCCAGCCCCTGCATAAACCCGAAGGCGAAGCGAACTGGCGGTGCGTGAATATCAACTGTCCGGCGCAGGTAGTGGAGCGGCTGATTCATTTTGTTTCAAAAGATGCCATGGACATTGCGGGCTTCGGGGCATCAACGGTGGAAGAATTTGTGAATGACAAACTGATCGCATCCATTCCGGATATCTACCGGCTTGATTTTTCTATGGTGCTGGGAAGGGAAGGATGGAAAGAAAAATCAGTGAACAAACTGAAAGAGGCCGTTGAGAAGTCAAAGTCACAGCCGCTGAACCGACTACTCTATGGACTGGGAATACGGTTCGTGGGTGAAACCACGGCGAAGAAACTGGCGGAGCATGTTTCTGACCTGGATGAGTTCAGGGAATGGTCAATGGAAAAGTTTCAGGAAGTGGAAGACATCGGTCCGAAGGTTGCGCAGAGCTTATTTGATTTCTTTCAAACAGAAAGCAACCTGAAGATGATTGATGAATTGCGTGCCACCGGGGTCAATACCAGGCATGAGAAGAAGAAAAAAGCCGGCGGCGGAAAACTGGATGGTAAAACATTTCTTTTTACAGGAACCCTCAACATGAAACGCAGCGACGCGGAAGCGCTCGTGGAAAAAAACGGCGGAGTCATTCTGGGTTCCGTTACTTCAAAACTGAATTACCTCGTAGTGGGAGAAGATGCCGGGTCAAAACTGGACAAGGCAAAGAAGCTGGGAACGGTGCAGATCATCAATGAACAGGAATTTATGCAACTGATCGGTTAACGTTGAAAAAAATCCGGATTTAAATTTTCAGATAATTATCTTAGCAGAGGTAAACTTATTGAATGAGAAAACTTCTCCTCTCCTTATTTCTCTTTTTACCATTTGCCTTCCTACGTGCCCAAAACACGGCGCCCGATGTTACGCTGTTTGACTGCAACGGCGTTCAGCATTCATTGTACGCTGAACTCGATCAGGGACGAATCATCATGCTTCAGATCATTGATCCAAAGGCGACGGCTACCCTGAACTCGCTGAGAAACCTGGAGAGTCTTGCTTCAACGTACAAATCCGCTTATGCTGATAAGGTGTATTCATACACCTTCCCGGCTGATGCCGCTTCCGGATGCGATGAGATGCCGGCCACATTTGTTTCCGCCGCTTCCAATTACCTCCAGTTTGAAAACAGCCGGGCGATAATTGATTATTTCCGGATCACCTCTTTGCCGGCCATCATCGTGCTGGGCAACAATAGCCACCGTGTTTATGGCACGTATCAGTCCTACGCACCTGCCCGCGATGCTGCTGTTAAAGCTTCCATTGAAGAAGCGATCGCCGAAAGCAGCGAAACCGGAACCGTGATTAAAAATTCTCTGGGCACGGTATTTCCCAATCCGTTCACCACATCACTGAATGTGCGGCTGAACCCCGCCTCTGCGGCCACCCGCGTTTCTGTGTGTGACCTTACCGGCAAGAGTCTGCTCACTAAGGAATTCAATTCCGAAAAACTGATCAACTTCAATACCTCTTCCTTACAGAAAGGAATCTACTTCCTCAATTTCTACCAGGGTGATAAAATCACCGGCACGCTGAAGCTGGTGAAAAAGCAGTAACCAACAGTTTTTGGCAGCGCTTTCTTAATTTCGTTGATCAGAATACGACCCACCATCATTTATCGCATTATACAAAGCCGGGAATGGATTTTCTTGCATTAGACTTTGAGACGGCTAACGATCAACCCATCAGCGCTTGCGAACTTGGCATTGCCGTGGTGCGCAATTACAAGGTGGTGGAATCGCGTTCGTGGCTGATTCGCCCTCCTAAAATGGAATTCGCCGCCTTTAACACGCGGCTGCATGGCATCAGCGAAGCCGATGTGCTTCAGGAACGAACGTTTAAAGAACTATGGCATGAGTTGCAGGAATATTTCAGTGACGAATTGCTCATTGCACACAATGCGGCCTTCGACATGCAGGTGCTCAGAAGTCTTTTGCTTTATTACCGCATCCCCTTTCAACCCATGTCGTTCACCTGCAGCATCAAGTTGTCAAAGAAAGTGTGGAAGAATGAACTGGAACGGTTTGGGCTGAGCACGATGACGAAATTTTTCGGGATCGAGCTTGATCATCACCGTGCCGAATCCGATGCAGTCGCCTGTGCGCAAATTGCCAGCAAGGCCTTTCGTGAATACCAGGTGAGCATCCCCGAAGAGATAGAAAGCAAATTACACCTGCTTCTGGGTGAAGTGACACGCGAGCAACTTATTCAACCCCGTAACAAATATTTGCAGATGGTTAAAAAACTTCCTGATAAAAAACGACGCAGCCACTGGAGGTGACCCGGCTCCGCGAAACGTCAGGTAACCGCTGAAGCAATTCAACTGCCCAATCATAATTTCTGATCCCGGATAATGGTAACCAAACTCAGTGTAGAAGATTTTCTGCAGCAATCTGCCACGCACCCGGTGATTGATGTGCGGTCACCGGCTGAGTTCGGGCATGCCCACATGCCAGGCGCCATGAGTCTGCCGCTGTTTTCAAATGAAGAACGGGCCGTAATCGGAACGCTTTACAAACAACAGGGACGGGAAACCGCCATGATGAAAGGATTGGAGTATTACGGAGAGAACATGCAGCGCATCATCGAAGAATTAAAAAGGCACACCAACGACCGGAACCTTTTCATTTACTGTTGGCGCGGTGGCATGCGCAGCGGCGTGGTGGCGTGGATGCTCGATCTGTTTGGATTTCGCGTCTCAACGCTCATCGGCGGATATAAAAGTTTTCGGCGCGCCGTGCTTGAAAGTTTTTCATCAGAGAAAAATATTTTGATACTTGGTGGAATGACCGGCAGTGCCAAAACAAAAGTGCTGCAGCAATTACATCATGCCGGTGAGCAAACCGTGGATTTGGAAGCGCTGGCACATCACAAGGGGTCAGCTTTTGGCGACCTGGGTGAATCTCAGCCGCCATCGCAGGAGCAATTTGAAAACAATCTCTACGATCAGTTCCGCCAACTGGATTCAGCAAGACCCGTGTGGCTCGAAGATGAAAGTCAGCGTATCGGCTGGGTGAATATTCCTAATGCATTGTGGTTGCAGATGCGCCGGGCACCGGTCTGTTATCTTGAGATACCTTTCGAAGTGAGGTTGGATTACATCACCGCGGAATACGGAAAATATCCTGTGGAGAAACTGAAGGGCGCTACGCAGCGGATTCATAAACGGCTGGGCGGACTTGAAGCACAACATGCGCTCCGTTTATTCGATGAAGCAAATTTTCGCGAAGCATTCGCCATCCTGCTTAAGTACTACGATAAAGTTTACGCAAAGGCCACATCACAACGGAATAAAAACTCAGTTAAACCAATTAGCAGCAATACCGTGGAGGCGACAGTCAATGCCGCGCACTGCATCGCTGAATTAAGAACACTTGTCACATCAGCCATTTTACCGTGAGCAATACCGAACCCATTAAACTTACCCAGTACTCTCATGGCGCAGGGTGCGGCTGCAAGATCGCACCGGCCGTACTGGAGGAAATTCTCAAAGACTCTAAAACCGTTACGCGATTTCCCCATTTGCTGGTGGGGAATGAAAGCGGCGATGATGCTGCCGTTTATGAGCTGAATGACGGAAGCTGCCTCATCAGCACCACGGACTTCTTTATGCCCATCGTAGATGATCCCTTCACTTTCGGAAAAATTGCGGCATGCAATGCGCTCAGCGATGTATATGCTATGGGAGGAACACCAATCCTGGCGCTGGCAGTACTCGGTTTTCCGGTGGAGAAAATCCCCGTGGAGGTGGCACAACAAATTCTCCGGGGAGGAAAATCAGTTTGCGAAGAAGCCGGAATCCCGTTAGCAGGCGGACACTCCATTGACTCGCCGGAACCCATCTTTGGATTAGCCGTAAACGGATTCGTTTCTAAAAAAAATCTGCGGCGTAACAACACAGCGCAGGAAGGTGATCTTCTTTTTCTCACCAAACCCATCGGCACAGGCATTATCACTACGGCGCTCAAGAGAAAGAGCATTACGGAAGATGAACTGGCGCCGGCACTCCGGGTGATGTGCACGCTGAACAAAGCAGGTGAAGCATTGGCTCAACTCGAATACGTACATGCCATGACGGACGTAACCGGCTTCGGACTGCTCGGTCATTTGCTTGAGATGTGCGAGGGCAGCGCACTGCATGCAGAGATCAGCTACGACACCATTCCCCTTATTGATGGCGCCGCTGAACTTGCGAAGAAATTTGTGGCGCCCGACAACACGTTTCGCAACTGGAAAAGTTTTGAACCCAGGGTGAACGGCATCCATGGTGAATCACTCATTACTTTGTGTGATCCTCAAACCAATGGCGGCCTCATGGTAGCGGTGGCTCCGGAAAACGCCGCTGATTTTACGGATCAACTTCAAAAATTAACAGGTGATTCGCCTGTAACACCGATCGGAAAATTCACAGCAAGCAACGCAGATCATAAAATCATCAGCATCCGATAGCCGCTAGCGCTCGATCACAATTGCCTGACTGTAGGATTTCTCACCGTCAATGATCTTCACCACATAATACCCGCTGGAAAACTTATTACCCGGTAAAATCATTTGACCGTTTTTGATGGATTGGTCATCCGGTTTTTCGGCGTAGACTTCCTTTCCATTTTGATCATAGATGCTAACGATAGCATCATCGCTAACCGGTTGATTGAAATTGATTCTGAATTGGCCCGCGGCCGGATTAGGGTAGATGGAAAATGCTTCTCCTGTTTCTGCGGCATCCATATCATTACCCGCCTTCGGTGGTTCCGGTCCACCCAGTTTCACTATCCAATAGTCGCAGCCGCCAGTGTTGTTTTCAGTTTTATCTCCGGATGCATTGGAATAGGAGTATCCGGCTGCTACATATTTTCCATCGCTGGTCTTGCGCACTGAAAGGAGCTCATCGGCACCACTTCCACCCAGCGTTTTATCCCATACCACATTGCCGCTGCCATCGGTTTTCACAACCCAGTAATCATAATCGCCGCGGCAGGCTTCCGTTTTGTCGGCAGAAATTCCTGACTCGGAATAACCGCCGAGAATGAATCCGCCATCGCTGGTTTGATCCAGCGAATACAACTCGTCTTCATCATCACCGCCGATGGTTTTGTCCCATTGCACATTACCATTTTGATCCACCTTCACCAGCCAGTAATCATATAAGCCATTGCAATCAGCTGTTTTATCTCCTGAAATATTACTGTCAGAGTATCCACCCAGCATGAATCCGCCGCTGCTGACCTTTTTGATGGCATAGGCGAAATCTGTTCCACTGCCTCCGATGGTTTTATCCCACACCTTGCTTCCATCTTCATTGAGTTTTAAGAACCAGTAATCCATTCCGCCTTTGCTGTCTTCCGTTTTATCTGCGCCGGCTTTTGAACCGGAAGTGCCGTTGAGATAATATTTTCCGTCACTGGTTTGGAGCACGGAATAGAGATAATCACTGGTAGTGGAGCCATAGGTTTTGTCCCACAACTTATTACCGGAGGCATCTGTTTTTACAATCCAGTAATCAAAAAAACCTCTGCTGCTTTCTGTTTTACTTCCGGAAATACCTGACTCTGAATGACCGGCCAGTAGATAACCTCCGTCCTTGGTTTGAAGGACACAATTGAGAAAGTCTCCTTTATTGCCTCCCAGTGTTTTATCCCACTGAAAATTTCCGCTGCCATCTATTTTCACGATCCAGTAGTCGTAGTTGCCGAATTTACCCTGCGACTTGTCTCCTGAAATTCCGGATTCAGAAACTCCGGCTAGCAGAAAACCGCCATCGGAAGTGGATGTGATGGATATGAGATAGTCCACATCATCACCGCCATAGGTTTTGTCCCACAGTATGGAGCCGCTTTTATCAAGTTTCGCTATCCAGTAATCAAATCCGCCTTTGCTGCCCTGTGATTTCTCCCCGGTGAGGCCGGAGTTGGAACTTCCGCCGATGACGCACCCTCCGTTTGACGTGATTTGAACCGCGTACATTAAATCAATTTTATTTCCGCCAATGGTCGTTTGCCATTCAACAGCCGGCGCCTGGGCAAATGCTGAGAGGTGAAAACTGAAAACAATGATAATGGTTGAATAAATCAGGTAAGACTTTTTCATGATTGATGCATTTGATGGTTATGAATTTGGTGAACTGAAAAAAAAAACAAAAAATGGCCGGCAGGTGCAGGATCATGCACACGAATAGCATCCGGTAACTGAAACGTAATTCGGAAATGAATCACCTGATGCCCGCCAACTTGCAGGGAGGATTACTGACGGACATCATTATTATATACCGCATTCTGGCTAACAAAAACCGAGCAACTTTTTTCAGAAATGAAGCCCGGTCGTGAATTTTATTTTTCAACATATTATTTGAATTACCGACTTTGACTTTCCTGTAACAGTCGTCTTGCTCATGATTTTCTAATTTGGCGCCTCACTTTCAGTCGTATTCCCGACTACCAACAGAAATCAGAAGCCGCAGGTGTCAGTAGTTGTTTCAGGACTTTCAAAAATTTACGAAGAGCAGAAAGCCGTTGACGGGGTTTCATTTACAGTGAAACCCGGTGAAGTGCTTGGTTTCCTCGGCCCCAACGGGGCGGGCAAGTCCACCACCATGAAAATTATTTGTGGCTTCATCCCTCCCACTTCGGGCAGCGCTGTGGTTTGCGGATTTAATGTTGAGGAAAAATCCATTGAAGCGAAAAAGCACATCGGTTACCTGCCTGAAAACAATCCGCTTTACCCGGACATGTATGTGCGTGAGTTTCTGTGCTTCATGGCTAAACTGAACCGGGTTCCTAAACGCAGGCAACGCGTGAACGACATGCTTTCCCTCGTGGGACTTGTAACCGAACATCACAAAAAGATCGGGGCGCTATCAAAAGGATTTCGCCAGCGCGTTGGACTGGCACAGGCGCTGCTTCATAATCCGGATGTACTCATTATGGATGAGCCCACTTCCGGCCTCGATCCGAACCAGTTAGCCGAAGTGCGGCATCTCATTAAAGAGCTGGGCAAAGAAAAAACGGTGATCCTTTCCACGCATATCATGCAGGAGGTGGAAGCCATTTGCAGCCGGGTGATCATTATCAATAAAGGAAGAATTGTGGCCGATGATGCGGTGGAAAAATTGCAAGGCAGTAAAATTGGAGGTACCGTGATCCGGGTTGTATTCAAAAATGCTGTGGATCAAAAACTACTTTTAACTGTGAAGGGAGTTTCAAGAGTGGATGCTGTTGCAGCCAACACATTTACGGTTCACTCTTCCTTTAATAATGAAGAAGAGATATTTCAATTCGCCGTGCAGCAGAAAAACATCATCACTTCCATGCAGCATCAGCAAACCGGGCTTGAAGAAATTTTCCGTGAGCTAACCTCAGGAAATCCGAAATCCGAAATCCCCAACCCCGAATCCCGATGACGGCCATCTTCCAAAAAGAGCTGACTGCTTTCTTCAGTTCCCTCATCGGTTACATTGCCGTGGCGGTGTTCCTGATCCTCAACGGACTCATCATGTGGGTATTTCCGAATAATGCTTTCGATTTCGGCTATGCCAACCTCGACATTCTTTTTACCAACGCTCCGCTTGTTTTCATGCTGCTGATTCCGGCGGTTACGATGCGCATGTTTTCAGAAGAAAAAAAATCAGGCACGCTGGAGATTCTGGTTACCCGTCCGGTGACAGAGTTGCAGATCATTCTCGGTAAGTATGCGGCCGCACTGCTGCTCGTGATCATCTCGCTGCTGCCCACACTGCTGTATTTCTACACGGTATTCCAATTCGCCTCACCTGCAGGCAATGTTGACACCGGGGCCATTGCTGGTTCCTACATCGGGCTTGTCTTGCTAAGCGCCGTATTTGTTTCCATGGGTTTGTTTGCTTCATCGCTCAGCAGTAACCAGATGGTGGCATTTGTTCTTGCCGCTTTCTTCTGCTTCATCTTTTATATCACCTTCACCGCCCTGAGTTCGCTGAATCTTTTTGGCGGCCGCATAGATGGAATCATCAGTCAAATCGGAATGCAACATCACTATGAATCCATCAGCCGCGGAGTGGTGGATTCAAAAGACATCGTCTATTTTCTTTCGCTCATCTTCATTTTCTTATTAAGTACAAAAACTGCGCTGGAGAGCAGGAAGTGGTAAATGGTCAATAATGTGAAGTGAATAGTGAATAAGAAAAGAACATACAGACAACAGGCACTCACTCGTTTGGTGATCGTGATCGGAATTCTGATCGCACTTAATGTGCTTTCTTCTTCCTACTTCACACGGGTTGATCTCACCGCCGACCGGCGTTACACCCTCACGGATTCCACGAAGGCGCTTTTGCGAAACCTGAAAGATGTGGTTTTTGTGAAAGTGTATCTGAAAGGCGATTTTCCGGCCGGCTTTCAGCGGTTGGCCACATCCACCAAAGAAATGCTCGATGAGTTTAAAGTTTATGGCGGTGAAAAAATCCAGTACGAATTCAATGATGTAATAACCGGAAAATCGGAAAAGGAATTGCGCGACGTGGTGAAGGAAATGTCGCAGAAAGGGTTGGCGCCCACCAATGTGCAAAACCGCGGCGGTGATGAATATTCGCAGCAGATCGTGATCCCCGGCGCCCTCGTCACTTTCGGCAGCCGCGAAGCGCCGGTAAACCTGCTTGAGAATACACCGGGTACCGGCGCACAAACTGCTCTTAACAATTCCATCGCCCATCTTGAATACAACCTCACGCGATCCATCCGCCAGCTCACTCAAATTACCAAACCCCGTATCGGCATCATCAGGGGGCACGGAGAAATGGAAGATGAACGGCTTGTTGACTTTCTTTCCTCCATGGCCGATTTCTATGATCCGCAATTCATCACCCTCAGCGATGTCGTGAGTATTCCGGATAACATCCGAACCATTCTCATCATCCGTCCGCAGCAAACGTTTTCTGACAAAGACAAATTCAAAATAGATCAGTATGTGATGAACGGCGGAACGGTGCTATGGTTGGTGGATGCACTGAATGCCGGTATGGACAGTGTGGTTGCCAAACGCTCATTCATTGCACTTGATTACCCGCTCAACCTCGATGATCAGTTGTTCCGCTATGGAGCACGCATTAATCCTGACCTGCTCCTCGATTTACAATGCAACCCCGTGCCCTTGCTCACGAGCATGGAAGGGCAACAACCCAAATTCACTTTGTTCCCTTGCTTCTATTTTCCGGTGCTTACTCCTGTGGGATCGCATCCCATCGTCAGGAACATTGATGCCGTGGCCACACAATTCGCCGGCACCATTGATACGGTGGCATTGAGCAGCGTGAAGAAAATTCCGCTGCTGGTTTCCTCAAAAAATTCACGCATTGTATTCACTCCGTGGATGGTCGACTTCAGGGATCTGCGCAACCGTCCTAATGAAAATGAATACCGGGCAAAACAGCAGATGGGCGCTGTGCTTCTTGAAGGTGTTTTCCCTTCTCTATTTCAGAACCGGCTGACTCCCGAGATGCAAGCTGTGCTGCAGGATTCACTGAAGCAGCCCTTCAAAGCGCAAAGCGCGCCCACCAAAATGATCGTGATCTCTGACGGCGATATGGCTGCCAATGAATTCAATGCACAGGGACAACCACTTGCTCTCGGATTTTACAGGTACACCGGCGAATATTTCGGCAACAAAACTTTCCTGATGAATTGCGTGGATTACCTCGCCGGATTTCCGGAGCTGATCAACACGCGATCAAAAACCATCATGCTTCGCCTGCTGGATGAAGCGAAGGTTAAGGCCGGGCGGACTACCTGGATGTGGATCAATCTCGCAGCGCCCATCGGAGCGCTCTTGTTATTCGGGCTGGTGTTTAATGTCATCAGGTATCAGAAATTTGCGCTGCGAAAACAACGGCCCTGATGGCCGACGGATGTATCATCCGACAAAGTGAGAATTCAGAAACATGAAAAGAACACTGGCATATTTTCTCCTCCTTGTGATAGTGGCTGCTGCCGCTTTCCTGCTCGTGATCAAAAAGCCGTGGGGCACACTTCGCGTAGATGAAACATCCTTTGCTATGACAGACACGGCCTCCATCGGCAAGATTTTTATAGCAGATATGAATGGTAACCGGCTCACCCTCGAACGCACGGCCCAGGGATGGATGGCCAATCAGAAATATGAGGTGCGCAGGGATTACATCTCCAAACTTCTCTCTACAGTAAAAAATGTGAGCGTGAGTTATCCTGTGGCTGAATCGGCACAGAATGCCGTGATCAAAGCAATGTCAACCCGTAACAAAAAGGTGGAGATTTACGGGCGTGGAGGAAAATTGCTGAAGGCATACTACGTGGGCGGCCCTTCACTTGACGAACTGGGAACGTACATGCTCATGGAAGGGGCGAAGCGTGCCTACGTCACTGCCATTCCCGGGTTCCAGGGAACACTGGAAACACGGTATGCCACGGATGAATCTTCAGTGAGGGCCGGCAGCATTTATAAATTCAGGATTAATGAAATGAAAATGGTACGCGTGACTTATCCGTCAAAACCTGACAGCTCATTTACCATTTCCATTCTGGGTGCGGATTCATTTCAACTCACAAAGCACAATGGCGAGCACGTTACCTTCTTCAATAAACAACGGGTACTGGAATATCTCGACAACTTCAAATTCGTCAACTGCGAATCATTCGTAAATGATCTTTCAAAAAAAGATTCCATCCTGCAAGGCACTCCCTATTGCACCATCTCCGTAACCGACCGCAGTGACCAGCCGCATGAGACCGTTATTTACAACATGCCGCGCACGCCCGATTCCGTGAATCAATTCGATCAGCAGGGAAATCCGGTTCCTTACGATTCAGATCATTATTTTGCAACCATCAATAACGGCGGCGACTTCGTAATCATCCAGCAATTTCATTTCGGGCGGTTGTTCAAAAGCGTTACGTGGTTTACCGTGCCGGGCAAACCCATCAAATCATGAACCGACTCATAGAGACCTTCGGCGATGCAGATGTGCTCTATACGCTGTTCGGAATCATTGTTGCCGGCTTTCTCATTCTCGACCTCGGAATTTTTGTTCGGCGGAAACAGGAGATGACGGTGCGCAGTGCGCTCATTCAAACGTTCTGCTGGGTGAGCATTGCGTCTCTCTTCGGCTATCTCGTTTATCACTATCACGGAACTCAGAAAGGACTGGAATATTTCTCGGCTTACCTGATGGAGTATTCCCTTTCGGCCGACAACCTGTTTGTATTCATTCTCATCCTCTCTTACTTCAAAATCTCAAAGCAGTACTACCACAAGGTGCTTTTTTACGGCATCATGGGAGCAGTGATCTTCCGTGTGCTTTTCATTCTGGCCGGTATCGTCATTGTGGAACGGTTTCACTGGGTTCTTTACATCTTCGGCGGCATTCTCCTTTACACCGGCGTACGCATGCTCATCGCCAGCGAGGAAAATGAATTCAATCCGGAAAAAAATATCATGTACCGGCTGCTACGCCGCTACTTTCCTATTCTAAATAATGAGGGAAATGGAAACCTGACCATTGTGCGTAATGGCAGGCGCTATTTCAGTCTGCTGTTTCTCGTGATTGCCATCATTGCATCCACCGACCTGGTGTTTGCCGTGGATTCCATACCGGCCGTGTTTGCCATTTCACAGGACCGGCTGGTAATCATCACATCTAACGTGTTTGCAGTGATGGGGCTGCGCGCCATGTTTTATCTGCTGAGTCATGCGGCGAACAAATTTGATTTTCTTCAGGAAGGCATTGCCATCGTTCTCATTTTTATCGGGGTGAAAATGCTCATTGATATTTTTAACTTCCACGTTCCCACCGAGTGGTCACTCGGAGTGATTGTGCTGGTGCTCACAGCTTCCATTGTGATCTCCATTTTCTTCGACCGGCCGGAAAAGAAAAAATGAATGGAGTAAGCGCAGGTTAAAGCGAGTCATACAGCTTAATGGATGGGAATGGCCTCCTGTTCATCGCGATGAGTTAGAGTGCGTTCTTCATTCTGCCGTCTTCAATCCCAAATCCCAAATCCGTTTACCTTCGTGCGCATGCAGGGAAAACTTATTGTAATTACGGCGCCATCGGGGGCAGGAAAAACCACGATAGCCCGGCAATTACTTCAAAAATTTCCTTCGCTTTCATTCAGCGTATCCGCCACCACACGACCCAAACGCCCCGACGAGGAGGACGGCAAAGATTATTTCTTCATTGATCAGAAGGAATTTCATGAACGCATCAAGCGCGATGAATTTGCAGAGTGGGAGGAAGTGTATCACGGACTTTTCTATGGCACACTCAAGAGCGAAATAAACCGAATCTGGAACGAAGGCAAACAGGTGCTGTTCGATGTGGATGTGAAGGGCGCCATGGCGCTGAAGAAAAGATATCCGCAACAAACGCTTACCCTATTCATCAAGCCGCCATCAGTGGAAACGCTTTTCAACCGGTTGCATCAGCGAGCCAGCGATCCGCCGGAAAAAATCAGGGAACGTATAGCCAAGGCCGAACAGGAACTCATGTTCGAACAATTCTTTGATGCCGTGATCGTAAATGAAGACCTCAACAAAGCCATGCAGGATGCCGAAACCATCGTGGGTGACTTCCTCCGCTGATTGATGCTTCAATAAATGAAATCCACAAAACTTACTGTGCCATCCGGAGTGGACACATCATCCAGTTGCTCCCCATAATTCGGATGGAGACAGCGGAGGTAATAATGATCCAGCTTCAGATTTACAAAAGAAGTGTTTCCATCGGTATCGGTTGAATGCTGCAAAACTTCATTCACACTCAGGTCGCGGTCGCTTTCGGTTTCGTATAACTCCACCACCGCGCCTCCGATAGCCACTTCAATGGAACTTCCTCCGCCGCCATTCAAAAGCTGATAAACCCGCACTTTGATGGTGGCATCGTGCACGTGCGTCACGATTTCCTGTGGTTCATCTTCGCATGAAATTATAACCGTGAGCGGCAGCAGCAGCAGGATGTAACGAATGAAATTTTTGTTTTCCTTCATAGATATTCAATCAAAGCTAAGCCATTCACTTCTCTCCCGAAATTGGATTTACTTTGGTGTCAGGGTCGAGCGTACTACCAAACCATGAAATACATCCGGTTCATTCTTCCCATCCTGCTTTTTACCGGCTCAGGAGCCACGGCCCAGTTTGCGCCGGGTGTGGAGTGGGAACGATGCATACCCAATGCACAGGTCACTTCATCAGTAAAAATTAACGACAGTACGGTGGCGGTGCTTTATGATTTATTCAGCTGCACTGATTCTACCACATTCGGACTGAGGACCTACGACCGGAATGGAAACCTGCTCTTAGAAAAATTTTTCACGCCACCCGACTCGGGCAGTTTACATTCTTTTTACGTCGCGAAAAATCAGAACAACAATTACCTCATTACGGGCCTGCTGAAGAACCCGCACGGCAATTATCACCTGCTGATTGTGGCCGATTCAGCAGGGAATATCATCTGGGAAAAAAGTTTCTATTTCGATTCAGTTGCCACCCCGCTTTATTCGAAACTGCTTGTAAGCAGCAGCAGCGGCTACTTGTTTGCAGGTGATTATTGGGTGGCCGGGCAACGCGATCTGATTCTGGTGCGTTTAACGGAAAGCGGTGATCTGATCTCAGAAAAAACAATCGGCGGTTCTCTTTTCGAAACCCTCGGAGATGCGTGGGTGGTACCGCAGGGAGGATTTTTGATTGCAGCAACAACCAATTCCACCGATCTGGATGTTGCCGGCAATCACGGACAAAAGGACATCTGGCTCGTTAAGACCGGAGAGAGCGGCGTGATTCAATGGTCGCGGTGCTATGGCGATACGATGAATGAAGAAGCGCACGCCATGGTTCCTGTGTCGGGTGGTTACATTATTGGCGGAATCAGTCAGTCGAAGTCCGGCATGGTCAACAATCACCACGGAACGGTTGATTATTTCGATTACTGGATTTTCCGGATAGACACTATTGGAAATCTGTTATGGTCAAAATCATTTGGTGGCACCCGAAGCGATTTTACGGAAGCCATGTCATTGTTAGAAGACAGCAGCATCGTAATCACCGGTTCTGCTTATTCAGTAAATGGCGACATCACCGGAGCCAAATCTTCCGCTTCTTTCGATGACCAGTGGACGATCAAACTGGATGTGAACGGCAACCTCCACTGGCAAAAAAGCACCGGGGGCCGCTTTGACGACTGGAGCAGTACCTCATCAGCTCTCAGTGAGGATGAACTCATCATTGCCGGAGGCACGCTGTCGCCCGACGGTGATCATCATGAAAGTTGTTTCACCAACGATTGCGGAGTGATCCCCGGCGGATGGATTGTGAAACTCAATGAACATTGTCCTTCCTACCCTACTTCCCTGTTCTCCGTTTCGCAGCAGGGAAAGCAAATCACCATGAGTAACGAATCGTACAACGCTGAAACCTATGTGTGGGACTTCGGTGATGGGTTCACCAGTAGTGAGACCAGTCCGGTACATAGTTATGCGCTCCACGGCAATTACGAAGTCTGTCTCACCGCTTCGGATACGTGCTCGGGAAAAACAACCTGCCTCTCCGTGAGTACGTGTGTCGATCCGGTAATGGCTTCATTCAGTACCATGCATGAGGGCACCGCGGTGAATTTTAATGATGCATCGGTCAACGCAGCCAAATGGAACTGGGATTTCGGTGACGGAAACTTTTCTGAACTGCAATCACCCGATCATGATTACGGCGGATACGGAAGTTATTCTGTTATCCTCATTGTGCAGGATTCCTGCGGCCACAGTGATACAGTTACAGCGAATGTAAATACCTGCAACGGATTCCTGGCATCTTTCACACACACAGCAAACTTCAACACCATTTCTTTTTCCGATGCCACTCCCGGCTTAACTGAGTCGTGGTCATGGAATTTCGGTGACGGAAATTTCTCTGCAGATCAGGATCCATCGCATACTTACTCAGCCATGGGTTCCTATCAGGTTTGCCTCATTGTTTCCAACGGTATTTGCGGAGCCGACACCACTTGCCAGTCCATCGAAGTATTATGCCCAACGCTCGCGGCTTCCTTCACCTATACCACTACATTCAATCATGTTCAATTCAGTGATGCTTCCGAAACTGCTACTTCGTGGAACTGGAGCTTCGGCGACGGAAACTTTTCTGCCGCGCAAAATCCTGTTAACACGTATGCCTCAGCCGGAACCTATGAAGTCTGCCTGGTCGCATCGGATGATTGTTCCTCTGATACTGTTTGCCAGTCAGTAATCGTTACATGTCCCGCTTCCGCAGTTACTTTTAATTTCATGCAAAGCGGAGACACGGTTCAGTTTTACAACCAATCTGAAAACACAGTTAGCTGGGTTTGGGATTTTGGTGATGGATTCACTTCAAGCGAAGAAAACCCGTTGCACATCTATGATGACACCGGATCTTTTCTGGTTTGCCTGATCGCAAATGATGGCTGTGCACAGGATACGGCATGTGATACCATTGAGGTATATCCTGATGGATTAAGCCATGGTTCCGTAATCAGTTTCCACGCTACGTTATTTCCCAATCCGGCTTCAGGAAACGCCGGCTTAGAAATTGAAACCTCATATCCTGTAGTGATTGACTTGCAGGTAATGGATATGAACGGCCGGGAATTATTGTCCATCAAGCAACAAGAAATTCATATGGGTAAAAACCAGATTGCCATTTCGCTGGCTTCCCTTCCGGCAGGAGTGTATCTGGTGAAGCTGATTTCGCCCATGGGTTCGGCGATCCTGAAGCTCTCCGTGGATTAATCTGAAGTTCACCTACTGCCATGGTCTGACCGAAGGTATGGCATCAGGCACCCAGGGCGCCCGGTAATCCGGCACTACGGCAAACCAGTACACTCCCCATGCTTCCATGTTGGCCATGTCTGCAAAGGAATGCTGCTTGCCTGATGAAATGTCTTCCACTGTTACATCATCCGGCAATTGAAGCACTACATCAAACCCGTGCGGTGAGGCATTGTACACTGCATGCTCAGTGCTGATCATCCAGTAACTGTTGTTACCAAAAAGCGTGACGTGAAATCGCGGGGTGGTGGTGAAGTCCCGATCGTTCGTGTTTACATGAAGGATTATCCGGTTGCTGCCGCAACATGCGTCCTGAGCTATGTTTTTCCAGAATCCGGCAAAGGTGCCGCTTTCAATTTTTCTCCGGGTATTCATAGGTTGAAATTTTCATCAAACCTATGTTGGCGCGATACCCGCCGTCAATCACCGAAAGAGGTGATTACTCAGGCGAGGAGGTTCTTCCAATCCAGTTTCTCCTTCACAATCGCTTCCACCCGCTCCACTGAAATGCGCTCTTGTTTCATGGTGTCGCGGTACCGGATGGTGACCGTATTGTCTTGCAGCGTTTGATGATCAATGGTGAGGGCATACGGTGTACCGATAGCATCTTGCCGGCGATAGCGGCGGCCGATGGTGTCTTTCTCTTCATAAAAACATCGGCATACAAACTTCATGCGATTGAAAATCTCTTTGGCTTTTTCAGGCAAGCCATCTTTGGCCACGAGCGGCAACACGGCGACCTTCACCGGGGCAAGCAATGCTGGGATTTTCAACACCACACGTGTTGCTTCTTCGCCTTCGACCGAAGTGGGCACTTTCTCTACCGTATAGGAAGCAGAAATCATGGCCAGAAACATCCGGTCGAGGCCAATGGATGTCTCAATTACATAAGGGACATAACTCTCGCCTGATTCCGGATCGAAATACTGAAGTTTTTTTCCGGAATACTGTTCATGATTTCCCAAATCGAAATCGCCGCGTGAGTGAATGCCTTCCAGTTCCTTGAAGCCGAATGGAAACTGAAACTCGATGTCGCAGGCGGCTTTGGCATAGTGCGCCAATTTGAGGTGATCATGAAAACGATACATGGTTTCGGGAAAGCCGAGTCGCTTGTGCCACTGCATCCTGGTTTCTTTCCATTGCTGATACCATCCTTCTTCCGTGCCGGGTTTAATGAAGAACTGCATTTCCATTTGCTCAAACTCACGCATGCGAAAAATGAACTGTCGGGCTACAATTTCATTTCTAAAAGCTTTCCCGGTTTGTGCAATGCCGAAAGGAATTTTCATTCTGCCGGTTTTCTGCACATTCAGGAAGTTCACAAAAATTCCCTGTGCGGTTTCCGGCCGAAGAAATATTGTGCCTGCTTCCTCTGATACCGCTCCGAGTTGAGTGGCGAACATCAGATTGAACTGCCGCACATCCGTCCAGTTGCGCGTGCCGCTCACGGGATCCACGATTTCGCAGTCCACGATGATCTGTTTCATCTCCGCCATATCATTCTGCTCGAGTGCGCGCTTCATCCGTGCATTCACTTCATCCACTTTCCGCTGTGTTTCCACACAACGCGGATTAGTGGTGCGGTACAGTGATTCATCAAATGATTCACCGAACTTCTTTTTCGCTTTCTCTACTTCCTTGTCAATTTTTGATTCCAGCTTCGCAACGTAGTCTTCTATCAGCGTATCAGCCCGGTAGCGTTTCTTCGAATCTTTGTTGTCAATGAGCGGATCGTTGAACGCATCCACATGCCCCGATGCTTTCCACGTGGTGGGATGCATGAAAATGGCTGCATCAATGCCCACGATGTTTTCATGCAGTTGAGTCATGGAGCGCCACCAATATTCACGTATGTTGTTTTTCAGTTCCACCCCATTTTGCCCATAGTCATACACGGCACTCAACCCGTCATAAATTTCACTGGAAGGAAAAATGAAACCGTATTCCTTGCAATGAGAAATAATTTCTTTGAACAAATCTCTTTCTGCCATAGGAGCGCAAAGATAGCCCACGGCTTAAATCCACACTGAACCCTGCGTGATGATGCGACTTCCCCATATCCCCCACTTTGGTGATTGCTGAACGGGGTAGCTGGAAAATACTTTTGATCTATTCAGTTAACCTTAAAATCAAAAGTCATGAAAGGCGACATCGTTCTCACAGCCATTCCGCTCGGAACCCTGCTTTGGCTCATTGCTTTCTTCTTCTGAAAACATGAAGCCCTTTCTCTGCCATGAGAACAGGAATCACAGCGGAATCAGGAAACACCCCTGAACCAAGAGACTGCATCACTATTGCATCTATCGTTATGTCTCCGGATTATCTCCGGAATCCCCTTTATCCCGGGATATGCTGATTCAGCTTCAGCATGAATAGTATAAGTGAGCAGTCTCTTTTTCATTAATTCAAATTAGCACCAGGTATTTCTACGCACGTAGAAATACGCTACCACAGGAAAAATAACCTTCCGAATTTTGTAGTCATGAATATCCCATCACATTTTTCAGCGAAGCAGTGTGTTCAAACACCAGCTGCTCCATCTGATTGGATGTAATGCGGCTATTCGGGTTAATCCTCATTTGGGTAAGGTGAGGGTTTGGTGACTCGGCCGCAGGCGGACCCTCTGCCTGCGGTCATTTTTTTGTGCGGTGCGTATTCACCGTGTTACCCTCACGTTTGATTTGATGACGCTGCCACTCATTGGTTACATTTGCCACTATGATTGTAATTGATAAAACCATCGTCTCTGATGATCTTCTCGACAAAGAATTTGTGTGTGCGCTTGATAAGTGCAAGGGCGCTTGCTGTGTGGAAGGAGATTCCGGTGCGCCGCTTGAATGGGAGGAAACCGCCATCCTCGAATCAATCTATGAACAGGTGAAGCCGTACATGACGGAAGAAGGTAAAGCCGCGGTTGAAAAATATGGAACGTGGCTCATCGACAGTGAAGGAGATTTAGTAACGCCACTCATTAATGGAGTGAGAGAATGTGCTTACACTTATTTCGAAAATGGGATTGCCAAGTGTGCCATTGAACGGGCCTGCCGCGATGGAAAAATTGATTTTCAAAAACCCATCTCCTGCCATTTGTATCCCGTTCGAATCACAAAGCACGAAAACTATGATGCCGTGAATTATAACCGGTGGAACATTTGCAGCCCTGCCTGCGCCAACGGGCGTGAACTGGGAATTTCAGTGCATGAATTCGTGAAAACAGCCCTCATAAGAAAATACGGGCAGGAGTGGTACAATCAACTCGAAGGGGCTGCCGCCTTTATGGAATCAGGCAAAACGACTTAACAACAACCCGCTCAGGCGCGTTTCATCGCCTTCCTTTTTTCTTCTTCTTCCTTTTGAGCATTTACGTTATTTTTTCCTTCCCACACGGATGCTGCTATAAAAATTGCGAGCGCAATAATCACCAGGTTTTTGATAATGTACTGCCCGATCAGGTTCGGAATCATGAATCCTTTCCAAACCAATTTCGGCATAATCACCAGCGGGCCGAAGGTGGTGATCATGTGAGGAATGAGCATGTAAAGCGCCCATTTTTCCATTCCCGGAAAAAGAAAGATGATACCAATAATACATTCATACGCTCCGAAACCAAAAATGAAAATCTTCCACGGTATCCAGGGCACGGTGTGTTCATACAGCGTGTGTACCACCCCTTCTGCCGGACTCAGCTCAAGAATCTTAAGCGCACCAAACCAAAAGAAGACAACGAAAAAGGAAATACGGCAAAGCGGCATACTGATTTGGCGAAGGAATCTGAAAAACCTGTTTTCTGAAGCAAGCCGATCAAAGCCAAACCGTCCGGCCTTTTTATCTTCCATAACAAATATGATTAATGACGCGAAAATTAGATAAAGACAGGATTAATGATTCCGGATTTCTGTTAATCATTTCCTAATGAGAGTGGCGCATTGTATCCACAACCATTCACTACGAGAGCTGAACTACAGGGGTTTCGCAACTTCCCAAGAGCCATTCTGTTGTTAATTTACAAGTACCTTCACGCCCTTATGAATGCGTTGGATGGGATCAGGAAGCCCATTGAGTCCGAATTGAAAGAATTTGAGATCCGGTTCCGTGATTCCATGAAAAGCCGGGTGCCGCTGCTCGATGCCATCATGCGTTACATCGTAAAAAGCAAGGGCAAGCGGGTGCGTCCCATGTTCGTGTTTCTTTCAGCCAAAATGTTTGGTGAGGCAAATGATTCAACCTACCGGGCCGCTGCACTCATCGAATTACTTCACACAGCCACCCTGGTGCACGATGATGTGGTTGATGATGCCCATGAAAGAAGAGGGATGTTTTCCATCAATGCACTTTGGAAAAACAAAATAGCCGTACTCGTGGGTGATTACCTGCTTTCAAAAGGACTGCTGCTGAGTCTGAACAATAATGATTACCATTTGCTGCAGATTGTTTCTAATGCGGTGCGGGAAATGAGTGAGGGTGAACTACTACAAATTGAAAAAACAAGGAAACTGAATATTAAGGAGGAAGATTACTTCGAAATCATCCGGCAAAAAACCGCTTCCCTCATTTCATCAGCCTGCGCCTGTGGTGCGGCTTCGGTCACTGCGGATGAAGAAGTGATCTCCAAAATGAAACTCTTTGGTGAGAAGACCGGCATTGCATTCCAGATCAAAGATGACCTGCTTGATTTCAGTTCAGGCGACACGGGCAAACAAAAAGGAATTGATCTCAAGGAAAAGAAACTCACATTACCCGTCATCTACCTGCTCAACAATTCATCAGCATCAGAAAGGCGACGAATTATCAATACCATTAAGAATCACAACAACGATGCCCGTAAAGTAAATGGCGTGATGCAGCTTGTTCGTGAATCGGGGGGTATTGACTATTCCATCGCACGAATGAATCAATACAAAGAAGAAGCGATCGGATTGCTTCAATCGCTTACTGCCGGGCCGGCGCAGGCCTCACTCCAATCGCTTGTGATGTTTACCACAGAGCGCTCCAAATAATTCATTGCTGCTTTTCCCAGATGACTTAACACACACGTAAGGAGTGTTAATCTTCACATCAACTTCGCGTTACCTGCCGGTAAGCATTGCATGACTCTTTGGTAATAGGTGTGCAACAATGCTGTAATGTGTCACGGAGACTTTTGCTGCATCATCTAAAATCAGAAAACATGAAAAAAATCCAAACACTTATCCTGATCATCATGATGGGAATGACTCAGGTAATGGGGCAAAGCACCATCACCAAATCGGGGTACATCACCTCAAACGAAACGTGGACGAGAAACAACATTTACCGCCTTAGCGGATTTGTTTACATTGATTCTCTTGCCACGGTTACCATTGAATCGGGCACACTTATTTATGGAGAGAAATCAACCAAGGGTACTCTGATCGTAACCCGTGGAGGCAAGTTGGTTGCTCAAGGAACGGCCTGTCAGCCGATTGTTTTCACCTCTGAACAGCCGGTAGGAACCAAAGCCCCGGGTGACTGGGGCGGCATCATTATGCTTGGCCGTGCTTCTATCAACCAACCCGGCGGAACCGCCATTATTGAAGGTGGCGTAGATGACGGAGAAGGAAATGCAACCTATGGCGGTGGAGCTAATCCTGATGACAATGACAACTCCGGCACTCTTCAGTATGTGCGCATTGAATACCCGGGCATCGCTTTCCAGCCCAACAATGAAATCAACGGACTCACCATGGGCGGTGTGGGAAGAGGCACCACCATTGATCATGTGCAAGTGAGCTGGTCAGGTGACGATTCCTTTGAATGGTTTGGCGGCACGGTTAATTGCAAATACCTTATTGCCTATCGCGGCCTCGATGATGATTTTGATACGGATAATGGCTTCAGCGGAAAAATTCAATACGCTGTAGCTCTCCGCGACCCGAATATCGCCGACATCAGCGGCTCCAATGGATTTGAATCAGACAATGATGCCACCGGCACCACCAATCTGCCACAGACCAAACCAATCTTTTCCAACATCTCCATCTTTGGTCCGTTGGTAACCACTTCTACATCCATCAACGCCAATTTTAAACGCGGCGCACACATCCGTCGCAATTCCGCCTGCAGCATTTACAATTCCATCATCAGCGGTTACCCTGACGGAGTTTTTGTAGATGCCACGCTGAGCCAGGACAACTGGTGCAACGGCGTGTTGAAGTTTGACTACAATTTCGTTAGCGGCTGGACACTCAATTCGGTAACGCCCACGAGCGGCGGCACCGGCGGCTGCTTCACCGCTACCGGTTTCCTTTCCACTTCCACCACATACACTGATAATACCAGCTTGCAGATTACCGATCCGTTTAACCTGAGCGCACCGAATTTTCTGCCGCTGGGCGGTTCACCGGTGCTGAGCGGAGGCAACTTCACCTGGAATTCTGATCCGTTCTTCGATGCAGTAAACTACCGTGGTGCATTCGGTAGCGTTGACTGGACTAAACCCTGGTCAAACTGGGATCCTCAAAATACCAGCTACACCGGCGCTACCAACTTCACACCTACCATCACTGCCACCACTACCAAATCCACCTGCCCCAATACCGGTGCAGTGAATATTACGGTGACACCTGCAGCAGCTTATACCTATGCATGGTCAAATGGTGCCACTACGGAAGACCTTGCCAATGTGGCTCCGGCAACTTATACCGTTACTGTTTCCCGCGGACTTTGCGCGGCAACAAAAACAGCCACGGTAGCTTCAGGTACAATTCCGAAACCGACCGGACTCAATGCCAGCACCTCATCCTGCTCCATCACACTCAACTGGAATGCGGTGAGCGTGGCCAGCGGCTACAATGTTCGCTATCGCAAAGCCGGCACCACGTTCTGGACAAATATTTCCGGAACCATCAGCGGAACATCATACACATTTACCAACCTCACCGCAGCAACATCATATGATTTGAGTGTTCGGGCCGTTTGTGCATCAGACGCCAGCAAGAAGAGCGGATATTCCCAGGTTACGGTTTCAACCACCAACACCTGTGCCCTACCTGCGAGTGCGACTGCCACCGGCGTTACGCAAACCACCGCCACCATCAGCTGGACCGGCACCTGCAACGCGGTTTCTTATGATGTGCAATACCGCAAGACCGGTGTAGTTACATGGACCACGGTAAACACTACCGCCACTTCCACCACGCTCACCGGGCTCACAGCCAATACGGGTTATGATTACCGCATTCGTACCAAGTGTGCCAGCACCAATTCGGCCTACACCGCCATTCAAAACTTCACCACTTCACTTCGCGTGACTGATGAAGATGCGGATCTGCTCGCCAAAGGCATTGCCATTTTCCCGAACCCGGCGCAGAATGAGGTTACGATTGAAATGGAATCTGCTTCACCGAAAACACTCAATGTGCGTTTGCTGAATAACCTCGGTCAAACCGTTGCCATGCAGAACAATGTGCAGGTTGACGGCAAGCAGCAAATCCATTTCAATGTGAGTTCGCTGGCTTCCGGCAATTACTATGTAAATATTTATGATGGTCAGGAATCACTCAGCTATCAGCTGATCATAAGCAAATAAGCTCATTGAGCTTGTTTGAGTTTGTTAATGAGAAGGCGCCCTGTAAGGCGCCTTTTCATTTTTACATGTATGCATGAATGGAATTGTTACTGACCGAATTTATATCCCACGCCCTTGATGGTTTTCACACTGTGGGCACCCACTTTTTTGCGGATCTTGCTGATGTGTACATCAATCGTTCGGTCGCCGGCCATGGTATCTTCGCTCCAGATATTCGTGAGTATTTCCTGGCGCTGAAAAACGCGCCCCGGTTTTGAAGCCAGCAAAGCGAGCAAGTCAAATTCCTTCTTCGCAAGCTGGAGTTCATTATTATTCAGTTTCACTTCACGCCTTTCTTTGTCAATAACGAGTGCTCCGATCCGGATGATCTCACCCGTTTGATTCAGTTCGAGTTTCCTTCTGAGCAAAGCATTTACCCGGCTAATTAAAAGTTTGGGTTTAATGGGTTTGGTAACATAATCATCTGCACCTACAGCAAAACCTTTTAACTCGGATTCCTCATCGTTGAGCGCGGTAAGCATAACAATGAGCAGACTCTGAAGGTCCGGCGAATTGCGGATGTGCTCCACCACGGCATATCCATCGAGGCGGGGCATCATAATATCAAGGATCATCAGATCCGGCTTTTCCTTTCGTGCCACATTAATGGCCTCAATGCCATCGCGGGCCGTGAGCGTGACATAACCTTCCTTCTGAAAATTATATGCTATGAAATCCAGCACGTCCGCTTCATCATCTACAAGCAGAACCTTTGTGACCCTGTGCATGCTTAGCAACGGAGTTGTAAACCGGGCGGCAAGATCGGCACAGAGTGCATGAGCAAAGTGTGGATTGGCCTTTATAAAATTGTTATCAATGTTGCCGCACTGCTACGCCGGTGATAAATGGCCGTGCAACTTCAATGCATTTCTTTCATGCATGAAATTATGGAACGAAGCAATGGTGCGTAGTCAGATGAGGGCAACAGATTACGGGATGTTGAAAGGGCCAAGCGAACATGCCATCACTTGCAAAATGCAATAAGCACCTTTAGCAAAACTTACTTCACATGGTTGCAGCGATTATTACCATTGCCGCATTGGCGTTCATCATCCTCACTTCCATTTGGCAGTGGCGGATGCCGCGCAGACAAAAGTAGGTTTCAGGAAAAATGATTGTACAACACCGCCCACTGCTTACATCAAGCGGCGGGGACTCCTTTTTGATTTCCGATCACCAAAGATTCCTGATTGAGTGGCCAATACCGCGGCGGCGATAATGCAAATGATCAAAAGGAAAGCGATTTTCATAGGTGGTTATTGAGGTCATAGATGCGCAGCGGCAGGTGCCGGCCACGGGGAATCATTTTCACGTTGCAGAGCCAAAAAGGTTTCACTCTCCTTCTCCTTCCCCTCCGGCGCTGTGCCTCCGCATAGAGATAACTGACTTACACCAAACGGATACAATGTAGCGGAGAGCACAGCTTGGGGAATCGAAGGGAAATGTTACAGCTACAATTTGATACTGCTTAATTGGAAGCAAAGCTACCGGCGCGAGGTTATGCCGTAATTAAGCCCATGTGTAATTTTCGAGAACATCACGCAGTGAGATCTGCGGCAGTTGAGAGTGCCGCATAATGGTTCGTCAAACCTGCATGATCAAGAATGCTGTTGATGGCTTCATCCAGGCCTGCACTCATGGTATATGACGAGAATCCGGCATAGGATTCCGCAGTTTTAAGTGAGGAAGCAAGATTCAAATCCTGTTGCTGCTGTGAGAAGGCAATTCCTTTTTTGCTCAGGTATTGGGCCAGGTATTCCTGCTCGGTTTGCCCCGGTGTAGGAATGAAAAAAGCTTTCGCGCCCAGAGCGGCCAGATCCATTACGGTGCTGTAACCGGGACGTGATACCACAAGCCCGGCAGAGAGAATGGCTTCATTAAGTTGTGCTGAAGTCATGTAATCTATGACTTCAAAATCCTGGCTGAGCCGGCGCACTTCATTGCTTTCAATCACCCCGCGCACCATCAGCATTTTCAGCGGAAGTCCCGCCGATTGCGAGCGAAGCATTTCTTCCAGCACGGAGCGCTGCGGTTCCGGACCCGAAAGCAGGAAAAGCACATCATATTTCCTTTTTACACCGGTAACTTTCATGCGCGTGAGCGGACCAATAAATTTTGCATTGGAAGGAAGCGCATATTTCGTGGTGAGTTCACCGCTTAAATTCATTTCACCGGCGAAATCAGGAATCCAGCACGCATCATACTGCTCGATGATGGAACGGTTCAGTTTGTAAAGTAAGGGCTCAAACCACCGCAAGCCGGGTGGCATGCGTATTGCCAGCTGGTGTGTGACAAAGACACACACGGCACTTTTCGAATGAAGTCCGAACCGGTTATCAGAAATCACCGCATCAATTCCTTCTTCGCGTATAATTTTTTCAATCGCGCGTCTTTCACTGAAGTATGAAGAAATAATACGCGGCACTTGCCTGAAGATGCTGGCCGCAAAACTTCCCGTGGTTTGATATGTAATGTCATAGCCCGGAAGCCGTATCTTTTTCAGATCCGGAAACTCTTGCTTCAACAGCCCCATAGGTCTTCCATCAGCCGCGATGATCACTTCCGCATTTGCAGCAAGGAGGCGACGGATCACCGGAATCATGCGTGAAGCATGACCCAAGCCCCAATTCAGCGGCGCAATCAATACTTTTTTCTTCGCGTTGGTGCTGTCACTCATGCTGATTCCGGAGCCCGGCATTCAATAAAATTAATGGAATGGATTCATAGATCTTATCAGCATGAATTACACGCTGATTCATTTCAGCATTTTCATGCTGCTGATCATCTTCTTCGGCCACAACTGTATCTGCCTTTTGAAAATGCACAATCTGCCAGCGGTCACCTTCACACTCCAGCGCCGTGAGATTCTCAATCCAGTCGCCGGAGTTCATATATGTCACATGCTTGTTTCCACGGCTTGCTTCACGAATCACGGGCTGGTGAATGTGACCGCAGATGACATAATCCAGTTCATCATCCATTGCCAGGTCAATGGCCGTTTGTTCAAAATCATCAATGAATTTAATGGCTTGTTTCACGCTGTTCTTAATCCTTTTAGATAATGAAATTTTTTCGCGCCCCATTTTCTCGAGCAGCCGGTTTACCAGCCGGTTGATGATAATGAGGGCATCATACCCTTTGCCTCCCAGTTTTCCCAGCCACCGGGAGTGCTTCATCGTTATGTCAAATATATCCCCGTGGAAAAACCAGTATTTCTTTCCGCCATGCTCGAGCAACAGTTTATCATCAATCTTAAGCTTGCCAATCCGCACGCCGGAAAACCGGCGGAGAAATTCATCGTGGTTGCCGGTGAGATAATAGATACGGGTTCCTTCATTCATCATTTTCATCAGACGGCGCAACACTTTCCAGTGCGCTTCGGGAAAATAATTTTTGGTGAATGACCAACCGTCAATGATGTCACCATTGAGCACGAGAATACGCGGTGCAATGGTTTTGAGATAACTGTTGAGTTCCGCGGCGTGGCATCCGTATGTGCCGAGATGCACATCTGAAATGACCACGATGTCCGGCGATCGCCTGTTTTGCATACAGGGAAGTTTGGCAAATCAACGGAGACAACGTAAACAGCCCGTTATCCTACAATGACTTAATCGTTATGTAATAGCTAAGACGTACGGCTACCGGATTGAAATTTTCTTCGTCACTCTCCCCTCGTCAGTTGTCGCCGTAACGATATAAATGCCGGGTGACCAATCGGGCAACTCCAGCTTGATTTCTTTTTGCCGGGTGGTTCTGGTAAATCTCACGCTCCCGGCGATATCCAAAATTTCAATGTTCATGGAAGATGATCCCGGATATGTGTTTTCGATAATCACGTTGCGGCCCATTGATGCAATATGTATATGATTCGCTGCCGGTATGGCCGGTATGGCTGTGAGTGTATCGCGGTCGCCGGCAAGTATGGATGAATCGGGGATGGATTGCATGGCGAAATCATGCACGCTGAACACAGCGGCCTGCGAATCCACATCGAGACGAATCCATCCGTAGTAAGACTGATCAGCGAGCGTGAGCCGTAAGCCCGCATATTTACCTGATGCGCCCAGCCAGTGACCGTTTTCAATCAGACTGCTGCCTGATTCAATATGCCGGGCAAAAACCCAGAAGAGAGAATTATAGGGCTGCCAGGACAAATCTGCTCCAATGGCATCTCCTTCATTAATCTGATTCACATACACGTACCCGTTGGTGGTATTCACCTCACCTGCCACTTCATAAACACTGTTTGATCCGAAACCAAGTACCTGGTAATTGATTTGCGAACCGGTATTGTAACGAAGCAGAAAAAAGGTGAAGTCAGTAGTGCCATCGTGATTAAGATCAAAGCTGAAACCGGTTTGATTTGTATCGAACGTTGCGGTGGTATCCGTATAAACAATTTGTGCATTGGCCACTGCTTGCATGGCCAACACACCGGCTGCCACCGATGAATAGGCCTGCAGTTTCCTGAAAAGTGATTCTTTGTGCTTCATCCGTAAAGTTTTGGCCAAACGTAGCGGCGACTTATTAACGGCATGTTGTAGCAACATTAACTTTCCCTGAATGCACCGTACATCCCGCTTTCAGAATTGCATCCATCCTGGTCATATAACAGTAACCCTTCAATTCTCTTTATCTGCGGTTAACCATTACTTAACCTTGTGGTAATAGACTCATTAAGTGCTGAACGGAGTTTTGCGGTCAAACCAAAGGCATGAACCTTCGCAACACTCCATTCATTGTTTCTGTCACTGCTCTTTTCTTTTTCTCCTTCTCACTACGTGCACAGAACGGAACGGTTAGCGGCAGGGTAAATGATGCCGCCAACACTGAAGCCCTGATCGGCGCCGCCGTGTTTGTGGAGAACAATCAAAGCATCGGATCCACAACAGATATTGACGGTAACTATGAATTGAAACTGGCGCCGGGCACCTACAACCTCGTGTTTCAGTTTCTTTCATATAAATCCAAAGTAATTGAAGGAGTGGAGGTAAAAGCCGGAAGCATCACACCATTGAATGTAACTCTTGAAAGCAATGCCACTCAGCTGCAGGATGTAGTGGTGCATGCCACTGCCACCAAGGAAAACATCAATTCCCTGATGACATTCCAGAAAAACAGTACTACTATCAGCGACGGAATTTCTGCGGACATCATCCGTAAAACACCCGATCGAAACACCGGGGACGTACTTCGCCGCGTGAGTGGTGTCACCATTCAGAATAATAAGTTCGCCGTGATACGCGGACTGAGTGACCGCTACAACAATGCCCTCATCAACGGCACACCACTGCCCAGCACGGAAGTGGACCGTAAAACATTTTCATTCGACCTCATTCCATCAGCGCTCATTGACAATATTGTGGTATTGAAAACAGCGCAGCCGGATTTGCCGGGTGATTTTGCCGGCGGAATTATAAGAGTAAACACCAAAGACATTCCTGAAGAAAATTTCATTTCACTAAGCGGCACGCTCGGCTACAACACCACCACCACCTTCAAGAATTGGTATTCATCACTGAAAGGCGGTACGGACTGGCTGGGGTATGATGACGGCACGAGGGCATTACCGGCTGCTTTTCCCGGAACCGAAGCGATTCAATCGAGTACCGATCTGGCGTTGCAATCATCCGGGCTATTTACTAACGACTGGGATTATTACAAGTCAACTGCTCCGATGAATTACAGCGGCCAGTTCACCGGCGGTTTGAAGAAAAATCTCTTCGGCCATGAGTTTGGCGCTATTCTCTCTCTCAGCTACAATGCTGATTACCGGTATTCAAACATTACGCGGGCTGACTACAACTTCGACACTACGGCCATCTACCGCTACCACGATGATCAGTACAAATACAATGTGCTGGTTGGCGGATTGCTCAACCTGGCCTATAAGTTCAATGACAAGAATAAGATTACGCTGAAGAACAGCTACAGTACAAACACTGATAACATTACCACACTCCGCACCGGCCCGTATTACGAACGGACCTATGATGTACAGAATTACGCGTACTACTACGTGGAGAATCACTTCATCAGCACCCAGCTGGAGGGAGATCATTTTATCAAGCCGGGAAAAATGAAACTGGAATGGAGCGCGGGATATGCGAAAGTGACGCGTGACGAACCGAATTACCGAAAACTCTTCTACACCAAAAATTTCGACGCGGCGCCGGAAGATCCGTTCCTTGCTTACATCCCGTTTGGTTCCGCATCGCCGGATTTGTCCGGTCGGTTTTATTCTTCGCTCGATGAAAATATTTACAGCGGCAGCGTTGACCTCAGTCTCCCGTTCCGTTTCCTCAATAATTCAAGCTCTTTGAAACTGGGGACATATCAGCAATGGCGCGACCGCGCTTTCGACGCCCGCGTACTCGGTTATGTGGTGAACAACATTGGGTTGTTCTTCTCTGAAAATCCTGATCCGAATGCCATACTGGCTTCGCCTCCGGCCACGCTCCTGTCTGATGAGCACATAGGACCTGCCGGATTCCGGATTGATGAAATCACCAACCCGAGTGATGCATACACGGCACAATCCGATTTGCATGCCTACTACTTCATGCTCGATAACAAACTACCCGCCCGCTTTCGCCTGGTGTGGGGCGCACGCTTTGAATTTTACAATCAGAGTTTGCTGAGCGCATATCCCAACAACCAGCCCGTGGAAGTGAACGTGCGCGCCAACGATTCGATCTATAAACTGCCATTTGATCTTCTTCCTTCGGCCAATCTGGTGTTTGCCGCATCTGAGAAGACTAACATCCGCCTTTCCATTTCGCACACTGTTTCCCGACCCGAGTTCCGCGAACTCGCACCGTTCAGTTTCTACGACTTCAACACCTCAACCAGTGTAACCGGTAACCCCGACCTGAAGCGCACCAATATTTTAAATGCGGACGCGCGTGTAGAAAAATTCTGGGGCAAGGGACAGGTGATTTCCGGCAGTTTGTTCTATAAAGAATTCAAAAACCCGATTGAGCAAATCGTTGATCTCGGCTCGGGCGCCGGTTCCAGAATACGCACCTATGAAAATGTAACGGTGGCAAGAAATTTCGGGGCTGAATTTGAACTGCGAAAAAGTTTTGATTTCATCTCCGGCCTGATTCCATGGAAGCAGTGGGAAAACCTCAGCATAAGCACGAATCTCTCTTATATCAAATCCATTGTTGACTTGGAAGGCATCACCAACTCAGCAGATTCGGTGCGCCCCCTGCAAGGGCAGTCTCCTTTTATTGTGAATGCCGGATTGCAGTACTCTGAACCGCAAAGCGATTTTTCGGCTGCTGTTTTCTTCAATGTGATCGGCAGGCGGATTGATGCGGTGGGTTCTGTGGGATACCTCGACATCTACGAAGCATCGCGGCCTTTGCTCGATGCACAAATCAGCAAGCGTGTTTTGAAAAACGGAAGCATCAAGCTCACTGTCGCAGACATTCTCGCCAGCGATGCCGTTTTCTACCAGGATCAAAATGCTGACGGCAAATTCAAACAGGGCGAAGACTCGGAAATCATGCGCGTGGTTCCCGGTACGCGCATCACGCTTGGATTCAGCTATAAGTTCAACTAAGTCCGGTTGGCACACGACCACGATGAAGCGATATGCGCTTCATCACTTAATGTTAACCTAACGTTGAGGTAAGAATGGCGTTACACCGTGCCGATAGTTTTGCTTCAAACAAACTCAAACAATGAAAAAGTTTTCCATTCTTATTTTAGTGCTGACTGCACTGCTTTCTCAGGCCACATGGGCCCAGGAAGTTCTTTCCGGTTATATCACAACAGACAAAACGCTCACCAGTGACAAAATCTGGTTGCTGGAGGGTTTTGTTTATGTAACCAACGGCGCTACACTCACCGTTCAGCCGGGTACCATCGTCAAAGGTGACAAGCCGACCAAAGGTTCGCTCATCATAACACGCGGCAGCAAGCTTATTGCTGACGGTACCGCTGATCAGCCGATCGTTTTCACATCAAACGGGCCAGTCGGCTTCCGCACGTATGGCGACTGGGGCGGCATCATCCTGCTGGGTAAAGCATCCATCAATCAACCCGGTGGTGAAGCCATTATTGAAGGCGGCGTGGATGACGGGCAGGGCAACGGCACATACGGTGGCGGCGCAAACCCTGATGACAACGACAACTCAGGTATTCTTCGCTATTTGCGCATTGAGTTTGCCGGCATCGCCTTTGCACCGAACAATGAAATCAATGGGCTCACCTGCGGTGGTGTGGGTCGCGGTACAACGCTTGATCACATACAGATTTCATACAGCGGTGATGACTCCTATGAGTTTTTTGGGGGCACCGTCAATGCGAAACATCTTATCGCCTTCCGCGGTCTGGATGATGACTTCGATACCGATAACGGATTCAGCGGAAAGCTGCAATTCCTGTATGGTCTGCGCGATCCTAATGTGGCTGACATAAGCGGCTCCAACGGATTTGAATCAGATAATGATGCCACGGGATCCACCAACACCCCAAACACTCACGCCATTTTCTCCAATGTAACCATTGCTGGTCCGAAATATTCAACCAACACCATCAATGCCAATTTCAAGCGCGGCGCTCACATCAGGAGAAACAGCCAGCAATGCATTTACAATACCATTCTCATGGGCTATCCTTCCGGTATTATGATTGACGGCAGTGCCTGTGAAACCAATGCAACCAATGATGTGCTGCAGATTCGCAACACAGTAATCAGCGGCTGCACTAACAATTTTGAAGTGGCTTCAGGAAGTTCCTTTGATATCAGTGGCTGGTTCAATAATCCGTCCTATGGCAATATGACATACGCTGCAAACAGCGATGTCATGCTCACTGATCCATTCAACCTTGCAGCACCTAACGCCTTGCCGATGGCCGGGTCGCCCGTTCTTTCCGGAGCTGACTTCTCCGCTTCCAATCTCGATGATACCTTCTTCGATGTCGTGAATTTCCGTGGCGCCTTCGGCGATACGGACTGGTCAGCCGGCTGGACCAATTGGGATCCGCAGAATGCGGGCTATACCGGTATTGAAACCCCGAAGACAATTTCTGCGTTCAACGTATATCCTAATCCTATGAAAACTTCATCCATGCTTGAATTTTCACTGAGCGAAAGTAACGACGTGAATATCTCCATTACGGATGTATCCGGCCGGTTAGTACGCGAAGTGATGAATGATCATCTTTCAGCCGGTCTCTATAAGATTTCACTCTGGCTCGGCGACCTGACGAACGGAATGTATTTTGTACACATCCGCAGCGGTGAAGAAAATCGAATGATCAAATTGAGTGTAGAGTAATCATAGTCTTGCTCATGTTTTTGGTTCGCCGCCGCCCCTCGAATGGGCGGCGGCTTTTTTTCTGCTGTACCACATGCATCGGCTCATTAGCTTTGAATTGAAAATCCACCCTATGAAGCAGCTCATTTTCGTTCTGTTCATCGCAGCCGGTTTCGGTACACGGGCACAACCGCCGTCTCTGGTGTGCGGCCCCATGTTGTGTCATATCTCACACCGGGAGGCGACCATCTGGCTCGAAGTTTCACCCGATGTGAACAGCGTGGAAGTGAAATGCTGGAAAAAGAATGAACCCGCTTCAGCCAGGATATTCACTCAAACCGGATTATTGCATCAGGATTACAACCCGGTAAAAGTGATTCTCACCAATCTTGACATGGCAACAGAATATGAATACGAAATTGATCTCGATCACAAAAGGCAGTCATTCAATTTTCCGCTTACGTTCAAAACAAAACAAGTATGGGAATACAGAATGCCGCCACCGGAGTTCTCATTCATCTTCGGTTCCTGCGCCTACATCAATGACCCGCCTTACGATCGCCCCGGCAAACCATACGGGCGCGATCCGCGCATCTTCGATTCCATAGCAAATAACCCGAGTGACTTCATGATCTGGAACGGAGATAACATGTACACGCGCGAAGCTGACTTCACTTCCAAAACCGGTTTCTATTACCGGTACACGCATGACCGCAGCATTCCGGAGATGAAAAAACTGCTCGCATCACGTCCGAACTACGCCGTGTGGGATGATCATGATTACGGGCCCAATGATGCAGGTGCGTCTTTTGAACTGAAAGCAATTTCACTGCAAGCGTTTAAAGATTTCTGGGGCAATCCCGGCTACGGTGAACCGGATCATTCCGGGGTGTACACCCATTTCGCCTGGAGTGATTGCGATTTCTTTCTTACCGATGACCGATATTATCGCAGCGATGAGAAGCTGGATTCGCTGAGTGCGGATAAACATTTCTTCGGAAGAGAACAACTTTCATGGCTTGAAAACAACTTGCTCGATTCGAAGGCCTCCTTCAAGTTTATCGTAATAGGAAGCCAGACGCTGAACCCCCTCAACCGTTTCGAGTGTCTGCGCCACTACCGGCAGGAGTATGATGAGCTCATTGGTTTTATCGTGAAGTATAAAATCACCGGAGTCATTTTTCTCACCGGCGACCGTCACTATTCTGATATTATCCGGATCACACCGGAAGGCGGCTATCCTTTGTATGACATCACCTCCTCTGCATTCACTTCAGGTTCGTATCCCGAAACCAAACAGACACCGGAAGGCACCAATCCGTACCGCGTGGTGCCCGATATGGTTTTCGATCAGAACTACATCAGGATTGCAATAACGGTAAGCAAATCAGGAGAACGCATGGCCAACATCACCTGCTATACGGTGGACGGAAAAGTGCCTTGGACGTACACCATCCGCCAGCAGGATCTGAAGTGAACGGAATGCCCGCGGAGAATTATTTCCTGAATTGGCAGAAAGGAAATAATTTTAATTGCCTTCAACCATAGCAGATGCGCATCAGTCCTGCCATTCTTTTAAGCTGCATCGCGTTGGCTATTTCCTGTTCCGATAAGCATGAGGTAACCGCCAGTCAGGAAATTCTCATTCCAAATGAACTCATCGGCAAATGGGACATCATACAGTACACTGACAGCGGCATTGACAAGACTGCTGTCATGACGGGCATCGAACTTCAGTTCAATGCAAGCGGCTCACTGAGTGCCTTTGCCAGCGACAGTCTGGTTGACGGGGCATGGAATATCATCAGCGATATCGGATTGGACAAGGTGAGCATGCAATTGAATTCCTATTCACATCCGTACGACATCCTGAGTGCTTCCTGGTTTGTGTTTTCGAAGAGTAATGGTGCGCTGAGTCTGAGTCACACCTCACCGGTGAGATCTCAAATCCTGGTGATGGAACGGCAATGATCAGCCGAGTTTTGACATGGCCTTCATCCAGCGTTCCGGAATTTCTTCACGGCAGGCCATCTGGTAATCGGTATAAGAACAAGGTACGAGGTGCGACTTCTTTTGATTACGCCTTGCTTCCGGAGTCGGTACTTCCATCCACCACCGGTCCGATTTCCGGCTTTTCCAGAAATTCATTTCGTATTTATTTTCCTTGAACTGAACGGTGTACTTCGTATAGTTCTCATCCTGCCCGTTGGGGAAATCGTTTCTGCGGTTGACCACGCCATCGAGGAAGTACCAGATCACCTGCGCTGCAAGTTTTACGGTTTGATCCCGGCTGTCGTAGGCCAGATTGCAGCCGTATAATCCGAATGAATCCACCGAATCACTCTGCCCGGCAAACCGGGCGAGCTGGCACATCTCTTCACCAAATAATCCGTTGGGTGAAGCCGTGTAATTAGCCGGTGAATCGGCAAAACGCACGGCACTCAAATCGAACGAGCAAAGGTTGGAATACCTGAACACGGGTTCCACTTCATTGATGTCAGCTCGCACACGACCAAGACGGTAATTTTCAAAATGCAACTTATCCATCACCTCCAGTGATTTGGGAGTGACGAGATGGGTTTGGTATGCAATTACGGCCGTGTTATGAAGTACGGAAGGTTCTGCGACGAAAACACGACCGAGGAAGTTTTCATCATTGATCTCTTCTTCCCCGTCATAAAAATCAATCATGCTGTCCACCACGCTCACATTGATATCCTTGCCGATTTCGTGGTAGCCGCCATACTGCCCGAATGTGAGATCATGGCTGCCGCCGATAATCACGGGAACCACCTGGAGGCGCAGCATCTCATTCACCACATGGCTTAGCGCTACGTACGTATCCTTCAATGAAGCGCCGCCTTCGATATTGCCCAGGTCGGCGATTTTCATTTCACGGTTCAGCTTGGACAACATGTATAACTGCCTGCGTATTTCATCCGGTGCGGCCGCGCTGCCTACATTGTTCTTCGATCCGCGATCTTCCTTAACACCAACAATGGCAATAGCAATATCTTCCATGGTGTCAGGCAACTGCGACGGATGAAGCACCTGACTCCCCAACTGGGATTCTGCATATTCTCCTTCATAAAATTCGTCGTCAGCCGACCGAAGAAATTCTTCGAGCATAAGTTTCGTGTTGTGCGAGTAAATGTAGAAGGATGAAACAGCAAGTTACCGGGCCGGCCTGTTCTGTTATCCGCAACAGCGTGTTGATTGTAATCCATGGTGAACAAACGAGGGCGAATTGCTGAAAACTGCACACCGGGATATTCTTTGCATATCTCTTTGAAGCGATCCTATTTTTGCACGAAATCAACCGGAATGCTTTCCATTCTTCAATACCAGTTTCTCGGGAACACATTGGAATGTTATGGGTGGGTTTCAGCCATCATCATTGCCGTTTTCATTTTCCGCACTTATCTATCAAAACTCATCAACCTCATTATTTACCGGCTCTTTCGCCGTATCACCGTAGAAAACCGCATACAGGATTTTCAACGGCTGGTTTTGCGCCCCATGGAGTGGCTGCTCATGTTTATTGTTATCGTAGCTGCGCTGGAGGCGCTCCGATTTCCGGCTGAGTGGAACAAGACCATCTTTGACGTCAGCATCGAAAAGATCATCAACATCATCAAGTGGACCATCTTACTAGTTGCATTTACCAAAGTGCTGCTGCGGATCGTGGATTTTATCGGCGCCATTTTGCTGGAGCGTGCGGCACTCACTGAAAGCAAATCGGATGACCAACTCGTTCCCTTTGTAAAAGACTCCATCAAGGTGGTGATTTATGTATTGTTTCTTCTGATCCTGCTGGGCGTGGTGCTGGACTTCAACATCACTTCCTTGTTGGCGGGTTTGGGAATCGGCGGATTGGCCATTGCATTTGCCGCGCAGGAAAGCATCAAAGACCTTTTTGGATCCGTTACCATTTTTCTTGACAAACCCTTTATGGTGGGTGATACGGTGAAGGTGGGTGATGTGGAAGGCAATGTCGAGAAAGTGGGATTCCGCAGCACTCGTATCAGAACCTACGACCAGTCATTCGTGACTATGCCGAACAAGAAGATGATTGAGAACGCAGTGGATAATCTCACCAAGCGCCGGCTCCGGCGCGTGCGGATGATCATCGGTCTCTCATTCTCCACATCGGCCGCGCAGTTGCGGAAAATCATCAGCGACATTCAGACGCTGCTTCAAAAAAGAAACCTGGATGAAAATATGGTGGTAGCACTGGAAGGATTCGGTGAGAGCTCCATCAACTTGTTGGTGATTTACTATACGCCTTTTGATCCCGTTGAAAACTTCTTTCAACTGCGCAGTGATATCAATTTTGAAATTATGGACGTTGTGGCTGCTAACGGTGCTTCATTCGCTTTTCCGGTTCGGGAAATCAAAATGGAAACACCCATCTCAAACACTGCAATAAAACAGGAATAATGAAAGCGTAAAACCAAACGCCTTCAGACCATGATGCCTTTCACCTGCTGCATCAGTTCCTCTTCATCCCACGGCACAGTGGTGGCACCCTGGCTGTAGTTCACTTTCACGCGCAGGGCTTTCAGACCGAGCATGCCCTGCAACTGTTCCACTTCGAAGTGTTCAATTCCGGGTAAAATATATCCCTTTGCTTCGAGATACTCGAAGTAACGCTCATACTCCCTGGCTTCCTTATCCTGCGTGTAAATAACGGCGATCATGCCCGGTTGCGTAATTCGTTCATTGGTTCCCAGCACGCGGGCTTTATCAATGCGTTTCTTCACAATCTCATAGCGGATGTTGTAAGCGCCGGCCACATCAAATCTTTTTTCATCCATGCGGAACATGATGGAAAAAGGATTGCTGTAGCACAGGATAAGCTGCGTGGTTTCCAGCGGAACGGGCAGCACCGTCTGCAGGCGTTTTGTTTCCCTGGCTACTTCCGCCATGCTGATCAGTTGCCATAACCGGAAACTCCGGAGATACATGGGATCGTAGGTTCCCTTTTGCAGCAGTGACTGGCCTACATACACGTTGTATTCCACCCCGTCAGTCCGGTACTTCTCGAAGTAGTGCGGAAGCATTTGCTGGGCACGTTCCTCATCCGCTTCAATGAGGTCCGCCACCCGGTCGTTGATTAACGTGAGCGAGGCCTCAAAATCTTTCCTCCGCATGTGGTAAAATTCATGATCGGGGTTGAGTGACTTTTCAAAATTGAGGATCGTTTTCCTGAGCGAATCATCGCGGTCTGCAATGACCTTGAACGCAGGCATCACTTCTGTGTTCATGAAATCCAGGATGCCGGTTTCATCACCGGAATCAATGGTGAGCTGGAGTTTTTCCAGTAATTTTTCTGAACGGAAAACCAACTCATCGAGGATGGCCATATCATATTTAGCATACGCCTCTCTCAGTATGGAATTGGCCACCTGCAGGTAATCAATCATGTCAAGCCGGATGGCCTCATTTCGTCTTTCCGAAGAGCCGCGGATGTCAATAGCCCCGTAAATCGGAATTACATCGTCAAACCGGATCTCGGGCAGCTGCCGGCCATGTTCATCATTCAAGCTGATCATCTTCATGGCCGCTTCCATAAATTTCCATTCCACCACCGGATGAATCGCCGTAAAATATTCCTTCATGGCGGCCTGTACCCGGTTGTCATAATCTTCCACTTCGCGCTGAAAAGCCAGCGAGATGATGGGCATGATTTCACGCAGCTTAATGAGCGATACGAATGAAAAAGCATGGGGCTGGGCTGAACCAAATTCAATCATGCCCAGCAATTCCTTTTCATGATACACCGGGGCCAGCAGAAAACTGCGATACCCCTGAGCAAGAAATTCCTTCTCCACGCTCGATGGTGACTCCGCTTCCGCCAGATCATCCACCAGNNAGCGGTTTCCCGCTCACTTCGGCCTGCCGGTAAATGGAGTTTTCATAATCCTTCATGATCTCATCCACCCGGTCAAGTGGAAGCAGGCAGAACCAATGCTCCGGGCTGCAACCCATCACGCGCTGGTACTGCGTCATATTGGCGATGCCCATGCTCATGTCGGGTACTCCAAAATAATTGCGCAGGTTTTCTTCAATGCGTTTCATTTTATCCTGCGACATAGCCGACTTGGATTCGAGCAATGTGTATTCAAGTTGTGATATGAATTCGCGCCCGCTCACATCCACCATGCGGTAAACAGCGAATCCCTCGAAAGCAAAGGTGTCCGGCGGAAAATTCTTAAGCCAATATTCCAGATCGAAGAAATCATTCTTCAGCGGCGCTAAATCAATGCTGTCTTTGCCGCGGGTTGGCTTGAGCGCCTTCACACGAACAAACTTCAGGTTGATCTCGGGCTTATAATAGGATGAAGTTCCTTTCAGCTTGTCAATTTCCCGGCTCTTCATCACTTCGGGATCTCTCAGGTTTAATCCATAATATGCATTGAGTATTGACAATCCGGCAAAAGCCGTGAGGTCGCGCAGGGCATTTTCAGGATTCATGTGACTGAAATCCCAGGTTCCTTTCGCATCATCATTAACCAGCTCATGAAATTTNNGTAAGATCATCCTGAACGGAGGTGGGTATGATGGTGGAAAGCAGCAAATCCACTTCTTTCCTGTGCACTTCAAGGATCGCAAGGTCCTCAATGGGCTGCAATAGCGCCGGGATTTTTTTTACCACGCGAAGCACGTGACGAATAATGGGCACATCGGCCGTCTTGTTCTCTTTCACCATGGTTTCAAGCCATTCGATGTAGGGAACGAAGCTTAATGTAGTGCGGTAAGGAAACCCAAAACGGTTTTCATAGCCGGGATTGGCGGGTATTTGGAGGATATTTTTTTTCATGACCCGTAGTTTTATTTCACATTGCCACCAGAAAGTTACGCATTACTCCCCAATGAAGTTACCTTGATGACGATTGAAGCCGCCGGGAATTGTTACCGCTTCACGAAACAGAAAGCCCGAGCAATTGGATGATTTCATCGGCATACTTCCGGTCGTTGCTCAGCCGCGGCACTTTGTTTTGACCACCCAATTTATTCTTCGATTTCAGCCAGTGATAAAATGAATGATCGGGCAGTGAGCGGATTTTGGGTGGGAGCAGTGCAAGATCGTGCTGTCGCTTGGCATCGTAATCTGAATTGATGCGCCGCAATGAAGTGTCAAGTATCGATGCAAAGACGCTGAGATCATCGGGTGATTTTGCAAATTCAATCAGCCATTCATGCCCTCCGCGATGCTCCGTGGTGAGAAAGATGGGTGCCACGGTGTAGTCGCGCACTTCGGCCCCTGTGGCGTGGCAGGCCTCGGCCAGCGCGCGGTCAGCATTGTCAACAATCACTTCTTCGCCNNGCCAAAGGCATTGATATAATGTTTCAGCCGGCCGGTTACCTGAATCTTGTAAGGACGAATGGAGGAGAAGCGGATGGTATCTCCCACATTGTATCTCCAGAGTCCGCCGCAGGTGGAGATGAGCAAACCATAATTCACGCCGGGCACCACTTCATGCAACAGGTTTGTCCTTGGTTGCTCGCGCCCGAATTCTGACTCAGGAATGAATTCATAAAAAATGCCGTTGCTCAGGTGCAGCAACATATCGTCATCATCTTTGCCGAGCTGAAAAGCAAAGAACCCCTCTGAGGCGTTGTAGGTTTGATAATAATGCATATCATTCCACCTGATGAGCGAATCAAATTCCTTCCGGTAAGGAGTGAAACTCACGCCGCCGTGGATGTAGAGTTCGAGATTTGGCCAAACTTCATGGATACTGCTTTTCTGTTTCAGTTCCATTACCTTCTTCAACAGCAGCATCGTCCAGGTAGGCACACCTGACAGATTGGTGATGTTTTCATCCATAGTAGAAATGGCCAGCGCCTCCAGCTTCTTCTCCCAATCATCCATGAGGGCGATACTGAGATCCGGTGTGCGGAACCATTGCGCGAAGAAGGACATATTTTGCATGAGCACGGCACTGAGATCACCCGAGCTTGTAAACTGATTGGAGGCATTCGGATGATGGCTTCCGCCCACTATGATTCCTTTGCCGCTCAGCAATGTGGTTTCAGGAACGGCCGCGCAGTAAGCAGAGAGTAAATCAATGCCTCCTTTGTAGTGGCACTCTTCTATGGATTCCCTGCTCATGGGAATGAACTTGCTGCGGTCGCTGGTGGTGCCTGATGATTTGGAAAACCATTTGATCGGCGTGTTCCACAACACATTCTGCTCCCCGTTGATCATGCGTTCGAAGTACGGTTTCAGCGAATCATAATCCTGCACGGGAATTCGCTCGCGAAAAGGATCGGGTGAGCGCAGGGAAGCATAATCGAATTTCTTTCCCCACTCCGTCTCCTTCGCTGATTGAATGAGTTGCGAGAAAACGCGAAGCTGTGAATCCATGGGATAATCCATCCACGCCTGAATCTGGCTCATGCGCTGTTTCAGAAACCATTGAACGATGGGATAAATCGGAAGCACTGAATCGCGGATTATTGATTTCGAATTTCAGAGATGCGCGCAGCCGATTATTCTTTTTCTTCCGGCACCAGGTTCTTTCTCCGCAATTCAAAATTTCTCCCAAGATAAACTTTGCGCACTTGTTCGTCAGCGGCAAGTTCTTCGGCGGTGCCCTGTTTCAAAATCCTTCCTTCAAAAAGCAGGTAGGCACGGTCAGTGATGCTGAGGGTTTCCTGCACGTTGTGATCGGTAATGAGAATGCCGATGTTTTTGAACTTCAATTTGGAAACGATCGTTTGAATGTCTTCCACGGCAATGGGATCAATACCGGCAAAGGGCTCATCCAATAGAATGAATTTGGGATCCACGGCAAGCGCGCGTGCAATTTCCGTTCTTCTCCGCTCGCCACCGCTGACTAGATCACCCCGGTTCTTCCGCACATGACCTAAACCGAATTCATCAATGAGCAATTCCAGCTTATCCCGTTGTTGTGATTTTGTAAGCCCCGTAAACTCAAGCACGGATGCGATGTTGTCCTCCACCGTCATTTTGCGAAAGACAGAGGCCTCCTGCGGAAGGTAACCCAATCCTTCCTGCGCTCTCTTATACATGGGCTGATAGGTAATGTCAAGGTCGTCGAGAAAAATGTGCCCTTCATCCGGCCGCACCAATCCCACCATCATATAAAACGTAGTGGTTTTACCGGCGCCATTCGGGCCGAGCAACCCAACAATTTCGCCTTGCTCCACTTTTACTGAAACATGATCCACCACCTTACGGCGGCGATAGGATTTAATGAGGTTGTCAGTGCTAAGAATCACGGAGCGAAGTTACACGGTGACGGGGAATAGTGAATGGTGAATGGTGAATGGTCTTGGTTATTGGTCATTGGTCATTAGTTATTGGTTATTGGTCATTAATAATTGGTAATTTTTCTTTCTTCGCAGATAAAACAAATCTCTTCTTATGCCCTCCCACTCTCTTGGCAGAACGGAATTTGGGAATCCGGAAAACAAAGGCAAAACAATATCACCGGATGAAGCCAATCAACTATTAAATGATTGGGTGAAGAATGACCGGCTGCGATTGCACATGCACCAGGTGGCCCACCTCATGAAATCGTGGGCGAAGGAAAAAGAACAACTGAACGGTGCAGATCAGTGGCGCTGGGAACTGGCAGGTCTGCTTCATGATGCCGATTGGGATCAATGGCCCGATCAGCATTGCAAGCTGATAATTGAAGAACTGGAGAAAAGAAATGTAGATCCTGAAGTGATACACGCCATTGCGTCACACGGCCCGTCTTATTTTGGTGTAGAACCGGTTTCAAAAATGGATAAGATGCTCTATGCTTTTGATGAGCTCTCCGGGTTTCTTCATGCCTATTCGCTCATGCGCCCGAACGATTATGAAGGAATGGAAGTGAAAGGTGTTTTGAAGAGAATGAAGGATAAAAGTTTTGCAGCCAATGTTTCGAGAGAAGATATTCGCGATGCCGCCTCCCGCTCCGGACTTTCTATGGAAGAGCTGATTCAGTTTGCGATTGCACATCAAAGCCGCTTCACGGGCTAGTCGCCGGCCAAAGAAATAACGCAGAAGTTTCTAACCATGGATTTCCCGGGCTATTTGCACTCAACGGATGAAATTGAAGGTGACCAGGATTGTAGTTACAAACAACAANNGCAAGCCCTGCCAGAAAAATGAAGTCCGCTATTGATTCCAGCACTTCACCCGGTTTGTTTGCACTTCTCAAAGACAAAAATGAGAGAATGCTGCTGAGCATGAACAGCACGATAGCGATGGCCGTAATTTCATCAATCACCGTGATGTCATTCACCTTCATCACGCGCAGAGAAGTGAGGACGAGGAAACAAATGCCCAGCAGGTTGGATGAGGTATTCAGTATGTGAGGCGATCGCTCTTTTCCGTTTGGCATACCCAAATTGTATTTGTGTATAAAATTTTTTGCCAAGTTAGAATCCGATTCACCTCCTTTCGACGGGATTCGCACACTGCTTACATTTTAACTTACCATTGACAGTGGAAGTAATCTGAAAATCAGTTGCGCTATTTCTTTACCTTTCGATCAATTAAGATTTCCTCCTCATGGATACACTGGCCATTCCGGCACGCAGCCGAATCTACTCCATTGATTTTTTGAGAGGAGCCGTCATGATCATCATGGCTCTTGATCACACCAGAGATTTTTTTCATTACGATGCCTGGTTGCATGATCCACTCGATCTGCAGACCACTTCCGTTTTTCTCTACTTCACCCGATGGATCACGCACTTTTGCGCACCGGTGTTTGTATTTCTGGCCGGCGCTTCGGCTTATTTTCAGAAATCACGAAAAAGCACGGCGGTGCTGAGCACCTTTCTGATCAAGCGGGGACTATGGCTCATGTTTATTGAAGTGTTCGTGGTTAACCTCATCGTCACCTTTGATCCCACTTATTCCCTCATCGGGCTGCAAACCATTTGGGCCATTGGCACCAGCATGTTCGTCCTGGGCCTGGTGGTTTGGTTACCCTATGCGGCCATCCTTTCACTGGGTGTAATCATTGTATTCGGCCACAACCTGTTGGATCCCGTTGAAGCAGCGCACCAGGGTCCGTTTCCTTTTTGGTGGGATTTGCTTCACAGTTCACGATTCAGCGTGCACCCGCTGTTTGGCAATCATGCCGTGCTAATCATTTATCCATTTGTTGCATGGGCCGGTTTGATGATGCTCGGATATTGCTTCGGAAAATTTTACGACCCTTCCATACAACCCGAAAGAAGAAAATCGATGCTGTTGTGGACGGGAATCGGAAGCATTGTTTTTTTTACGGCTCTTCGTGCCTCAAACCTGTACGGCAATCCGGAACAATGGTCGGTACAGAAAAATGGCTTGTTTACTTTTCTTTCTTTCATGGACGTGCACAAGTACCCGCCATCGCTGCTTTACATGTGCATCACCATCGGGCCGGCATTGGTATTTCTGGCCCTCTTTGAAAAATGGAAAAACAGTTTCACCCGGATTGTGACCGTTTATGGCAGCGTGCCTTTCCTTTATTACCTGCTCCATTTCTTTCTCATCCACTTGCTGAGCGCCATCCTGTATTTAGCAAGAGGACATTCCATGAGTGAGGGCGCCAATGCAACTGCAGGCATCCGGTTTGTAGCCGCCGGTGAGGGCTATAGTCTGTGGATTGTTTACCTCGTTTGGATCGGCATTGTGGCGGCACTCTATCCGGTTTGCTCATGGTTCAGCCGATATAAAACAGCACATAAAAATCAGTGGTGGCTCAGTTATCTTTAATGCGCTGCGTGCACAATCGCCAGTTTTCCGGAATGCATGATTTGCCCGTTTTCAGAAAGCAGTTGCCACAGGCAAATGCCTTCAGGCATTTCACTTACTCCAAATACGGAATCATGAACAGGTGAAGACATCAGTTCCTTTCCGGCCAGATCAAATAACCTGAAGGTTAATCCGTTTCCGGCCAGCCCGTGCACTTCCACCTGGTCATCTGCCGGATTAGGTGATATCCTGATGTGATCTTCCATAAAAGTTGTGGGTCCATTCGTTGGCAACCCGTTACAAAGCGTTACTTCTTCACCGGCAGGGTAAGCGACAAAATTCCCATCCTGAACAAACAGGGTGATACTGCTGTCAATCACAGGAAAATCATGCATGTCAATTTCGAAATCGGTTACGTCAACATCCATGTCCAGTTCACAACCGTTCTTTCCCAATGCGTTCGTCTTCGTTACATACATATCCCAATGCTCACTGCCATCATAGTTACCATAGGTAGTTCTCGAACCGGCGAGCAGCAATCCGCCATCGTTCGCAATTTCCATGCGCTGAAATAACTCCCAGTAATAGGCATCATGTGTTCCGAAATCTTCCCACCAGGCCAGATCGCCGTCGTCAGTCACGTGAAACACAAACGCATCACTCAGGTCAATGATAAATGTAAACGGATTGTAGAAGGCATCGAAACCGCATACAAACAAACCATATTCAGGAATGTAACTGTAAGAGGTGACGCTCGATTCATCTGCGGCATATGTTCCATCATCATACACCTTTGACCACATCACGTTGCCCGAACTGTCAATCTGCACGAGCAAGGCATCCGTATGATTATCCGCTCCGCCTGTACCGATGAGCCAGTACCGGTTTGCATCTATTTTAATGATGCCCCATCCTTTCTCATTACTTTCAGCATTGCCATAGGTGCGGCATGAAAGAACATCCCCATCGCCGGCAACGCGCATCACCAGAAAGTCTTCCTGTATGGGGAACGACATCACATTCACCTCCACAGCCACCATGTAAAAGGTGTTATCGCCGTTATCGAATAATTGAATTTGCCCGTACTCTGCGCCGGGTGTGAGGTAAAATTTAGACCAGATCACATTGCCGGCCGAATCAAATTGGGTGAGTGTCAAATCATATCCGAACAGTTCCTGATTGTACCGGTAACCGCTGACCAGATAACCTCCGTCATTTGTGAGGAACAAGGAAACACCTTCATCGTGAAGATTTGAATTGTAGAGTTTTTGCCAAACGATGTTCCCGAGCGAATCAGTTTTCAACAGAACCATGTACGTGTTGTTGATGGTGTCGATCAACAATCCGGTTACTATATACCCATGATCCGTCGTTTGCTTCACATCCCACCCCTGATCGCAGAAGATGGTGGAATACCGGTTTGACCATTGCATGTTTCCGTCTTCATCGCATTTCACCAGAATCATATCCGATGTGCAGGTGTCATACACGGGACCAGATTGCCCCACAAGGATATATCCGTTGTCTGCCGTCTGTTCGAGACTATTCGTTACATCGTAGTCATCGGTGCGATAGAGTTTTTCAAATGTGCTTTGAGCGGAAGCGGAAATGGCGGCGGTGATCAATAGCAATAGCAGCCAAACGGAAATGGAATATCCGTGGCGGACAAATGATATTTGCATGGGCAGCAGGTATTAATGAAATGATCAGCGAAATCAGCCATGCTATTTAGGCAATTCCTACAGTGATGTCAAAACAATTCGACAAGCTAAAGATTTTGATTTCCGAACCTTAATGCAACGAAATGCACCAAGCTCAAATTACCTCGGTCAACCTGCGCGGAACCCAGCCCACCTTGCCGTCTTCAAGACGGATTTTGTTCCACTCGCCCACGCGATCGAGTATTTGTAAACGGGTGCCTTCGTGCAGCAGGAAAAGGTTTCCGGCATTGTCATCCGGAGCGCTTTTAACATTGGCCGAGGCAGCCATCAATATGGCGCGGTTGGTTGCATTTTCATGTTGCCGCTGCACCAAGGCAAAGAATAAGAACACAAATGAAAGCATGGTCAAAAACCCTGCTACAGAAAATGAGATACGTTTCCTGCCGAGTAACAATCCGACGGCACCAACCAACCACGCAAGCCATAAAACCAGCAGGGAAAAACTCGCCCAAGTAGCGGAGGTGTAGAATTCGAGCATATGATTCCACCAGGTGAGAATGGCAAGTTGCGGTACCGGTTCAATCTTATCTACCGTTCTCAAAGCAGCGAGACGAAGGTTGTGTGCCGCATCTTCATCACCGGGCGCTAATCTGAGTGCACGCTCATAATTAAGAATGCATTTGCCGATGCTGTCCATTTTGAAGTAACAGTTGCCGAGGTTGTAATACACGTCAGCCGACCGGTATCCCTGCGCCAGCAGTTTCTCATAGGAAACGGCTGCTTCGGAGAATTGCTTTTGTTTATAGAGATCTCCCGCTGATTTATAAATCTCTGTGGCGCTTTGGGCCAACAGACCGGATGCAACAAGTGTGAAAGCAAAAACCATCACCCCCATGGCCGAATGCAGCGCGCGCGAACTATTTCCTTTTGATTTCATCTTCGAGATCTGCAATAATATTGAGAGCACTTGTGTAATCTTTTTGCATTTCACCGGCATCTGCTGACGGTGAATAGAGTGAAAGCTCACAGGCAGAAAGCAGTTGCTGCATCTTCGCAACCGTTTCCCCGCTTACTCCCCGCCCGATCAGTTTCGCCTCCACATTTTCTTTTGATAACATGGCCAAATCAATATTCAGTTTATCGGAAAGATATCCCCACACCGCCCGGGAAAGTTCATCATAAAAATTCTTGCGCTGATTTTGTTTCAGGTGCTTCTCAGCAACCTGCAGCCGCTTTTTTGCCAGCCGAAGCGCCCGACGGCGTTTGGCGCCCATGATGTCGGCCTCCAATGATTCATTTCTTCTTCGCACGGCAATGAGTCCGATGAAAGCAAGGAACGGCATTACATACAGTGCGATGAAACCCGCCGAACCAAAAAACGGACGGGCATTTACAGAAAGCGACGGTGTGCCGGTTTTGATATAACGGATGTCTTCACCCAGCACAGAAACATTTTGCTGGGCGGTGTAGGATGAGGATGCATTGGTATTGGCATTCTTCGATGGCTCTCCGGTAATTTTCAACCGAAAATCTGGCGAAGGAATAGTCACATATTTTCCTGTTGATGGATCGAAGTATGAAAACGGCTGACCACCGATAGTGAATTCACCCGGCAGGCGCGGAATGATGAGGTAGTCGAATTGTTTTGATCCGCTCATTCCCCCGGCTCCGGCGCTGATGTTTTCTTTCACCTTGGGATCATACACTTCAAACCCCGACGGCAGGTGAAGGGAAGGTGCATCAATGAGATTAAGATTGCCTTCGCCCGTAATCTTCATCGTGTAGGTGACGGGGTCATCGGTTTTTGCTTCATTGCCCGATAAGGAAGTGGAAAAACTGAACTTACCCACGGCGCCGGCAAAGTCGGCAGGTCTCCCTTCGGCAGGAAGCTCTTTCACATTTACACTTACCGGGTCTGTTCTGAGCGTGAGCGGCACATTTTGCGTGCGCCCCATGTTAAAGAAGGGATCATTGAAGAAATCATCAAACGGATCGTTGGACTGGGATCGGACTACCACCTGTGCGGCCGTGTTGATTTCGGCAGAACCGATTTGCAACGTGCCGGCACGCTGAGGATAGAGGTTATACTTCAGTATGTCAATGGCATAGAATTGCCGGCCATTTATCACCTCCACCGTTTGTTTTCGGTTGGGATCGAGATCCACTTCCTTGCTCCAGAAGCCATCAAGTAACGGCGCTTTATTCAGGTTGAAGCCGGTGAGATTTTGGCGGAAATACAACCGGAATGTTGCCGTGAGCAATTGGCCTTTGTACACAGATGTCTTGCTTAAACTCACCCGGACAAACACATCATCCTTCAACTGCTTTTGCAGTTCAGCATTTGTTTGCGGTTGTCCGCCGCTCTGCCCACGACTATTTTGCTGCGATTGCGGCTGAGAGGACGGTGCCGTGACGGTAATGGTTACTGAATTGGATTCCACCGTTGCTCCTCCCACATCAATGGTGGCGGGCGCAATCGTGAATGTACCCTGGGCCTTCGGACGTAGCACATACGTGTAGCTGGCAGACTGCGTCACCCGGCCGTTGATGATCTGCATGCTGGTGGACGTGCTGGGGCCTCCGATGAGCGTGAAGTCAGTAAAGGCGGGCAATTTCAGGTTGCTTCCATTGGCATTCTCCAGCGTGTACGTGAGATTGAAATTCTGATTTTCAGCTACGGTCTTCGGAGCCGATGCAGTAAAACGACCCTGTGCGCTTGCTGACGCATGGAATAAAACAACAACTAAAAAAGTGCAAAGGACATAGTGGACCACGGAGAAACATTTTGTGCTCCGGAGACTGCCGCATGCTTTTGAGATCAATTGCGTGAACATCCTACCAGTCCTTTTTCGTTTTTACTCTCACCGCTTTCATATTTTTCTGTTGCATCTTTTGCGTCGTCTTCTGTTCTTCATTGGCCAGTGCCTGCAGTAACTGTTCTGCTTCTTCCTTGCTCAGTTTAGGTTGCTGCTGCGCCTTTTGCTGGTCCTGCTGGCTCTGTTGATTTGGCTGTTGTTGATTCTGCTGTTTGTTTTGTTGATCCTGATTCTGCTGCTGGTCCTTTTGCTGATCTTGTTTTTGGTCCTGCTTATTCTGATCCTGATTCTTTTGCTGGTTCTGCCCGCCGTTGTTTTGCTTCTGCAACATCGCATTCGCATAAGCCAGGTTGTACTTCGTATCCTGATCCTGCGGATTCAGCTTGAGCGCGTCCTTGTATGCCATGACGGCATCCTCATATTTTTTCTGCTGAAGAAATGAATTACCGAGGTTGTGATAAGCTTTGGCCTTCACCTGAGTATCAGCATGGGTTTGAGCTGAAAGCTGAAATTGTTTTCCCGCTTCATCATAGCGCTTCTGTTCATACACTGCATCGCCGAGATTGAATGTGGCTTCGGGCATGTTGTTTTTGATGTCGAGCGCTTTTTTATAACTGCTCTCCGCATCAGTATAATTCTGCTTTTCAAATTGTGAGTTGCCGATCCGTGTTTCTTTCTTCTCTTTCTGCGGAGCAAGCGACACCTGTGCCGGAGCAGCGGTTACGGCCAAAACCATCCAGCATAAAAACAAAAACGATTTTATGAGCTGCATTCTCATCAAATGCGGTTTGTTAATCATCATTCTACCGGCTAAACAACAAATTCCTTTCATCATTCCCATCGTTTCAGATTTTCCATTGAATGCGGAATCTCCGCTCACTGATCCACCATTCGATTAAAAGCAGGACAGCAGCTATAGCCAGGCACCACTGAAACTGATCATCGAAGTCAGTGAATACGGTCTCTTCCAATTCTTTTGTGCTGATTCCCTTCAGCTCTTTGAGTATGGCATCAATTTCATCATCACCACTGCCCAGCATATAAAATTTTCCTTTGCCATTGTTAGCCACATCCCTTAGCATGTCCTCATTCAGTTTCGAGAGTACGATATTTCCATCCTCATCTCTTTTGAAGTCACCACCGATCGGAATGGGTGCGCCATTTTCCGAACCCACCCCAATGGTGAAAACCTTAACCCCGTTTCTGACTGCTTGCATCACCGCATCATCCACACCTCCTTCGTTGTCCTCGCCATCAGTGATAATGATGAGGGCTTTGTGAGTTGAATCGCCTCTCATGAAACTCTGATCGGCAAGCTGAATGGCTTCTGCGAGGTTGGTACCCTGCGACGGAACGAGACTGGTATTGATGGTACGCAGATAAAGCCGTGCAGCACTGTAGTCCGTAGTGAGCGGCATCTGCAGGTATGCTTTGCCGGCAAACACAATCATGCCCAGCCGGTCGTTGCTGAGATTATCAATGAAGTTGGAGATGAAATTTTTTGCCCGCTCCAGGCGGCTCGGCTTCACATCTTCACTCATCATGGAATTAGAGACATCCACGGCTATGATCACATCAATGCCCTGCCTCTTCACCTTCTCCGTCTTGGTACCGATTTGCGGATTCGCAAACCCCAGCACAATGAAACAATAAGCGAACAGCAACAATAGAAATTTCGCCACCTGTTTGCCGCTGCTGTAATCAGGAATCAACTGCATCACCAGCGCAGTGTTCCCGAATTTCTTTATTGCCCGGCTCCGCCAAAACAGAAACCAGAAAAAGAAAAGCAGCGCGGGCACCGCTGCCAGCAGCAGGTACAGAAATTGAGGGTGTGCAAACCGGAACATCGCTCAGTTACTGGCTTTTATTTTACGGAACACTTTTTAATAGAGTATATCTCAGCAATAAATCCAGGAGCACCAACAAGCCCGCAAGGAGTGCGAATACATAAAACTTCTCCGTCTTCCGCTCAAAAGCACTTACCTCTATTTTCGTTTTCTCCATTTTGTCAATTTGCTGGTAGATCTCTTTCAGCTTCTTATTATCCGTGGCACGGAAATACTGCCCGCCGGTTTTCTGGGCGATCTGCTTCAGGAGTCCTTCATCAATCTGCACATCAGTGTAGTCATAAATGAGTTGACCGTCAGGGCTCATGGCCACCGGTGTCATGGCTTTGCCGTTGGTGCCGATGCCGATGGTGTAAACACGCACACCGAATTGCAATGCGATGTCGCTTGCTGTGATCGGATCAATCAATCCCTTGTTGTTCACGCCATCCGTCATCAGGATCACCACCTTGCTTTTGGCTTTACTTTCTTTGAGCCGCTGCACCGAAGTGGCAAGCCCCATACCAATGGCCGTGCCGTCTTCCAGCAATCCGTTTTTGATTTGCGACAATTGATTTTTCATAATCGCATGATCAATGGTAACCGGGCACTGCGTAAAACTTTCACCGGAGAAAATCACGAGCCCGACACGGTCCCGGGGCCTTCCGTCAATAAAAGCGAGGGCTTCATTCTTGGCCGCTTCGAGACGGTTGGGTGAAAAATCTTTGGCCAGCATGGAAGAGGAAACATCCATGGCCAGCACAATGTCTATTCCTTCTGTTGTCACTTTTTCTTCATCGAATGTTGTTTGCGGGCGCGCCATTGCCACAAGCAGTAAAATGAGGGCAAGCACCCTGAACACCGGCATCATGGCTTTGAGCGTGCCCTTCCATGGCGATCTGAAAGATGCTACAGAGCGTGAAGAAGAAATCCGGAGTGAAGCGAATTGCTTTTGGGTGCGGAAGTAAAACCACAATCCGGCGAGCACCGCTACGGCAGGGATCAGCCAGAGGACCCATCCGTCAGCAAATTGCAGGTGATTGAAGTTGCTAAACATGGTTACTTGCCTGTGTTATCTTCTTTGATGATTTCCTTTTGTTCGGTCATCTCCACAAATTCATAGGCACGCTTGATGGCCGAATCATTTTCATCTGGCAACGGAAGCCGCCTGGCAAACTTCACCATATCGCCTCCCTTCAGAATAGCGAGTAATTTGTTTGCGGCATCAACAGGAATATTGCGCACACTGATTTCTTCACTGATCTGCTCCGTAGTGGACTCAAGTGCAAACCAGCCGTAACGATATTCCAGGTACATCCTCAAAATATCAGTGAGGCGCGAATAGTATTGCTTCACTTCATCTCTTTGCCAGAGTTTCTCATCCTCAAGTTTCTTCAATTCCTTCCTGGCCCAGATGTGCGGCGGATCTTTCGGCTTCGGTCGTTCTATAACGGCGGGTTTGCGCCGCTTTCGCTTCCTTATATAATAAATAAGAATCGCCATCGCAGCGATCAGCAATAGGGCAAGCAGAATAAAGGGTGCAAATTCCTGCCAGGTGTAAGGAACCTGCAGCGGCTGCTTAATGGGCTTAATGGCCCGCGTTGTATCAACCGGCACTGTCGATACCGCAATCATCACTACATCCGTCAGCAAGGTATCGGTTTCACCGCCCTTACCTGCAAAGAAAATCCGCTGGGGACCCAGCCGGAAATTCCCCGAATCATAAGCGGATACCGTGTAGGTTTGCGTGAGTGTAATGGTTTCTGCTGATGTTGATGTATCCACCCCGGATGCTTTCACCAATTCCATCTGACCCAGCGTGTCACGCACCGGTGAAAGAATGACTTTTTCAGATGCAGGAAATTTCACCTGAAGTGTCGCTCTCAGAAAATCACCGATGAGGATGTGGGTGGAATCGGGCCTGAGTTCCACAGAAATTTCCTGCGCAACCGCAGGTGAAACGAGTGGAAACAACAACACAACGGCTACGAAATGCAACCGCATTTTTGAGAAACTGATCCGCACCCAATTTCTGCACTGTTCAATTAGTTTTCCGGCCAAGCGCTTCATCTCCGCATTTCTCTTTTCTTAAACATTTTCATCAGTCCCACTACGTAGTTATCCCGCGTCCTGAATGATTCGAGCTGAGCACCGCTTCTGCCAAACAGTTCCTTCACCACGCGCACATTTTCATTGAAATCATTTGCATATTTCTCACGCACCTTGCGGTCGGAAGTGTTGACCCAACGCTCATCACCGGTTTCCGAATCCCTCATCCGCACCAATCCGATGGATGGCAAAATCCATTCGCGCTCATCATAAATATGCAGCCCGAGCAGGTCGTGTTTCTTGCCGACAATATTGAGTGACTTGCGGAATTGATCCAGGTATGCGGCAGAAACGGTCTGGTCGAGAAAATCAGAAATGAGAAAAGCGATACATTTCTTCTTAACCACATTATTCAGATACCTGAGCGCATCAGCAACGTGGGTTCCGGAGTTTTTCGGATGGAAATCATAAATCTCCGAAATGATGCGCAGGATATGCGTCTTTCCTTTTTTAGGCGGAATGAATTTCTCCACCTGGTCGCTGAAAAAAATCACACCCACCTTATCGTTGTTGGTGATGGCGCTGAAAGCCAGTATGCCGCTGATCTCGGCAATGATGTGGTTCTTGAATTCATTCTGTGTACCGAAAAAAGATGACTGGCTCACATCAATCAGCAGCATCATGGTAAGTTCCCGTTCTTCTTCAAACACCTTGATGAATGGTTTGCCGCTGCGCGCCGTCACGTTCCAGTCAATCTGCCGCACATCATCGCCGTAGTTGTATTCACGCACCTCACTGAATGAAATTCCCCTCCCCTTGAATGCTGAATGATAACTGCCGGAAAAAATCTGATTCGAAAGCTTCCGCGTTTTTATTTCAATGCGGCGGAGCTTTTTGCGTTTGTCTTCAGTTGCCGGTTGTCTGTTGCCGGTTGTCGGTCCCACCATCATTTTAGGTTTATCGATTCAACATGATTGATGAATCCGCTTGACAGTTTTCTGCATTCAAAAAATAATCTGTCAAGTCTCCGGCCCTCTTCATCTGAAATGCATGCAAGATTAAACGCAAGAAGTGTTTCTGGTTCAAGTTCGTATTGTGAGCCCCGGCCGATATGCGGGAGCAGAAGTGTATCCTTTTTGAATTGCCTACCGCAACCCTTTTCAATATTTGAAGCAATCGAAACTGCGGCGCGCCTCATTTGCATAATCAACTCATATGACTCATCCTTTGAAAAATTCGCCGTCAACTTGCAAATCTCACCTGCAAGGATTTGCGCCTTCTTCCAAACATCAAGTACCCCGTATGATGAATAGTCTGACATGTTCTTTTTCTGGCAATCGACAACCGGATTACGGCACTTCCACAACATTCAGAATCTCGCTGATGACATTCTCCGTCGTTACATTCTCCGCTTCGGCTTCATAGGTGAGACCGATGCGGTGACGCATCACATCGTAACACACCGCCCGCACATCTTCCGGAATCACATAACCACGTCGCTTGATGAAAGCATACGCTTTGGATGCAATAGCCAAATTGATGCTGGCGCGCGGCGAACTGCCGTAGCTGATCAGCGGTTTCAGTTTGGCTAGTTTGTAGTCTTCGGGCTTGCGCGTGGCGAATACAATATCCAGAATGTAGTGCTCAATCTTTTCATCCATGTAAACCTCGCGAACGGTGTTTCTGGCTTTCAGGATATCCTCCTTTTGAACGACTGGTGTAATCGGTTTCGGAGCAAGCTGCATGTTTTGGCGGATGATCAATTGCTCCTCTTCTTTTTTTGGATAGCCAATCACGGCCTTGAGCATGAAACGATCCACCTGCGCTTCCGGTAAGGGATAGGTTCCCTCCTGCTCAATGGGATTTTGCGTGGCGAGCACGAGGAACGGCTCATCGAGTGCAAAGGTTTTTTCCCCGATGGTGACCTGGCGCTCCTGCATCGCTTCAAGCAAGGCACTTTGCACTTTAGCGGGTGCACGGTTAATCTCATCCGCCAGCACGAAGTTGGCGAACACCGGACCTTTCTTCACGGAAAATTCATTCTCCTTCTGATTGTAGATCATGGTACCGATGAGATCAGCCGGCAGCAGGTCGGGAGTAAACTGAATGCGTGAATACCGGGCATGAATGGCTGCGGCCAGTGATTTTATCGCCAGTGTTTTTGCCAAGCCGGGAACGCCCTCCAGCAGAATATGCCCGTTGCTCAGCAGCCCGATCAGCAACCTTTCGACCATGTATTTCTGCCCGATGATGGATTTACCGATTTCAATGCTGAGCAGATCTACGAAGGCACTTTCGCGCTGAATACGGTCATTGAGTGCTGCAATATCAACCGTTTGATTCGTGGTTATGAGGTCCATGATAAAATGTTAAGGGCTGCAAAAATAAATGGCATAAAAATTTAATGGAGATGGTCACTGCCTTTAGCAGTTTCTTAACCATTATGTTGACGCTAAATACTCCGGCGAAATGGCAGGAAGCTCAGCCGGGCAGTGGTTAACCGAGTAATTTCTTCACTGCCTCAATGGCATTTCCAATCCCGGACGGATTAGTGCCGCCGGCTGTGGCAAAATACTTTTGGCCACCGCCGCCGCCGTTGATTTCTTTACTCACCGCCTTAATAATCTTGCCGGCATCGAGTGATTTTTCACTCACGAGGTTATCTGAAATCATGACGGCAAGCTGCGCTTTTCCGTTCACTGAAATGCCTCCGGCAAAAACCAGGTTGTCCAATTCATTACGCAGATCGTAAGCGAGTTTCTTCAACGCATCGGCTGAATCCAGATTGATGTGAGCACCAATAAAACGGATACCGCCAATCTCCTCGGCTGCGGACTTCAGCTGTTCCTTCAACTGATTTACCTGCTGCAACTCCAAATACTCGAGGCGTTTTTTCAGTTTCGCATTCTCATCCTGCAGGTTTACAATACCCTTCTCCAGGTCATTGCCTACCAATTCCTGCAAATGCGATATGCGGTTAAATGTGCTGCGGATCAGTTTCTCCGCACCCGCGCCGGTCACCGCTTCAATTCTTCTCACGCCGGCGGCAATGGCGCTCTCCGATGTGATCCTGAAATAACCGATCACACCCGTGGATGGCACATGCGTGCCGCCGCACAGTTCGCGGGAATAATTTTTGCCGAAAGTGATCACGCGTACCCGGTCGCCGTACTTCTCACCAAACAGGGCCATGGCTCCCGTTTTCATGGCATCATCAATAGCCATCACTTCTTCTTCGCGGATGATGTTCTCCCGGATCTTCTCATTCACGATGGATTCAATTTCTTCCAGCTCCTCATGGCTGAGTTTAGAGAAATGTGAAAAATCGAACCGCAGATAATCCGGAGCCACCAGCGAACCTTTCTGTTGCACGTGTGTGCCGAGCACTTTTCTCAGTGCTGCATGCAGCAGATGCGTGGCGGAGTGATTGTTCATGGTATCAAGGCGCAAGCTGCGGTTCACTTTGGCTGTGACTTCGCCTGCAAAGTCAGATGGAAATTTGTTTACGAAATGAATGATGAGATCATTCTCCTTTCTGGTGTCCAGCACCTGCACTTCTTCTCCTCCAAAAAGGAGGATTCCTTTATCACCCACCTGTCCGCCGCTTTCTGCGTAAAAGGGTGTACGCTCCAGCACTACCTGGAATATCTCTTTATCCTTTGCTTTTTGCATGCGGTATTTCACCACCGATGCTTTCGCTTCCAGTGAATCATATCCGACAAATTCAATCTTATCCGCTTTTTTCAATTCCACCCAATCGGAGCTCACCACCTCTGAAGCTTTGCGGCTGCGTTCTTTTTGTTTTTCCAGTTCGGTGGCAAATCCTTTTTCATCTATGCTCCAGTTTTTTTCCGCAGCAATGAGGCGGGTAAGATCAATGGGGAAGCCGTAGGTGTCATACAATTCGAAAGCAGACTTGCCATCCAGCACCTTTGATTTCATCAGTCCTTTTTCCTCAAGTTGCGCGATACGCTTCAATCCTGATTCCAGCGTCTTGAGGAAGGATGACTCTTCTTCTTCCACCACACGGGCGATAAAATCTTTTTGCTGCCGCACTTCGGGAAACACATCACCGAATTCATCAGCGAGGATGGAAATCATTTCAAACAACACCGGTGATTGCAGGTTGAGGAATGAATAATAATAGCGAACCGCTCTGCGAAGAATTCTCCGGATCACATACCCGGCACCGGTATTAGAAGGAATTTGCCCGTCGGCGATGGCAAAACCGATGGCGCGGATGTGATCGCTCATCACGCGCATAGCGATATCTGACATTTCATGGGTTCGGTATGCCATGCCTGATCTTTTTTCAATAAACCGGATGAATGGCTGAAAAATATCAGAGTCGTAATTCGATTTTTTTTCCTGCAACACGCGCGTCAGACGTTCGAAGCCCATGCCTGTATCCACATGTTTTGCCGGAAGCTGCTTGAGCGATCCGTCAGACTGGCGGTTGAACTGAATGAAAACAAGATTCCAGATTTCGATTACTTCAGGATCACCGGCATTCACGAGGGTCTTGCCATCCGCGAGTTTGCGTTTTTCGTCACTGCGTGCATCCACATGAATTTCGGAACAGGGTCCACACGGGCCGGTGTCACCCATCTCCCAGAAATTGTCTTTTTTATTTCCAAGCAGGATGCGGTCTTCAGCAATCCACTGCTTCCAGTGGCTGAATGCTTCATCATCTCTCGGCAAATCTTCTGAAGCATCTCCTTCAAAAATGGTCACATACAACCGGTCTTTCGGAATTTTATATACTTCCGTGAGCAGTTCCCACGCCCACTCAATCGCTTCCTTCTTAAAGTAATCACCGAAACTCCAGTTGCCGAGCATCTCAAACATGGTGTGGTGATACGTATCAATGCCCACTTCTTCCAGATCATTATGCTTGCCCGAAACCCGGAGGCACTTCTGGGTATCAGCGATTCTCGGTGATGCGGGATTCTTGTCTCCCAGAAAAATATCCTTGAACTGATTCATGCCCGCATTGGTGAACATGAGCGTGGGATCGTTCTTCACCACAATGGGCGCGGAAGGAACAATCGTATGCCCCTTCGATTTGAAATAGTCCAGGAACGCTTGTCGAATTTCCTTCGATGTCAACATAAAACTCCTTGCCTTCAAAAACTGGATTGGTTAATTTTGCTTCACTACAGCAGGGTGAAACGCGCTCAAAGTTAGCCAAACCCATCCACACCGATGAAGAAGGTTAAGTACTACTACAACACACAATCGTTGCGATACGAGAAGTATGAAGTATCGCTGAAGACGCGTGTGCTGCGCGCGGTGGGGTTCATTTCCGCCGCATTGGTATTTGCCCTCATCATTGTGGCGCTGGCCTATACCTACCTCGATTCGCCGAAGGAGAAAGGGCTGAAACGTGAAATCAGTGAACTGCAACTGCAGTATGACAATCTGAATGATCAGTTGAACCAGATGCAGGAAGTGCTCAGCGACATTCAGGACCGTGATGACAACATTTACCGAGTGATCTTCGAAGCCGAGCCGATACCGAACAGCGTCCGGCAAGCCGGATCCGGCGGGGTAAACCGTTACCGCGAGCTGATGAATTACGACAACGGTGAACTGATGACGTCCACAGCGAAGAAACTGGATCAGATACGCCGCGGACTTTACATCCAGTCAAAATCGTTTGACCAGATCTCCGAACTGATCAAAGGAAAAGAACAGGTACTGGCATCCATTCCTGCCATTCAGCCCGTGTCAAATAAAAACCTCAAGCACATTGCATCCGGCTTCGGCATGCGCATCGATCCTATTTACAAGATTCCGAAAATGCATGAAGGACTTGATTTCTCTGCGGCAGTTGGCACACCCGTGTATGCCACCGGTAACGGAACCGTGAGCCAGGTGGAATACGGAAACACCGGCTACGGAAATCACATCGTGCTTTCACACATGGTCGGCTACCAGAGCATGTATGCGCACCTGAGCCGCATTGTGGTTCGTGAAGGACAAAAAGTGAATCGCGGTGACCTGATCGGATATGTCGGCAGTACCGGTAAATCCACCGCGCCGCATCTGCATTACGAAGTGTGGAAGAGCGGTACCAAACTCGATCCCATCAATTTCTTCTTCAACGATCTCACTCCGGCACAGTATGAAGAGATGCTCAAGATCGCAGATCAGTCCAATCAGTCGTTTGACTAGCGAAGCGTCAATGGTGAATAGTCTATGACTCTTTAATGCGGATGCTGCTGCAGCAGAAGGATGAAATGAGTTTTCTATCTTCTGTTTCATCACGAATCATTTCTTCATCCTTAAGATGAATGCATATAAAAACCGAAGGGCGCTCACCTGGTGAACGCCCTTCAGCTTTGCAAAGCTCATCTGCTTATTTTCTCTTCTTAGCAGCTTTCTTTGCGCCTTTCTTAGCAGCTTTCTTAGCAGCTTTCTTTTTTGTAGCCATAGTTAAAAATTTTGTTGATTCAAATGTAAACCCAATTTGTAATCTTCCAAAGTTTTTTCTTCTCACAATTATTCACACAATGATGTGAATAATGATGCGTGGAAGTGATGACGTTGAAGCTTGCATGTGAAAAATGTTTTTGACTTTGGTGAAACCTGATACGCATGATGCATGCAGAAGTTTCTCCGTTGTGAATTTCTCCTATGAAAAATTGCTGCATCACCATTTTTTTTTCTGCTGATGCCGTGCGCACCGCAGCAAAAATTTTTCTTCATTCACTTCACTGATGTGATGGTTGTTTCACCGGCGTGACCTTCATTGCATACAAAACACTGAAAAAATATTTCACTCACTCCGCGCGGTAATGAAGAAATGACGGTGATGCCGCGGCGGGATCCTGCAACACCAGTTCATCGGTAGTGACCGAAAAAATTTTCATCCGGTATTGCTGCGACGTGGTTTCATCATTGATGTCAAGGATCATTTCCTTCTCATCCACCTTCCACTTGCCACCGATGAGCCCGTCAGGATACATGCCCTGTTTGATGGTGTGATCCAAACTGATGATGATGACAAAATCAGCGAGTGACTTATCGGCCTTCACGGTTTTTCCATCCTGTGTGAGGTAATCAAATTTCCATGTGCGGCACAAGCGCTGCTCGAGCAGCGACGGCCCGGATTGAGCAGAGGCAACGCCCGCGCCGTGCATGAAAAGAAAAAGCAGCGCAACCAAGAGCGCTGCTTTTTTTAGTGGGATGTTCATTCTGTTCAGAGGGATCTACCGATTACAAAGTGCCCCGCAATTCCTGTTCACGCTCTATGGCTTCAAAGAGCGCTTTGAAATTTCCTTTACCGAATGACTTTGCTCCTTTGCGCTGGATGATTTCATAGAACAAGGTCGGACGGTCCTCCACCGGCTTGGAGAATATCTGCAGCAGGTATCCTTCATCATCCCGATCAATCAGAATTCCCAAATCGCGAAGCGGAGCCAGGTCTTCATCAATGTGCCCAACGCGGTCAAGTACCGTATCATAATACGATGCGGGCACGGTGAGGAATTCCACGCCGCGTGAACGTAATGCCGAAACCGTTTCAATGATGTTGTCCGTGGCCAGCGCGATATGTTGCACGCCCTGACTGTGGTAGAAGTCAAGATATTCTTCCACCTGTGATTTCTTTTTTCCTTCTGCCGGCTCGTTAATCGGAAATTTGATGCGTCCGTTTCCGTTGCTCATCACTTTGCTCATGAGCGCCGAATACTCGGTGCTGATGTCTTTATCATCAAAGGACAAGATGTTTTTGAAGCCCATCACATCCTCGTAAAATTTCACCCACGTATTCATTTCATTCCATCCCACATTACCCACCATGTGATCCACATACCGGAAGCCCACGGGTTCTGTTTTACGCAATGACCGGTAGGGCTTGTAACCCGGAAGGAATACGCCGTGATAATTTTTCCTTTCGACAAACACATGCACGGTTTCACCAAATGTGTGAATGCCGGAGCGCACCACTTCACCGAATTCATCTTTCTCCGCTTTGGGTATTACAAACGGTTTTGCGCCGCGCTTCACCGTTTCTTCGAACGCCCGGGTGGCATCATCCACCCACAGCGCAATCACCTTCACCCCGTCACCATGTTTCTTCACGTGTTCGGCAATTTCCGAATCCGGATGCAGCGATGCAGTAAGCACCAGCCGGATTTTGTCCTGCTGCAATACATACGATGCGCAATCGCGCACGCCGGTTTCCAGACCGGCATAAGCAATGGGTTCAAACCCGAATGCACTTTGATAATAGTGCGCGGCCTGTTTGGCATTGCCCACAAAGAATTCAACGTAATCAGTTCCGTTGAGCGGAAGAAAATCAACGTCTTTTTTTACTTCCGCTTTGGGTGCGGTGAGAGTTTCCATATCGAAGAAGTTATTTGTTGAACGGAATTACTGCTTCAAAGTTAGCAAGATTGCCCGAGTGAAATATGACGTTAGTCAATCTTCATCTCGGGAACATCGCCCCTGACTGCAAGCCGCCCGGCAGTTTTTGATTTAATCTCATCCACGGAAACGCCGGGTGCCCGTTCAACCAGTACAAATCCATCCAGTGTGACATCAAGCACGGCAAGATCAGATACAATGCGCTTCACGCATTTTACGCCGGTAAGCGGCAAGGTGCATTTAGGCAACAGCTTCGATTCGCCTTTCGGGTTGGTATGCATCATGGCCACAATGATGTTCTTGGCCGAAGCGACAAGGTCCATCGCGCCGCCCATTCCTTTCACCATCTTGCCCGGAATTTTCCAGTTGGCGATGTCGCCTTCTTCAGAAACTTCCATGGCTCCCAATACGGTGAGATCAATTTTCCCCGCGCGGATCATTCCGAAACTTTCCGCCGAATCAAAAAAGCTGGCGCCGGGAATTACCGTCACGGTTTCTTTTCCGGCATTGATGAGGTCGGCATCAATCTCTTCTTCCGTGGGATAAGGACCCATGCCCAGGATTCCGTTCTCCGACTGCAGGATGATATCCATCCCGGCCGGGATGTAGTTTGACACGAGCGTGGGAATGCCGATGCCGAGATTCACATACATGCCGTCGCGCAATTCCTGAGCAATGCGTTTTGCAATTCCGAATTTGTCCAGTGCCATTCGTAAAATTGATTTATGATATAAGACGTAAAACTTGCGATCAATTGACTATTGACCATTCATTATTTCAAACGAACCGTGCGCCGCTCGATTCTTTTCTCATAATCACTTCCCTGAAAAATGCGCTTCACATAAACACCTGCCACATCAATCTGATCGGGATCGAGTTCACCGGGCTGAACAAGATGCTCCACTTCAGCAATCGTGATATCGCCGGCTTTGGCCATGGGCATGGAAAAATTTCTCGTGGTTTTGCGGAAGATGAGATTTCCCAATGTATCGCCTTTCCATGCTTTCACTATCGCATAAGGCGCATGCAGCGCCAGTTCCATCAAATACATTTTACCATTGAATTCATGAACTTCTTTTCCTGCCGCAATCTCTGTTCCGAAACCTGCCGGGGTGAAGAATGCCGGAATGCCCATGCCCGCCATCTGAATGCGTGTGGCCAGCGTGCCCTGTGGAATCAAATCCACATCCAATTCACCACTGAGCATCTGCCGTTCAAACTCTGCATTTTCTCCTACGTAGCTTGAAATCATTTTACGGATCAGCTTGCGTGACAGCATGAGCCCCAGCCCGAAATCATCCACGCCGCAGTTATTGGAAATGGCCGTAATGTCCCTGGTTCCTTTCCGAACCAAAGCAGCGATGCAGTTTTCCGGAATGCCGCATAATCCGAATCCGCCGAACATAACGGTGGCTCCATCCGGAATATCCTTCACCGCTTCATCGGCATTGGCAACGGTTTTATTAATCATGGAAAATTGTTTTCGGGGTGAAATTAATGACGCTTGACCTTCAATTTTTAGGAATGGAATCAACAGGGAGTGATTTTGCATTGCGCAAAGAATCACTCATGCTCACAGGAACCTTATGCCCTCGGCCCACACGACTTTCGCGCGTCGTTAACTGATTCACCACTTCGGCATAGATATCAGCGAGCAATGCGGCATGCTCCAGGTAGTAGTTGTAGGAATCAAGAAACGCTTTGCCGGTAATCCCGTGCTGCTTAAATAGCTCCTCATATTTATTCACCATAAGTGAATTCATCTGCTGCACATTCAAACTGCGGTTATCAGCCGCTGCTTCAGCCAGGTGAATGTCAACCAGCACCGCCACCATCTTATCTTTGCTCAGAATACCCGCAGGTAACGGCTCCTGTTCGCGTTGAGAACACGAAGCCAGGGTGAGAACCAGGATGTAAATGATGAAGAGACGCCGGTGAATTCCATTCATGTGATCACAAAATTATCCGATTTCAATCAGCCACATGCAATCCGGTTACCAGGACATCAGTAAATATTGCGCTGAACACGGCGTAGCGCTACTGGCCGTGAGCAAAACGAAAACGCCGGTTGAAATTCTTGCGGTGTATAACCAGGGGCATCGCATCTTCGGCGAGAACAAGGTGCAGGAACTGGTGAGTAAATATGAAGCCCTGCCCAAAGACATTCAATGGCATTTGATCGGGCATTTGCAGACGAACAAGGTTAAGTATGTGGTGCCCTTCGTTTCTATGATTCAATCAGTGGATAGCTGGAAACTGCTGAAGGAAATTGACAAGGAAGCGAATAAGAAAAACCATAACGTGAACGTGCTCTTTCAGATTCATATTGCCACGGAAGAAACCAAATTCGGGCTGAGCTATGAAGAAGCGGAAGCGATATTCAGCAATCCGGAATTGAAAGACCTCACCGGCATTACTATTTCAGGTCTGATGGGCATGGCTTCGCTCACCGAGGACGAGCAACAAATCAGAAATGAATTCCGCGGGCTGAAGAATTTCTTTGAACGATACCGGCAGCTTCAGGGATCAAACATTAAACTGCAAACGCTTTCGATGGGTATGAGCAGCGACTACAAATTGGCCATTGAAGAAGGAAGCAACATGGTGCGCATCGGGAGTGCGATTTTCGGGGAGCGCAAATAACGCTTCAGTAAATCATTTATGCATTCATAAAAATCTCATCAGCGATTTTCATTGATCGCCCGAGCGCCGCTTCATTCAACTCCAATTCAATTTTCTTTTCCTGAAAAAAGGAAAGCAAATTTTCCGTGGCCATGTTGCCCGTGAGTTCATCTTTGGCCATCGGGCAACCCCCATACCCTTTGAGTGCTCCATCGAAGCGGCGGCAGCCATGTGTGTACGCAGCGTCAATCTTTTCTTTCCAGGTATCGGGTGTGGTGTGGAGGTGCGCGCCGAATTCAATTTGCGGATAAGCCGGAATGAGATGACTGAAAAGCATGGAAATGATTTGGGGATCTGCCACACCAATCGTATCGGCCAGAGAAATGACTCTGATGCTCATCGAAATCATTTTTTCCACCCACTTCATCACAATCTCGGGGCTGTACGGATCGCCATAAGGGTTTCCGAATCCCATAGAAATATACAGGACGAGCTGCTTGCCGTATTTCACACACAGATTTTGAATTTCCTCGACGCGCTTCAGTGATTCTGCAATGGATGAGTTGGTGTTGCGCTGCTGAAATGTTTCAGAAACAGAAAACGGAAATCCCAGATAAGTGATGGGTTCAAACATCGCCGCTTCCATTGCTCCGCGCACGTTGGCGATAATGGCGAGTAGTTTTGATTTCTCAGGTGACCAGTCAAGTTTGGATAGCACGAGCGCGGTATCAGCCATCTGCGGAATGGCTTTGGGCGAAACGAAACTTCCGAAGTCAATCGTGTCGAAACCCACACCGAGCAAGGCATTGATGTATTCGGCTTTCTTTTCCGTGGGAATAAATCCTTTGATGCCTTGCATGGCATCACGCGGACATTCGATGAGTTTCACTTCATGCATTGGCAGACAAAGTAGAATGAAAAAACACAAATGAAAAATGCGTTAAGAAAGTTCGTTCCTGTTGAATCGAAGTTTTCGTCTTCCTCTCTTACCTTTTATTTTGCACCCGCTATGACTACCACCCTCCGACGCGCCACTTTAGATGATGCGGCCATCCTGTCGCATATCAGTTACGTCACCTTTGAACAGACGTGGGATTTTTTTTACACGCCGGAAATACTGAAGCAGTACCTCAAGGAAAACTATTCTGAAGAAGCCATCCGACGGGAACTGCTCGATCCGGACGTGATGAACTTCCTCGCTTTTGTTGACGGCGAATTAGCCGGATTCATGAAACTGAGCCGCAAGCAGACCCTTGCAGACTGGATCACCGATCGTTGCATAGAGCTGTGCCGGATTTACGTATACAAGAAATTCCAGGATCAGAAAGTGGGGAAATTGCTGATGGAAAAAGCTGTCGAAGTCGCGAAAGAAGAAAGGGTGGAATCCATTGTGCTCGGCGTTTGGGAGAACAACCACAAGGCGGTGAAGTTTTATACCGGTTTCGGATTCGAGCAAATCGGCACGCATCCATTCATTGTGGGAACACAGGTGGATACGGATTGGGTGATGAGAAAAAGAGTTTAAGGGATTAATAGGGTTTGAAAGTTTGAAGGTTTGAGGGTTTGATGAGTCTGCAAATCGCTTTGCAGGCAGCAATACCCAAGAACCAAGAACTAGAAACAAGCAACCATCATTTCAAACCACCACATTGATCATTCTTCCCTTCACCACAATAACTTTCTTGGGAGTTTTGCCTTCGAAGTATTTCTGGAGGGCTTCGGCGGAGTTCACTTCTTTCTCGATCTGATCATTGGAGAGATTCAAATCGAAATTCATCTTCACCCGGGTTTTGCCATTAACGGCAACAGGATATTCAAATGAGGTTTCAACCAGCAATGATTCATCGTGCTGAGGAAATTTCGCTTTCACAATGCTCTCCTTGTGCCCCAGTTGTTGCCAGAGTTTTTCTGAAATAAAAGGAGCGAATGGCGAGAGCAGGAGCAGCATGGGCTCCAGGGTTTTTCGCTTGTGGCAATCGAGTTGCGAGAGTTCATTCACGCAAATCATCATAGCGCTCACGCAGGTGTTGAACGACATGGATTCAATATCCTCTCCCACCTTTTTGATGGTGCGGTGCAGAATCTTCAGTTCCTCTTTCGTTGGCTCTTCCTCATTCACCAGCCATTTGCCCTCCTCGTTGTTAAAAAGCCGCCAGAATTTTTTGAGAAAACGGAAGCAGCCGTCAATGCCTTTGGTGTCCCACGGTTTGTGTTGCTCAATGGGACCGAGAAACATTTCGTAGAGGCGGAAGCAGTCGGCACCGTACTTCGTTACAACATCATCAGGGTTGACGACGTTGCCATAGCGCTTGGACATTTTATCAGGAGCCCATGATAGTTTGATGTACTTCTTGTTCGTTTCAGATTCTATCAGCCATTCAATTTTCTGCGCTGATTCCTTTTTGAATGCTATGTCACCATTTTCTTCAATTGCTTTCTTAAGATTCTCTTCATATAGAATTTCTCTATCCTTATCCACATAGGATATTAATGGCGGACGAATTGGCCATTGCGTTTGCCGAGTATAAAAGCTTCCATCAAGTTTGTATTGGGATACCTTACCTTTTATTCCGTCAGATAAAAAAGCATGATAGACTATTTCTTGGGTCCTTGGGTTTTGTACAAGTTCCTCATTTATCAATAAGGTCCTGCCCTGTATCTTCCCCTGATTCACCAATTTCTTCGCCGGCTCATCGAATGGAATAAGCCCGAGGTCGAAAAGAAATTTGGTCCAGAAGCGAACGTAGAGCAGGTGACCGGTGGCATGTTCATCACCGCCCACATACAGATCCACATTCTGCCAGTAGTTGATCGCCTTCTGCGAGGCGAATTCATTTTGATTGTGCGGATCGCCGTAGCGGATGTAATACCACGATGAGCCGGCCCAGCCGGGCATGGTGGTATGCTCATAGTCAAACTTTCCTTTGTACTTCCAGTCTTTCGCACGTGCCAGCGGGGGCTCGCCGGTTTCGGTGGGCAGATACTTATCTACCTCGGGAAGCACCACCGGCAGTTCGTTCTCTTCTACCGTGTTTGGAATGCTGGCTTCATCATAATAGATAGGAATAGGTTCGCCCCAGTAACGCTGCCTGCCGAAAATGGCATCGCGTAGTTTGTAGTTCACCTTGCCAGCACCGATTCCTTTCTTCTCAATCTCATCAATGGTTTTGCTGATGGCGTCTTTCACTTCGAGCCCGTTCAGAAAATCAGAGTTGGCGAGAATGCCCTGCTTGTCGTCAAATGATTTTTCTGTGACGTCCACATCTTTCAAAATGGAAACTATGGGCAACCCGAAATGTGAAGCAAAGCGGTGATCACGTTCATCATGACCCGGTACACCCATCACGGCGCCGGTGCCGTACGTTGCGAGCACGTATTCACCGATCCAAACGGGTATCGGTTTTCCTGAAAAAGGATGTTCAACATATGCGCCGCTAAATTGCCCGGTCACTTTTTTCACGTCAGCCATGCGGTCGCGCTCGCTGCGGTTCTTCGCATAGTGAACATATTCATCCACCTGCTTTTTGTATTCGGGTGTGGTGATCTTCCCCACGAGTTCATGCTCCGGAGCCAGCGTGATGAAGGTGGCGCCGAAGATGGTATCGGGGCGCGTGGTGAAGACTTCAATGAAGAGTTTTTCCGGAGAAGAGGGATCAATTCCCCTCTCCTCAGGAGAGGGGTCAGGGGTGAGGAGGTCAGGCCGGGCTTTGAGCTCATCCCTGATCTTGCTGAGCACACCCGACAAATTTTTTAATACTTCATCATTCCAAAATCGTATGACCTTATAGCCCAGTCTTTCGAGCTCCCGTGTTCTTTCATGATCATATTCTTTATTCTGCTTATGATCATTTCCATCCAGTTCCACAATCAGCTTCTTCTGCAGGCAAACAAAATCAGCGATAAAGTTTGCAACCGGATGTTGCCTACGAAACTTGTATTCCAGTTTTCTGTTTCGAATATTTTGCCAAAGCATTTCTTCTGCTTCAGTGGGTGCCTGTCGGTTTTCCCTGGCGTTGTCACGCAGTATGGAGCCCAGAGACTTTTCACCGGTAAGATATCCACCGGGCTTGCGAACATTCAAGGTGTCTTCCTCACCCCCATCCCCTCTCCTGTGGAGAGGGGTGCCACCTTCACCGTTCACCTCAAACCTCACACTGCATCCTTCACTCTTCCCGATCCAGTTGCGCTGCGATTCCTTGAGTGAATCGCTCCAGTCAATTTTCTCAAGACCTTGTAATAATCTTTCAGCATATGCGGTGATGCGGAGCGACCACTGCTTCATCAATTTCCGTTCAACCGGATATCCGCCGCGCTCGCTCACGCCGTCTTTCACTTCATCATTGGCCAGCACGGTGCCGAGGGCCGGACACCAGTTCACCCATGAATCGGCGATATAAGCGAGACGATAATTAAGTAGTATGTCGCTTTTTTGCTTTGCTGAAAAATTGCTCCACTCCTCGGCCGAAAAGGTGGAAACCTGATCGCTCACGGCATCCACGCCTGCATTTCCGTTTTGTGCGAATTCGAGAATGAGTGATTCAATAGGTTCGGCCCTATCCGTCTTACAATTGTACCAGGAATGGAAGAGCCGGATGAAGATCCACTGCGTCCATTTGTAAAAGGCAGGATCACTCGTCCGCACTTCGCGGCTCCAGTCAAAAGAAAAACCGAGCTTATCCATTTGCGCCCGGAATGTTTCGATGTTTTTGTCAGTGGTGATCTTCGGATGCTGACCTGTTTGAATCGCATATTGCTCAGCCGGCAGGCCGAAAGAATCATAACCCATCGGGTGCAGTACGTTGAAACCTTTAAGCCGTTTGTAGCGTGCATAGATGTCGCTGGCGATATAGCCCAGCGGATGACCGACATGCAGTCCCGCACCGGATGGATACGGAAACATGTCGAGCACATAATACTTCGGCAGGGAGGGATCAGGCTCCACGCGGTACACATTCTCCTGATCCCAGAATTTTTTTACCTCCTCTTCAATTTTACTGAAATCGAACTCCATTTTTTGCCGAAAAAATTTTGGCGAAAATACAATTTGGGTGAGGGATATTTTTGATTACCGCATCGAACGGCTTCATTGAAATCACTTTCCGTAACGTTGTTGAAAAGAGATTTTGCCGCAATGAAAGCGCAGGTACCGCGTTTCATAATTTCGGCGCACAATTAAAATCACGGTGGCGGACAAGAAAAGATCGCGGCGATTCAAACCGAACTACGTTTACACGATTATCAGCACAGCACTGGTGCTGTTCATGCTGGGATTGCTGGGTCTGGTGTTCAGCAGTGGTAACAAATTGGCCAATCAGTTCAAGGAGAATCTGCAGTTCACTGTCATTCTCAAAGACAATGTGGATGAAAAGGAAATCCTGAGTCTGAAGAAGCAACTGGAGAGTGAACCGTGGGTGCGCGAAGCCGATTATGTATCGAAAGAAGAGGCCGCCGAAATTTTCACAAAGGAAACCGGCGAGGATTTTAAAGACCTCCTTGATTACAATCCGCTGTTTGCCTCCATCAACCTGAAACTTCATTCAGCATACACAGCGGATGACAGCGTTCAGGTAATTGAGAAAGCCGTGATGTCGCATAAGGAAGTGAGTGAGTTTTATTACGAACATCAGTTACTCGAAGTGCTTAATGATAATCTTCGTAAAATCGGATGGATGATCCTGGGCATCAGTCTGGTGCTGATGGTGGTGGCCGTTACGCTCATTGACTCCACCATCCGGCTTTCCTTGTACGCCAACCGCTTTCTCATCCGGAGCATGCAACTGGTGGGCGCCACACGAAGTTTCATAACCCGTCCGTTTCTGGCACGCAGCATTACGCATGGCATGATCGCCGCCGCAGTGGCAATCTTCATGCTGTTTTTGCTTTTCGCGTTTGCTTCGAGAGAAATTCCTGAGCTTCGGTCGCTTCATGACCTTCCATCGCAGGTATTGTTATATGCCGGACTGCTGCTCATCGGTATCATCTTTTCATTCCTGAGTACACGGCTTGCCGTGAGAAAATATCTGCGAATGAAAATAGAAGAATTGTACTGATTCCATCAGCTAACATTCTGCGCTGATTTCTCAACAACCCGATTCATGCAGCTATCGGCCGCGCACCGGGTTCAGAACTACTAATAGAAGTAACCTTCTGCCATAATTAAGAAGCTATGAAGGAAGAGAAACCGCAAATTGATCAGCACCCTCACCGATTAACTATTTTGTAACTGCTGCATGACAAAAGGTTTTCGAAAGTAAATCCGATATTCGCCGGCACAAATATTATACTGATGAGCAAGCAACAGCCCAAACCCGAGAAGCCGGTAAAAAAGACCACAGCTTCTGCACCTTCCGGCACGCAAACGATGTTTTTGTTTGAAAGAAGAAACTACCTGTTTCTTCTGGGAGGAATTGCACTGCTTGTGATTGGATTTCTGCTGATGTCCGGCGGTGCACAACCGCCCTCGCAATTTGATCCGAAAGTCATATACGGATTCCGCGTGACGACGCTATCCTCAATCGTTGTAGTAGCCGGATTTCTTGTAGTGCTCTATTCCATTTTTGTCAGGCACCCTCATCAACCGAAGTAACTACCTGGGCGTACTTCGCTGAATATCATCTTTCGGCAACTCTCTTAACGAGATATTAGACTTGTTTTTCTGAGCCGGAATATTTACCGAACTCATAATTCCTTGCGCTGGTTGCCAACGGTTATCGGCATTGTAAGAAATCACTGTCCCCTGCGCATCTTTACTATCTGCCCTGTTAGCTATGACATGCCATGAGAACGATACATCCGAAGTGCCCGAATTAAGTTCTTTAACATCGAAACCATTCGCAGATTTATCGGTTACATACACTCCGTTGCATTCCCCTTCCAGTTGAATAAAAACTCTGAGCGGGTGCTTATCATTAATAGTCACATTCTTTGCAAAAATGGGATCAAGATCAATATGCGCTTTGCCATCTGCTAACTTACCGGTGCCATAATCCTCAAACAAAATTTCAGGCGCCTCAGGACAAGCCATGATCACTGGTTGATTCTGCAAGTCTGAAACAATTGTTGCTTTGGTGCCGGTTCCATTTATTGCATAGTCTGTCCCGCCATTTGTATTATTTCTATAAGCTATGTATGCGTAATTGCTCGCACCACTCTGGAAATACCCACCTGCGTTGCCATTTGCATTCGTAGTGCAATAAGAATAAATACCAAGTTTGGTTCCATTAAATGCCCCACCCGATCCATTTGCGGAAGTCTGACCTGAAGAAAGATTATTACCAATTCCAAATATACCAGTACCGGTTGAGGAAGTGGCCACACCAGTGGCGCCAAAAGAACTGGCAGTAAACGCAGCTCCTGAACTTGTAAAGTACAATAATCCGGAAGAACCTGAATAACCAGCCACACCAACCGATGAGGAGGAGTTACTTACGCCATATACTCCAAATCCATCGCCACTCGAAGCAGCAGAATACCCTAAAATTGCATCTCCTCCCGTAGCTGAGTTACCACCATATACTCCGCTTCCGGATGATGACGCAGTAATTCCTTCTACACCATCAGCAGCACCACCGGTAGCCGTGGCATCGCCCCGTAGCCCTGCTGCATAACCGGTTCCAGTAGGGGTAACTGTCACCACGCCCTGGGCACCAAAAGCAAATGATCCGTTTCCGGGTGCGGTATTAGCTGCGCTGTAAGAGCCCCGTGAGGTCCCATTAAAAATACCACCCGCACCACTTGTGGAATAGGTGATGCCTGCAGTGTTTTGACCGATGCCGGAAACACCGTAACCCGACGAACTGGTATTGACCCCGCTCACACCAAATCCACCATATGATGAACTGCCCGCTCCTTGTGCTATTTGCCCGGTAACCCCTGAACCGCCCTGCGTGGTTCCTGAAGAAGCATTGTTTAATCCCACCACGGCTTTACCGGCGGCTGTTGAGTTGTATCCGATCAATCCGTATCCTGAACTTGAAGAAGAATAGCCGGCAAAGGAAGTGGTAAATGAACCCGAAGCAGTTGCTTCCACCAATTGAGAAGATAGGTTAGCAGTTGTTTGATTAATGAGAAGCTGTCCACCGCTTAAAAACCTGGCCCTTTCGGCGTTCGAGGTTTTTATTATGAATGGTTGTGTATTGGTTGTACCAATAAATTCTGTTCCGGCAATTGAATTACCCGATAATGACCACCCTGAAGCCGAGGAAGTACTCCATGTAGGCACCCCGCTGCCATTAATCGTTAAGACCTGCCCGGATGTGCCATTGGTAAAAGCTTCCAGGTCGCCATTGGCATTAACGAATAAAAGGCGTTCATTGGCTGCCGGGGTACCAAACATGGTACCTGATGAACTGAGCCCATCAATCCGCAAGGTATTGGAGTTGCCGCCGATGTGCAGCTTCTGCAATGGAGTTGAGATTCCAATGCCTACATTTTGAGCGGTTGAAACAGATGCAGACAAAATGAACAAAGCAAAAGCGATAGAAGGGTAAAAGCGAATCATAGTACGGGATACATTTTGGGAATTATCAAATTTATAGAATGGCAATACCTCATAAAACAAAAAGTTCCGAATGACCGATTTCTATGGTATGAAATGGGATCAGAGCAACATTTTTTCGCATTTCAGAACAAATATTATGGATGCCCTGATCAAGCGGGTAATTTGCCATTGTTCAGGATTAGAATACCATGCTCAGTATCCGAAGCAATATCTGCTTATCCGTAATCCTTTTATCTCACATCGGATTTCTTTCAGCCCAGGACCTGCTTTATCTTGATGGCTCGGGTGCAGTAGCCAACCTTACCATTCAATCAGGTGCTGATGTTTATGTTGAAGGCGGATTTGTTGCCAACAGCGTTGCGGGTGGAATGGAATTGGACGGTAGTCTCTATGTCGGCATTACGTCCGGCTCGATTACCGCTAACTGGACGGACAATATGGCGAGCAGTTCCGTATTGAATACGAGCTCCGGAACAGTCTATCTTCAAAGCAACAATGCTCAAAATGTTTATGGTCCTTCCACCAAATTCTACAATCTGTATTTGAATAACACGAGTGCGAATTCTGGTGGCATTCAGTTGCTGAGCAATATTGAAACACTGAACACACTAACTTTTAATGACGGGGTGCTGTATGCCAACAGCTATGTGATGTATGTAAGTAACAATGCCGGAAACGCAGTGACGTATGGACCTTCCAATAATTCCTCCTACAGCAACAGCTGGATTGTCGCACTTTACTCATCCGGTAAGCTCGACCGGCTGGTCACTGCAGCAAACACGTATGATTTTCCCGTGGGCAGTGCCGCTGCTCCGCAACTACTACAAGCAAGCACATCAGCCACTTTTGCTGGCATCACCCGATTGAGTTCATCATGGGAATCAAGCAGTCCCGGCGGCACTTCGCCTATTTCATTTTCAGAGTGCGGAACACCGTATAATCAGTTATCCGCCGGAGGAGAGTGGCATCTTCGCCCTGCCAACGGCGGGAGCTATGGCACAGGCAGTATTTCAGCAGGCAATGTTTCACTTATCGGCTGGGGGCTCAGCACCTTCACACCGCTTATCGACAATCAATTCGCGCTGGTGGTAAGAGCAGAAGGAAATAACTTGCTTTCAGGATGGACTATTCCAACTCCTTCCTGTTCATCTTTAGCCCCTTATAATACAGCAGGCCGCATCGTTTCTTCAAACCAGGTGAAGAGAAATAATCTCACGGTATTCAGTGATGCGACCAGTCAGCTGGCTATTGCCATGAGCAATGTGATCCTTCCGCTCGAGCTGTTAAGTTTCAATGGTCACAATGCAGGTGATGTGAATGTGCTGAATTGGGAAACGGCCTCAGAATACAACACGGATTTCTTTCAGCTTGAAAGAAGTGAAAGTGAACAGAACTTCACCGGAATCGGTCAAGTGCCTGCCAAAGGAATTTCATTGTCAGAGAACAAATACAGTTACACTGATTTGGCGCCATTACCCGGGCACAATTATTACCGGCTTAAAATTTTTGATCAGGATAACAGTTTCTATTATTCAAATGTGGTACTGATTGAAATGCCGGCTCCGGCGTTTCAACATTCCGTAGAAATAAGTCCCAATCCTGCTGCCGATGTAGTTACGCTTCACATGTTTTCCTCCATGAACGACCGGGTCAGTCTCCTTTTGTTTGATGAATTGGGAAGATTAATCGGCAAAAGGAATTTTGAATTATTCAGCGGGGAAAACAATCTTTCCATGGACATTGCGGCGCTTCCCGTAGCAACCTACCTGCTGCAGGTTCAGTCATCCAGAGGCAACGCGCCCGAATTATTTAAAGTAGTGAAAGTTCATTAGGCGTTTCTGCGCTACTGGTTTGATGAAATACTGAGTGAAGAACACCTTGTTCATAATAGAGCATCGAAACTTCAATTCGTTACATTTGCAGCGGACAGGTAACCGGCGCGTTCATGCTTCGTGAAAAGTTTCGATTCTATTCGCTTCTCAATCTTATTGGTGATGTCGGACTCCTGATTATTTCTTTTCTCATCGCCTACCTTTATATCTGGGGAAATTTCAAACCCAACTTCCCGATTTTCTTTTTCAAAGTAGCTGCAGCCCTGATCGGCGGCTGGCTGCTCATTGCATTCATACTTCGCCTTTACACTCCGGAGCGATTTGAACAATTTGAAAAATCATTCAGCAAGCACTTCCAGGCCATTCTCTTTCACGCGATGTTTCTCTCGCTGATGATTCTTCTCATCCGCGACTTTCAACTTTCCAGAGTTCTTTTCATTTACGGGTACATCATTTTTATCATCCTCGACACCCTGATGCGGTTGGGAATGATGTTTCTGTTAAAAAGAGAGCGTGAATCAGGCCGTAACACCTTTAAGGTGATTGTGGTGGGCGCCGATGAGATGGGACGAAAAATGTTTGAGACGCTGAACGATTATACCGGCTATGGCTTCAAGCCGCTTGGCATATTTGACGACCGCATTCCGGCCGGTTCCGAAAATCTGATCAATGGCAATTTAGAAGACGCCAAGCGCTTTGCACTGGAAAACAAGATTGATGAAATATTCTGTGCGCTGCCCCTGAGGGATAAAGAGCGTGTGATGTCGCTGCTTCGGTTTGCTGAAGAGAATTTGATCCGGTTCAAGATTGTTCCGGATTTCAGTTCCTTTTATAACCGGAATGTTCATGTTGACTTCTACAGTTTCTATCCGGTGATTTCACTTCAAACGGAACCACTGGCGAATATCTTCAACCGCATTGTCAAACGCAGTTTTGATATTTTGTTTTCAGTCATCGTGATCATTTTACTGTTGAGCTGGCTCGTGCCACTGGTTGCGCTTCTGATTCGGATTGAATCAAAGGGCAGGATCTTTTTCATTCAAAATCGTTCCGGCAGGGGCTATAAAACTTTTGGTTGCTTCAAATTCAGGACCATGACGGTGACCGAGGCAGATGAGGATTATAAACAGGCAACTAAAAACGACCCCCGCATCACCCGCGTTGGAAAATACCTGCGCAAATTCAACATTGATGAACTCCCTCAATTCTTTAATGTGTTCCTCGGCGATATGAGTGTTGTGGGTCCACGGCCACACCCGATTAAGCTCAATGAAACCTATCGCCCGATCATGGAACGCTACATGTCACGTCACCTGGCTAAACCAGGAATCACCGGACTGGCACAGGTACGCGGCTTCAGAGGTGAAACGAACGATCCTGAATTGATGAATCAACGGGTGATTGCCGATGTGTTCTACATTGAGAACTGGAGTTTCCTGCTTGACATTAAGATTATCCTCCTCACCGTATGGAACATGATTCGAGGTGAAAAAAATGCCTATTGAGAATTTAATCTCCGCTTGTATTCCTGTTCAAACCTCCCTTCCTATATTTCGACCCTGAGTGAGTAACCAAACCCATCCCGTCAACTTTGCCCTTGTTGGATTCGGACAGATCGGCAAACGGCACGCACGAATCATTCACGAACATCCGGAGGCACGACTGACTGCTATAGCGGATATTAATGATTCGCTTTCCACAGAAGTCATTTCATCATATGGAGTTCCGTTTTTCAGTTCCGTCAATGATCTGCTGAACTCGGGCGTTCAGGCCGATGTGGTGAGCATTGCCACACCCAACGGGCTGCATGCATCACAGGCCATGCTGGCATTAGACTATGGAAGACACGTGCTCGTGGAAAAACCAATGGCGCTTACAAGGGCTGACTGCGAAGCAGTCATTCACAAAGCGCTGCAAAAAGCGAGACTGGTTTTTTGTGTAATGCAAAACCGGTACTCACCCCCGGCACAATGGCTGAAATCAGTAATTGATCAGAACCTTCTCGGAAAAATCTTTCTCGTGCAGGTGAACTGCTACTGGAATCGTGATGACCGTTACTACCGGCCGGAATCATCAGACCCGTTGAAATGGAAAGGAACCAAAGCACTCGATGGCGGCCCGCTATTTACGCAGTTCAGTCACTTTGTGGACATGATGTACTGGTTGTTCGGCGACATCTCCAACATCCGTTCGCATTATGCAAACTTCATTCACAAAAAATCAACAGAGTTTACTGACGATTCCGGATTTGTTTCATTCGATTTTCTGAAAGGCGGCATGGGAAGTTTTAATTACTCTACCGCCGTATGGGACCACAACCTTGAAAGCAGCATGACCATTGTAGGCGAGAAGGGAAGCATTAAGGTAGGCGGACAATACATGGAACAGGTTGAACATTGCCACATCGAAAATTATACGATGCCGGAACTTCCCCCATCCAATCCACCCAACCTGTACGGCACGCACAAAGGCAGTGCGGCCAACCATGAGTATGTGATACAAAATGTGATTGATACCATTTCAGGCAAATCAACCATTACTACCAATGCGCTGGAGGGAATGAAAGTGGTGGAAATTATTGAACGGATCTATCAGCTCCATCGCTGATCAGGCCGTCCGGAGTTTGGCAAGCAATTCATCCCTGAAATTTCTGCTGATCGGTATTTGCTTGCCGCGAATAGTGAGGTGGTAGGAATTAATGGATTCCACACAATCCAGGTTCACCACATAACTCCGGTGCACTCTGAAATATTTTTCAGGGTCAAAGTTTTGCATGAACTGCTGCAGAGAGCTGCGAACGATGTACGTTTTGTCATTGGCTGTTGCCACCTTAACGTATATGTGATCGCTCTCGAGGTAAAGAATGTCTTTAAACGGCACTTTGTAAAACGAGCTTCCTTCCTTGATAAAAAGACTGTCGTCCACAATATAGTTTCCGTTAGCTGAACGGGCCGGTTCCAATTGCGGACCCGTGCTTCGGGACCGGAGATAGCTACTGAAAGAAATTTCAATGCTCGTGTATAGATCTTCTTTGGTAAAGGGCTTCACCAGATAACCGACCGGGTTGGTCAGCTTGGCACGTTCCACATTTACCGTATCGGAATTCCCGGTGAGGAAGATGAAGGGGATCTCGTAGTTCTCATTTATGTAACTACCCAATTCAATACCATCGTGCTCGCCTTGTATGCAGATATCGAGTACCAGAAAGTCAGGATGTTCTGCCTCGATCATGGCGACTGCTTCATCAAAATTGGTAGCCACGGGTGTCACTTCGTAACCGAGTTGTTTCAAAGAACTCTTTATATTCTCTGAAATGATCATTTCATCTTCCACTATTCCAATCTTGAGCATAGATCAATCCCGGTTTATAAATATTTTGGATCAGGGAAACATGAATCCCCGTTAAAGGCATTGTATTGACGAAAAAACCTTCATATTGTTTCACAAATCTCTATCAAACTCAGGTTTCGCAAAAACTTATTGTTTCACAAGTTTCTTTCTCGGTGCAAAAGAAATTACAAAACGCGTTTCCTGCCCAGCCGGGAATACGGCATTACCTCCAATCTGTTTACTGAGCCCGGAAATCAACCTCAGTCCAAAAGCTTCATCACCTTTTAAGAAAGCATCATTTCGCTCCGGCGTCAACAAGTTGTCAGCATAAAACAACTGGCAGCTTCCGTTACCCGAAGCGAGACAATCAATTTCAATTTGACGATTGGGGTATTCCGTGTTATCCTGTTTTGAAAGCGTGATCAGTTCATTGAGGATGAGAGCCAATGGAATGGCTGTTTCAATATGGATGGGGAGCGTTTCAATCTTGTTACGGAAATCAGCCAACCTGAATGTGCCATCCTCAGTACCGGCACGCGCACGCCAGATTTCTGTCACCACTTTTCCATAATCAACGGCTGCAAAATTCTCTTCGGGTAAAAGCTGCTGATAGATAATCACAAAAACCTGCATTCTGCTTATCGCTTCCCGCAAGGCCGCTTGTGCCTGCAAATTGTCGCTCTCCATCAGTTGCAACTCCATAAGAGAACTGATCACTTGCAGGTTGTTTTTTACCCGGTGAAAAACTTCCTTAATTCCTGCTGGGTCTGCCTCATTCATAACGGCATGGGTTTAATTGATATTAATATCGCCAGTAGTACTTAATGCAATTTAGTCATTTAAGTTCATTTTATCATGCTTACGCCCGAACCGATTTCAACAGGATAAAACATGGCGGTGATGCCTGTCGCTTTCCGGTAACGGGATCGTGTTTCCTGCATAAACTCATCTGCTTTCATCTTGTTCACCAGGTTGAGCGTGCAACCGCCGAAACCGGCTCCGCTGATTCTTGCTGCCAGGCAACCGGGTGATGCCAGCGCCGCGCCAATAAGGGCCTCGAGCTCAAAACACGAGATCTCATAATTGTCACGCGCAGACTCATGTGAAGCATTCATCAGTCCGGCCAGTTCCTCCACCTTTCCATCGCGCAAAGCAGCCGCTCCCTGCTTTACCCGCTCATTTTCAAAAACGATATGCCTGGCCCTTTTTCTGGCTGACTCATCCGGAAACCAGTTTTCCATTTCTTCAAATGCTTCAGGCGATGCATCAGCAATCTCCTGTACGTTGAGGAGACGCTGCATGGTTTTCAAGGCAGCCCTACATTCTTGGTATCGCTCGTTGAATGCCGTTGATTCAAGTTGCCTGCGTGTGTTGGTGTCTAAAATAAGGAACAAATAGTCTCCTAAATGAACCGGAACCAACTCATGGACGAGATGCTTCGTATCAAAAAAGATGGCGTGATCCTTCTTACCGAAGATCACTGCATATTGATCCATGATTCCACACTGCACGCCCACAAAATCATTTTCTGCCCGGCGGCATAACAAAGCCAGTTCCTGCAGTGACAATGCTTTTTCTAAAATCTTATTCATGGCAAAGGCCGTAACCACTTCAATGGATGCGGAGGAAGAAAGTCCCACACCGGTTGGAAGATTGCTGGCAAACTGCATCTCAACTCCCTGATTGTCGCTTTCATTCAAATGCAGTTCATGCATGACGCCCAGCGGATAGTTCCACCAGTAGTTTGATGATTTACCGGGGAGATGTCCCAGTTCGCTTTCAAAAATTTCATTGTAGCCGGCAGAAGCCATGATTACGCGCTTGTCCTTTCGCCGGCGAATGGCCAGGAACGTGCCAAGGCCCAATGCACATGGCAATACATAACCGCCGTTGTAATCGAGATGCTCACCCAGTATATTTATTCTTCCCGGGGCGAAAAACACATCAGGCAGTGTTGATGAAGTTGCATACCGGCTGAAGAATTGATTCTTCAGTTCTGTCCATGCAACTCCGTGTTGATCCATACCGGTTGTAAGTTACTGCCGAAGGTTCTGAGAAATCAGGATGCCCTGTGGATGCAAGAAAAAATTTAGAGCAATATTTACGTCATCACAATAACATCACGCCATGAAGATTGCCACCATTGTGGGTGCACGCCCGCAATTCATTAAAGCCGCAGCGGTGAGCCGGGTGCTTCGTAAAAAGAAGGATGTACGGGAAGTGCTCATTCACACCGGTCAGCACTTTGATGATAACATGTCAAAAATATTTTTTGAAGAACTGGAAATCCCTCAACCCGATTATCATCTGGGCATTCACAGTCTGAAGCATGGTGCCATGACCGGGCGGATGCTCGAAGCAATAGAAGAAGTGCTGTTGAAAGAGTTACCCGATGCGGTGATGGTTTATGGTGATACCAATTCTACCATTGCAGGGGCACTGGCGGCAAAAAAACTTCACCTGAAAGTGGCACATGTGGAAGCGGGCATGCGCAGTTTCAACATGCGGATGCCCGAAGAAATTAACCGCGTGCTTACTGACCGCATCTCCGATTTGCTCTTCTGCTCCACCAAAGATGCCGAACAAAACCTGAAGCGCGAGGGCTATGAACACATGGATTGCTGCATTATCCGATCAGGTGATGTGATGTATGATGCAGCACTTTATTATGCAAAACGGGCGCAACGAAGTTCTGATATTCTGAAACGGATTCCGTTCAGCGATTTTGTGCTTTGCACCCTTCACCGCGAAGAGAATACGGATGATGAAGCGACATTGAAAAGAATCATTTCTGCTTTAACCAAAATACATTCAGCAATACCTGTGGTATTGCCGCTGCATCCGAGAACGCGGAAAAACTTTGACCGTTTTGGCATCACCTGCCCGCTACATCTCATAGAGCCCGTTGGATATCTCGACATGCTCACACTAACCTCTCACTCAAAAATGGTCATCACCGATAGCGGAGGTTTGCAGAAAGAAGCATTCTTCTTTCATAAGCATTGCATCACACTCCGGGAAGAAACCGAATGGGTGGAACTGGTTGACCTTGGTATCAACCGTTTGGCCGGAACGAAAGAGAAAAAAATTCTGAAAGCGTTTCATTCATTTATTGAGAAGCCCTTCAAAACAAAAGCATCTCCCTATGGAAAAGGAGATGCTTCTGAAAAGATTGTGAAAGCGCTGCTGGCTACCTGACCAGTGTCACATTTCCCTTCAATGTAAATGTTTCTCCGCTGATGAAATGCCCGGTGAGGTAATACACATAAACCCCAACCGGTTGCGGGTCACCATCCAGTTTTCCGTTCCACCCTTCATGAATATCTCCTGAATTTTTCCTGAAGACTTCTTCGCCCCAGCGGTTGTAGATGATAAAATCAAAATCATTGACGGTGCTGCCCAGCGGACGAATGATGTCATTCTTGCCGTCTTCATTCGGTGAGAAAGCGGTAGGCACAACAATCACACAATGGTTCTTGAAGAACACACTGTCATAGCCGGCACATCCGTTATTATCCACTTTCACCCACACGGTGGCATCTTCATTCGGCATTACATAGGTAATGTCCGGAGTTGTTTCACCGGTAGACCAGGTATAAGAAGTACCATCTGCATTGGAAGTAAGCAATTGAATTTCGCCGCCGCACAACACGGTGTCTTCCCGAAGTTTTGGATCAGGTATGGCATAAAGATCCAGGACAAATGAATCAGCACCGCTGCCGCAGAATTGATCTGCAATGTTCACATACACCTTATAAACACCTTCTGAAGAATAAACGTGAGACGGATTCTGTACATCAGATGTTGCCCCATCTCCGAAACTCCAGTTCCAGTTAGCCGGGTTACCGGTTGACAGGTCGGTGAAATCAATGGACTGCCCTACACAATATGGCGGCGAAGAAACTGAGGCATCCACCACAATGTTAGGATGAATGGAAACACTTTGCTGAGCCGTATCAAAACACGTGGGTGAAAGCTGAATCACCAGCGTAACATTATAGTCTCCCGTGGCCGGATAAATATGCGACGGGCTGGTTTCATTACTGCTTGAACCGTCCCCAAAACTCCAGCTATAACCCTGAATACTTCCGAATGAAAGATTACTGAAGGTTACCGGTGTTCCGTCACAAATCAATGCGGGTGCATAACTGAATGCGGCATCATATACCGGCGAGCCCACCGTAAATGAGTGAGATGCCGTGCAACCCAGATTGTTGGTAATAATCACGCTGTAGTTACCCGGCGGCAAATTATTCACTGAATCGGATAGTCCGGAATAGATTTCAATAGTATCGTTACTCGCATCAGTCCAAACGAAGGTATAGGGTCCCGAGTTGTCAGTCGGGTCCGCATAGATGGCTCCGTTATTTGCATTCTGGCAGGTGAGGTCTTTGGAATCATATGCAACCGGTATAGCACCTACCGTGATGGTGACCGTATCTGCCGCGAATCCGCAGGAAGCTGTTGTTACAACATATGAAGTAGTCACTGTAGGACTTACCGTAACGGTAAACCCATCTCCCACATCGTTACCATCCACATCAGTCCAGTGAGGAACACCGGCAGCAAATGGAACAGGAGCATACGGAATGGCTTCGTAAGTGTAGCTGTTTCCACTGGGTGTGAATCGGTATGCATCATTAATGGCCGTCCACACATCCGGATAGTTTCTTCCGTCAATTATAACTGCATTATTGCCGGTAGCATCCACCACTCCTTCAATCGCCGCGGCATCATTCCAGGTAGGGCAAATCCGTTTTTCACCCAAATGAATTTCAATCTTGCTGCTGTCTTCAAAGAGAATGATCTGACCGGTGAATAACGTATCCGTGCACTGATACATGGGCACACTGCAGAAATTGAAAATGAAGAAGCGGTGCGGAGCGGTTCCAAAACTTCCGAAGCCCATGGTGCCATAGGGTGGTACGGCGGGATTCACATCATGCCATGGTCCGTAAATAGAATTGAGGGGATTAAACGGTGACGGGGCTGAATAATTAATGGGCCACGGTGAATATTGAAGCGCCTGCGTTAGATCAAAAGTGATGTATGCATTGGTCGAAAGCACACACTGTGTATAGGTAGTTCCATAAAAAGTGAACGGGAAACCAAGATCAACCACCTGGCTGTATGTATCATCGAGGATTTGAAGCAGCTCACCGGTATTGCCGCTGTCAATCTCGGCAGTAAGCTGCACGGGACTGCCGGGCAGGCAAATGAAAGTATCGCAACATGCCTGAATGACCTGCTGTGCCTTTGAAAATTGAAATAGCGTAATAAGGAGGAGAAGTAACAGTGTTTTTCTCATCAGAGCCGGTATTTGAAAGCGTTAAAGTTAACCATTAGCAGGCAAAAAGCGCCACAAAGCAATCGTTAAAAAGTCGAAAATTAATCAGGCAGACTGAGGCAACATGCGGCTCTCAATCAGGTGGTGAAAATGGAATGGCTTTACCGAGCGCCAGTTCACATCAGCAAACTGTTCACCGCAAAGCAGATAGCGCTCCAGGTGTACTTGTTTCATCTCCTTCAGCACATGGTCGCGGAAATTGATAAGTGCAATCCAGCCACCGGCTTCCTGCACATCTTCATACCACTCTTCGTAGTAGCAGTCATCCGACTCATGAAAGTTGAGAACATTTTCGCCGATGAGGATGAACTTGAAAATTCCTTCACGTAGGAACGGATCAATCACTTCCCGCTTGAGGAACATGATGTCATTGTTAATGGCATCATTCCATTCACCAATCAGTTCCACTACCACAAAGTGGTGTTTGTAATCGGCAAAAAGTATTTTCAGGTAGAGCGTGGGCGAGCCGAAGTAATCCCACTGCGGATGGATGTAGAAGTTGTAAATCGTGTTCGAAAATTCGAATTCGCTGTACTCGCGGCCGTAGAACGGCGACAATTCATCTTGCTCTGATACATAGATATCACGCCAGTTGTAATATGGTTCAATCTCGTGCATGATCTAATCTCATTCTCCCGTATAACGTGTGCATGGCGCTCATGGATGCAATGTTCGTAAATAATTCAACTACTGCGATCAGTAATTTTTTCGGTGACTATATTTTTTTCTTGTGAGCATCGAGCACCTTCCTCACACTGCCAAATTCCAGCAGAATGTGTCGGGCGCGCTTGTAATCCCATGCAAAGGTTTTCATGAGCATTTTAGCGCCGCGGTCAATCAGTTTTTCATTCGTTAGTTGCATGTCCACCATTTTGTTGTCTATCACCCTGCCAAGCCGGATCATCACCGAGGTGCTGATCATGTTCAGCACCAGCTTCTGCGCCGTGCCCGCTTTCATGCGCGTGCTGCCCGTCACGAATTCAGGACCCACCACCACCTCAATCGGATATTCAGCAACTGCCGCTAATTCGCTCCCTGAGTTACATGTAATGCATCCGGTTGTAATTCCATTTTCCCTGCATCGCCTGATGGCGCCAACTACATAGGGGGTAGTGCCGGAGGCCGTGATTCCAATGACTACGTCATTTGAAGAAACATCATGCTCGCATAAGTCTTTCCAGCCCTGTTCGATATCGTCTTCTGCAAATTCCTGCGCTCTTCTGATGGCGGCATCACCACCTGCTATCAATCCGATCACCCAACCGTGCGGTGCACCAAATGTGGGTGGTAATTCTGAAGCATCCACAATGCCGAGGCGGCCACTGGTTCCCGAACCCAGGTAAAAAAGTTTTCCTCCTGCTTCCATTTTCATCACAATCGCTTCTACCAGTCTGCTAATGGAAGGAATCACTTTCTCAATCGCCTCGGGCACCTTTTTATCCTCGCGGTTAATAGTCACGAGCAGTTCATTCACACTCATTTGTTCCAGCCGCGAATAGGCGGAACTCTCTTCCGTAGTTTTTCTGAACGTTGACATATTGAGCCGAAGGTAGTGCGCCTTTATGAATGAAGTGGGTTTGAACGCAAGTGGTGTTTCCTTCGTTTATTTGCAAACCATTTTTTTAAAGGATGAACAGAAGACTGGCTATTTGGCTTCCGCTGATGATGGCATTGGTGATGGCGCTGGGTATTCAAATCGGATTGCTGCTGAGAAATTCAAAACAAACAGCGCTTTTCGCTGGCAGCAAACTCAACACCATGGAGGAGGTGCTGGATTACGTGCAGGCAAAATACGTGGATACGGTGAATGTGGGACAGCTTGAAGAAGGGGCCATCGGCGATATTCTTGAGCATCTGGATCCGCACAGTACATTCATTCCCGCCAGTGATCTCAAGAATGTGAACCAGGAACTCGAAGGAAATTTTGAAGGCATCGGTATTGAGTTTTTCCTGGTGGCAGATACCATTACGGTTGTCAATGTTATTAGCGGCGGGCCGGCGGAGCAAGTAGGTCTTCAGGCAGGCGACAAAATCATCACCATCAACGATACTTCATTCACCGGCGGGCACATTCAGGACATCGATGTGGTGAATCACCTGCGCGGACCCAAAGGAAGCAAGGTCACTGTAGGAATCAAGCGTCGGGGCGTTCAGAAAGTTTTATCCTTCACGATCACGCGCGACAAAATTCCGATGTACAGCATTGATGCTTCTTACATGATTGATGATAAAACCGGCTATGTTAAGATCAACCGCTTCAGCGAAACCACATACGATGAATTCATCAGTGCGGTGAAGAAGTTGAAACTGGAGGGAATGAAAGAACTGGTGCTTGATCTTCGCCAAAACGGCGGCGGCTTACTAAACGCGGCCACTGACATTACTGATGAATTGCTTGATCAGCAGAAACTCATGGTGTACACCAAAGGAAGAGTGTACTCGCGTCTCGACTACAAAACACGTGTGCTGGGTGAGTATGAAGAAGGACCGCTTGCCGTGCTGATTGATGAAGGTTCGGCATCGGCCAGCGAAATTGTAGCAGGCGCCATGCAGGATTGGGACCGCGCCGTGATTGTCGGTCGCCGCTCTTTCGGCAAGGGCCTGGTGCAGGAGCAATATGGATTGAGTGACGGCTCGGCTTTGCGGCTTACGGTGGCGAAGTATTACACGCCCTCCGGCAGGTGCATACAGAAACCTTACGATCACAACATCAGCAATTATTACGGCGAGGTAGTTAACCGCTATCATGATGGAGAGGTGCTGAATGCGGACAGTGTTCACCTGAGCGATACTGTAAAATACTACACCTCCCAAGGCCGCGTGGTGTATGGCGGCGGCGGAATTATGCCCGATGTATTTGTTCCGCTCGATACATCCAATAATGGAAATGAATTTCTAAATGCCGTATTGAACCAGGGACTGATCCAGCAATTTTCCTATTCCTGGTATCACGATCATGCAGCGATGCTTTCCGCTTTCAGTTCCATCAATGATTACCGGAAAAACTATCAGGTGCCGGGCGATGTCTTCAACGCATTTATGAATTACGCCGCAAAGAACAATGTGAAAGGAAATGAAGAAGAAGTAAACCGCGCCCGCCATTTCATCGAATTGCGGATCAAAGCATTTTTTGCGCGGGAAAAATTCTCTTCTGATTCCTTCTACCCGGTTGTGAATGATGAAGACCCGGTGATTCGGGCTGCCATGCAGTCAATGAAAAAAGAAGTGACGGCGTTTAACGGTTCAGCAAGTCAGCGGGCGAAGAAATAAGTCCCGCATTGTCCGCTTATCAATAAGTTTTCTTTCCCCTGAATGTGAGATGGACAATTGAAAACCAATCGGGATTATATCCCCCATTAATGGCTTTGTAATCGATATATAAACTGTCGTTTCGGAATTGGCCGTTGAGCGAATAATTCAAACTGTCTGAGGATACATACGGGCTATCCGTTGAAAAGTATCCGTTGGAATCAACAGGCAAATGATCAAACACATAGCTTCCCTTCTCAATCTTGATTTCATTTACCCCCTGATCAGTGACTACCATATCGTATTCAAAAGAGTCGGCACCCTTGAATACTCCATCTGAATCCACACCGTTATAATCTTCTGTGAACAGCCCGTGATACGTACCGGCATAGGGGTTCACATAATTGTTCTGAATATACACAACAGGTACCTCTGTATTATTGCACGAAAGGGTGAACATTGTGGCAACCGCAGCAAGCAATATGATGAACCGCTTCATAACTGAGCCAAAACTACTACAAATCTACCCGTGAAGTTCATGATCACTTTTTTCAAAATCTGTTTGGCTTGAACTTGTGATGGCAGCGGATTGTGCATTGGTGAAAAAGGTCAGTTCATTAAACAAATTGTCTTATCTGTACATTCAACCCCACATTTTTCCATGAATAGAATTGCCCTCCATGCACTGCTAGGTGCTATTCTGAATAGCATCATATTAAGCAGCAGCTACGGCCAGTTGGCGAATGAAAACAGCATGATGAGCTATGGCGGATGGAATGACGGTGCCGGCTCATGCCTGTTTCGGGACTACCAATCAATAGGTGTGAATCCCGCAAACCTGGGTATTTACGCTGAAGACGGAGTAACCAAGGTTAACCTCGGGTTCTTTGATTCTTATGGACTGTTCTATTCCGATGCATTGCCCAAATCGCAAGTGCTTTCTTCATTGTTTGGCCGCAATCCATTGTCGGCAGAAGAACAAGAATCCATTGCCCGGCTTTTTTTAGAAACTGGCAACTCATATACGGCCGAAATAGTACCCGTGAGCTTATCTGTTCAATTTCCCAAATTCGGCGGCTTGGGGTTTAAATGGCGTGAGCGATTCAGTGGCACCACAATTTTCACTACCCCACTCGCTGACATTGTGTTCAATGGCATCAACTCAGATTACATTGACACTATTATCATTGATGTGATCGGTAATCAAATCGGACTCGTGGACGAGAATACAAATGTGGCAGATCTGTTCAATGGTTCGCAGGTAAAATTCAATTGGCTGCGCGAATACAACCTGAGTTTCGGCCGCAGCGTTTTCGGCAACAAAGCATTGAGTTTATTTGCGGGCGGAAGTGTGAAATTCCTTCAAAGCAACGCAACGGCTGACATCACTTTTGACAGTGACAGCGTCAGCGGTTTTGCTGCATTTTCCAGTTTGTTCGACATCAACTATGCAAACATTACTGATCCCAATGTTCAGCTTGCTGGCCGATTAACACCGGTAGGGAGTGGAATGGGTTTCGATTTGGGAGCCACGCTGGCTGTTTCAGAAAAACTCTTTGCCGCCATTTCGGTTACCGACATCGGGGCCATCAAATACACTGGAAACCTGGTTACGGTGACCGATGCTTTGCAGGACAGTCTCGTCAATTACATCGGCATCAATGCCGCCACCATCTTCAGTGACATTGATCAGCTGTTTAATGCCCAGGGGCTTTTTCAGTATCTCCCTGCATCTGAAAAGAAAGTGGCATTACCAACGATGCTTCATATTGGAGGTGGATTGCATTTGACCAAACAACTTGACCTGGCTGCCGACTTGATTCAGCCGTTTAATAAGGCGCCCGGAAACCTGGAGAAAACCTATCTCGCGGCACTGGTTGGATTCTCACCTTCTAAGAATGTGAAGATTTCTGCCGGCTTTAAGGGAGGCGGACTAACTGATTTTGATATCCCCGCCGGCGTTTCATTCAGTCTCTTCCCCTACCAGATTTGGCAGTTCAGCATAGGAACGGGAGATATCATTTCATGGATAAAACAAGATCGCCCTACCGTTTCTATCACGCTTTCGCTGCTCAGGTTTCATTTCGAGTAGCGATATGTTAAAATGAAAAGCCCCCGATGAAGGGGGCTTAACGATGAAGTTGTACAGCCTCGTAACTATAAAAGGATAAACGGATCCGGGTTTACCCTTTCTGAGGGTTCTTACATCTTTTTAGCTGTGTCAGCCATGGCAGTATCTGCCTTCATTGCGGCAGAATCCGTAACGGTAGACACTGCATTCTGGGCTTCATTAGCCATGTTGCTCACTTCGGTGCTGTCAACCGCTTCCGTTTTGTTACCACCGGATTTGCAGGCAACAATTGAAAGGGCTGCGGATGCGAAGAGAACATAAAACACTTTTTTCATTCGTTTTGAAATTTAGGTTAGAAAATGCGGCGGCAAAGATATACGGAAAATTAACACCTGCTTAATTATGCCATTATTTTTTTCGAAACATCAGATTGATGGGCACCCCGCTAAATTCAAAGTATTTCCGAAGCTCATTTTCAAGAAACTGGCGATAGGTACGGCGTACATCATTAGGAAAATTAACGTAAAACACAAACGAGGGAACTTGTGCCGGTACCTGTTCAATTCTGAATATCCTGAAAAGATTACCTCTTACTGAGGGATGTGGAAACTGTTCTACCCGGGCAAGAATTTTCTCATTCAGTTCTTCCTGCGAAACCTTGCGCTGCTTGTTCTCATAAACTTTCAACGCTTCTTCCAGCACCTTATGAACACGTTGCTTCTCCTTTACAGAGGTGAAGACCACAGGCAAATCAACAAATGGAGCAATGCGTTTCCTGATGGCCTCTTCGGCCTTTTTCATGGTATTGGTTTCCTTTTGCAGCAGGTCCCACTTATTGACCACCAGCACAACACCTTTTTTCTTCCTGGCAATGGTTGAAAGAATCGTAAGATCCTGGTTCTCTATGGGTGATTGCGCATCCACCATCAGTATACAAACATCTGCTTCATCAATCGCATTGATGGCCCTTATGACGGAATAGAACTCGAGATCTTCCTGCACCTTGGCCTTCTTCCGGATGCCGGCAGTGTCAATCAGGATGAATTCCTTTTTAAAAAGTTTGTAGTGCGAATGAATGGAATCACGCGTTGTGCCGGCAATATCAGTCACTATATTTCTTTCTTCTCCCAACAGCACATTCACCAGAGAGGATTTTCCCACGTTGGGTTGGCCAACAATGGCAATTCTCGGAAGATGATCAGAATATTCTTCTCCCGCTGATTGCATGTGCAAAGCAATTTCGTCCAGCAATTCACCGGTACCGCTTCCGCTCATGGCTGAAATGAAGAACACTTTTTCAAATCCCAGACCATAGAACTCAGTGCCTGCATACATGCGTGCCGGATTATCCACTTTATTCACCACCAGCAAAACTTTTTTGCTGTGACGCCGCAACATGGCCGAAATATCTTCTTCCAGATCCGTGATGCCCACGGTAGTATCAACCACAAAAAGAATCACCGTCGCTTCTTCAATGGCAATAAGCACCTGTTTGCGTATCTCGCTTTCAAAAACATCTTCGGAATGCGTGACGAAGCCACCGGTATCAATCACATTAAATGATTTTCCATTCCAGTCGGCCAGGCCATAAAGCCGGTCGCGGGTTACACCTGAAGTATCATCAATAATGGCCTTTCGCTGCCCGATCAACCGGTTGAACAGGGTAGATTTTCCCACGTTGGGTCTTCCGATAATGGCAACGGTATTGCTCATGATTCGTATCCGAAGTGTTTTAGCATCCGGTCTTTATTCCTCCAGCCGGGCGAAACCTTTACGGTGAGGCCAAGAAAGATTTTTTTGTTCAGAAACGCTTCAATGGACTTTCTTGCTTCCGTTCCGAGTTGCTTAATCGCTGAGCCGCCTTTGCCCAGTACGATGGCCTTTTGCGATTCCCGTTCCACCAGCACTTCGGCTCTGATCTTGATGATCTCCTTTTCCTCCTTCCACTCCTGTATCGCCACTTCAGTGTGATACGGAATTTCTTTATGAAACTGCTCAAACACTTTTTCACGAATCAGTTCACCGGCAATGAACCGCTCAGAACGATCCGTCAGTTCATCTTGAGGAAAAAAAGCCTCATGCTCAGGAAGGAGGGCAACGATTTCATTCAACAATACATCGAGATTCAATTTGCGAAGCGCTGATATTACTATCACTTTTGAAGCGGGAAATGCTTTGCCTGCTTCCTCCTTTACCTTGTCCAAAACATCCGCTTTGACTGTATCTGATTTGTTTACCGCGACAAGTGACGGAACGCTGCTCCTTCCAAACTTATCGGATAGCTCACCCACTTCGATCAGGTCTTTGGAAGCGTCCAGCAAAAGCAACAGCGCATCGGCGTCCTTCACTGATTCATGCACCGACTTCATCATGCTCTTGTGCAACTCATATTTGGGTACGATCACTCCCGGCGTATCGGAAAAAACAATTTGGTAGTCGCTTGTCGTGAGTATCCCTTTGATGCGGTGCCGCGTGGTTTGCACTTTGGGTGAAACAATAGAAATTTTTTCAGCCAAAAGTGAGTTCAGCAGCGTGGACTTACCGCTGTTGGGTTTACCGATAATAGTAACAAAGCCGGCGCGAAATGACATGTGCTGAAATTAAAAATCCTTCAGCTCTGCCGAAGGATTTCTGGTGTTGCGGAGGCAGGACTCGAACCTGCGACCTTTGGGTTATGAGCCCAACGAGCTACCGCTGCTCCACTCCGCGATGTGGGCGCAAAGGTAATGGGAAACCCTCAGTAAGCAATGAAGAGTTAAAATAAATCCGGTTATCCTCTCAGAATTTCGCGCGCGATAACGAGTTTCTGAATTTCAGAAGTGCCTTCACCGATCGTGCACAACTTCGAGTCACGATAAAATTTTTCAACCGGAAAATCTTTGGTGTATCCATATCCTCCGAAAATCTGAACCGCATCGGTTGCCACGCGCACGGCCACTTCGGAAGCATAATATTTTGCCATGGCCGATTGCTTTGTCACTTTTTCATGGCGGTCTTTCAGTTCCGCCGCCTGGTGAGTGAGTAATTCGGCCGCTGAAATTTGCGCCACCATATCAGCCAGCTTGAAACTGATTCCCTGGAAATGTGAAATGGGCTGATCAAACTGTTGCCGTTCCTGTGAATACTTCAGCGAAGCTTCATAGGCTCCTTTAGCAATTCCGATTGATAGGGCCGCAATCGAGATTCTTCCTCCGTCAAGCACCTGCATCGCCTGCGCAAAACCATCACCCACTTCTCCCATTCGGTTTTCATCAGGAATGCGAACATTATCGAGAATCACTTCAGTGGTTTCCGACGCGCGCATGCCCAGCTTGTTTTCCTTCTTCCCGGCAGAAAGACCTTTCACACCTCTTTCCACAATGAAGGCCGTGCTGTTATTTTTTGTACGCGGCTCTCCGGTGCGCGCAATGATCACCAGCACATCACTTGAATTACCGTGCGTGATCCATGTCTTGGTTCCGTTGATGATCCAATCGCTGCCCTCTTTTTTCGCTGTGCATTTCATATTGCCCGCATCACTGCCGGTGCCGGGCTCGGTGAGCCCCCAGGCGCCGATCCACTCACCGGTTGCCAACTTCGGCAGGTATTTCGCTCTTTGTTTTTCATTACCAAACTGATTGATGTGACCGCTGCACAGTGAATTGTGTGCCGCCACGCTCAGCCCGATGGCGCCACATACTTTCCCGATCTCCGAAACCACTGTGATGTATTCATGGTACCCTAATCCGGCGCCGCCATAATCATGGGAAACCAGCACGCCCATGAATCCCTGGTGACCCATTTCACGAAATAACTCTTTCGGGAAAATCTGTTTCTCATCCCACTCCATCACATGAGGACGGATTTTCTTCTCGCAGAAATCCCGCACACTTTGCGCAATCATCTTCATGTTTTCAGTTGGAGCGAAGGTAAATGGTGATTCTACAGCGGCTGCATTCATTGGAAAAGAAGTTTACTGCGAATATAAATGTGAAATAGGAAAGTGGAAGAAGGATCTATTGTTCAGAAGAAATATGTGCGATGTCAATACTTATTGTCTCAAAAAATATCCTCATCTTTAAAGTTCTTCTAAAATATTAAGATGAAACTCATCATTACTTCTGGTTGGTTTCTTATTTTTTCATCTACAGTCTCTTCGCAGCCCGCTATTGAATGGGAAAAATCTTTAGGTGGTTCGAATGACGAATACGTCAATTCCGTTGAACAAACAACTGACGGAGGATATATTCTGGCCGGTGGTACATATTCAAATAATGGTGATGTAACAGGTTATCATGGTTTTTATGATTCCTGGGTGGTCAAACTGGACAACAGTGGGATTATTCAGTGGGAGAAATGTCTAGGAGGAACTGATCCCGATGCAGGCGAATCTATCGAACAAACCAATGATGGAGGATATATTGTTGCAGCTTCTTCAAGTTCAAACAACTGTGATGTAACGGGTAATCATGGTTGGAATGATTACTGGATAGTAAAACTGGACAGCCTTGGTAATATTCAATGGCAAAAATCTTTAGGTGGTTCGAATGACGAATACGTTCATTCAATTCATCAAACAATTGATGGCGGTTATGTGGTGGCAGGTTCTTCAAATTCAAACGACGGTGATGTAACAGGCAATCATAATTCCGAAGATTATTGGATAGTTAAGCTGGATAGCACAGGCAACATTCAGTGGGAAAAATCATTGGGAGGAACTTACGGTGATAAGGCCTATGATATCCAGCAAACATCTGACACAGGATATATAGTTGTTGGTGCATCGGGATCTAATGATGGTGATGTAAGCGGTAATCATGGAGATGGTGATTACTGGATAGTAAAATTGGATAACAGCGGTAATATAGAGTGGCAAAAATGTTTTGGAGGAACGAGTGGAGAAGAAGCATATTCCGTTCAACTCACTTCAGATAAAGGATTTGTAGTTGCGGGCTACTCCTGGTCCAGCGATGGTGACGCAACAAGCAATCATGGATGGGATGATTACTGGATTATAAAGTTGGATAGTAGTGGTAATATTCAATGGCAAAAATCTGTAGGAGGAACTTACACAGAAGATGCCTACTCAATTCAACAAACTAATGATGGAGGATTCATTGTTGCCGGCACATCAGACTCCAATGATGGTGATGTAACCGGATGGCATGTCAGCTATGATGACTTTGGCGATCCATTGCCAGATTACTGGATAATAAGATTGGATAGTAGCGGTAACCTTATTTGGGAAAAATGTCTCGGAGGATCTGACTGGGAAAGCGCATTTTGCGTTAAACAAACAACGGATGAAGGATACATTATTGCTGGATCTTCCAGCTCGGATGACGGTGACATAACTGAGAACCATGGCAAGAGTGACTATTGGATAATAAAGCTTGCAGGAATAGCCACATCCTCTGAAAATACAATCCCAAAAAATTGTTCACTCTTCGTTTTTCCTAATCCTGCAAAAGATCAAGTAGCAATAACAATTTCCGATATATCTTCTAAACGAATTGAAATCAGAAACTCCATTGGAAAAATAGTTTATAGCCAAAACAATCAATTGCAGAATAGAATCGACATCTCACGGTTTGTACCCGGCATTTATTTACTCTATGCGATTAATGAAAATGTAATAGCAGAGGCAACGAAATTTATTAAACAAGAATAGATGGAACTTTCAATTTAGATTCATCAATTAAAATACTTTATCCCAATCCTTCCAAACGGGTTCGTAACCGTGCGATGAAATCATGTCAGCAACCTCTCTGGGCGAGCGTCCATCAGAGACTTCAAATTGCTCCAGCGCATGAAAGTGATTGGCATACTCACCGGGATTGGTTTTCGATCCGGCACTGATGGAAGTAATGCCGAGTTTCACAGCATGATTCCTGAATTGCTGTGATTCGCGTGTAGAGAGGGAAAGCTCCAGGTTCTCATTGAAAATTCTCCAGGCACAAATGAGTTGTACCAATTCTTTATCACTCATCGGGTGATTCGGCTGTTGGCAGCCCACAGCGGGCCGCAGCCGAGGGAATGAGATGGAGTACTTCGTTTTCCAATAAGTCTTTTCGAGGTAATCCAGATGAAGAGCCGTGAAGAATGAATCCACCCTCCAATCTTCTAACCCGAGCAATGCGCCCAACCCGATACGGTGGGCACCAGCTCTTCCGATGCGATCGGGTGTATCAAGCCGGTAATGGAAGTTGCTCTTCTTTCCTTTCGTGTGATAGATGCGGTAATTTTCTTCGTGATAAGTTTCCTGATAAACCAACACCGAACTCACGCCGGCCTCAATCAGCCGTTCGTATTCATGCTGCTCCAGCGGTTGCACTTCGATCATAATTCCTGAGAATTGCGGGCGGATCAGTTTCACCATTTTTTCAAGGTAGTCAACACCCACCGTTCGGTTTGCTTCACCTGTTACCAGCAAAATGTGATCGTATCCCATGGCTTTGATCGCTTCCACTTCGCGGAGCGCCTGATCTTCATTCAGCGTAAGCCGTTCGATGCGGTTATCGAAACTAAATCCGCAGTAAGTGCAAATATTCTGGCACTCATTGGAGAGATAAAGCGGAATGTACATCTGGATTACATTGCCGAATCGCTTTCGGGTGATCCGGTGACTCCGCTGCGCCATCTCTTCCACATACTTTAAAGCCACAGGAGAAACCAGTGCCATGAAATCATTGATACTGGCATTGCCGGCATTTTCCAAAGCACCAATCACGTCTGCTTCTGTCTTCGAGTAGATACGTTCTGATACTTCATCCCATGAGTATTGATCAAAAACTTCACGGAAAGAAGAATGAACTGCTGCTGCTGCTGACTGACTGTATGCCGCTGATTCCATTTTCGAATTAGCTAAAAGCGCGACGACAAAATTACTCTCAATCACTTTCTTCGTCACGCGTATTGTAATTCCTGAAAACAGGAATTTCATTGCTCCAGTTCTGCGATGAACCGGAATTACCTTCCCCTTCCGGCTTAACCTCCTCTTCTTCTTCTTCTTCCCTCATCCACTCGGGTTCCACATCATCCATCGGGCCCAGTTTGCGGTAGTAAACAGCCAACCCGATGCCCGAGAGAAATCCAGCCAGGTGTGCCTCCCACGACACTTCCGTCACATAGGGCAACATGCCCCACACCATACTTCCATAAACAAACACGATGACGAGAGCTACAGCCAGCAACCGCCGGTTTTTACGCATCATACCGCTAAAAAAGAGAAAACTCGCCATGCCATAAATGAGTCCGCTGGCGCCGAGGTGATACGATTCCCTGCCGATAAGCCACACCCCGATTCCGTCAAAGAGCCAGATGAGGAGAATGATGCGGTAGGCGATGGAATGATAGAAGTAGATCATCATGAAGCCCAACACGAGAAGCGGCAGTGTGTTGCTCGCGAGGTGCCCCCAACTTCCGTGAAGCAGTGGCCCGAAAATAACACCACGCAGGCCCGTGACGGTTCGCGGGGCTATTCCAAGAAATCCCATGTCAACACCGGTGCCCCATTGAATGAACTGGATCAACCATAGAATGACACAAAACCAAAGAGGGATCATTACACTGAGTGTAACCCGCTTGCGTTCCAGCTCCCTCCGATCTTCCCAATTGACGATGTGCATGTGAATCAAAGTTCCGCGAAAAATTTTAAAAGAATATCTTTAGTGCAACTCGATAAACCTCTCCGGCATGAAAAAGATTCTCAAATACCTCGGAATTCTTATTGCGATTGTTGTACTCGGTGCAGGCGCGTTCGCCCTTTACATCAATATTGATGGAATACCCACGTATCCTAAACTCGTGAAAGATCCGGGCATCACCATTAAGGGCGACTCAGCGATGCTGGAAAACGGGGAGCGTCTCGCATCCATGCTCTGCGTTCAATGTCATTTGAATCGCGAAACCGGTGTACTTACGGGCCAATACATGCCCGATGTCGCACAATTCGGGAAAACCTACTCTGCCAACATTACTCAGGATAAAACTTACGGCATTGGTGCACGTACGGATGGTGAGATACTCTATCTCCTTCGCACCGGCGTAAAATGGAATGGCGATTACCTCCCGCCGTGGATGCCCAAGTTCGTTCACATGAGCGACTACGATTTGCAAAGTGTCATCTGGTGGCTGCGCAGCGATGATCCCCGGCTTAAAGCAACACCCGAAGCAGCGACTAAATCGCAACCGAATTTCCTCGCCAAGTTCCTGACGCACGTTGCTTTCAAACCGCTTCCGTATCCTGATCATGAAATTACTGCGCCGGATACCAGCGATCACGTGGCTTATGGCAAATACATTGTACAGGGAAAAATTGAATGCTGGGCCTGCCACTCCGCTTCATTCAAAACACTCAACATCATGGAGCCGGGTAAAACGCCGGGATACATGGCCGGCGGCAATCCCATTCCCAATGAAGAAGGCAAGATCATTTACAGCGCCAACCTCACTCCCGATGACTCCACCGGAATCGGTAAATGGACCGAAGAAGAATTTGTAAAAGCACTGAGGTTCGGCATGCGACCCGATGGCACTACCAACCGCTATCCCATGGTGCCGTACAGCCGGATGTATGACTGGGAGGCACGAGCCATTTTTGCCTATCTCAAATCACTTCCGCCCGTTCACAATCCCATACAACGAACCATGAATCCGTAACGCTTTGCAGCGGTGAGTGGCGTCAGTATTCAGATGAGCAGCAAGAAGAAATATCTTCTTCATGATTCCGTTGAAAACAGAACGCCTTTCGTTCTCAGCCAGTAGTTATTGAGAAAGTCCGATCGTTGTAAATTGCACATATGATTTCCGCCTCCCGGATGCTGCTTGTTGGCCTTTGCTGCATCTTCTTTTCATGCAATGAAAAAAAAATGGCTGATGCCATCTACTTCAACGCTTCGATCTACACCGTGAACAAAGACGATTCCGTGGTGGATGCTCTTGTAGTGGATAAGGGAAAGATTGTTTTTGCAGGAAAGAAGGAAGAGGCGCTGAAACGCTTCCGCACTAAAGAACAAATTGACCTCGGTGGAAAATATGTTTACCCGGGTTTCTTTGATGCGCATTGTCATTATGCCGGCTATGGACTTCATCTCTCACAACTTGACTTGGTAGGAACGAAATCATGGGATGAAGTGATTGCGCGTGTGAAAGAATATGCAGCTTCACATCCCGAGGGATGGATCGTAGGGCGGGGATGGGATCAGAATGACTGGGAAGAAAAAACGTACCCGACAAGCGATGAAATCAATGCGCTTTTTCCTGGTCGCGCCGTGTACCTCGAACGCGTGGACGGGCATGCCTGCATCATCAACAACAAAGCGCTGGAGCTTTCCGGCTTTGATGTGAAAGAAAGAATGAAGAGTGGCGATGTGCTGCTGAAGGATGGAACTTTTACCGGTGTATTGCTCGATGCCGCCCATGATGCTGTAAGCGGAACCATCCCGCTGCCTTCTGAAAAGATGCTCACCGAAGCATTGCTCAAGGCGCAGGAAAAATGTTTGGCCGTGGGCCTCACGACCATTAACGATGCCGGTGTCGAAAACTATGTAGGCGCTACGAACAATGTGGTGAAGATCATTGACAGTTTGCAGAAAGTCGGCCTGCTCAAGCTTCGGTTCTACATGATGGTGTATGATGACACGAGCAAAAAATATTTTCTGAAAAACGGACCACTCATCACTGACCGTCTCAAGGTGCGCGCATTCAAATATTACGCTGATGGCGCCCTCGGTTCCCGCGGCGCGCTGCTGCTGAAACCCTACAGCGATTCACCCAAGTCAATCGGACTTCAACTGATTACCCAAGAAGAACTGGAGGCGCAGGCCAAGCTGTGCCTCGATCATGGTTTTCAAATGTGCACACATGCCATCGGCGACTCAGCGAACCGCATGGTGCTGAACGTGTACGGAAAAATTTTAGCAGGACCCAATGACAAGCGCTGGCGCATCGAGCATTGCCAGGTGATTGCTCCCGATGATTTTGAATTATTCCACCGCTTCAGCATTGTGCCTTCGGTGCAAACCACACACGCCACAAGCGATATGTATTGGGCTATTGACCGCCTCGGCGTTTATCGGGTGAAAGGCGCATATGCCTACCGCGACCTCATGAAAGAAAACGGATGGATCGCCAACGGAAGCGACTTCCCCGTGGAAGACATCAACCCACTCTACGGATTTTATGCAGCCGTGTCGAGAAAAGATCAGAAGGGATTTCCCGAAAAAGGATTCCAGCCGGAGAATGCGCTTACCTGTGAAGAAGCCCTGCGCGCCATGACCATCTGGGCGGCGCAGGCCAACTTTGAAGAGAATGAAAAAGGGAGTCTTGAACCCGGCAAGTTCGCCGACTTTGTGGTGCTTGAAAAAGACATCATGAAGATCCCAATCGAGCAAACGTTCTCCGTGAAGGTGCTGAGCACCTATGTGAATGGGGAGAAGGTGTATTGAGCCATAACCGCGTCTTTAATGAATGCAAATTAATCACACACATGGATGAAGCTTGAACCGGCTTGCGCTTCAAGGATTTCTATTACATTCGCTATATAGAGAGGAAGAATTAAAAATGAGAAATAGACTTTATCTTCTCAGTTTGGTTCTTGTTTTGACTGCAACGCTTAATGAATCTTTTTGTCAAAATTATCAATCACTCTTTGGCGATAGCTCAACCACTTGGGATATAGCCTACGGTGTCTGTGATTATTTATGTAGCCAAACAACTGAGGTAACAGGAGATACAAACATTCACGCCAGGGACTACAAACTTATTTCAGGAATTCCGGGCTTTGTCAGAGAAAATACCATTGAAGGCAAAGCCTGGTTTTATAATGCATATACTAATTCGGAATACGTGGTAATGGATTTATCTCTATCGCTTGGCGACACATTCAATTTTTACGATTATAACAATGTTCCCTATCCATGTGTGGTTGACAGCATTTATTCTGTGTCTAACAAAAAGCACGTTCGCATTAACGGATGGACTTCAATGTGCGGCTTTGAAGAAAAGATAACTTTCATTGAAGGCAGCGGAACAACAGCAGGTTTAGGTTACCTTCCAACTGGTGGGAGTGCCGTAAATTATTATATGCTTTGTCATCATAAGGATGGGGTTAAGGTTGCGGGCAATCTCTTATTCATGGATACTTGTTATGTCTGTTATGTGGGTATTGCTGAACACGATTCTGATCAAAGTTCTGTGAATGCTTTCCCCAACCCCGCCTCCACCACCATCCACCTCCAACTTCCATCCACACCCACTACTATCACCATCTTCAACCTCCTCGGAGAAAAAGTGAAAGAAGAAAAAGTAAGTTTACCTGCCGGACAGGCAGGCGGCGGCCCTGCCTCGCCGGCAGGCAGGGAGATTACGATCGATGTAAGTGAATTGCCTGCAGGGTTGTATTTCGTGAGAACCGGAGAGACAACGGCGGGAAAGTTTGTGAAGGAATAAAACCAAAAGTGGTCGGCGGGGAGGCAACCATGGACATATGAGTTTCGCCCAGTCCTGCCCGTTCGCAAAAGCTGTTGCGCGGAGACTGTGCGAGGGAATCAGGATTCTACAATACTGCTTTTTCTCATTCCCTCCATTGACTGAAATCATGTAATCACGTCGCCTCCCCGCGGCAACTTTACATCATCACCGGCTCTCCCCCGGAGCGGTTGTCATTATTCATCCTTTCACTAAAATCAGAAGAACATGAAAAAATTCTTAGCAATCACCCTGTGCTCTCTCTTTGCAATGGCTTACGGACTGAACGCACAGGTCACATTCGAAAAAACATTCGGGACTACCGGCGACAATTTCGCCAACGATGTTCAACTTACCAGTGACGGGGGATATATCCTTGTCGGCACCGCTGAATTTGCCGGCGGCATCGGTGATCTCCTTCTCATCAAAACCAATGCGAACGGCGACACCTTGTGGACGCACACCATCGGCGGCAGCTCACTCGATCAGGGAAACTCCGTGATACAAACCGCTGACGGCGGATACATCATTGCCGGCTCCACCATGAGTTATGGGGGGGGAGCCAATGACGCCTGGCTCGTAAAAACAGATGCCAAAGGCCTCGTGACATGGAGCAAAACCTACGGCACCATTAACAATGATGTGGCTTACGGGGTGGTGCAAACATCAGACGGCGGTTATGTTTTTTCAGGAATGGAAAAACAATCGGGACTGAACGGCAACGCTCATCTTGTGAAAGTGGATGCAAGCGGCAACGTGCTTTGGTCAAAAACTTTTGGCAGTTACCTCCGGAAAAATTTTGCCTATACCCTGTTGCAGACGAGCGACCACGGCTTTCTCATCGGCGGCTGGGAAAATCTCAACCTCGGCATCAACGATGATTTCTGCCTGATCAAAACCGACAGTAACGGAACGCTGCAATGGTATAAGTCATACGGCGACGTAGGACATGATCAGAATTTTTCAGTGCACCAAACCACGGATGGCGGATTTGTGATAGCCGGATATACTTTCAGTGCGTCCGTCATTGATGTGAACGTGGTGAAAGTGGATGGCTCCGGAAATTTGCTGTGGACGAAAAATGTGGGTGGAACCGGTGCTGACTATTCTTATGCGGTAACCTCCACCGCTGACGGTGGTTTGGTCTTTTGCGGATCGACACTCAGTTTCGGAGCAACGAATGCGGGCTATCTCGCCAAGATGGACGGATCAGGAAACCTGCTGTGGAGCAAAACCATGACCGGTACCGGATGGGACGGATTCTTCGCCATCCGGGAAGCCAGTGACGGCGGGTTCGTTTTGGCGGGAGTCAAAGGAGAGAATTACGGAGTGAGCGGTAGCGTGTACTTCGTGAAAACGGATGCGAATGGCAACAGCGGCTGCAACAATACGGTGACTTCATCGGTGACCACACCTTCAATTCTCGTGGGAACTCCCATCGCCAACGGAACTTCTACGCAATCAGTTTTTGACGCTGCACCTGCACAAACATCCGGTACATCAGTCACTACTATTTGCTCATCCTGCATTCCCGTGAATTGGTATGCGGATGCGGACAATGACGGGTACGGCAACGCAGCCGTCACTCAGTCCTCCTGCGACCAGCCGGCAGGTTATGTGGCTGATAACACCGATTGCGATGATGCAGCATCAACGATTCACCCGGGAGCCGCCGATCTCTGCAACGGCATTGATGACAACTGCGACGGCGTGATTGATGAAAATGCCATCACGGCCACCACGGTCCCTTCCGGTTATGTTTATGATTGTTACAATCAGTCGCTCCTGCTCACAGCCAATGCAGGGAACGGAATATTGTATCAATGGTACCGGAACAACGTGTTAATTGCAGGGGCAACTAATTCAACGTATTCACTCAATAAGGGTGGAAAATATTTCGTAAAGGAATCCAACACCTTTGGTTGTTCATCGACGTCTCCCACCGTGTACGTCACAATTATCCCGCTGCCTTCAGCCAATATCACACCGCTCGGGAATCTTGATATCTGTCAAACCGGATACGTAGATCTGCAGGCGAATAGCGGAGGCGGATATACCTATCAGTGGATGAAGGGTTCAACAAACATTGCGGGCGCCACCAATCAGATTTATACAGCCACTACTAAGGGTACATATAAAGTGGTGGTCACGAATGCCGATGGCTGCAGCAAAATCTCGAAAGGGGTGAAGGTGATCAAGTCATGCAGGGAAGGATTAACAGAATCAGCGGTCATGGGTGAGCTGAATGTTTTTCCCAATCCGTCTTCAGGCCCGGTCACTGTTGACCTCGAACTGAATGATGCTTCTTCAGGGAAGGCCATCGTCCAAATCAGCAACCAACTGAATCAACTCGTGTATTCCGAAGAAGTGGCGTATGCTGATGGAATGATGCATACTGCCATTAAGGAAGAATCATTACCCGATGGACTGTACATGCTTCAGGTAATTATCGGCGACCAGATCATGGTGAAGTCAATGATGATTCAGCACTAATGGATTGTTGAGTTCACTAAGTGATGCGCCACGGCTTTCAGCCGTGGCGCATTTCGTTTATTCATCCCGTATTGAGAACGGTATTTCTAAACCTTTCTTCCTTTATTGGTGATTGTAAATACGCGTGAAATGTTGAAGCCAAGATGAATATCCCCTTTCAGCCAGTCACCGGTGGTTTCAGTAATGAATCCCTTTTCAATCATCGAAGTCGAATTGCTTAAATGAAGCTGGAATACGTGACCGCCGGTTTCAATGTCGATGCCGAGCGAAAGCGAGTTGTAGTAATCCGGCGCGATCTGATTGGGAAGCACGTAATAATATTCACCCGTAATAGCCATACGCTTGCTCACCTTCTGCCGTGCCGCAATACCGAATGCGAGCACATCATTCTTCTCTTCCACCGTTTCCACCCAATTGCGGTGAATGAAGGAAGGCATAATCTGGAGTGATAATCCTTCGGAGAATTTGCGTCCGATGATGAGCTGATACGAATACGTGAGGCGCGAAGAGAAGTAATCAGTTTTATCGGGATTGGTTTGCTTCAGTGTTTTGCAGGCGATGGAAGAAAACAGCGACATCGTTACCGGCATATTCACTTTGCCTTTGCTCTGTCGCAGAATCTTGTACTTAAAGAAACCATCATACGTTTTTTCGAAACTGCTTCTACCGAAACCAACCATCAGCCGGTCGGTAATGCCGTAGTCAGCCCCGATGCGGATGTAGGCCTGATCAAGCCCCCACAATTCATACGCACCGCCGGAGATAAGCCCAAAGCGGTGAGAGAATTTGAGATCGAGCACTCCGCCCGCCACATTCTCGAACGATTGCGAGTTGATCACGCGCGTGGTTTTCCATCCTGCCTTAGCGTATTCCGTGGCCTCCTCCTGCTGTATGTCACCCACCAGCGATTCCAGGTCATCCTGCGCCCATGCCTGCAAGGTCAGGCAGCATAGAATGAGCACAACTGATTTCAGTTTCTTCATAACCATTTCAATTATCGGGTGCCCCCTGATTAATCCATGCGCTTATTTTGGAGATGGTACAGTCATCCAATTTGCCGCCACCCTGCGGCATGGGTGAGTATCCACTCTCCTGCTTAATCGCTCCAAGTAAGCGCCCGTTTTCAACCTCTACTATAACATCTGCGTAGTTGTCGAGTACCACACTTCCTAACTGTGCGGCCGAACTATGGCACACGTTGCAATACTGCGCAAACACCGGTGCAATATCCTGGGAATATGACATGGCCGTGGTATCGCAACCGCCGCCTCCGCCCGTGGTGTCATACACATAAGTGGTGTCACGTACAATGAGGTTTTCTTCCACATCATAGTAGCATCCCGGCAAAATGGAAACAGCAATCAGCGTGACCAGCCCGACTACTCCGGCAGTATTAATTATTCGGCGCACCATCATTGATCCAGAAATTTATTTTTCGAATGTCACAATCACTCAGCGTGGTTCCCAGCGGCATAGCGACATAGCCGGGCACTTGATTCACGGAGCCATAAAGTTTGCCGTTCACCACCTGGGTATAGACCTTCGAGTAATCAGAAAGGTCAACTCCGCCTGAAATGACGTTGCCGCTGTGGCAGCCGATGCAATTGGCTTGAATGATCGGGAAAACGGTGCCGGAGAAAGTGGTGCTGAGTGTATCACATGGTCCGCCGCCGCAGTAATTGTTGAGCGCTCCCTGCAGAATCCAGGTATAGATGAGATTGATTTCATCCGCTGTAAGCGGGCTATACGGGGAAGGAGGCATCCGGTCATCGGGCTCGCCGGTGGTAATCACCTCATATATTTTGCTGCTGTTTGGTTTGCCGGGTTTCACTTTGCCGCTGGCCATGATGTTATCGTAACTATCAAGTATCAGTCCTTCGGCATGCGACCCCGCATCATGACAGCCCTGTCCCGGCATAGCACAATTGGTCAGGAAAATGGGGAGTACATCATTCTGGAAGTAAGCAGTGTCAGGATTACATGGAATGTATGGGGTGGTATCACCGGCTGCCAGAGTGATGAAGTTGGCTGAAGCCGAGAATCCGGATGATCCTTCCGCGCAGACAGTTTGCACCTGAAATTCATAGTTCGTCATGGCATTGAGTCCGGTGAGCGGCAATGAATTAGCCGTAGAAGTGGCCGCAGTCCACGTGGCGGAACCTGCAATCTTATATTGCACATCATAGCTTGCAGCGCCACTTACTACCGCCCAATTCAATGTGGCCGATGAATCAGTGATCAATGACGCATAGAGCCCGCCGGGTATGTTGCAGCCGCCACCCCCATTTCCAGTCGTATCAATATGAATAATGTCAGTTACGGTTATGGGTTCATGCTGGCAGGAGGCAGAAAATATGCTCACAAGCACCACCAGCGCATAGGCGATTCGCTTCTCAGGTTTCATGTTGCCCACAAATAAAGACCATGCCATTTGTACGACCAATGATTAATAGCAGAAGCCGCCCTGATTTTTCCCCAATGGGAAAACATAGCGCCTGAATCGGAATGCTTTCAGATCGAATGATTGGGTGACTCCCCGGCCACCCGTGAAATTACCGCTTCCAATCAGACCGGGACAATCCCTATTTTTCAATTTGCGTATCTTTCCCTTCAAAGATCCTCTATGGAGCCAGGCACAACCCCCGCCTTGTTATTTATGCCTGACATCAGTGGCTTCACGCAATTTGTATCTGCGACTGAAATCAGCCACAGTCAACACATCATTGCCGAATTGCTTCAATCACTGATTGACAACAACAACCTTGGTCTATCCATTGTTGAAATAGAAGGCGACGCCATCTTTTTTTATAAATCAAACGGCATCCCTTCACCGGAACAGATTGCTGCACAATGCCGGAAAATGTTTATCGCATTTCACCAACAACTGAAGAAATATGATTTGCTCCGGATCTGCAACTGCGGTGCTTGTTCCACTGCCAATCAACTTACGCTGAAATTTGTGGTGCACCAGGGGGATGTTTCATTCATCACGGTCAACAATCAAACGAAGCTCTTCGGACCGGATGTTATCCTCATTCACCGTCTGCTCAAGAATGACATCCCCGAACACGAATACATGCTGCTAACTGACCGGATTCGGGCTGAAAAGATTTCACCCGCGGCAACAGATCTCCGGTGGATTCAATTTACTGCTGGCAGCGCACAGTACGATATTGGCAGAGTCAATTATCAGTTTTCTCATTTCAAATCGCTGTATGATTCCATTCCGGAACCGCCCCGGCCCGAGCTGAAAGTGTACCGTGTGCCCCAACCGGCCCGTTTCGTGGTTGAACTGAATGCACCAATGCGCCACACCTACTTCTGCCTCATCGATTTAAAATCAAGAATCACTTATTTGCCCGGCGTACTGGATGTAAGAATAGAAGATGAGCCGCATAACCAGATCAACAAACTTGGAACGCAGCATGAATGCGTTCGCGATCCGGCACAAGACCCGGCTATTACCACCGCTGTCCGGCTTGATGATGACAAAATGGTGTTTACAGAAACAGCCGTAGGCAAGCCCATGTCATTTGATTACATAGTCGAAAAAACAGGCGAAGAAACCAGCCGGCTCACCATGGATATGCACCTGCAGCTTGGTTTTGTGCAGCAACTTATGTTTAACCTGTTGATGAAAAAGAAACTGCTCAAGAGCATGAACGATGCCATTCCGCGCATCAAAGAATCCATTGAAAAAAGTTACCGTGAGCAGGGCGCCCATTCACATGAACATCATGCAAGTTCCCTGGGGTAACACAGGTAATACTTCGTCACCGGTTTTTTCAACGCTGATATATTGAGTAAGTCCGATGCCTCACTCACATCTTTCACGCTTCCATCCTTGAAAAGAATCTTAATGGTTTCCGTAGTAGGATTATAGGCGTGATTGCTGGTGGATTCAGAAATCACCAATAGATCGTACTCGGCGGCAGAGAGCGACGGAAATTTGCGCAGGGCATTGCGGAATGCAAAAATCTGCTGTTCTTCAAATGGCTGTTGCTGCAGTTGAATTTTCAACAATTTTCTGGAAAGTAAATGACTGCATAAATATGAAAGAACCGTATCGGCGTCATTCTTCCACTGCTTTAACGCACTGAAGATATCTGTATCGTCAAGCTCCGCGAAACGGTTGAGAATTTCCCCGTTCCAGCTAAAATCTATGGGATGCACTTCATGTGTGAGAAACCAGGATAGTGCCGGCGAGCAAAGCAGCATGCGGTCTAATGAAATCTGGCGTGCACGCCGGATAATCTGCACGAGCATTTCTTCAGCGGCTAATACCGTTTTATGCAGGTACACCTGCCAATACATCAGCCGGCGTGAGATGAGGAATTTTTCAATGGAATAAATGCCTTTTTCTTCCACTACCAATTCATTATTGTGGACAGCCAGCATCTTGATGATCCGGTCATATCCGATCACTCCTTCTGCCACTCCGGTAAAGAATGAATCGCGGTTCAGGTAATCGAGCCGGTCCATATCGAGTTGGCTTGAAACCAGTTCATGCAGGAAGCGTTTGGGATGATTGCCCTTGAAAATGGTGAGTGCTAAATCCAGCTTGCCGTTAAACTGCTTATTGAGTTCTTCCATCATCAGCAGGGTGAGTTCTTCATGGGATACGTTGCTCACCAGCAGCTTTTCCAGCGTGTGGGAAAACGGACCATGCCCGAGATCGTGAAGCAGGATGCAGATCGTCACCGCTTCGGCTTCTTCGCCTGAAATCTCTGCACCTTTTGATTTCAAAATCTCCAGCGCCTGTTGCATCAGGTGCATGGCGCCGAGTGCATGTTGCAACCGCGAATGCATAGCGCCCGGATATACCAGGTACGTCATTCCCAATTGCCGGATGCGGCTGAGCCGCTGAAACCATTCATGCCCGATCAGATCAAAAACGAGATCGGTGGGAATGGTGATGAAACCATATACCGGGTCGTTGATGATCTTGCGTTTATTCAAGAGAAGAGGTTTTGGTGATGCAGGTTGAGATATGTCAGTCCATTTTCTCAGTGACTGATCCTACTCCAATGGTGTTCTTTGCACCCGGGCTTAGGTCAGATGTGATTTGAACGGCTGATTTGGGCTTGGTCATATTGTCGGAGATGTAAGTTGCTTCACCCACAGCATTCTTCACTGAAAAAGAAATCTTTTTCAGATTGCCGTTTTTGGTGAACTCCGATTCCCTGATATCAAGCGTCACATTATATTTCGCCAGTTCATCCACTGCATGGGCCAGACCGGCTTTTGTTGATTCGGAATTGATGATACAGATCACCCGCTTGCCTTCTTCACTTACTTTGATCTTTTGAGCACTCACAGTTAAAGAGTAGAACAATATTAGCAGCAGCAAGCAGACTAGTGTTTTCATAGTGAAAGATTTGATCGCTAAGTTAGGAAGAGAAATTCAGCAAATACTATCGCCGCTCATCCAGCGTTAATTGCCGGCATTCGTGCTTCTCAGAAATTTAAGAGAACTTTGCAGGTGCAACCAGGCGATCGAATTCACTTACAATTGATCCGTATCAGAGAAATCTACTCTAATTCAAGTTTTCACGTTACTTAATATATTTTACTATGGCGAATGAACCTACCATCCTGTGGGTGGATGATGAAATTGAATTACTGAAACCGCAGATTCTGTTCCTGAAGGAAAAAGGATATAACATCATTGAAGCGAGCAACGGCATTGATGCGATAGAAAAATGCCGGGATGAAGTGCTCGACATCGTTTTTCTCGATGAACAAATGCCCGGACGAAGCGGACTGGAAACCCTTACTGACATCAAGACCATTCAGCCCAATGTGCCGGTGGTGATGATCACCAAGAGCGAAGAAGAGAACCTGATGGAAGATGCCATCGGTTCGCAGATCAGCGATTACCTGATTAAGCCCGTGAAGCCGCAGCAGGTGTTGCTCACACTGAAGAAGTTGCTCGAGAACCGGCGGCTGATCAGCGAGAAGACCACTTCAGAATACCAGAAACAATTTCAGCAGATTTTCTCCCGCATCAATGAAGGACTGAACCAGGAAGAGTGGGCGGAGATTTACCGGAAGCTCATCTACTGGGAACTCGAACTGGACAATGCTAAAACGGCCGAAATGCGTGACGTACTTGCCATGCAGAAGAGTGAAGCCAACACCGAGTTTTGTAAATTCATCATCCGCAATTACAAGAGTTGGATTCAGAAGCCGGATGAGAACACCCCGGTGATGTCACACTCCCTTCTTAAGACCAAGGTGTTTCCCTTTATTGAGCCGGGCGTGCCCACCTTTTTGGTGGTGATTGACAATCTCCGTTTCGATCAGTGGAAAATCATTCAACCCATCGTGGCGGAAAGTTTCCGCGTAACCGACGAGGATTATTTCTACAGCATTCTCCCGACTTCCACACATTACAGCCGCAATGCCATTTTCGCGGGACTCATGCCGCTCGATATTGAAAAGCGGTTCCCGAATCTCTGGCTGAATGATGAAGATGAAGGCGGCAAGAACATGCACGAACAGGAATTTCTTGCTGACCAGCTGGTGCGTCTCAAGAAGAATATTAAGTTCACCTATACAAAGATCACGAACCACAACAACGGCAAAGACCTCGTTGACAACATCTACAACATGATGAAAAATGATCTGAACGTGATCGTGTACAATTTCGTGGATATGCTTTCGCATGCACGAACCGAGATGGATGTATTGAAGGAACTGGCCAGTGATGAAACCGCATATAGAAGCATAACGCAGTCCTGGTTTGAACATTCACCGCTGCACGATGCCCTGCTGAAACTGACAGATAAGAAAGTGCACCTCGTGATCACCACGGATCACGGAACCATACGCGTGAAAGAACCGGCCAAGGTGATCGGCGACCGTGAAACCACAACAAACCTCCGGTACAAGCACGGGAAGAACCTTAACTACAATTCCAAAGATGTGCTTGAGACCAGAAATCCGCACGAGCTGATGCTGCCCAAACCTCACGTGAGTTCGACGTACATCTTTGCTAAGGAGGACAAATATTTTGTTTACCCTAACAATTACAACTACCACGTGAACCTGTACCGCAACACGTTTCAGCACGGCGGAATATCCCTGGAGGAAATGATTGTGCCCGTGGTGAGACTGGAATCGAAATAGCCGGCAACGGATAACCGGAAGAAACAAGGCACACTAATTCTGAGTTGGCAGGGCGCCGTTTTGCACGAAGTACATATCAATCACTCCTTTGTTCTTCGCTTCAATTTTACCCCGGTAAGTGCATTCGAACTGGTGTTTGATGAGTTCGTAGGTAGTGCCGCTGATGTTTACTTTTCCCACTTCACCGGAGGACTCCATGCGCGATGCGATGTTCACCGTATCGCCCCAGATGTCGTAAGCATATTTCTTCTTACCCACTACTCCCGCAGTAACGGGTCCGGTGTGAATGCCCACGCGCAGTCCCCACTCTGCCTGACCAAGCTCGCGCTTGTGCTGATTCTTGAGGTTGATGTACTGCTGCATTTCCAGCCCGGCCTTCACAATCTGAAAGGGGTGATCAGGATGTGCAGATGGGATACCGCCCGCACACATGTAAGCATCACCGATCGTTTTAATCTTTTCAAGGTGATGCTTCTCAATGATTTCATCAAAGGCCATAAAAAAGTCGTTCAGCTCGGCCACCAGTTCATTGGGCGTAAGTCCTTCTGCAATTTTGGTGAAGCTCTTGAAATCAGTAAACAGAACGGAAACATGTTCATAGAACCGCGAGGTAGCTTGTCCTTTCGTTTGCAGTTCCTTAGCCACTTCCTGGGGAAGAATGTTCAGCAACAGGTGCTCAATCTCATCTTTCTGCTTATCAAGAATCTTATTGGTCTTTACTTTTTGCCGGTAGTTCCTGTAAATAATGAAGGCAATAATGAATACCCCGGCCAATCCCGCCAGCGAGGCATTCTTGGCCAGTTTCTGGCGCTTGAGATCTGCTTCCTGCAGGGCTTTGTCTTTGGTGAGTAAATCAATTTGTGACTGCTTCTTTTCGATTTCGAAGTTGAACAGCAAACCGGATAACTTCTTATCCGTTTCAATGTTGTAGATAGTATCCTTAATTGCGATGAGCAACGATTGGTATTTGAACGCATTCGGGAAATTATCGAGACGTGAATAGGAAGCGGATAATCCCTGGTAGATATCTTTCAATTCATATATCGCCCCAATTTCCTTGGCGATACTTTCGGCCTCGGAAAATTTGGCCAGTGCAATTTTGACTTCTCCGGACGCGAGATAAGAATTTCCAAGCCCGAGCAGGGATTGGGCCATATCCATTTTCAGGTCGCTTTTCCTAGCTTTATCATATGCATCCTGATGGTATTTAATGGCCATGGCATAGTCGCCGCGCTGCTCGTACACCTTGCCTATATCATTGAGTGAATAAGGCACGTTCTCTGAATCTTCATCATACGCTTTCAGTGACTGATGAAAATAGTCAAGCGCCAGTGTATCATTGCCTTTATCAAGGTATATCTCGCCGAGGTTCACTGTACACGTACCTATGGCATCCTTGTCACCCAGTTTCTCACTGAGAGGCAGCGCCCGTGAATAATAATCGAGCGCCTTGTCCTGGGTGGCCTTCTTGTGCGAGTACACAGCGCCGATATTCATGAGTGCCGTCACGATGCGAAGCGTGTCCGGGATATCTTCGGAAATCTTCAGTGACTGCAGGTAAAGCTCAAGGGCTTTGGCATCATCACCCTGGTTGTAATAGATGGCTCCCATGTTACTGTACATGTTGGCCACGCCTTTCTTGTCACCGATTGAATCAAAGACCTCGAGTGATCTCTGCCAGTTCTGAAGCGCCTCAACATACTTGGCCTGGTTATAAAAGCCGATTCCAATATTCTTCAGTGCGTAAGCAACCCCCCTGGGATAGTTGAGTTTTCTTGCCAGTTCTTCAGCACGTTTGCCGTATTTAAATGCATCATCGGTTGATGAATCAAAAAGACTTTTACTGAGGGCAATCAGGTTGTTTACCTGAACAGTGTCTTCCTTTCCCGCATCAACAATCGACTTCAGACTATCCGAAACGGAGGCCCGGGCTGCTCCGGAGGCGAGTGTAAAAATGAAAAGCAGCCGCCACGTTAATCTGGTATTGCAGGGTACGTTCACGAAAGCGTTGAAAGTACAAATGTTTTTGAGTTGACCTGCGGTATTTTATTAATGGTAATTCTGAAAAAAAAAGAGGGAGACATGCTCCCTCCTTTTCTGAATGAAATTCAATTCAGGTAATCATCTACTGCTTGAGTAACGGCAGAGTCTTTTCTCCGCCTGAAGTTGATACACGCAACAGATACAAGCCATCAGCTAGGTTTGATATGTCAATTTCCAATTGCCCGTTGTTCTTCACATTAACCACTGAAAGCGGATACTCCATTCCCAGCACATCAATGACTGAAATCCGAGCGTTTTGTGCATCTCCATCGATAGTAAGTGTCACCAATCCCGAAGTGGGATTGGGATACGCAAAAAGTCCGTCAATGCCCTCACCTGTAGCTGCTTTCTCTTCAATATAACAAGAGCCGAGATAGTCGCCATGATTGAGATGGGCCTGCACGGCATTGAAATCAACGTAAAGAGTATGAGCTTCGGATTGACTGCCATTGGGACGATGACATACCGCTACCTTATCATTGTCATTTTCTGATTCGCAACCATCACCACAGCGGCAGGTAGAAGCGCTTGCATCAGCCATGGATGTCTTGAGCTGATTGCCTTCATAACTCTTGAGCGTCCAAGCAATCAGCTGCCCGTTAAACTTCACATCAAATGTTCCGCTTCCCGGGTAAATAATTTCAGGCGGTGTTCCGCTGAAAGATCCGCTTAAAGCCGTCACCATGTTGTAACTGCCGATGGGGATATAGCTTGGGGTGGCGTTGTTATTCTGGTATGAGAAATGCGCCACGTACGTAAAGCCATCCGGGTCATTGATCAGCGTGTCAACACAATCTATGTAGACAAAAATTTTCATCGCTCCATTTCCTTTCGGATTTACATACAATGAACCGCTTGCATAAGTGATGGAATAATTGTCGGGTTGTTCAAGTACGAGCGATGACGGATTAATGCTATAAACTCCGGCTGCCCCTGTGTAAGCGGGACTGAGCGTATATGCCGGACCGGACAATATGTTGTTATTGCCTCCGCTGATAAAACCGGCAATAGTGGAAGTGAATGCAGGCAACGGATCTCCCTTATAAATTCCCTTCAGATCGGCTGTGACCGTTAGCGGTGCCGGACCCACATTGAGAACACTGGCCTGGTATTCGGCCACATAATTGGATGGCTGCACCAGGTCGAGTTGCGAGGGGACAATACTGAACACTCCACCCGGGATCAATCCGCTCACGGCCTGATTCAACTGATCATACACCGTGAACAGCGGACCACCTGCCACGATCGGACTATCTGCATCGCTGTACTGATACCCGGTGATCTGAGCTGAGAAGGAAGGATATTCACCGTAGGTAATATTCTTATCATCTGCCTTAATGGTGAGCGTGGCCGGAAGAATGGTGAGGGTTCCCAATTGATAGGTGATGTCAAAGTTGTTCGTAAGCATGGCGGCCGGAACAATGGCCCAGTCGCCAACGGTGGTGCCGGTCACCATCACAATGGGAATGTACTCGGTGATGGTGTCTGCTTCTGCATCAACATCGGTTTCATCAACAATCACAGCAATATCACTGCCCGTGCTGTCACCTACCGTGCTGGAGTTTACAACTGAAGAGCCGTTTACCAGCGGCTTGGCATTCACTACGGCAGTTCCGTTTACTAATGGCTTGGCGTTTACCAATGCGCGTGCATTTACCAGTGGCTTGGCATTCACGAGAGGGGCTGACGAAGAATCATCCTGGTAATTGAAAATGGATTCAACGGCCACATCAACAATCCATGTTGTGTCAATGGAGTTCACCAGCGGCTTGGCATTCACGAGCGGTTTGGCATTCGTTACCGATTGAGAGGTGGCAAGGAAAGCCAGGTTTTCCAGATCCTGGTTGACCAGCGGGCGACCGTTCACCAGCACACGTGCATCTACCAGCGCGAGTGCATTGGAAATGGGCTGCTTGTAGGCCACCTCCAGGGAGGAAAGGAATCCGCTTCGATCTTCTTCAGAAATCTGTGTGCTGTCATAATCATAATCAAACGCTACATTTTCAATCTTGTCGCCGTAGGTAAGCGTGAGATGCTTCGGCGTAATCTTAAGCGGCATCTTGTTGATGGTGAGTAGTCCATCAACAAATTCGTAGTTGTACAACTCAAATTTATCCATTCCGATATCAGCCGAATCTGCTGACGGACGAATGAAGTAGATGCCCGTATTACTCTGACTGGTAGCCGGTGTTTCAAATTTCAAACTATCCAATCCTACATCTGAAATGCTAAGACCTGCCTCTGCGAGTGATTGGCCATCCACCAGGATGTTTGCTGTAAGCACCGGCATCTTTTCGCCAAACCGCTTCGATTGATCATCTGCGGTAACCTTCACCTGCTTTTTCACCGGTGAGAAGAAATACACTGTATTGGAATATCCCCCATCCGTTCCGCTGGGTGTGATGGGCTCTGTATATACCTGAATGGAAGGATTGCCGGTAAATTCAGGAACCGATGCGGTCAGCTGCGATGAACTGATCATCGTAGTGGGCAACGCTTCGCCCCTGAACAGGATTTGTGATTGAGTGGTGAAATAACTTCCTTCCACCACCACATCAAATACCTGTGTTCCCGGAGTAATCTGCGGATCCCAGCTGAGATTGGTGATCACCGGTGTTGGTGCAGCAAATGTTGCCATGGCCGCCATGGCCTGAATGAATCCTGAACCGGTGTGATAATCAAATCCCGGAACATCCATATCCAGAGCAGTGCTCTTCAATAATGTTTTCACTTCATCCGGAGACAGCACTTCATTATAAAATTTCTTCTTGGCATCAATAAGCAGTGCCGCTACTCCGGCGGCATGTGGCGCAGCTGCAGAAGTTCCAAAGAAATTGGGGAACGGGTCTCCATCAATATTCACACCTCCGAGATAAACGGTGGTGTTACCTCCATTAGGTGCGGCAAAATCCGGTTTGTCCCGGGTCACTCCATTTACCGGAGTACCGCCTACTGAAGAAAACGAGGCAATGGTTGGCGGATTCACGCCGAAGGGCGGTGTGTTACTGTACAATACCGCCCCAACTGCCATGGCGCCTGCAGCGTTGGCCTGTCCTACAATGGTTGAGGTTCCTGTGTTGTATTCATTAATGGTGCCTTCGCCGCGGAAGATCACATACTTGAAGTAAACGTTATCAGGGCCGGCACTTTTAACCACAATTAAATTGGCAGCAGCAGTACCTCCGGTTACAGTGAACGGAAGCACTTCAATAGGATCACCTCCGATGTTATTCCGGTTGAACCCGAACAGGGTAGTACCCGAGGCATCTGCAATAAAAATGTCCATGTCATTTTTGGTGCCTGTTTGAGTTTGTCCGAGTGAATAGATAGAATCTGCCCATTGGAGCACCACGGTATAACTTCCCGGCGGAAGCGTAAGACTTTGATAAACATCTCCGCCTCCGAAATCATGGGCTGATCCGCTCAGGCCGAACGGAGCAGGGGCTCCGCTGAAAACTGACTGATACGATTTGTTTCCGTAATTGCCGGCAGAAGAGAAGTAACTCACCCCATCAGCTTTCACTTCATCAACAGCATCGGCAACGATACCATCCTGAAAGAACGGTTCGGTGATGTAGGTAACGTCATCAACGATTACATCGCAACCGTTTTGCTGAAGATCCCTGATACCCTGGGCAAAATCACCGGCACTGATGAAGCCGGTACGGAAAGCGAGATCAGCATTCGGTGCCACATCATGAACAATCTGTAGCATGGCACGACCTTCATCTGTTCTGATTCCATACGGATAATCTTTAATGACCTGTACCGGATTGGGATGGACAGCATTTCCTGTTCCGGGTAAATCATCATTGAGTACATCAATCTGCGCATTGTTGCCGATGAGTGTGTTATAACTGTCTGAAATCACCCCCACCTTTACCCCGTTACCCGAAACGTGAAATCCTTCGCGGGCAAGGTCAGATGTTTGTGCGCTGTCGCCTTCAGAGTATGCCACACCGGCATTGGAAATAGGCGGGAAGACCGGTCTTACATAATTAATTAACTGAGGCAGACTATCCAATTTAAGCAAATGCGCAATCGGATATTTGCCTGTGATGATAAGTGAATTGGGGCCGTTGCTGATGAGATCTGTGAGGCCGTATGTTTCCGTTTGAAGCAAGCTGAGTAATGTATTGTATTGCCCTTCAATTGAAATCACCTCAATCCATACACTGTCATTGGTGATGTTGAATATGAACTTGATTGAATCAGGATCAATACTGCCAAAGAGATAATAAAGTGAGTTCAGTTCAGAACCGATGAGGTCAGGCACCTTGCCTCCGGCAGGTGGCGGATAGTAGGGCAGAATACAGGATCCAAAAGTTACGTCGGCCTGATCCGTAGCGGTGCAGCCACCGGCATCTGTCACTGTCAGGGAATAACTGCCCACAGCGTCAACCGTTGGATTCGGCGAATCTTGCCCGCTAAGAATATGGCCGCCATTACCTACTTCCCAATGATAAGAAACACCGGGGGTTGATGAGGAACCCAGCAGCTGAACTTCAGAAAGGAAACAAGACAACTGCTTATCAGGACCGGCACTTACATCAGGTGGCGTGGAGCAATCCTGAAATACAACATGCGTGATATTTACACGCTTCACAATGTTCACCTGTGTGCCGCTCCATAAGGCACCTGTGAAATTGGCAGCGGCCTGCGAAGTGAATGCTCCGATACGCGCACCGGCATAGGGCACCCATACCGTTCCAAACCACTCTGAGTTTCTGCCATTGGTTTCACCATTGGTAAGATTCCAGGCAAAGGGCCCGTATGAACAACTGCTTCCGTTACCATGAACTTCCATATAAACCCGTGAAGCATCTCCGCCATTCGGGAAATTGACAAAGAGCTTTCCCAAATCAACATCCCCGTGAACATATATCCTGATTGTCCCGCTTGAAGTACCCTGAAAGTCGAGGTTGAATGTATTGTACATGCCTGTGTTATGAATGGAATTCAAAACATAGACACCCGGCCCCGCGAATGTTATTGTTTGATACCCGCCAAGTGTCATGTTACCAAAAGAGCCCGGTGAAATTGTCTGCGTGGAAGTAATGTTTGTAACACCGGCGGCAGGGAAGCTGATAATCGGCGGCATTGGGGGCAATACCGGAAGCGACGGAGTTCCGATAATATTTCCACCTCCGGGAAAGGGACCCGTGTAGGTGGTGCCCGAGGGATGCGTGACGGATCCCGAAACCGAACCCGTTTTCACTGATGAGTTTCCGTTCACATCTGCATTACCATTGAGAACGGTGAGTTTACCCGACTGGAAAATAGTACCGCCGGCATTTGAAGAATTGGCAGCAGTAATGTTGCCGTTAATGGTGTTTGAGTTATTCAGAACCACGGTGCCTCCGCTATGGATATTCCCGGTGATGCTAAACGTCCCCAGCGTTTTTACCAGTCGATAACTTCCAACATTACCGCTCAATATACTTGACAAAGATCCGATCTGTACAGCGCATCCCGGCGAAGGCGGAGGGTTTTGTCCCGGACCCGACGGGCATGAGCCGTCGCCTCCAAACAAGACAAAATCTGTCATCTGTAACTGCTGGGCCATTGCTCCGGCGGACAGCAGGAGCATAAGCATGCAGGTGGAGGATATTACTCTAAAGTACCTGAATAGACTACCGGAGATTGCAAACCTGAATGGTGAATAGTAGCGATGAAACATAGAGAAGGTATTTAGGTGTTATTGATTTGTAACCGGCCTGAAAAAATCCGGTTTGGAAAGGTACTAAGATTGGCAAACATCCACCATACCATAAACGATTTCTTAACTCAGCCCGGGAGGCATCAGTCTATGAATTCAGGGCTGAGTTTCCATTCATTCAAATCATTCTATTTGTTTTGAATGAAATGACACAGGATGGGAATAACCAATCGTTGGAGACATTCACCTCGTGACCCGAAATTAAAATGAGATTATCAAGAAAGCCGGAAGAAAAATTACAAACAAATGAAACCAATCCACCTACAGCACGTAGCAAAAGTTCCCCCACTATTTTTTATTTCTTAATCACGTATCAAGAAACTCTCTATGAAAAACTTCAACCAGGACATTCGATTCAAGTACCAGGAACGTGCTCACCGTTTCACCGTCAGATTCCTTTCACTTGTTATTGCTGGCATTGTCCTCGGCGCCATTCTGCTGCGACTGATGGGCGTATCAACCGACAATGTAGGATGGTAAAACCGGGGGGAATTTCAGCTGAAGATTCATAGACCCCATTCCTGCCAGGAACCGAAAATCCAAGTTATCATACCATGGATGGTTTCTTTTTATTCCGGAACTATGGAGTAAGAAGCGGAGGAATATTGCCATTCATTCGTGCTTCATTTTCTGCACTTCAGAACCGGTTCAAAAAAGATGGAAACCTCCTCAGAAAAACATGGTGACAATTACGCCAACCACCATCGCCACAAAAAGCAGCAGAAGGACGAGATTCATAACCCGTTGAAACCCCAGCTTGCCCTGTAACTCCTGCAACCCGTAAATCTTATCCAGCAAAAGCTGGATGCGTGAGATGGAATTTTCATTCTTCACCACGTAGTCGTATGCCCCGTGCTTAATGGCCGCTGCGGCAATCTCAGGATTATCCTGTCCGGAAAGAAGAATGACCGGTGTCTGTGGAAGCACTTCCCTGATTTGCTCGAGGATTTCAATTCCGTTTGCTGCAGCGGGGTCCTGCAGATTCAGGTAATAGTCAAGGATGACACAGTCCGGTTTCCTAAATATCTCATGCAGGGCCTGTTCACCCGTGGCGTATTGCTGCACTTCCGCCTGCGGAAATTTTCTTGAGATAAAATCAGCGACCATTTCCCTCTGAAATGCTTCATCGTCGATCACAAAAATTTTCATGGCAAGCAAGATACTCAATTAACCGGTCACCGTCCGATGCGGATTGCGGGACTGCAGGACAAAGGCCGGAGCTGGTGTGAATTTCTTTAAAACCCGTTTGCCCGATCGCTTCGTTCAATCTTTAGCTTTATCCAAAACTATTCGTATTGATGAAAGATGACCGGAAGATTTTCGTGCTCGATACATCAGTGATCTTATATGACTACAACGCCATCAAAAACTTCAAAGAGCATGACATCGTGATTCCCATCACGGTGCTCGAAGAACTGGACCAGTTCAAGAAGGGAAATGATGATAAGAATTTCGCCGCCCGCGAATTCATCCGCTATCTCGATAAAACCAGCGGCAGCCAAACATTGCAGTCATGGACTCACATCAATGGCCGTGCGCATGGTCTTTTCAAAATTGAAATGGGTTCACCCAACGGCATTGATGTGGACCGCGTGTTCGGTGAAGTAAAACCTGATCACAAAATTCTCAATGCAGCGCTTCGGGTGCAGAAAGAGAATCCGGGGCGGAAGGTGGTGCTCGTTACCAAAGATGTGAACCTTCGCATCAAAGCCAAATCACTCAGCCTTTTTGCAGAAGACTATGAAACGGGGAAAATTAAAAATCCCGATGAACTCTACACGGGTAAGACCGTGGTAGATAAAGTACCGGCAGCCGTACTCAATGAACTTTACCAGCATGGCGAATGTGAACCGCATCTGCTATTCAGGAAAATTCAGCCCGTACCGAATCACTATTACCTGCTCAATCACGACGGCAAACAACTGATTGCCTTTTACCATGCGGCTTCAAATAAATTGGAGCTGGCAAAAAAGAGATCGGCCTACCGCATTGTGCCAAGAAACGCTGAACAGATTTGTGCGCTTGAGGCCATCCTCAATCCCCATATCAGTTTGATTACGCTGCAGGGTGTTGCAGGAACAGGAAAAACTTTACTATCACTCGCGGGCGCTCTCGAACAACGAAGAAGTTTTCATCAGATTTATCTCGCACGTCCCATCGTTCCACTTTCCAATAAGGATATCGGGTACCTGCCCGGTGACATCAAGAGCAAGCTCAATCCCTACATGGAGCCGCTGTGGGACAACCTCAAGTACATCAAGAACCAGTACTCAGAGAAAGACAAGGAATTTCGCCAGATCAATGAAATGGTGGAAAATGAAAAACTAGTGGTATGCCCGTTGGCTTACATCCGCGGCAGAAGTTTCTCCAATGTCTTCTTCATTGTAGATGAAGCGCAGAATCTCACGCCGCATGAAGTAAAGACCATCATTTCCCGCGGGGGAGAAAACACCAAAATGATTTTCACCGGCGACATCAACCAGATTGACACGCCCTACCTCGATGCCCGTAGCAATGGTCTCTCCTACCTCATTGACCGCATCAAAGGCAACCCGATGTATGCGCACGTGACGCTGGAAAAAGGAGAACGCAGTGAATTGGCCAACCTCGCCAATGAGTTGCTGTAGTTCTTAATCAAGAAATGCCGTGAGCGGACTGCTTGCTTCGGCAAACGGAGAAACGGCTCCCAGTTTTGATTCAAAGGCCATCCGGCCGGCTTCCACTGCCAGGCGAAATGCTCTTCCCATAGTCACCGGATCCTCCGCAACGGCGATGGCTGTATTCACCAGTACCGCATCGGCTCCCATCTCCAGGGCTTCGGCTGCGTGAGATGGGGCGCCAATTCCGGCATCAACAATCACGGGAATTTTGCTTTCGCGAATAATGATCTCCAGCATGCTTCGTGTTTGCAATCCTTTGTTGGAACCAATCGGAGAACCAAGTGGCATCACTGCTGCGGTTCCGGCATCTTCCAGTTTCTTGCAGAGAACAGGATCTGCATGGAGGTAAGGAAGCACAATGAATCCGCGCTTCACCAATTCGATGGCTGCACTCAACGTTTCTACCGGATCGGGAAGAAGATAACGCGGATCAGGATGAATCTCGAGTTTCATCCAGTTTGTTTCGAGTGCCTCTCTTCCAAGTTCAGCAGCGAGAATCGCCTCTTTCGCATTGCGCGCGCCGCTCGTGTTCGGTAATAACTGCACATTAAGGCGCCGAAGAAAATTTCCAATGTCGCTTTCATTCTTTGAAACATCCACACGCTTCATCGCCACCGTCACGAGTTGCGTTCCTGATGCTTCAATGGCTTCCGCCATGATTTGGTTCGAAGAAAATTTACCACTACCCAGCAGAAGACGGGAATGAAAATTGGTGTTGGCGATAGTCAGGTCTTTCACGATTCAGTTTGAAGATTTGAGTTTATTGTTTGATGCTTAATGTTTGGTCACGATGAGTGGAGTCGAAGCGTTGAAGTTCCCGTTGAAATCGCTTCATCATTTCACCCGCATCGTCTGCGAGATTGATAGCGGATGAAACAGCAACACTATCAATTCCTGTTTGGAGAAGCTCAGTCACATCATTCAGTCGAATGCCTCCAATAGCGATGATGGGTTTTGTAATTGCATGGCTTCTTGCCTGCTGAACAATTTCAGAAATTCCTTCAAGCCCCAATACGGGATTCAATTTTTCTTTTGTTGACGTGAATCGAAACGGTCCAAGACCGAAATAGTCTACATCATAATCCTTCGCTGCAAATAGTTCATCGAATGAATGCGTGGAGTATCCGATAATTTTTTCTTCCCCTAAAATTTTTCGCGCTTCCGGTGGATGCAAATCTTCTTGTCCTAAATGAACACCATCGGCATCCACTGCTCTGGCTATTTCAATTGAGTCATTGATGATGAGAATGACACCAAAGTGATCGGTGACCTCTTTCACTCGTTTTGAAATTTCAAGCCACTCCTGAAACGATCGATTTTTTATTCGCAACTGAATCCACTTCACCCCTGCTTCGCAGGCCACGCGTACCTGCTCTTCATGCGAACGATGCGGCAGGTCCTGCGTGAGATAGTGCAGTGATGCGATTGGCTTACGCATGTTGCGGATGGGTTATATTGTGATGTTCGCCGAGTAAATCATCGCTGCTTTTCAGAAATTCGAGAGTGTAAGCTTTCGCTTCTTCGCAGGCAGCTTTCAATGCCATTCCTTTTGAAAGATTGGCCGTGATGGCCGCTGATAAAACGCAACCGCTGCCGTGCTTTGAAACTCCTTCGATAAATTCACTCTTCAACCGGATTCCATTTCTGCTCTCAAAAAGTACATCAAAATGATTTTGCGATTCATCTTTCCAGCTTTTTAAAAACACGTTGCAGAAGCGGCTCATCGTTTTCGCTGCAACGAACGAATCGTTTTCTTTCATCAGTTGCATCGCTTCTTCATTATTCGGTGTGATGAGGAATAGCTGTGAGAGAATTTCGTAAAGAAGATTCTCATCCACTTCATGATGAAACTGAAATCCTGCAGATGCTTTCAGTATCGGATCCCAGATGATCGTCACTTGCGGGTAATGCTGCCGAATATGGCGGATGAACTCATCGAGTACTTGCAAACTTTGAATCAATCCGATTTTCAGAAAATGCACTTCATACTTCTTCAGCAACACATCGAGCTGCAATTCGATCTGATGCAGCGGAATCCACGACACGCCCATAAATTGATCTTCCGTTTGAAAGGTGATCGCGCTGCATACTCCCAAACCGGTCACGCCATGTGACTCAAAAGTTTTTACATCGGCGAGGATGCCCGCGCCACCACTCGGATCGAATCCGGCCACGCTGATTACGTAGTGACGAGTTCCCTGCATTTTGTCTGAATCAGTTTAAAGCGGTCTACCGGATCTTTCGACTTCCATACACTGCCAAGCACCGCCACACCCGCAAAGCCCATCTCCATGGCGGGAATTATTTTGTCTTCTGTTACACCGCCGAGAGCAATCACTTTGTTACCGGACTCTGCAATGGTTTCGCGCAACGAAATGTCATGAAAGGTGCTCTTATAACCCACTTTGGAAATACTGTCGAACACGGGGCTTAAAAAAACATAGTCATATCGCCCGTTGTATTCCTTTACTTCCGAAAGGGTGTGGAAGCCGGCCGAAACCTTCAGATGCGGCCGCCGCAATTTCACGTAGTGATACCTTAGCCAGTTAATCAGCACGCGTTTTTTGCGATGACGACTGGTAAGATGAATGCCGCGCAGATCATAAGAAAGACACAGCTCATGATGTGAGTGAATCATGATGCGGGGGTGATAGCGGCTGCCGATTTTACGCAGGTAGTCTTCAAGTCTCCGGGTAGAAAACTTGGGTTTCCTCAAATGAAAACACTCCAGTCCTTCATCAAACATCTGCTGCACATGATGGATTTCATGTTCGAACCCATCCATGGTGGAAATCAAGATCAATTTGAACGGCTCCTTCATTTTGCTGCCACGGACTTTTCGTTTTCGGGTGCCTTCACTGTAACACCTTGCCCGCCTGCCGGCAGGTAAATCTCACCGCCAGCTTCATGAAACTGTTTGGATTTTTCTTCCATGCCTAATTGAATCACCTCATCCGCTCTGACATGCATCTTTTCGGCATAGTCGCGCACCTCCTGTGTGATTTTCATACTGCAGAATTTGGGACCGCACATGCTGCAGAAGTGGGCCACCTTGGCATTCTCAGCCGGCAACGTTTCATCATGAAACTCGCGGGCTGTATCGGGATCGAGTGAAAGGTTGAACTGATCCTGCCAGCGAAATTCAAAGCGTGCTTTGCTTAATACATTGTCGCGCAGCTGTGCTGCCGGATGCCCTTTGGCTAAATCTGCTGCATGCGCAGCAATCTTGTAGGCAATCACCCCATCCTTCACATCTTTCTTGTTCGGAAGACCGAGATGTTCCTTCGGTGTCACGTAACAAAGCATGGCACAACCATACCAGCCGATCATGGCGGCGCCAATGGCCGAAGTGATGTGATCATAACCCGGAGCAATGTCAGTGGTGAGAGGTCCCAGTGTGTAGAAAGGCGCTTCGTGACATTCATTCAGTTCCTTTTCCATATTCTCCTTAATCATCTGCATGGGAATATGTCCCGGTCCTTCAATCATTACCTGCACATCATGTTTCCAGGCGATGGCAGTCAACTCACCCAACGTTTTGAGCTCGGCGAACTGCGCTTCATCATTCGCATCGGCTATGGAACCCGGGCGCAATCCATCACCCAGTGAAAATGCTACGTCATACGCTTTCATGATCTCGCAGATCTCT
>JAFDYS010000036.1:118587-135458 GCA_018267315.1 Bacteroidota bacterium | reverse complement strand
TTCCGTCAGAAGTGGCGCACCGGTGTGAACCGTGCTGCTGAAGCCATGACAATTTTCGCGGTGATTTGTGCCGCGCTCTTCCCCGTGTTTCACATGGGTCGTGTGTGGCTGGCTTTTTTCAACCTGCCTTATCCCAATACGCGTGGACCTGTGTGGCCAAACTTTAACTCACCCTTGATGTGGGACGTGTTTGCCATCTCCACATATTTCTCGGTGTCCCTGATGTTTTGGTACACGGGTTTGATTCCGGATATCGCCACCATACGTGACCGGGCGAAAACCAAGCTCTCCAAAATCTTTTACGGCATCTTCAGTTTCGGATGGGTGGGTTCAGCCAAGCACTGGCAGCGGCATGAGGCCCTTTCCCTGGTGCTCGCCGGTATTTCTACCCCGCTGGTACTTTCAGTTCACACGATCGTATCCTTTGACTTCGCCACCTCGGTCATTCCGGGATGGCATACCACCATTTTCCCGCCATACTTCGTTGCCGGAGCTATTTTTTCAGGATTTGCCATGGTGCTCACGCTCATGCTCATCACCCGAAAGGTGCTCAACCTGGAAGAGTACATTACCCTCGATCACATGGAGTCAATGAATAAGATTATTGTGCTCACCGGCTCCATCGTGGGTTGCGCCTACCTCACTGAATTATTCACAGCATGGTATTCGCAAAACCCCTATGAGCAATATGCTTTTGCCAACCGCGCGCTGGGTCCTTATTACTGGAGCTACTGGAGTATGATGACCTGTAATGTGATTTCGCCGCAATTGTTCTGGATCAGGAAACTCCGGAGAAATGTGTGGTTCACTTTCTTTATGTCTATCGTAATCAATTGCGGAATGTGGTTCGAACGTTTTGTAATTATCGTTACATCCATTCATCGCGATTACGTGCCGTCATCCTGGGCGATGTACAGTCCGACCTGGGTTGAAATCAGTTTCTTCCTCGGTTCCATCGGATTGTTCAGCACCGCATTCCTGATTTTCGCCAAACTGTTCCCGGTGATTGCGATGGCCGAAGTGAAACACATCCTGAAGACATCAGGCGAAGCGCAGAAGAAGGCACAACTGGATGAAGTTCGTCACCCGCATCACATTCCTCAAACCGTATAAACCAGCAAAGGACATGAAGCACTATTTATTAGGACTGTTCGACGATGAGGAAATTCTCCTGAGCGCCGTGGATAAGGTGAAGGAAAAAGGAATCAAAATTCACGACTGCGTCACTCCGTTTGCCGTTCATGGTCTGGACCATAAACTTGGGCTGCGCGAATCGAAATTGCATATCGGCGGATTCTGGGTGGGAGCCACGGCAGCTACCATTGCGCTCACGTTCATGAGCTGGGTATTTGTCGGAAACTGGCCGATTACTTATGGCGGCAAGCCGCACTTTTCATTTCCTGCTTTCATCCCTATCACTTTTGAATTCACTGTGCTGAATGCTTCCCTTTGGATGACACTTGGCTTTCTGGTATTGTGTCATCTGTGGCCGGGACGTTTCCGTGAATCTTTGGATCCCAGAACAACCAGTCATTTGTTCGGGATGGTTTTCAAAATCACTGATAAGACCTCGGCAGAAGAAAAGAGCAGAATCGAGCAGGTGTTGAAAGAAGCCGGGGCGATTGAGGTGAAAGAACGTATCATGGAGAAGCACTATTAAGAATTGGCATTTCAAAGATTGATTACAGAATGATGAATCTAAAAAACATAAAGAGCCTGATCGCCGCAGCAGCTGTGATCGTCCTCATCATGTTTCAGGCATCCTGCTACTATCCCAAGTCAAGCCCGGGATGGGAATACATGCCTGATATGGCGAATGCGATTACTTACGAGACATACGGAGAGAATTCCTTCTTTGGCGACAGCATGAATTCGCGCCTGCCGGTAACCGGTACCATTCCGCGAGGCGTTTATTCTCCATTCCACTACAGCATGAACCCAACAGGTTATGATTCCGCGGGTGCATACCTGAAGTTTCCGGGATGGCTTGACTCCGCTTCATTAGCTGACGGAAAACATCTTTTCGATATCTACTGCGCTGTTTGCCATGGTACGGGAGGCAAAGCGAACGGACCGATTGTAAGCAGTACGCAAATCAAAAACCCGTATCCTCCTCCGCCCAATTATTTCACAGAGCCCCTGCTCAGTTTGCCGGAAGGAAAGATGTATTACAGCGTTCATTACGGGAAAAACCTCATGGGACCTTACAGCAAGGTACTTGACCATGACCAGGTGTGGAAAGTAGTGTATTACGTGAAGTCAATGCAGAAACATTTTATTGATAGTGTAGCTGCTGCAGGTGCCCCGGCAACTGCCGCTGCGGATACAACAAAGAAGTAATGAGAGTGCATCAGCGTTTTCAGAAAAAGGACTAACGATTCAAATGGAACAAACAATAAACCTTGACGAAAAATTTGTGATGCCGGCCCGGCTCAAGACCTGGAGCTTTGTGCTTATCGCCGTCGGGCTTGTGGGAATCATCGCAAGTTTTTTCACTTACACCGGAGAAGAAGGAACCAAGCACCTTTGGGCCACACTGGTGATGTGCGCCGTCTATTTCCAGGGAGTAGCCATGTCAAGTTGCTTCTTCATAGCAGCCACCTACGTGGCTTACGGCGGCTGGCATACAGCCATCAAGAGAATTCCGGAAGCGATCGGCATGTTTCTGCCGGTGACTTCCCTTCTCCTGCTGATTGTACTGGCCCTGCCGAACTTCATTTACGGCTACCATCCCGTATATGAATGGACGCATCATGATGTGGTGGAAAATGACCCGCTCCTCAGCGGTAAGACTCCATACCTTAACCTGCCTTTCTTTTTCATCCGCTTCTTTTTTTTCGTGGGCATTCTGTTATTGCTTATGGTGCTGATGCGCCGCAATTCAATCAAAGAAGATGCGCAGCACGATATAAAGTTTTATAAGAGTAACCTCACATGGGCTTCCTTGTTCCTTGTGTTTTTCGCTGTGTACATTCTCATCACCGCTTGGGATTGGCTCATGTCCATTGACGCACACTGGTACAGCACTATGTATGGCTGGTATTCATTCGCCAGCAATTGGGTGAACGGTATTGCGGTGATTACTCTGGTAGTGGTGTACCTGAAGAGAAGCGGTTACCTGGGCTGGGTGAATTTCAGTCACCTGCATGACCTGGGTAAACTGATGTTTGCCTTCAGCATCTTCTGGACGTATGTAACCTTCTGCCAGTTCATGCTCATCTGGTATGCCAACATTCCTGAAGAGACGGCCTATTTCAGAATGCGCTATGATCATTTCATGTGGCTGTTCTATGCCATCTTCATCATCAATTTCGTTACACCATTCCTCGTGTTGATGAGCCGTGATGCAAAAAGAAAAATGCGGGTGCTCACCATTGCCGCCATCATCATCATGGCAGGTCATTTCACTGATTTCTATCTGATGGTTTATCCGGCTACGGTGGGTGAACCGCAATTCGGGCTGGTTGAAATCAGCACACTGTTGTTCTTTATCGGGTTATTCATTTTCGGAGTGTTCACTAATCTCGGTAAGGCCAATCTGGTGCCAAGGAATCATCCATTCCTGCAGGAAAGTCTTCATCATTCAACGTAAAACAGATACTGGTTATACATCATGAGTACAACATTGTTAGTGACGATTGCCTTCGTGCTCTTTGTGCTGGTGGTATTTCAGTTGGCGCGAACCACTGAATACATCTCACTGCTGCGCGGTGAAGAACGGGCGCAGGAAGATGCCGATAAAATGAATGGATTGCTGTTTCTGCTTTTCCTTATCATCGGTGGAGGTGCAATGGTCTGGTCGTTGTTTCATTACAAGCAATACATGGTGCTGCAGGCTGCCACCGTTCACGGTCAATGGCTTGACAGCATGTTCATGGTTACGCTCCTCTTCACAGGAATTGTGTTTGTGATTACGCAAATCATGCTTTTCTATTTCGCATGGAAGTACAAGCACACCAAAGGACGCAAAGCACTTTACTACCCCGAGAATAACAAACTGGAGATGTGGTGGACGGTGATTCCGGCCATTGTGCTCACCACGCTTGTCATCATAGGCATCTACCGCTGGTTTCAGATTACCGGGCCGGAACCCAAAGACTCCATGGTGGTGGAAATTACCGGTCAGCAATTCTTATGGAATTACCGCTATCCCGGTAATGATGACAAACTGGGTAATTATGAATTCAAGTACATCACCGCGGTGAATAAAGTGGGACTGGACTTTAACGATCCGGCGGCCAAGGACGATTACATGGCCACAGAAATGCATGTGGTGGTGAATAAGCCCGTGCTGCTCCGCATCCGTTCAAAAGATGTAATTCATGATGTGGGTATTCCATATTTCAGAGTCAAGATGGATGCCGTGCCGGGATTGGTGACGCGCTTTTGGTTCATCCCCACTGTAACTACGGAAGAGATGCGCAAGAAAACCGGCAACCCGGATTTTAATTATGAGATTGCCTGCGATCAATTGTGCGGCAAAGGACACTATGGCATGAAAGGCATTGTGGTGGTGGAAACGCAGGCAGAGTTCGATGCATGGAAGGCCAAGCAACCGTCATTCTATGAATCATCGGTGAAAGGAACCGATGAGGAGAAGCATTTTGCTGAACTGACCGAGCAACTGAAGGCGGAAAAAGAGAAAGAAGCTTCCAAAGGCCACCACGAGTAGTTGAATTAATTTTGAAAGGAATAAGGGAATTGTATTGTTAACAGGAAAAATTTAAACCATGAGCAGCGAAGTGTCTAATCCGGTTGTTCAGCCCGTGTTTACGGGAGATTCCACGCATCATCAGGACTCGGAGGGAGAGATTCATGAAAACGGGCATCACGAGCATCATAAAGAATACTTCTTCACGAAGTATGTCTTCAGCCAGGATCACAAAACGATAGGCAAGCAGTTTTTAATCACCGGAATTTTCTGGGCTTTTGTGGGAGGCCTTCTGTCCGTCATCTTCCGCTTTCAGCTTGGATTTCCTAATCAGGCATTCCCATTCCTCGAAACATTATTTGGTAAATGGGCGCCGGGCGGTATCATCAGCCCTGAGTTTTATTACATGCTGGTAACGATGCACGGTACCATTCTGGTTTTCTTTGTACTCACGGCAGGATTAAGCGGCACTTTTGCCAACCTGCTCATTCCGCTGCAGTGCGGTGCGCGGGATATGGCCTCGCCATTTCTCAACATGTTGTCATATTGGTTCTTCTTTGCAGCGAGTTGTGTCATGCTCACTTCATTCTTCCTTCCTGAAGGAGCGGCTGATGTGGGCTGGACGTTCTACCCTCCGCTCAGCGGCGTGAAGGAATCGGCACCGGGTGCAGGACTTGGTGCGGATTTCTGGCTGATTGGTATGGCCCTGTTCATCTTCTCCAGTCTTTTGGGCGGATTGAATTACATCACCACCGTTTTGAACTTACGCACAAAAGGGATGTCGATGAATCGCTTGCCTTTGACTGTGTGGGCGCTGTTGATCACCGCTATCCTCGGCTTGATTTCATTTCCGGTATTGCTGGGTGCAGCTATTCTGCTGCTCTTCGACCGTAACCTCGGTACCAGTTTCTACCTCGACAAGATTTTCATCAATGGTCATCCGCTGGATCATGCCGGAGGAAATGCCATTCTTTATCAGCACTTGTTCTGGTTCCTCGGGCATCCTGAAGTGTACATCATTATTCTTCCGGCCTTTGGACTGGTTTCGGAAGTGCTGGCCAACCATGCCCGCAAGCCCATCTTCGGCTACAGGGCTATGATTCTTTCCATGCTGGCGATTGCTATTCTAGCTTTCATTGTATGGGCTCATCACATGTTTGTTACAGGATTGAATCCGTTTGTTGCTTCGGTATTTGTACTGCTCACGCTTTTGATTGCCGTGCCTTCTGCCGTAAAAGTGTTCAACTGGATTGCCACGATATGGCAGGGTAACCTGCGTTTTACGCCGGCCATGCTTTTCTGCGTAGGTTTTGTTTCACTGTTTATTTCAGGAGGTCTCACCGGAATTTTCCTTGGCAACTCGGCACTCGATATTCCGCTTCACGATACCTACTTCGTGATTGCGCACTTCCATATTGTGATGGGTGTATCTGCATTCTTCGGAATGCTTGCCGGAGTTTACCAGTGGTTTCCGAAGATGTTTGGCCGATTTATGAATAACACCCTTGGCTATATTCATTTCTGGATCACATTTGTGGGAGCATACATGATTTTCTGGCCCATGCACTATATGGGACTTACCGGTGTACCACGCCGTTACTACAGTTTTGATGCGTTTCAGTCATTCAACATGTTTGGTGATCTCAATAAGTTCATCACCATAGCTGCTATGCTCGTATTTTTCGCGCAGTTGCTTTTCATCCTGAATTTCTTTTACAGCATGTTTAAAGGAAGAAAAGTGACTGATCCGAATCCGTGGAAATCCAATTCGCTGGAGTGGACTACCAAGATTAATCCGGGTCACGGAAACTGGGATGGCCCGCTTCCTACGGTTTACCGCTGGCCCTATGATTACAGCAAGAATGGCGATGAGTTTATTCCTCAAACTGTTCCATACAAACCGGGTGAAGAAAAACTTCATCATTGATTTGCAGGTTATCGGAAAACTAAATTGAGAAAAGAGAAGGTCATTAATCTGAAATAAAGTTATGAGTGAAGTAAGAACGGAGAAGCTAAGTGTGAGCGCACTGATTCTTTCGAAGATGAAAGACTACGGGCAACTCGCCAAGTTCCGGCTTTCCTCTCTGGTGGTTTTTTCCTCGTTGATCGGATACCTTTTTGCTGCAAACGGTGGATGGGAATGGTCTCAACTGATCTTATTCCTCACAGGAGGATTCTTAGTAACAGCATCATCCAATGCCCTGAACCAGGTTATTGAAAAGGAATTCGACCGACTGATGAACCGTACGATGAAACGTCCGCTTCCGGATGAGCGAATGAGCGTGATGGAAGCGCTGCTCACAGCAGGTGTATTCGGGGTGGGAGGCATCACCATATTTCTGGTTTACTTCAATCAGCTGAGTGCGATCCTCAGCGCACTGGCATTACTCACGTATGCATTCATCTATACACCGCTGAAAAGATTTTCACCCATTGCTGTTTTTGTGGGAGCGCTTCCCGGTGCACTGCCGCCGCTGATTGGAATTGTAAGTGCGGCCGGCAGCATCACCACACTTGGGCTGTCGTTGTTTGCAATTCAGTTTCTCTGGCAGTTTCCTCACTTTTGGGCAGTGGCCTGGGTGGCATATGATGATTATGTAAGAGCCGGGTATCACTTGCTGCCTTCGCGCAGCGGTCGCACCAAATTCAGTGCGCTGCAAACAGTGTTTTACATCATTGCCTTAATCCCGGTGAGTCTTGTGCCTGCCTGGTTTGGATTCACGGGTGTTGTTTCAGCCGTGGTTGTACTTCTTTGCGGATTGGTTTTCCTTTTTCAGGCACTGAATCTTTTCCGTGAATGTACGGTGCCTGCTGCGCGCAAACTGATGTTTGGTTCCTTTTTCTATCTGCCGGTTGTTTTGTTGGCCTTGTATCTTGACAGAATCTGATGAACATGATGACAGCTGAAATCAAAACCGTCAACCGCTTCCACCCGCTCAAGTTTATGATGTGGTTGGGCATTGCCGGCATGGTAATGTTGTTTGCGGCACTCACGAGCGCTTATCTCGTGCGCAAAGCACAGGGCAATTGGCTGGAGTTCAGAATTCCATTTATTTTCTGGCTCAATACCGTAATCATATTATTGAGCAGCGTAAGCATGCAATGGGCAGTTAAGGCATTTGCCAGGTATGATGTTAAGAAATACCGCCTTGCCATCACTACCACTTTCACATTGGGTGTTATGTTTTTAGTGGGGCAGTATTTCGGATGGCTTCAGCTTGATGAAGGAGGAATTCACCTGACAGGTAATCCTTCCGGCTCTTATGTGTATGTGATTTCTGGAGTGCATGCAGCGCACATGGCAGTAGGACTGCTCATCATGTTAATCGGCGTGCTGCGGGCGTTTTTCCGTCCCCTGAATCCCAACAGATTGGTGAATGTGCAGGTGATGGCTACCTACTGGCATTTTGTTGACATCCTTTGGATTTACCTATTTATCTTTTTTCAATTCAACCTGGCATAAATTAACGGCATGGCAGAAGCAACTCTTACAGCAAATGTGAAACCCTCAGTCTGGAACGGCGGACACTCTCCGTTCAAAGTGAGCTGGGGAAAATTGATGATGTGGTATTTTCTTGTGGGTGACTCTTTTTCATTTGCCTCTTTCCTTATCACCTATGGTGCATTGCGGTTCTCTTATGATTCATGGCCGCTGCCTACACATGTGTTTGAAGCCGTGCCGTTTTTTGAGGGGGCGAAATTTCCGCTCGGCTTTGTGAGTTTCATGACCTTTACTCTCATCATGAGCAGTGTAACCATGGTGCTGGCTGTTCATTACGGCAATCATGAAAAGAACCGGCAGAAGGTGGCCAAGTGGCTTTTCTTTACCATCATCGGAGGCATTGTGTTTCTAAGCAGCCAGGCCTGGGAATGGACGCACCTGATCACTGAAGGCATGAATATGCATTCCAATCCTTTCGGCGCTTCCGCTTTCGGATGGTTGTTCTTTACCATCACGGGTTTTCACGGCTTCCACGTTTTTACCGGCGTCTGCATCAACACCATGGTGCTTACCAAGGTGATGAACGGCGATTATGACCGCAAAGGAAGCTATGAGATGATTGAAAAGATTGGACTTTACTGGCACTTTGTAGATCTGGTTTGGGTGTTTGTGTTCATGGCATTCTACCTACTATAAACTTTCACGACAAAAAACAACTGATAAAATATGGTTACCGAACATGGTCAGGAACTGGATATGGTGAAATTGATCTGGAGAACTTTCTGGATTCTCCTGATTGTAACAATTGTGGAAATTGCTGCAGCCGTCACGCTTACCGAGCATATCCCGCAAATGATTCTGAACGTATTTTATATTCTCATGAGCGGGGCGAAGGCCTTCTACATCGTTTCGGTTTTCATGCACCTGAAGTTTGAGGTGAAGTACCTCATTATTACCATTCTGCTTCCGATGATCTTCCTCATGTTTGCCCTCGGCGTGTTTCTGGCCGAAGGAAGTTCATGGCATCATCTGAAGAACTGGTAAGATCCAACAACTTTTCCCGGCGTTTCCTATTTTAATCACTAGGGCAAAATGATTTTATTTTGCCGCCAAGCATTCTATGACCAAGCTACAATCACGCCTGACGGCGGCATTTATTCTTCTCATCATTCCGCTGATGTTCTTCTTTTACTTTAAAAGCAAAGTGGATAAGATTCCATCCAAAGCAGAAAAAATTGCGACCTACTGGCAGGCTCCTTCATTCAGTTATGCCACTCAAAACGGCGACACGCTGAACAGTGATTCGCTGCTTGGGAAAATTTATGTTGCTGATTTCATCTTCACCAGTTGCCAGAGCGTTTGCCCGAATCTGTCAAAGACCATGGCGCAATTGCAGCAGAACTTTGAAGAGAACGGAATGCTGAAACTGGTTTCTTTCTCCATTGATCCGTTGAAGGATTCTTTGCCGGTATTGAAAGAGTACGCAGAGCGTTACGGCGCAAAAAGCAACAAGTGGTATTTCCTGAGGGGTGATACCTCTTCCATTTGGAATACCATTGAAAAAGGATTCAAGGTTTCTGTGGGATATGCTGCCGACTCCGCTGGGGGTTACACGTTCACACATACGGAAAAACTGGTGCTGGTGGATTCGCACGGTATGGTGCGCGGGTTTTATAACGGACTTGACAAAGCGGAGGTTGACTCTTTGTATCAGAATATCGGGTTGTTGCTAGCCAGTGCGGCACAATGAAAGAACGATACCTCAATATAGCTGTTGCAATAGTTTCCATTGCAGTTCCGCTGCTGGTCATTTTCCTTTTTTATGTAAAGCCACCTGATCTCACAGTGGGTTTTGATATCAGGATCCTGCCTGCTCTCAATGCATCGTTGAATTTTACAACGGCCGTCTTACTGGTTTGCGGATACATCTTTATCCGAAGAAAAGAAAAAGGAAGTCATAAGCTCTGTATGCTTACGGCATTTGCGCTATCGGCGCTTTTCCTGATCAGCTATGTGATTTACCATTCGTTGGCCGAAGAAACTCATTTTGGCGGCGAGGGAGTCATCCGCTACATCTACTTTTTTATTCTCATCACTCATATCATTCTGGCTGCGGCCGTTGTACCACTCGTGCTGATCACCCTGGTGCGGGGACTCAGTAACAAGTTTGATAAGCACCGGAAGATTGCCCGGTGGACTTTTCCGTTGTGGCTCTATGTGGCTGTTACCGGCGTGGTGGTTTACCTTATGCTGCGTCCTTATTACTGATTACTTGCCGCATGCAAACAATGTTGATGTATTTTTGAACTGACAAAAAAATGATGCGCCGATTTCTCTTCCGCTTACTTTTGTCCGTGATGCTGCTCTTCACAGTCAGCAACGGAACTTTCGCACAGTGTGCACTCTGCAAATCCACTGCGGAATCATCATTGAAAGAAGGAAGCACACAGGCGAAAGGATTGAATACCGGAATCCTGTATCTGCTGGTGATGCCGTACCTCCTTGTAGGGGGAATCGGATACTGGTGGTACACACAACGGAAGAAACAATCCGAAGCGGGCAGCGAGGTCTGACCTTTGTGCTGGAGCTTTGCTTTCCGTCTCAAAACACTTAGTTGGACGGCGATTCCAACCAATCACCATTCTCTTTGATCAAGTTGATCAGTTCATCTACGGCGATCTCTGTATCAATCGCACGCTTCACAATTTCTTTTCCCTTGTACAACGTGATTTTACCGACGCCGCTTCCCACATATCCATAATCCGCATCGGCCATTTCTCCAGGACCATTCACGATGCAGCCCATGATCGCAATCTTCACACCTTTCAGATGATTGGTTCGCGCGCGGATCTTAGCCGTGGTTTCCTGCAAGTCGAACAGCGTGCGTCCGCAACTCGGGCAACTGATATATTCTGTTTTTGAAATGCGCAGCCGGGTTCCCTGCAGGATGCCGAAGCAAAGGCGGTTAACCAGTTGAGCCAAATGAGCGGATGCTTTCAGCCACACGCCGTCTCCTAATCCGTCAAGCAGTAATGCCCCGAAATCGGTGGATGTGTAAAGGATGAGTTCCTCAATGGATACATCCGTAAACTGGCGGCGGATGATAACCGGATTTGCAATTTCTTCTTCCAGCAAATCAAAGAAGGTACGTCGCTGCTCCTGCATACCGTTGAAATGTTCAGTGGTGAGTACGATCACCGCTTCGGTATCTTCACGCAGCCGGTCAATGAGTTCCTCACTCACTTCATCCAGGGCAAGCTGAATGAATTTTTTTCCGCAATAAGGAGTGGATGAAACAAATTCATCCGCGGTGAATAAGGGATAGCGCCGCTCGTGCGACGGGTTTTCCTTCCAAATAAAATATGGTTGAATAACACTTAGCGTTCCGGGCAATGCAAAATCGGTTTGGTGGTTGCCACTAAATACATAATCGGCAGCCATGTCGCTGATGTTCCATTTGTCAGAAGTTGGATCATATGAATATCCATAAGGGAGGAGTGAAGCGGCCGTGACTTCCGGATCATCCGATAAATCAGCAACCACCACCGGCTCATGATGCGTACCGATGTTGAGTACGGTATGGGTTTTTCGTCTCGAATATTCAAACGGATTGATGGGAGATACTTTCATGGAAGGAAGCCGCGGCACCTTGCGTTTCTCATCATACCGTTTGGCAAGATGCTTCGCCACCGGAATTTCAAACTCCGGTTCTTCGGTGAGTGAAACACGAATCGTATCACCTATTCCGTCTTCCAGCAAGGTTCCGATTCCAATGGCTGACTTGATTCTTCCGTCTTCGCCGTCACCGGCTTCCGTCACGCCGAGATGGATCGGGTAGTCTCTGCCGCTCTCCATCATCTTATGTGCGAGTAACCGGTAGGCCTGTACCATCACCTGCGGGTTGCTGGCCTTCATCGAGAGCACAATATTGAAATACCCTTCATCCTCGGCAATCCGCAAAAATTCGAAAGCGCTTTCCACCATGCCGAGCGGTGTATCGCCGTAACGGCTCATGATGCGATCACTCAGCGAGCCGTGGTTGGTTCCGATGCGCATGGCCGTTCCGTATTCTTTGCAAATACGAACGAGCGGAATAAATTTTTCGCGGATGCGATCAATTTCTTCCTGGTACTCCGCATTGGTGTATTCAATCACCTGAAATTTTTTCTTATCGGCATAATTGCCAGGATTGATGCGGACCTTCTCCACAATTCGTGCAGCAACTTCCGCAGCATTGGGAGTAAAATGAATATCGGCAACAAGCGGTGTGGTGAAACCACGCATGCGCAACTCATTTTTGATATTCTCCAGGTTCTTTGCTTCGTTGATGCTGGGTGCGGTGATGCGTACCAGTTCGCTTCCCGCTTCAATGCAGCGAATGCATTGCTCCACCGTGGCGAGGGTGTTCATGGTGTCGGTCGTCGTCATCGTTTGAATACGAATGGGATTCGCGCCGCCGATTCCTACATCGCCGCATTTCACCTCCCGCGTTTTGAACCGGGAATATGCTGTGAGGGAGTTGCAGTATTGAAAACTCATTTCGAGCTTAAAGTTATGTGAACTTCAATCTTCAGACAGTAAACTTGTGACTTGAAGTGATTGTATCTTCACTCTCCGCGTGATCAAGGGAAAACAAGGAACCATCATAATTGTTCTCACTGTGGGAACGGTTCTTCGTTTTTATGGTTTCCCCCATATTCCATTCACATATGATGAGCTGAGCGCCTGGGGCAGAACGGACTTCACCTCTTTCCGTGAGCTGATTGACCACGGCGTTCGCGGCGACGGGCATCCGGCACTGATCCAGGTTTTTCTTTTTTACTGGCGTAAACTTTTCGGCGACAGTGAAGCGTCATTCAAGTTTCCGTTTCTGCTCATGGGGATCGCGAGCATCTATCTCTCATACCTGCTGGGGAAAAAATGGTTCAGTGAAACAACCGGATTGCTGAGCGCTGCTTTCGTGAGCGTGCTTCAGTACACGGTCATGTACTCGCAAATCGCGAGGCCGTACATCAGTGGCTTGTTCCTCTCTTTGCTGATGGTGATGTGCTGGTCGAATTATGTTTTGGCCGGGCATGCGGAACGAAAGAAGTCGTGGCTCGCTGGTTTCATTTTGTTTGCCACGCTTTGTTGTTACAATCACTATTTCAGTTTGCTCTTTGCTTTTATTGTCGGGTGCAGCGGATATCTCTTTTTACCCCGCAAGGAATGGAAGGAATATTCCGCAGCCGGTGGAATCGTGACCGTTCTTTTTCTGCCGCATCTTTCTGTTACAGAAGATCAGCTCAGGATCGGCGGAGTGGGCGGATGGCTGGCAAAACCCGATCGTCACTTCTTCAGCAATTATCTGCAATACGTTTTTGATTTCTCGTGGTGGATGATGGGGCTGGTGGTCTTGCTTTTCATCGCTGGTTTTTTTCTGCTTGATCGGGATTGGAAAAACAAAAACAAACTGCGAATCCTTTGCATGCTCTGGTTCTTTATGCCCATCCTCATCGGCTATCTCTATTCAAAATATCGTAACCCGGTGCTGCAATATTCAGTGCTCATCTTTTCTTTCCCTTACTTACTGCTGCTTCTGTTTTCCTTTTATGGTGAAATCAAAGCAGCGGCACGGTTTGCGTTGATTGCATTGATATTGGTTGTTGGCAGCTATAGTTTGATCTTTGAACGATTGCATTATGCAATCTTTTACCGGCAACCGGTGGAACAAATGGTGAAAGCGGCGGTGGATTTTAATGATCAGCATCGCGACAATAAATCAGTCATCCTTATCCAGGAGCCACAGAAGTACATGAACTATTATCTCTCGAAATGGAACAGCAGCACTCCGGTTCAATCATTCAATGATTCACCCTACTGGGACTATGTGCCTGCCTTACGGAAACTGAAGGAAGAAAATCCTGACTTTGTTGCATGCGGTAATCTGCCCTATCCGCATTTGAAGTTGTTTATGGAGAGGTATCCGAAGATCATTCAGGTTCAGAAAGGATTTACCTATGACTTCTTTGTGTTAGCGAAGAATGATTACTCCGGCCGAACCTTTGATGAAGTGGTTTCGCTTGATACAGTGAATTGGGAAAGTTCTTCTCCAAACTGGAGTCGCAACAGTTCTTATGTAAAAACGGATTCTGCTACGGGAGTGAGATACTATCGCATGGATTCAACACAGGAATTCAGTCCGGGATTTTCCGCCCCAATCGGACAGCTGATGAACGACGAAAATGATTACCTGATTGTGGATGCCGGAGTAAAGAATGTATCATCATCATCCTCTGCAAAATTGGTGATCAGCATTGAAGATAACGTCGAGCAGGTTTTCTATCAGGATAAGCCGCTCACTGCGTTTACAGATTCGGGCACCTGCCACGCCGTGAATGCGATTCGATTCAGAGATTTCAATTTTGCTTCCGGTAACGTGCGCTTTAAGCTTTATATCTACAATCCTTCGCGCGAATCGTTTGATATTACTTCCATGAGCGTGGAAGTGATGAAGGGAAACCCACTGATCTATTCCCTGATTGAACCCATCCACAGCCGAAGGAAATAAGCCATTACCTTTGAGAATGGAATGAGACGATTGCTCTTCTTTTTTCGGTTATTGTTACCAGTATTCTTCGCAGCATTGGCATCTGCTCAAACCGTGCAGCACACCCTCATCCCGTATCGCCTCGGAAACCTTTGGGGCTTCGCTGATGTGAAAGGGAACATTGCCATCGCCACCAAGTTTCAGCAGACGTTTCTTTTCAGCGGGAGTGTGGCTGTGGTAAAATCAGATGGACGCTATTCTATTATTGACCGCACGGGTAAAACGCTGATTCCGTACCGGTATGATTACATCTCCAATTTTGAAGAGGGCGTTGCCATTGCCTCGCGCGACGGGCGATGGGTTGTACTGAATGAAAAAGGAAAAGAAATCACCAAGCGGGATTATGATGCCATCGCACCTTTTTCTGAAGGACTGGCCATTGTAAAGAGCGGCGAAAAATTCGGTTATATCAATCTCAAAGGTGAGGAAGTGATTCCGCCGCAATATGAATACGTCGCTCCCTACGCTGAAGGCCTCGCTCTCGTGCGCCGTGACGGACAATATGGCTTCATCAATGCCAAAGGGCTGCCGGTAATCCCGCTGCAGTATTCCGCAGCTGCTTCCGTTCATGATGAATTGGCCCTGGTGAGAAAAGATTCTCTCTGGGGTTTTGTGGATGAAGAAGGAAAACTGAAGATCGGTTTTCAATACATCAATGCCAGTTCATTCAGCGAAGGACTCGCCGCAGTGAAGAAGACCGACAGCGTGGGATTCATCAATACATCCGGCGAAGTAGTAATTCCGTTCAGGTATGAAAATGCCAACAGTTTCAAAGAAGGAATGGCCCTCGTAAAACGAAATGGCAAGATGGGTTTTGTGAATGAATCGGGAAAAGAAATTATCGCTCCGCAGTTCGATGCCGCTAATGATTTCAGCGGTGCGATGGCGCTCGTGTTTGTGAATGGCGCACTTGGCATCGTGAGCAAAACCGGTACGCTCATTTCGCTCTCTCAATACACGGATGCAAAAAATTTCAGTGAAGGATTGGCGCGCGTTCAGCGCGACGGCAAATGGGGATACATCAGCGAAGCGGGCGCAGAAGTGATTTCCTGCCAGTATGAAAACTCCGATGATTTTATTGAAGGGCTCGCTCTCGTTCGCAAGAACGGTCAATGGGGGTTCATTGACAAATCAGGAAAAGAATTCTTCCGCGAATTCTGATTAGCTATTTTCTCCGTAGTAGCGGTGTGATGATTTCTTACCTCAGCAGAATCACATATCCCTTAAGGTCGTACATGACGTCGGGCATGTCCATGTTGGCGTACTCGATCCACCAGGCATAGGTGCCGAGTTCCTGCTGCTTGCCTTCCATGCGCCCGTCCCATCCGTCGGCGATGTTATGTGATTCAAACACCTGCTGCCCCCAGCGGTTGAAGACCTTGAGGGTGTACTTGCCCACGTTGCAGTCGTAGAGTGGAGTGAAGCGATCATTCATGCCGTCAGCATTCGGAGTAAATACATTGGGCACGTTCACGCAGCTCTGGCAATTGTGGAAGTCGATGTACACCGAATCGGAGTAAGTGCCGCACTGGTTGGTGAGGTCAACGCGGTAGATGCCGGGCTTCATGTACACATAGTAAACCGGATCAGTGCTGCCGGTATTCCACTGGTAGGCGGCTTCGGGCCACGAAGCATCGAGGCGGATGGAATCGCCGTAGCAATACAATGAATCAGGACCCAGATCGGTAAACGGCGTGCGCTGTGTTTCCACAAAAATGTTATCGGTAGAAATACATCCGTACTTGTCAATCACTTTCACCGAGTAGTTTCCTTCCTTAGTGACGAGATAAGTCGCGGTGTTGGATCCGTCCTGCCACTGATGGTAACTGGAGTCGTTGCCGGCATCGAGCAGGAGTGAAGCGAAGTCGCAGAGCAGCGTATCGTTACCGAGTTCAACCACGGGCAGGGGTTCTTCAAACACTTCCACGGTGTCCCATGATTTGCAGCCAATGGAGTTAGTGGTTTCCACCCAATAAAAACCGGGTACCACCACATCATGGGTGGGAGCCGTAGTGCCATCCCACCAGAAATAGGTGGCGGCATTGGAAGCGGAGGCATCGAGGGTAGCTACATTGCCGATGCAGAAATGCACCTCGTCGCCGAGGTCCACGGGCGGCGGCGGCAGCACGGAGAGGTTGAACGTATCAGTGCTCACGCAGTGATTAGTATCGGTGATCTGCGCCCAAAAA
>JAFDYS010000036.1:103311-118424 GCA_018267315.1 Bacteroidota bacterium | reverse complement strand
CAACCCGGCGGACGAGATGGTGAACTGCGGATTGACGGAGCCATCTTGCCAGAGGTAAAGCACGCCGGAGTTGGTGACGTCGAGAGTCAATGTTTGTCCGTCGCAGATGAGTGTGTCATTACCGAGATCCACTACAGGCAGGGGATGATTGGTGATGAGAATGGAATCGCGGGTGATGCATCCCTCCACGGAAGTGACTTCCACGTAATACAATCCGGGCAGTGAAGCAGCATGAGTAGAATCAATGGTGCCATCCATCCACAGATATGAAGCATCAGGATAAGAAGCATCGAGCGTGATCACATCATTGAGGCAGATGGCTGTATCCGGTCCCAGATTCGTATCGGGGTGAGGGTAGATCACCACATCCACGATAGCAGTGTCAAGGGTATCCTGGAAGTAATAGTAAAGCTGCACGCTGAACGTGTCGGCACTGCTGAAGATGTGAAACGGCGACCATTCGGTGGATGAATCAAGGCCCGAAACGGGATCATCAAACACCCACAACACGGAATCAATACCTGAGCTGTCAACAATTTCGAAAGTGGTGGAATCGCCGAAGCAAATTCCATCAAATGTAAATGCCGCCTGCAGGAAGAATGAGGTGACGAAATTCGGCAAGCCGTAATTCGATCCACCCGGAGAGAGATCAATGGAATTCTGCACGAAGTTGCAACCACTGCCCGGCACATCCGGATCGTTAACCACTCCCATGTAATTTGTATTCGTCTGCACGAGGTAGATCTTTCCGTCAGGAGCCAACTGTAAGGCGCCTGCATTATTCATGGCGCCGAGTGTTACCATCGAAGCAATGATCTGGGAAGAAGTGCCGGCCTGTAAATCCCACTGGTAAACATGGCTTGCATTCGGGGTAGTCAATCCTTCATTCGCCATATACACAACCTGACTGTTGGGAGAAAATTCAAAACCGTAAGGACCATAGCCGGGGAAATTGGTTCCGAGTACTAGTGAGTTGCTCACTGTACCGGTGGTTTTGTCAAAATCGAAAATCTCGACGCGGTTCAAATCGTAATCAATGGAATAACCGAGGCGGTTTCCGTCAGGCGAGAATTTCATGTAGCCGATGGTGCTGGCGTTGCTGCCGCTCATGATCGTTCCAACGCTGGTGGTGGTTGCCGAAGCGCTCAACCCTGTTCCGTCAAGCACATAGGCAGAGAATATGTTATTGTTCCACTGATGTGTCATGATCCAGTATTCGCCGTATGACTTAGCGGTGGCTGTGATCTTTTCAGTGGAGGGTGTGTAGATGGGAATGTTCTTGTCTGTTACTTCTCCCAATCCGCTTTGGAGCGACATATCAACGATGGAGTAACGCAATCCCCATGTTCCGAGCTGCGCATCCACAGTAAAAACGTAATACACATCGGGATTTCCGGGCAACGGTACAATCACGCCAGACTGCGTGCTGGAAGAGTTGCCGTACAAACCGGTTCCGTTGTACATCACCTGGTGGTTCATATTCCACACGGTCATGCCATCGGTGTAAAAAAGAAGGTTGCCGTTTTCATCGGCGATGGAAGAGCATCCTTCAAAGGCGCTCATGGCGCTGTTGTTAAGCACTACCGGCGAGCCACTGTTGAAGTCAAGGCCGGCATAGTTGCCGAAATACCAAATGTTGCCTTGGCCCTGTGCGGTGGCTTTTTCTGAGAAGAAGACAACAGTGATAAGAAGAAGCGTAAAGAGGTGCTTCATAAGGGAGCGCGTTCTGCTGGGAAAGATACAAATTTCACAGCATGGGAAACTTTTTGAATCAGAATTCGACCAACAGTGGGATAAACAAAAGGCGAAGCAGAAATGAAAGTTGATTCTACCTCAGCAGAATCACATATCCCTTTGAGGTCGTACATAACGTCGGGCATGTCCATGTTGGCGTACTAAGTTGTTGTTGGCGGGGGACCAACAACTGCTCTCGCTCGTCATGCTTTTCTGGTCAACCAACAAAGGCAAAAATTTGAGACAAGATTTATTCTTCGGCTGCTTTGCAGATTGCTATTTCAATTCTGCTTTGTTAAATGCAAACAGTTCGAGCACCATATCAACCATCACTCCGTTTCTCGCTTCAATCATTTCCTTCTTCCACTCAGGAGCATTTGCAAGAGAGTAGGCTTTCCTTTTGTACTCAAATTCAATATTGTTAATTGCCATTCCATTCTTGTATCCGATTTTAATCTTATTACCAAAAATGTTTGCCTCTGAGCGATTCTGTTTTTTCACGAAAGGATAATTAGAAAGTTTGGAATTGTAACCGCTTAAAGTCAGGTTGCCCAAGCAATGAACTAAATGTTCCTGTATCTCCTCTGCTTCGTCTTTATCACCATCTGCAATCATCTCGACCCACTCCTTAGGAATGTTTCTTCCCTGAGGAAAGATATGTTCAACTGTCCAAACAAATAATCCCTTTTCGTTCCTTGCCCAGAGATCGGGTTTGTATTCTCTCGTGTGAGAAGTTTCATCCAGCTTTGCAAGAAGATACCTTGCCATTCCATCGTTGTAATAGAAAAGATTATCTTCTAAAAACTCTTTCAACTTCTCAATAGACTCCGGTTTCCCCTTTCCTGTTAACAAGGTATTTTCTATGAACTTGTAGGCAAGGGTTCTATTCTTCTTCCGTTCTTTCTCACATTGCTCTATCAAGTCAATATTAATAGCATCAAGATCTCTTGTGTTGGGAAAGTCAGTTATGTTTCTTCTCAAATAGTATTTGCAGAACAGTTCGACAGTCCTTTGTTTCAAATCACTTTCGGCGAAGCAATCTTCTTCCAATGAAAACAAGTAAAGTAAAAATGTATAGGATGGTTTTGCTCCTATACGTTCAAGATCAATCAAAGCTTTGGTGAGTTTAGATTCGGAATATCTTTCCGGCTCAATCAATTGATTGTAGATTTTTGCTTTGGCCTGCAACTCATCAAATATTCTATTTGCATCCTTTCGTATTAATGCTTCATAGATTTTTATCAAAGTTGATCCAGTAGCTTTCGGAACTTTTTCAACCTTAATATCAGACTCGTATTTGAAAGCATTATAAAACTGGCGGAGAAATCTATCCTGGTCTTCATGAGATGGGAGATTCGTTAATAATTTTTGCCAGCGGTTGTATGAATCGTCAATGTCAATTCCATGCTTCTTTTCCAACACTGCGAGCATTTTGTTTTTGATAATGTCTATTCCTGAAAGGGGGACTCCCCTGTTGTTTAGTGTTTCAAAAAGCATGAATGCTTTAGAGTGACTTGTCTCGCTAATAAGAATGAAGGATAAGCGGTTAATTCTGTCAAGCAAATCTTTCAATTCATCCCAACTACTAGGAATATGGTCATAGAAATAGGAATAAGCTTTATACAAGGCACGATTCCCACAGTTCTTGGGCTTATCAAGTTCATCTATTATTTCATCTTCGCTTAAAATAAACTTGTAGTCATCAAGATTGGAGAATTGCGAGGACGGTTGGACTCTCAAGAAATAGTTGAATCCATTACTGCGAAAACCACCTATTGGTACTTTGGAACCAACTGCTTTAATTTTCTTGACCAACTTTTTGCGTATGCTGATTACTGCATCTCTATATTCATCATCATGCTCTATTTCGCTATCTTCTTCAGGCAAGTCAAATTTCAACTTCCTGTAAATGGCCATCAGTAACAGGGAAATGGTTGTCAATCGCTGCTGTCCATCAACAACATCATAAATCAATTCATCACCAGGAGTAAGTCCATCGGTTTCATGAACACAAATAACCGAACCCATGTAATGTCCGAAATCACTATCGTAAATATCTTCAACCAGTTTGCTCCAATTATTCTTTCCCCAGGTATATTCTCTTTGATACTTAGGAATGTGATAATGCCACTGATTACCTTCAAAGGATAACAAGCTCGAGAGTGTTGCTTCTTCAGGTTTCATTATGGAAATGGTTTTTCTTTATGATTTGGATTTCTCAAATTTCAAATCCTTAACTCTAACTTCGCCAGTCATTAATTTCTGCAACATGGTTTGGAAAAGCTCGGTGAGGGTTGACTTTTTTCTTTTATAGTGTTCAAGTTTATCATCTGCTACCTTGATTGATTTAGAAATTTCCTTTTATTCCAATAATGAGTATTTAACAACGTAGTCATTAGTGGGAGTTTCATAGAAGTTGGTATTTCAGATAGCATAAACTCAATTACGCGATTGATCGGCTATCTAACACAAATATAATCGCCATGGCAAAACTTGTCCACTCTGTCCCCGAACCTCACTTCAACCATCTCGAAGAAAAAGTGAAAGAAGAAAAGGTAAGTGGCAATGAGGTAACGATGGATGCTAGTGAATTACCAGCTGGCTTGTATGTTGTTCGCTCAAGTGAGAGAGTGATCGGGAAGTTTTTGAAAGAGTGACTTGCCTCGGGAGAAAAGGCGCAGCGGAAATGAATGCCGGTTCTACCTCAGCAGGATCACATACCCTTTGAGGTCGTACATGACGTCGGGCATGTCCATGTTGGCGTACTCGATCCACCAGGCATAGGTGCCGAGTTCCTGTGATTTTCCTTCCATGCGTCCGTCCCATCCGTCGGCGATGTTGTGTGATTCAAACACCTGCTGTCCCCAGCGGTTGAAGACCTTGAGGGTGTACTTGCCTACGTTGCAGTCGTAGAGCGGAGTGAAGCGATCATTCATGCCGTCGGCATTGGGAGTAAATACATTGGGTACGTTCACGCAACTCTGGCAATTGTGGAAGTCGATGTACACCGAATCGGAATAAGTGCCGCACTGGTTGGTGAGATCCACGCGGTAGATGCCGGGCTTCATGTACACGAAGTAAACCGGATCGGTGCTGCCGGTATTCCACTGGTAGGCGGCTTCGGGCCACGAAGCATCGAGGCGGATGGAATCGCCGAAGCAATACAATGAATCAGGACCCAGATCGGTAAACGGCGTGCGCTGTGTTTCCACAAAAATGTTATCGGTAGAAATACATCCGTACTTGTCAATCACTTTCACCGAGTAGTTTCCTTCTTTGGTGACGAGATAAGTCGCGGTGTTGGATCCGTCCTGCCACTGATGATAGCTGGAGTCGTTTCCGGCATCAAGCAACAATGAAGCGAAGTCGCAGAGCAGCGTATCGTTACCGAGTTCAATCACCGGTAATGGTTCTTCAAACACTTCGACGGTGTCCCATGACTTACAACCAATGGAGTTGGTTGTTTCCACCCAGTAAAAACCGGGCACCACCACATCATGAGTGGGAGCCGTAGTGCCATCCCACCAGAAATACGTAGCGGCATTGGAAGCGGAGGCATCAAGGGTAGCCACATTGCCGATGCAGAAATGCACCTGGTCGCCGAGATCCACGGGCGGCGGCGGCAGCACGGAGAGGTTGAACGTATCAGTGCTCACGCAGTGATTGGTATCGGTGATCTGCGCCCAAAAAACGCCGGTGGTGTAAACCTTGAGATCAGGATTGGTGGAACCGTTACTCCAGAGATACGTGACGTTAGGATAAGCAGCACTCAGGAGCAACGTATCGTTCAGACAGATAGCGGTATCCACACCGAGATTGAGGGGCGGCACGGGCACATAGTTGACGATGATGGAATCAGCTTTGGAGCAGGTATTGGTATCGGTGACGAAAGCCCAGTACAACCCGGCGGACGAGATGGTGAATTGCGGATTGACGGAGCCATCCTGCCACAGGTAGAGCACGCCGGAGTTGGTGACGTCGAGAGTCAATGTTTGTCCGTCGCAGATGAGTGTGTCATTACCGAGATCCACTACAGGCAGGGGATTATTGGTGATGAGAATGGAATCGGGGGTGATGCATCCCTCGACGGAAGTGACTTCCACGTAATACAATCCGGGCAGTGAAGCGGTGTGCGTAGAATCAATGGTGCCATCCATCCACAGATACGAAGCATCAGGATAAGAAGCATCGAGCGTGATCACATCATTGAGGCAGATGGCTGTATCCGGTCCCAGGTTCGTATCGGGGTGGGGGTAGATGATGACCAGCACGGTGTCATAAGCCGTATCGCTGTAACCGAATGCCTGCAGAATCACGTTGAATGAATCTGCTTCAGTGAAAATGTGATACGGTGCAAGGTCATGCGATGAATCTGCAGCACCGGAATTCACGTCATCAAAATACCAGTGAACGGAATCAATACCGGTGGTATCCGCGAGTGTGAACCAGGTGGTGTCGCCAAAACAAATTCCTTCAAACGTAAAAGCCGCCTGCAGGAAGAAGGAAGAAATGAAATCGGGCAGACCGAAATTGCACGATCCGCTCTGCAGGTAAACATTGTTCACCACAAAGTCGCAGCCGGTGCCCGGCGTGTCCGGATCATTGATGACGCCGAGGTAATTGGTGCCTGTTTGTGACCAATAAATTTTTCCATCCGGCGCCAGTTGCAGCGCGCCCGCATTGGTGAGGTTTCCCATCGTCACCAGAGAGGCGATGATTTGTGACGAAGTGCCCGCATTCAGATCCCATTGGTATAAGTGGCTTTGAACGCCGGCCGATTCATTTGTTGCATAAAGCACATCACTGTTGGGGGAAAACTCAATGCCGTATGGACCTGCTCCCGGAAAGCCTGTCATGAGCATAAGGTTGTTGCTTACCTCACCGGTGCTCTTGTTGAAGTCGAAGAGTTCCACGATCTGAAGTCCCCAGTCAACGGCGAGCGCCAGCCGAGTTCCGTCAGGGGAGAGTTTCATATAACCGATGGTGTTCGTGGTGGAGCCATTGTGCACAGCGCCTGAACTGCTGATGACGGGTGTTGAATTGAATCCCGTTTGATCGAGTGTATATGCGTAGAAATTATTTGAGTTCCAGAGATGGGTGACGATCCAGATTTCGCCGGGTGATTTTTCCGTGGCCGTTATTTTTTCTGTGGTAGGAGTGATGATGGGAATATTTTTGTCTGTCACTTCTCCCAATCCGCTTTGAAGCGATATGTCAACAATGGAATACCGAAAGCCGTAGGTGCCGGCTTCTGCATCAATAGTGAAGATGTAATAGATATCAGGATTGCCCGGCTGCGGAACAATGACTCCCGATTGTGTGGCGGAATAATTTCCATACAGTCCTGTTCCGTTCCACATGATCACATGATTCTTGTTCCAAACCGTAATCCCATCCGTGTAAAAGAGAAGGTTGCCGTTCGCATCGGCGATGGAGGCGCATCCTTCATTGGTTGACATCTGTCCGTTAGTGAGCGCCACCGGCGATCCGCTGTTGAAATCAACACCGGCATAGCTTCCGAAATACCAGATGTTGGCTTCCTTCTGTGCCTGTACATGAAGCTGAAGGAAGAGGAAGGCGAAAAAAGAAAGAGTAATTCTCAATCTCATATGGGTGAACAGATCAGAAAAGTACGAAGATTTCTGATAGCTGATTCGTTTTCAAATCTGCTTTCAAACTGGGTTCAAATTATTCTGCAACCAGTTTCATTACATGATAATAGGAAGATGTTTCCTCGAAGAGTTGCAGAAAATAAATGCCGCGTGCCGTTTGTTTGGGTGCGACCATCACTGAAGATTGTCCAGATGTCTTGCCGCTGAGAAGTAATTGCCCCTGCATGTTTCGAAATTCATACATGACGTTTCTGCTACTGAGTGATGCAGGAAGTTTTATTTCGAACCAATCATGAAACGGATTAGGACTGATCATGACATCCGCTTCATCTGTAATGGTCTCGGTGCCGGTCAATATCACTTCAAACGGGTCTGAAACGGAATAACAGCCAAATGAATCAATCACCATTACCTGGTACGTACCGCTTTGTGTTGGAACATAGTAATTGAGATTGGCCCCGGGAATAGCCGTGCCATTCAGCAACCATTGATTGCCGAGGTACGTGGTGGAAATGAGCGTTCCGTTTACAAAAATGATGAGGGGCACGGGTGGCGATGGATTCACGGTCACATAAACGGAATCGCTGGCGCTGCATCCGTTTGGATTAGTAATGTTGACCCAATACAAACCATCATTGCTGACTGTGTAAGTTGAATTGACCGAGCCATCCTGCCACAGGTAAAGCGGCCCGGGATTATCCGGATCAAGTATCAGTGTGAATCCGGCGCAAATGGCGGTGTCCTCGCCCAATGAAAATTCCGGTTTGGGAAATTGCTGCACGCTGATCGTATCAGAAGCCGTACAGCCGGAAGATGTGGTGACTTCCACATAATAATTGCCTGCTACTGTCACGTTGTAAGTTGAATTGACCGAGCCGTCCTGCCACACATATGTTGAACCAAATATGGTTGCATTCAGCAGTAACGCTTCTCCTTCGCAAATAGCGGTATCGCTACCGAGGTAAATAACCGGCAGTGATAAGATGTTCACCATATTATAGACCGTGTCAGCGATTCCGTTGATGTATTTAATCAGTTCCACTTCATACGATCCGACGGCAGAGAATACGTGTACAGCATCTACCTCCTCAGAAACCGAATCGGTGCCGGAAGCAGGGTCATCAAAATTCCAGAACACTGAATCAACATTGGCGAGATCAACGATGGTGAAGAAAGTGGAGTCACCGGCACACGCTCCTTCATAATTGAAGTAAATGGGTTCGAAAAAAGTTTGATTGAAACCGGGAAGACCATATATTACTTCGTTGCCCAAATCCAAAAAATCCTGGGTGAATTCACAGGCAGTACCAATTGAATCGGGTTCATTGATGACACCGACATAGTTTGTCCCGGTTTGAGCCAGGTAAATTTTTCCATCCGGAGCGAGCTGAAGCGCCCCTGCATTATCCATTTGCCCCATGGCAACTTTTGAATCAATGATGTCCTGTGCTGATCCGGCAGCAAGATTCCATTGGTACACCTGGCTTACATTAGGATTCGTGAGTCCTTCATTTGCCGCATAGAGTCGTTTACTGTCCGGGGAGAATTCAATACCATATGGACCATAGCCGGGAAACAAATCTTCGAGCACGAGTGAATTGGTCACTACTCCTGTGTTTCTGTCAAAATCAAAAACTTCGACGGTCCCCAAGTCATAATCGGCTGCATAAGCAAGCCGCTCACCGTCGGGGGAAAATTTCATGTATCCGATCGTATTGGAGTTTGGTCCATTCATAACGGATCCTGCTTCACTGATTACCGGTGTTGTATTTAATCCGTTAGCGTCAAGAATGGAAGCCGCAAACTTGTTGCTGATCCATTTATGCGTCATGATCCATATTTCAGAAGCACTTTTGTTTATGGCGCAAATTTTTTCAGTGCTTGGCGCATACACAGGAATATTTTTTTCCGTCACTTCTCCCAACCCGTTCTGCAGTGACATATCCACGATTGAATACTGAAAGCCGTAATCACCTGCCTGAGCATCCTGAGTGAAGATGTAATAAATGCCGGCAGTGCCCGGCTGCTTAACGATCAGGCATTGTGTAGTAGAACTATGCCCGTGCAACCACTCACCATTTACCATTTCCTGGTGAAGTTTGTTGTAAACAGTGACGCCATTGGTATAAAAAAGGAGGTTCCCGTTTTCGTCAGACATAGTGGAGGTTCCCTCAAAAGCTGACATGGCACTGTTAGACAGAACAACCGGATTGCCACTATTGAAATCCATTCCGCAATAGTTGCCGAAGTACCAGATGTTGACTTCCTTCTGCGAGAGGGCAGATTTTGAATAAACAGCCAGCGCAAGAAATGTAATGATGAAAAATTTTTTCTTCATCAAATGCAGGTTCGAAAAGGAAAACTACGAAAAAGCAGATAATGAAAATCCGCAGCAGGGTAAAATTCAAATATCGCCCTGCAACGGCCGCAACAGAATTTCCTCAATCACCGTGGAAGGCGACATGGTGTAAGCACTCCAAACGGCATTGGCCACATCTTCGGCTTTCATGAATCGTTCATCCGGGTGACCGCTTCCTTCCCATGAAGCGGTGAGCGTGGCGCCCGGGATGACCGATGTGACCTTGATGTGGTGCGGAATCAATTCATGCCGCAGATTTTTGGAGAAGCCCAGCAATGCAAACTTGGAAATGCCGTACGAGCCCCCATTGTGGTAGGCCATGATGCTGGCCGTGCTGCAGATGTTGAAAATATGTCCGCGCTTTTCGCGGATCATGTTCTTGATGAGGAATTGTGTGAGGTAATAGGCGCTGTAGAGATTGGTCTTCATCAGTTTTTCCAGCGTGCCGGCTTTCTCCTTGTGTATGCTGCCGGGAAGAAAAATGCCGGCGTTATTCACGATCACTTCTATATCGTCCCACGTGCTTTTGATTTCATCGGCAAATGATTTCAGATCTTTTTTCTCACTCACATCGCAGACGCGGGCAATGATTTCGATGTCGGGGTATTTCTGGTGCAGCTCATCGTACAAGGCATCCACATCCTTGTTCGTCCGTGCACATAAGGCCAGATTAAATCCTTCCGATCCAAACTTTTCTGCAATGGCTTTTCCGATTCCCTTCGTTGCGCCTGTGATCACTGCATTCATTTCCCGATTACCCGGTTTTCGTGTTTAATGATTCCTTTCGTCTTTCGTTCCACATTTCTACTTCCTGACAAAATAAGCAAATGTTCATCAGGTCTTTGCCGGATCACGATTCCCTATTGACCATTGACCCTGCCTAATGGCGGGCGGGCAATCATTATCTTTACCGCCGAAATGTTTTCATTCAGTTTCTTCACACACTTCGGGCGATACCTTTTCCTGCTGAAAAAATGTTTTGTAAATCCTGATAAGCCCTCGATTTACTGGAAAGAAGTGATGCGGCAATGCGTGGAGATCGGAGTGGGTTCGCTCACGATTGTGATCATCTTCTCCGTATTTCTCGGCGCTGTGCTCACGGTGCAAACGGCGTATCAGTTTACCACGCCGCTGCTTTCAAAAACCATTATCGGTTCCATAGTAACCAACACGGCGGTGATTGAGATGGCGCCGTCGGTTACGTGTTTGATCCTTGCGGGAAAGATTGGTTCGAGCATCGCTTCGGAATTAGGCACCATGCGCATCACCGAACAAATTGATGCGCTGGAAATGATGGGAGTGAATTCCGCTACCTATCTCGTGCTTCCGAAAGTGGTAGCCGGCACCATCATGGTTCCGCTGCTGGTAATGATCGCCGGCTTCCTTGAAATATATATGGGTATGCTGGTAGGAAAATGGACCGGCGTTCTCACACCCGAGGAATTCATGCAGGGTTCCATTCAGTATTTCATTCCGTTCACCGTAAACTTTGCCATCATCAAAGCCACCACGTTTGGTTTCATTATGTCATCGGTTCCGGCTTACCTGGGTTATTACACCACCGGCGGCGCGCTTGATGTGGGAAGAAGCGCAACCCGGGCCGTAGTGGCCAGTTGCATCATTATTCTTCTCTTCGATTACATACTCGCTGAAATCCTGTTATGATTGAGATCAGGGACGTCAGAAAATCCTTCGGCGAAACGGATGTGCTCAGAGGCATCTCGGGAACTTTTCTCCCCGGAAAAACATCACTGGTGATCGGCACCAGCGGCTCCGGCAAAACGGTACTCATGAAATGCATGGTGGGGTTGCTGCAGCCAACCAGCGGTCACATCCTGTACAATGGCGATACGGATTTTGTGGCGCTGGATGAAAAAGAAAAGAAGGAAATCAGAAAACAGATCGGCATGCTCTTTCAGGGAGCGGCGCTTTTTGATTCCATGACGGTGGAACAGAATGTGATGTTCCCGCTGAACATGTTTACTGACATGTCACTAAAGGAAAGGCTGCACCGCGTGGATGAATGCCTCGATCGCGTGAACCTGAAGGGCTCAAATAAACTAATGCCGAGCGAGCTCAGCGGCGGCATGAAAAAGCGTGTGGGCATTGCCCGGGCTATAGTCATGAATCCAAAATTTCTTTTTTGCGATGAACCCAATTCCGGATTGGATCCCCAAACTTCTATCCTCATTGATGAACTGGTGCATGAGATCACCGAGGAGTTCAACATTACCACTATCGTGAATACCCACGACATGAATTCCGTGATCGGCATAGGCGACTATATTCTTTTTCTGCACAAAGGAGAAAAGGCCTGGGAGGGTGACAAGCATTCCGTTCTCAAATCAGACAGCCAGGCATTGAACGATTTTATTTTTGCATCAAAATACCTGCGCGAGATCAAAGAACAGCTCAACCGCTAAGCTGTTCTTTTACCGATGCCCTTTCCAGTCTATCTTTGAGCGCGCCGCGTAAAACAAATTGCAATTGCAGAGATGGCAGATTGATAAAAGATGCGCGGCAGCCGGTAACCAATAACGAATAACTATCCAGGATGAGTGTATTAGTTAATAAAAACTCCCGCATCATCGTGCAGGGATTCACCGGGCAGGAAGGAACTTTTCATGCCGAGCAGATGATTGAATACGGAACCAATGTGGTGGGCGGTGTTACGCCCGGCAAAGGAGGACAAAGCCATTTGGGTAAGCCGGTTTTCAATACCGTGGAAGCCGCCGTGAAAGCAACAAGCGCAGATGTATCCATCATTTTCGTTCCGCCCGCTTTCGCCGCTGATGCGATCATGGAAGCCGCTGAAGGAGGAATCAAGGTGATCGTATGTATTACGGAAGGCATTCCGGTGCAGGACATGATCAAAGCCAAGCAATATATCGCGCAATTTGACTGCCGGTTGATTGGCCCGAATTGCCCGGGTATTATCACATCTGAAGAAGCGAAAGTGGGCATCATGCCGGGATTTGTTTTTAAGAAGGGAACCATCGGCATTGTGTCAAAGTCAGGAACGCTCACTTATGAAGCGGCTGACCAGGTTTGCAGAGCCGGATTGGGAATTTCCACGGCGATAGGAATTGGCGGTGATCCTATTATCGGCACCACCACGCGCGATGCAGTTGAGTTGTTCATGAACGATCCGGAAACGAAAGGCATTGTGATGATCGGAGAAATCGGCGGCGGCATGGAAGCCGAAGCCGCACGATGGATCAAAGCCAACGGAAATAAAAAGCCGGTGGTGGGTTTCATTGCCGGGCAAACCGCGCCGCCCGGAAGAAGAATGGGACATGCCGGCGCCATCATCGGAGGAAAGGATGATACCGCCATTGCGAAAATGAACATCATGCGCGAATGCGGAATTGCTGTGGCAGAGAGTCCGGCGGTGATTGGTGAAATGATGGCGAAGGAAGTGAAGAGTTAATTGGGAATAGTGAGCTGACGATCATTGATAGCTTGAGCTTTCTTCTCTGCAGGAACATAAGAGTAAAATTCAACTGAAAACACCTCCATAACTAATAACGATTCATATTTAACACCATGCTTCTTAAAGGAAAAACCGCTCTCATCACCGGCGCCTCACGCGGCATCGGTGAGGCCATTGCCAACAAGTTTGCGCAGGAAGGCGCCAACATCGCCTTTACTTATTTATCATCGAAGGAAAAGGCGCTGGCGCTCGAAAATCATTTGCACACCTACGGCATCAAAGCCATCGGGTACAAATCGGATGCGGCCTCTTTTGCCGAAGCGGAACACCTCGTGGGTAATGTGCTGATGGAATTTCAGACGATTGACATTGTGGTGAACAATGCAGGCATCACACGCGACAACCTCATTCTGCGCATGACGGAACAGCAATGGGATGAAATCATGCACACCAATCTCAAATCCGTCTTTAACATCTGCAAGCAGGTGGTGAAGCCGATGATGAAACAGCGCGGCGGTTCCATCATCAACATGAGTTCGATTGTTGGCATGACGGGCAATGCCGGGCAAACAAATTATTCAGCGTCCAAAGCGGGAATAATCGGATTCACAAAATCACTCGCCAAGGAATTGGGTTCAAGAAATATCCGGTGCAACGCCATTGCCCCCGGCTTTATCGAAACGGAGATGACTCACGGACTGAGCGATGAACTGAAGGAGCAGTTCATGAAAAATATTCCGCTCGGGCGATACGGTTCATCGGAAGAAGTGGCCAAAGTTTGTGTCTTCCTCGCCTCTGAACTTTCCTCCTATGTGAACGGACAGGTCATCTCTGTTTGCGGGGGACTCAACACGTGAAACATGGCTTCGTCCTAAATGGTTTTTCTTTGTAAGGGAAGTTCAGATTTACCGAAGCCATTTAGCAATTAGATCATGTAGCCATTCGTTATTCAGGACGTGCAACTTTCCCTTCAATATCCCGCCTGGTACTTCCTCCTGTGCATCCTTCTTGGTGCAGCGGCCGCGTTTGCACTTTACTTCCGTGACAAGCAGTTCAGGGAATTGGGAGAAACATTCAGAAAGTGGATTTGGGTGATGGCTGTCATTCGCTTCCTGTCCGTTTCATTTTTGGCTTTTATGCTTCTCTCGCCGCTGATCAGAACACTCATCAACCGCGTGGAGAAACCCATCATCGTATTACTGCAGGATGATTCGCAATCGGTGAAGATGAAAGGAGCCGATTCGGCCAATTATGCAAATGGCGTGACGGCTCTGGCCAAAATTCTTTCTGACCAATATGAGGTGAAAGAATATTCTTTCAGTTCATCGTTGAAAGAAGGACTTGATTTCTCGTTCGCCGGAAACACATCCAACCTTTCCTCAGCGCTTGATCAGGTTTCTGACATCTACACCAATCAAAACCTCGGCGCCGTGATTGTCGCCACCGACGGGATTTACAACGAAGGGAGCAACCCGGTTTATACCAGTGAACAGATTCACGCGCCGGTGTACACCATCGGGCTGGGTGATACCACCGTGAAAAGAGATTTGATTCTTTCCAATGTCTATTACAACCGTTCGGTGTTTCTGGGAGATTATTTTCCTGTCAAGGCCGAATGGACGGCTGATTTCTGCGCCAATGAAAATGCCACGATCACGATCAGCGAAATTTCTTCCGGCAAAGAACAACAGCGCGACTCCAGAGAATTTCACATCGATGCCAACAGGGACCGGGGCAGTACGGAGTTCATGCTTATGGCTACGGATGCGGGCATGAAGCATTACCGCATTACACTTTCAAAAATTGACGGTGAAGTGTCCGTGATGAACAACGTCAAAGACGTGTTTATTGATGTAGTGGAAAAGCGGGAGAAGATTCTCATCCTTACCAATGCCCCGCATCCCGATGTGGCTGCGCTCAAACAATCCATCGAGGAAACACGCAACTACCGTGTAGATGTGAACATCGGCACAGG
>JAFDYS010000036.1:81889-103233 GCA_018267315.1 Bacteroidota bacterium | reverse complement strand
CAGTCCGGCATCGGCTTGTTCAACAACAGTCAAACCTTGCTCTCCATCAACGGCAATAACGGCACCACCACGGATGCATTGCCCGTAGTGAATGCCGATTTCACTCTTTTCACGTTACCGGAAATTGTGCGCCAGAATCTCACGGCCTTTCCGCCGCTGGCATCCCCGTTCGGCGATTACAACGTTTCTCCTTCATCAGTGGTTTTGTTTAATCAGAAGATCGGCAACGTGAGCACGGAGTACCCGCTTATTCTTTTCCAACAAAACCTCGATGGCCGCTCCTGTGTGATCGCCGGGGAAGGGCTGTGGCGCTGGCGCATGTGGGATTATGAACAGCACAAGAATCAGGATGCATTTAACGCACTGATTTCTTCCATCGTTCAGTTTCTTGCCGTGAAACCCGAAGAGCGCCAGTTCCGCGTGCGGCTTGAAAAAGAAATGCAGAGTGGCGGCAACCGTATTTTTTCAGGCAATGAATCGGTGATCTTTCATGCGGAGCTACTAAACGAATCCAATCAGCTCATCAACGATCCTGATGTATCGCTCAACATCAAGGATGAAAGCGGAAAAGAATTCCCGTTCCTCTTCAGCAAAGCGGGAAATGCCTATTCGGTGAATGCCGGATTTTTTCCGGAAGGAAATTATAACTGGCAGGCGCGCACGAAATACAACAACAAGGATCTCACGGCTGCGGGTTCTTTTTCGGTTACCCCCATGCAGCTTGAGCTGGTGAATACGCGCGCCGATCACCGGCTGTTATACCAGCTCAGTGAGAAAACAGGCGGCAAACTTTTTTACCCCTCCCAATTAAAGGAATTTGCTGCTGACATAGAAAAGAAGAGTGAGATAAAGCCCGTTCTCTACTCCACCACCAGAACCGAACCCCTCATCAATTTGCGGTGGCTCATCATTCCCATTCTGCTGCTGTTCTCTTTGGAATGGGGCATCAGGAAATTCAATGGAGGGTATTGATACGGTTGAAGTAAAAATGCTTGAGGGGGAACACATTTGATCAACGAATTCCTAACAGCCGCCGTCTGAAAACTTTCATTCTGTTTAGCTGCCTTTGCCTGTGTGCTCTTACGGCAACCATAGCCCAGCCGTCGGCAGACTTGCAGCATTACCGCTCACTTTACGGCTCATCTGATGCCGTGTTCATCAACAACAGCAGAACAGTCACCATCACGCTGCAGCAGGATTCATTTACGATTTACCAGGAGGATGCGGAAGATCTGATGCTTCTTGGCAATAATGTAAACCGCTATGCCGAATCATCCGTGGGATACTCTGATTTCATTCCACTCCTCCGCCTCGATGCCAAAACCCTGGTGCCGGAAAAGAACAAGTACCGCACGGAACCGGTGCGTGACATGGTAACGGAGAAATCCATCACGGGCTCCATTTTCTATGATGATTACAAGGAGAAGAAAATTTATTTCAATGCGCTTCAGCCGGGCGCCCGCCGCATCGTCAATTCATGGCAGCAGGTGAAAATGCCGCAACTGCTGCCTCCGTTTTTCTTTCAATCGTATGCGCCCTGTGAAGTTTCATATTGTGAGATTTCCGTTCCCGCCAATGTGGAGCTGGGCTATAATCTCTTTAATGTTCCTGAAGGCGCGGTTCGTTTTACAGTTTCTGAAAACGGAGGAAATAAAATTTACCGTTGGGAATACGACAAGGTTCCTGCTCTCACTTTCGTGGATGACGATGCGCCCGGCATTCGATCCTTCATGCCGCACCTCGTTGTTCGCATTGCCGGATACCGGAAAGACGATCAAACGATTCCCATGCTTTCCACTACGGAGGATTTGTACCGCTGGTACTATGGTTTCCTTAAAAGTTCGGGAAACAAATCATCTGATGAACTGAAGATGATCGTCGATTCATTGGTGAAAGGAGCGAAGACGGATGAAGAAAAGGCGGCGAAAATATTTACATGGGTGCAGGATCATATCCGGTATGTGGCCTTTGAAGCGGGCCTGCAGGGATTCATTCCCAGATCCGCAGCCACGGTATGCTCCAAGCGATACGGTGATTGCAAGGATATGGCTAACATCGTCACCACTATGCTGCGTGAAGCAAAACTGGATGCCTTTCCGGCATGGATCGGCACGCGCGACATTCCCTATACTTATGAAGAGGTACCTTCACCCATTTCGGACAACCACATGATTGCCGTGCTGCGCCTGAACGGAAAATCTTTTTTCCTGGATGCCACCTCCAACTATCTCGCTTATGATTATCCTTCCTCATTCATCCAGGGTAAAGAAGCGCTGATCTCCGTTGATTCAACTCATTTCCTCATTGAGAAAGTGCCGGTGGTGGATGCGGCGCGAAACCTCATGGCTGATTCATTTTTCCTGCGGATAGATAATGGCATGCTGAAAGGTCACGGAACAAAACTGCTTAGCGGGTATGCCCGTCAGAATTTTGAATACTTTCTCTCCGGCCTGCAAAATGAAAACCGCAGGAAAGCGATGGAAGGAAAACTTACGGTCGGCAATAACAAATTCCGGCTCGATAGTTTTACCGTGAGCCATCAGGATAGCAATATGAAACCCCTCCGGGTGAACAGCGACTTTACCATTGCTGATTATGTGCAGCAGGCGGGCGATGAGATTTATGTGAACCTGAACCTGCAGCGGCCGTACTACAACGATTTCCTCGATACCACCCAACGCAAACTCGACCGCGAGATTGAATATGAAACGCAGGTAACGCAGCATTATGAATTGAAAATCCCCGAGGGGTACTCGGTGGAATATCTTCCTGCTGCAGCCAGATATCATGATGATGATTTCGGTTTTGAAGTTTCCTGCTCACAGCAAAAAGATAAAATCATTCTGAACAAAAGAATGGAGGTGGCTACACTGTTGCTGAAGCGTTCTACTTTCTCTGACTGGAACAAAATGATTGCAGCACTCAACAGCGTTTATAACGAAGCCATCATCCTCAAGAAAAAGCCATGAGAACATCAGCTATTCTATTCCTGCATCTGTTGATTGCCACCGCAGCGCATCCGCAATCTGTTACACTCGCTTATGACTGGGATAGTATTCCATCGCCGCATGCGGTTTCGGCTGACGAAGCCACCAACCCGGTGGTCGGCTTGCTTGATAAGCGCATTCTGGAATATGCCTATGACGATAAGCAGAAAACAGACCTCGTGATGTATTATACCAAGCACCTGATCGTAAAAGTGAATACGCCAGATGGAATTGAGCAGTACAACCGCATTTATGTTCCTGTGGGTGGAGCTATGCAGGTGGTGAATCTGAAAGCGCGGTCTGTTTCAAAAACCGGCCGCGTGGTTACGCTGAATGAGAATGATATCAAAACTTCCGAAGGGGATAATGAAGATACCCGGTACCGGTATTTCGCGCTGGAGGGGCTTGAGCCGGGCAGTGAAGTGGAATATCTTTTCCAATTGAAGTATGATGCCGCATTATATGGTGATGAGCGCCTGCAGTCCGATTACCCGAAGAGAAATGTTTCATTTGACCTGTATGTGCCACACAATTTCATCTTCAGCACCAAATCATATAACGGGCTGCCGGAAATGCAGGTAGACACGGCTTCCGGAGAGTCCGGTCATTACCGGTTACAGGTCGCAGAGATGAAGCCGCTGAAGGAAGAGCGCTATGCCGCCTATCAGGCCAACCTGCAGCGCGTAGAATACACAGTTCGGTTTAACACAGCCATCAGTGACAAGCGCATCCTCGACTGGGATGCAGCCGCCATGATGCTTTACAGCCAGTATTTTATGGTTGACAAAAGCGAATCGAAAGAAGCAGCCCGGCTGATCAAGCAAATTAGACCGGACGGCGACCTGAAAAACCGGGTGATTCAAACGGACAATTATCTGAAAACACACATTGCCATTCAGCAGGGTGATGATCCGGCACTCAGCAACATCCAATCTATTCTAAAGAACAAAGTGGCCAACACGCGCGGCATTACGCGGCTCTACATTCAGGTGCTAACTGCTCTTGATGCTGTGCCGGAACTGGCCATCACTACCAACCGGTATAACACACGCTTTGATCCCGCTTTTGAAACCTGGAATTTTCTGGAAGAAGTGTTGCTGTATGTACCCGCCGTAAATGTTTACCTCGCCCCGGATAACTTCACGGCACGGGGCGGACTGCCGCCGCAGGAATATGAAGACAATGAGGGGCTCTTTATTAAAGTGAATGAAGCAGGAAAAAATCCCGATGTGCACGCAGAAGTGCGGCACATTGATCCTTCTGATTGGTCGCAAAACGGCCATGACATTTACGCGCTGGCAGAACTCGCACCGCCGTTTGATCAGGTCAAGGTGCACTTCAGGCAGGAAATGACGGGGCATGCGGCCGAATTTGTGCAGGCCTATTTCCAGTTTATGAGTGATGAAGACAAACAGAAACTGCTGGAGCCGGTGGTGCAAATTATCGGGCAGGATGGTAAAGTTTCAGGTCTCCGTTTCATCAATGACCTGGAAGAAAACGTGGCGGGTCGTCCGTTCATTATTGAATCGGATATTCAAATTGCATCACTGATTGAAAAAGCAGGCAGCCGCATCCTCTTCAAAATCGGAAACCTGCTGGGCGAACAGGTGGAAATGTATTCCGAGGAAAACCGGCAAAATGATGTGGAGAATGAATTCAACCGCGGTTATCACCGCGAGCTTGCCGTGAAGATTCCGGAGGGTTACCGTGTGAAAAATCTCGATGCGCTCAACATGAATGTGGAAGCAAAAGATGGAGATAAGACACCTTACTACTTTCATTCAACCTACTCGGTGGATGGCGATACGGTGAAGGTGAACATACAGGAAGTGTATCAGCAGATTCGTTACCCGGCCGATAAGTTTGATGATTTCAGGAAAGTGGTAAACGCGGCAGCCGACTGGAATAAGGTGGTGCTGATTTTTGAAAAAGTGAATTAAGCGGGCCCACTGTGATGAGGATCTCCATTACTGCTTCGGAACATAATACATCATCAGAAAACATACATTAAGCGGAACGTAAGTACGTTGTGATAAAGCCCGCGGTTGATGAAATTGCTGCTCCCGTAATAGCCAAACGGAACAATGGAGTAGGAGAAGCGAACATTTATCATAAAGTTATCGGTGAAGAGGTAATTGGCGTCAGCGACTGCGCGGAAATCATTTTTCTTGGTGCAGATAAACTGCGGATCCAGCAAGCTCGTATCATCGGGTTTGCCGGTGCAGGTGATGGGATCGGGCTGTTCAATTTCATCAGCGAATATGCGTTGCCCCACCAGTCTCCCGTATAAAAAACCCGCACCAAAATTCACCGCCTCCTTTTCCTGGAAATGAAAAAGGATGGGCACCTGTGCATAGCCGAACTGCGACCTGTAGCGCAGCACCTGACCCGGAATCACGGGCGCTTTGCCTCCATCCTGAGCGTAAAGAATTTCCACACTGAAAAAAAACATTTTTGAAACCGGTATCTGGCCGTAGAATCCTGTGTTGAATCCCACTTTGTGATAGCCGGCATAATCATCTCCGTCCACCTGCGAAGCATCCATACCAAAGATGAGTCCGCCGCGGATGCCGAGTTTGGTTTGATCAATTTCTTCCTGTGCAGCCACCGGTTGACTCAGGGCGGCCATCAGCAGCCAAAGCATCAGTGCCATCAATCTGTGCCAGCGGTTCGCTCTAAACTCACTTTGTGTGAATAACTGATGCTTCATGCTTTTCAATCTCCTTTATCTTTACCAATGATTCTGAGAGTGCATATTTAAGAAGAAAGATCAACACCTATGTTTCGTTACACGCCAACCACGCTGCAGAAACTCGAGCAGGTATTCCGCGAAAGCGGCTTCATTGTTCGTTATGAGAAAGGAAATTTCAAAGCCGGCTATTGCGTGCTGCATGATAAGAAAGTGGCCGTGATCAATAAATACTTCGACACGGAATCGAGGATCAATTCGCTGATTGATATGATGAGCGAAATACAAATTGACGAATCGAAGCTCACGCCGAAGTCGCTGGAATTTCTTAAACACCTTCAAGAAGCAAAAGTCACCGCTTGAGAGTCACCTTTCTCGGCACCGGCACTTCACAGGGTGTTCCTGTTATTGCCTGTCCCTGTACCGTCTGTCATTCTTCCGATTCTAAAGACAAACGGCTGCGCACCTCGCTGCTGATCGAGGATGAGCATTTTACCCTTGTGATTGATTCCGGCCCGGATTTCCGTCAGCAATTGCTGCGCGCCGGAGTGAAGAAACTCGACGCCATTCTTTACACGCATGCACACAAGGATCATCTCGGCGGATTGGATGATGTGCGTGCTTTCAATTACTTCCAGCAAAAACCGATGGACCTGTATGCCACGGTGGAAGTGCAGGATGCGATTCGCAGGGAATACCATTACGCTTTCGATCCGAAGAATGATTATCCGTGGATTCCTAAAGTGAAGTTTCACACCATTGACCTAAGACCGTTTCATCTCGGTCATTGGAATGTGATTCCCATACAGGTGATGCATGCCGGCATGCCGGTGCTGGGCTTCCGGTTTTCTGATTTCACATACATCACCGATGCGAACTTCATCGCTGAAGAAGAACTGGAGAAAGTGAAAGGCACCAGGATTCTCGTGCTGGATGCCCTGCGACAGGAAAAGCACGTTTCGCATTTTTCACTGGCGGAGTCAATTCACATTGCGGAACGGATCGGTGCGGAACAAACTTATTTCACGCACATCAGCCATCAGATGGGCTTGCATGCAGATGTTTCCCTGCAACTGCCCCCGAAAATGGCGCTCGCATTTGACGGGTTGAGTTTCGTCGCTTGATTAATTATTTGCATAAGCGGTGCGGGTGACCGCCTTAGCCCAAATTCAATATTTTCACCGATGAAATTTAACCTATGAGAAGACTGCTTACCCTTACCATCATTTCACTTGTGTTTCTGTGCAACCCGTTTCCGTCCGTTGCCAACTGGCATCAGGAACCATACAACATAACCTTTGTAAAAAGCAACAAAGAGCAGCGCAACTATCTCCGGCAGCAACAACTGAGAGAAAGTGATGCGTGGAAAAATTTTGCATCGAAACACGGGACATGGAATGTGCTGTTCGATGAACGCACCGGAGCGCCGCACCGCGCTTACGGTGCCGGCTTCGTTCTCCCCGGATCGGATGCAACAGACCGGGCCAATAAATTCATCGCAACAGAACTCATTTCGTTCAGCGTCGCACCGGAACAACTGGTGTTGCGCAAATCTTTTTCTTCTGCCAAGTATCAGTACGTAGACTACTTTCAAACATACGACGGACTGGAAATACTGAACAGCCGTGTTACCGTGCGCACGACGCTGGACAACCGTCTGGTGCTTTTCGGCGCAGATGTTTTTAACGACATTCAAATCAACGTGACGCCGCAAATCAGTGAAGCCGCGATTTCCAATTATGCCATCAGCGGCATGACTTATCAGATCAACGGCTATATCACCAACCCCGAACTGAAAATATTGCCTGTACCTGTGGAAGGAAAATATGAATACCACCTCGTGTACGAAGTAACCGTAGAGGCCACCGATTTTGACGGCTATCCGGCGCGCTATTACACGCTGGTGGATGCTCATGACGGCGTGGTAATGTACAGGCAGAATGAAATTGCCAGTTTGAATGACGAGCTCACGGTTCAGGCCAATGTTTCTGATCCCAATCCTTTTGAACCGGAAGTGCTCCACAACCTGCCTTCCTTGCGAGTGAAAATCGATGGCACGGATTACTACACGGATGGTAACGGCAACCTGGATTTGAGTGGCATTTCCCTGCCTGCAACAGCTACCATTTATCTGCAAGGTCAATGGTCTAAAGCAGTATCCGGTAACAGCAGCAATACGGTGGCCAGTTTCACACAATCATTGGATGCCGGAAGCAACATCGCCAGCTTTGATGGTTCTGCCACGCTTGAAGCCATCAGCGGATACTATCACGCCAATGTGATTCATGATTTCATGAAAACCTATCTCACGGATTACACGGAGATGGATGAACCACTGGTTACGCGGGTGGAACGCACTGACGGGAGCTGCAATGCTTATTACGACGGCTCATCCATTAACTTTTACACTCAGGGCGGCGGATGCTTTGATCTGGCCCTCACCGGCGATGTGGTGTATCATGAATACGGCCATGGCATTGACATGCGCTTTCATGATTTGTATGGCAACGGACTCAGCAGCGGCGCACTCAATGAAGGGTATTCGGATGTGTGGGGAATCGGTGTGACGGATTACCCGATCATCGGCATCGGCATTTCTACTTCCGATCCGAATGCTTACGTGCGTCGCTACGACATCAACAAGAAAGTTTACCCGCAGGATATTTTGGGTGAAGCGCATTCTGACGGAGAAATTATCTGCGGATGCTGGTATGATACACGGCTCAACATCGGCAGCATGGATGAAATGATGAAGCTTTTCTCCGAAGCGCTTTACGGCCTGGCCGATGGTTTTGACGGGCAGGAAGGAACCATTTTCACCGATGTATTGATTGATGCTCTTTCCGCTGATGATGATAACGGCAACATCAACGACGGCACACCCCATGATATTGAAATCCTGAATGCATTTGCGCTGCATGGCATCACCCTCATAGGCAATATCGAATTCGAACACACCGAACCGCTCAATGCTCCGGCACTCGCTCCGGTTACCATTGAAACCAACATTGACATGGATTACCCTATTTACTTCGGGGAAGCTGATTTGTTCTACAAATTGAATACAGAAACCACGTATGACTCGGTTACCATGACGCTGGTGAATGGCGCCTTGTATCAGGCGCAGTTGCCGGCCCAGCAACCCGGTTCCATCCTCGATTACTATTTTAAAGTGAGGGACATTTTCGGAGCAGCGGCGCTCACCGAACCGGCCGGCATTTCCGGGGATGATCCCAATCTTCCTTACAAGTTACTCATCGGGTATGAACCCCTCATCGAGGAAGACCTGGAGTATTATGCCGGTGACTGGAATCTCGGCGACGTGAATGATGACGCCACCACAGGCCAATGGGTGATGGATGCACCCATTGCCTCTTATCTCACGGTGGGTGTTCCTTCTTCTCAGGTGCAAACGGGATTTGATCATACGCCGACCAATTCCATGAACATCTGCGCCTTTACCGGTAATGCCAACCTCACCGATGGCGCGGGAACAAATGATGTGGATCGGGGCAGGGTTACCATGTACTCACCGAAGTACGACCTCACCGAATATCAGGATCCGGCAATTACCTACTACCGTTGGTTCAGCAACGACCAGGGCGCTACGCCGGGAAATGATCCGTGGAGAGTGTACATCACCAATGGCGACGGTACCTGGGTCACCGTTGAAAATACCCACACCGCAGACCACAGCTGGAGAGCCAATGCATTCCGTGTGAGTGACTTTGTTGACATCACGGATAAAGTGCAACTCAAATTCATTGCATCCGACAGCGTGATCTCCATACTGGATCTCGAAGGACAAAGTTTGGTGGAAGCTGCATTAGATGATTTGTTCGTTTGGGATCTGGCGCCTCAAACAGGTGTGGAAGAAACATTGTCGGGTCAAACGGCGAATGCTTATCCGAACCCGGCTGACGCTATGCTCGTGGTGCAATTCGGTGAAGCCGCGCCAAAGCATGCCACGATCCGTATTGTAAATGCGCTCGGGCAGGTGATGCAGACTTTGCCGGCCACTTTCGTTGATAGCCGCATCATCATATCCACTGCTTCATTTGAATCCGGGGCGTATTCGCTTGACATCATCACCGATGCCGGCGTAAGCTCCATGAAATTCATGGTGCAGCATTAATCAGTTTTCAGCTAACCTCATCCTATGAACTCCAATGCCGCTGAATCTTTTTCTCCTTCCGAAGTGAAGGAAATTTCTCCTTTGTTTCTGAAGGAGCTCTTACGGTCTCAGGAGGAATTTCAACTCATTGATGTTCGCGAAATCAGCGAGCGCGAAGAGCTTTCCATTGGCGGGGAATGGATTCCATTTGACGAGGTGATGAGCCGCGCCGATGAAATTGCACGCGACATGAAAGTGGTGTTTTACTGCAAGATGGGATTGCGGAGTTACATCCTCATTCAGCGGCTGCAGGAAAAATTCGGATTCAGAAATCTCTATAACCTGAAGGGCGGCGTAGTTTCTTTCATGAGCAAATAAGTTTAACGGTTTGCTTTCATATACGCGCCAATGCGCGCCGCTACGTTTTGCTGCACGTTGAAGTAGAAGAGATTGATATCGCCCGCATGATAAATTTTGACAGGCAGAATTTTCAGGAGCGCCACATCCGGTTTCCGGATCCAAAGCATGCCCTGATGAATCTGCGCATCGCACAGTGCCGGATAAATCTTCCTGAAATTGTACAGCACGCCGCCCAGGTTGAGTGAATCAGGACTGTAGCTTTCATCCGTTTTCCAATTCAGCGGATTCGTGCATACGGCATATTTGAGTCCGTTTTCGTAGTATTTCGGGAAGTAATTTTTTGCATAGGTATTCCAGCTGCAATAGCATCCCGTTTCATCCGGCGAAGTGCATGGCGGAAGCATGGACATTGAATCGGCAATCACCGGCAATCCAATCAGGTACGCCGCCACCAGTTGCCGGCTCAGAAGAGAATCCTGCAGGAATTCGAGCAGCAGTTTCTGCGCATGATACGTGCCCTGGCTGTGCGAAGCAATAATGAACGGCTTGCCGTTATTGTAATGCTGCAGGTAAAATTCAAATGCTGCCTTCACATCGGAATAGGCCAGGTCAAGCGCTTTCTTTCCGTCCGGTTGCTTGCGGGGATAGAAGGCAGAAATCTGTGCCTGCCGGTAACGCGGTGCGTAAATGTTGCACGAGCGGTTGAACACGCTGGCCTGGTAGAGTATTGTTCCATCATCCACTTTGCGGTTGATCTTTTGATTCGTCACCGAGGCATTCCATTGGTATGGGTCATTCGGTTTCTTAGTGAACGCAGTGGGATGAATGAAGAACACATCCACCGCTGGATCATCCGGCTCCGGCGGTTTTTGTTTTCCCGGTATGCTGTCGCTGTTGTTTTTTACCCACGGCAGTGCGGCCCAGTTTTTTTCATCAGCGTAATCCGGCGCCGGTGGCACGGGACTTTCTTCAAAGGAACTGTGAAGCAGGTATCTGCCGCTGCATGAAAAGAGTGAAGGAAGGAGGAAAAGCAGAAGGAGTTTTCTGCCACAGAAAAAGTTCATGTCTTCCCTGTTTGCAAGGCGCTTCTCTTCCTGAAATAAAAAAATCCTGCGATGCCGGCGGCGATAAGCAATAGAGCAATCAATTCGGCTTGTGTTGCCGATATGCCCAGGAAATGATAGCGGATATTCACGCGTATCTGCTCAATCAGGAAACGTTCGATGCCATTCAGGACAAGATAAATGCTGAACAACACGCCGGGTGCGCTGATGCGTTTGCGGATGCTCCAGAGAAAAAAGAAGATGAGCAGCCCCACTATGGTCTCATAAAATGGAGTGGGGTAAACCGGCTGCGGCAATTCATAACAGTATCGCCCGCTGCAGTTCGCCATTTGCACGCCTTCCTGAATCACATTGTGCGGATAAGTGAATGCCCACATCCAGTGGGGCAGAAACCACCATGAGGGTTCGGGATGCGTATTCACTATTCCCCAATCCCCGTCGCCGGCCAGCTGGCAGCCGATTCTTCCCACCGCATAAGCGAGCATCAAACCCGGTGCGGCGGCATCTATCATATGAGGAACGGGAATCTTATGGCGATGGCCGTACCACAGCACCGCCACCGCGCCAAAGATGAGCCCCCCGTAAAATGTGAGCCCGCTGAAGCTGAATAATGACCCGAGGGGATCAGCTAAAAAAGAATCGAGGTGCTCGAGGTTGTCGAAGATTTTGGCGCCGAGCAATCCGCTCACCGCCGCCACAATGGTGATGTCACCCACGCGCTGATGCGGGGAAATCATGATGGTTTTTTCCTGCGGTTTTTCGAGCTTATGTTTTTCTCCCTCACGGTATTTCAAAAACATCATCACCGCCGCCACGGCAATGCCGCCGAACAAATTACCGCGGGCAGAAAGAATAAATGATTGCGGATCCTGCACGAGATCCTGATAATGCAGGACCATTTCGGTGAGCTTGAAGCCGAGCAGAAATCCGATGATGCCATTCCACACCAAATCAGAAACACTGGCCGGTTCACCCACCATTATTTTTCTGGGCGTGGGCTGAAGCAAACCTTGTTTCTCTTTTCTCTTTAGCTCCAGGGCAAGCGTCCATGCTGCGAACAGAATGGCAACTGCCATCATGAATCCGAATGTTTGGATGGGCAATGGAATGTAAATTCCCGTAAGGTCTTTGATGAGATCGGATATGGTAGGATACATGAGCTATGTCGTCAGAGACTGAAGCAAGTTTTGTGATGAATATAATTGGTCATCCGGAAGGGCTGCCATGACCCAGTCGCCGGAAATCGCCATGAGTGTGGCTTTAATCACTTCTCCGGAATGAATGCGGCCGGCTGATTTCACTTTCACATAATTATCAGTGAATCCTTCCGTCATTCCATCTTCCGTTTTTGATTCGAAGAGCACCGGCTTCGTGCTGCCGAGTTGTGAGCGGTAAAATGCATTTTTCTTTTTTTCAGACAGGATGCGCAGCATTTTGTTTCGTTCATGGCGCACTCTTTTGGAAACCGGATTGGCCAGGTAAGCCGCTTCGGTATTTTCTCTTTCTGAATAGGTGAAGACGTGCAGGTAACTCACTTCAAGCTCATTCAGGAAGCGATAGGTATCCAGAAATTCCTTTTCCGTTTCGCCGGGAAATCCCACAATTACATCGGCGCCGATGCAGGCATGCGGCATGGCGGATTTGATTTTCCCGATGCGATCATAATACAGTGATGTCAGGTAGCGCCGCTTCATTCTCCTCAACACTTCATCGCTGCCCGATTGCAGCGGCACATGAAAGTGCGGCATGAAGCGGGTAGAGTGCGCGACAAATTCAATGATCTCGTCTTTCAGCAGGTTGGGTTCAATGGATGAAATGCGAAAGCGCCTGATGCCATCCACTTCATCCAGTTTTTGAATCAGGTTGAGGAAAGATTCTTCCCGCATTCCATTCCGCAAGCCGAAGTCGCCGATGTTTACGCCGGTGAGAACAATTTCCTTAATGCCCAGCTCAGCCAGGAGGCGGGCTTGTTCTACAGCGTGAGCGACTGAATCGCTTCGGCTTTTACCGCGTGCCAGTGGAATGGTGCAATAGGTGCAGCTATAGTCGCAACCATCCTGCACTTTGAGAAACGCGCGGGTGCGTTCGCCGAATGAAAAGCTGCTTTCAAACAAATTCACTTCGCTGATATCGCAGGAGTAAACAGCCGCTTTCTCATCCAATGATTTTTTGGGAGAAATATGTTTGAGATAGTCGGCGACGCGGAATTTTTCATTGGCGCCGAGCACCAGGTCAACACCTTCCATGGATGCAATTTCTCCGGGCTTCAATTGCGCATAGCAACCCACCACTATAACCTGCGATTGCGGCGCGTATCGTTTCGCCCGGCGGATGACGGAGCGGCATTCCTTGTCAGCATTTTCAGTAACGGAGCAGGTGTTGATCACATACACATCTGCCCCGTCTTCAAAATTTATTTTCCTGAAGCCATCTTTTTCCAGCAGCCGCGAAAGGGATGATGATTCCGCAAAGTTGAGTTTGCAGCCGAGGGTATGAAATGCAATGGTGCGTTCCTTCTGCACCGCGCAAAAGTAGCACAAGTAGGAGCCAGTCAGAAATCAGTGCAGTAGATAGCAGTGGTTATTTCTTGCCGAATAGTCCGCCCAGATTTCCAATCAAACCACCAAGTCCGCCGCTACCGCCGGTAAGCGACTTCACCAGCGAATCCACGGTGTTCATGTCAATATTGCCCAACTTGCCGTTCTGGAAAATTTTCAGGATGTCATCGAGTCCGCCGGATGAAATTTTTGAAACGATATCCTGACTGAGGCCGCTCTTGAGCAAATTACCCGAAACCAGTTGGCTCAATTGGCCGAAGAGTGCATTGGACTGGTTGGGTGTGTTCTTGTTAAACAAATCCACGATGTTGTTGAGGTCTGGTTTTCCCGAAGCGGCCTGAGAGGAGAAGAATCCTGAAACCGTTTTGACGATCGTGTCGGTAGCACCGGATGCCTGCGCACCGGAGAGTCCGTATTTGCCAAGGAGTGAACTGATTTCACCGGCATGTTCTTTCAATAGATTTTCAAGCATGGCTGTAGTTTTTAAATGGATGAATGATTTATCAAAATTAGCGCACAATTAATGATGAAAACATGATTTTAGGAATTCAACCGCGCCGTTGTTTTTCACGGCGCATCCTTTGCTCATCAGGTCTTCCTTTCGTTACTTTGCGCCTCTTTTTTCAGGCATGATAAAAATCGGGGTGCTGGGCACCGGGCATCTGGGACGCATTCACCTGAAGCTGCTGCGCGAGATCAAAGATTTTGACGTAATCGGCTTCTATGATCCGAATGATGCAAACGCGCAGCAGGCGGAGAAGGAATTTGGCGTAAAGCGTTATGCAGACATGCATCAGCTCATTGCTGATGCAGATGCGGTGGACATTGTAACCAACACACTCTCTCATTTTGATTGCGCTGAAGCGGCCATCAAGAAAAAGAAGCACGTTTTTATTGAGAAGCCATTGACCAACACACTGGATGAAGCCAGGCAACTGGTGCAACTGGCCGATGAGGCCGGTGTGAAAGGAATGGTAGGGCACGTGGAGCGCTTCAATCCGGCATTCCTCGCGGCCAAACCGTTTGTGCAGAACCCGATGTTCATTGAAACTCATCGTCTGGCGCAGTTTAATCCGCGCGGCACGGACGTTCCGGTGGTGCTTGATCTCATGATCCACGACATTGACGTCATCCTGAATGTGGTGAAGTCGAAAGTGAAGAGCATCAGCGCCAGTGGTGTGGCGGTCATCTCCGGCTCGCCGGATATTGCGAATGCCCGCATCGAGTTTGAAAACGGATGCGTGGCCAACATCACCTCCAGCCGCATTTCACTGAAGCAGATGCGCAAGATGCGGCTGTTTCAGAAGGACGGATACATCGCCGTAGATTTTCTTGATAAGAAAGCGGAGATCATCCGCCTTTCGGATAAGCGCGATTCAGCCAATCCTTTTGCGCTCGAACTCAATACGGGTTCGGAATCACGCTGGATCAATTTCGAACGCCCGGATGTGATGCCGATCAATTCCATTAAGAAGGAACTCGAATTATTTTATGATGCGATAGTGAAGGATATTCCTCCTCCCATTACACTGTCGGATGGCCTTAATGCCATGAACATCGCATACCAGATAATTGAAAAAATAGAAGGGCATCCGTCTTCCTGACAGCTTCCTTTTATTCCGAAATTTTTTTTCCGGAGATACAATAACAAAAAATCGAAGGCGTTTTGAATCCGTGGTTTCATAAAAGGCGAGCATTGAAGATTTCTACCCCGTACTTCATTCTGCTTCTTTCCGGTTGTCTCGCAACCTGCCTTACTTCATGCAACCTCATCAATCCGGAAGAAGGAATTCCCGCTTACCTGAAGGTTGACACTTTTTCATTCACCGCCACACAGGGCCAGGGGTCATCATCCAACAGAATTACCGATGTGTGGGCTTTCAATGACGGGCAAATAGCCGGCGCTTTTGAAATGCCGGTCACTTTTCCCGTGCTTGATTCCGGTTCCACTGAAATGGTGCTGAGTCCCGGCATCTGGGATAACGGCATTTCGGAAACGCGTGTCATATACCCATTCTATTATCCTGATACGGTTACACTCAACCTGGAACCGGCCAAAACCTACACAGTGGTTCCGCACTTCACTTACCGCAGCAATACCAAATTCTATTTCATCGAGGACTTTGAAGCGGGAAACATCTTCGCAAAGGTTGACGGTGATACGGCCATCATTCGCACATCAAATCCGGATGAAGTATTTGAAGGCGCCACATCCGCAGCGATTCACCTGGATAAGGATCATAACTATTTTGAGGGGCGCACTTCGGCCGGATATGGTTTATCCGAAGGAGAGCCGGTTTACCTGGAAATGAATTACCGGTGTGATCAGCCGTTTCAGGTAGGCATCTATGCATCCGTTTCGGGTATTGAAGCATCCTTGTATAAGTGGACCATCAATCCCAAGAGTTACTGGAACAAAATTTATCTGAACATGGGGTATGACATCGGCCAGTTGCAGGCGGACAAATACCAGATTCAGATCAAAGCAACATACGACGAAAGCCAAACCACCACTCACATCTATCTTGATAACATCAAGCTGGTGAGTTATTGAAATTGCAAATGGAAGGGAACAGAACACCGAAGGGAATCGCCGGATACGTAATAGCTGATTACGTTTCGGCGGTGTGCGCCTGGGCCATGTTTTTCTTCCTGAGGAAAATTTTTATTGACCATGAACCAGCCGTTTCCACCCAGCTGGTACTGCATGACCACCGATTTCTGCAGGGGCTGCTCATCATTCCTTTTGGCTGGCTTCTCCTTTACTATATCACGGGCACCTACACCAACATCTATCTCAAGTCCCGTGTGATTGAAATCAGCCGCACCTTTTTCGTATCACTTGCGGGAGTAATCATTCTCTTCTTTGCTGTACTGATTGATGACCGCATCCGCACATACACGGATTACTACCAGGCCATCACCATGCTGCTGCTGGTGCATTTCCTGCTCACGGTGGCCGGCCGCTTGCTGGTGCTCAATGCCGGCAAGTACCGCATGAAGCTGGGGCAGATTTATTTCCCCACCATTTTTATTGGCGGAAACAAACGGGCCTGCGATGTGTACCATGAGATTAACGGAAAAGGAAAAGCGCAGGGTTATAAATTCATCGGGTTTGTGGATACGGCTGCGGAGAATAACAATGGTTCATCCGTACATTATGAATTGCCCATCGGCAACGGCAACGGGCTCACCAAGTTTTTGCCGAAACTCGGTTCCATGCCGGACCTTGAAACGGTGATCCGTCAGAATCATGTGAAGCAGGTGGTGGTGGCCATTGAATCATCAGAGCATCACCAGTTGCGTGAAATTCTCAATCAGCTGGCTGACCGCAATGTGATCATCAAGATTGTGCCTGACATGTATGACATCCTCAGCGGCTCGGTGAAGATGAATCACCTGCTCGGCACTTCCTTCATTGAAATCTACCCGGAACTGATGGCCAAGTGGCAGTACATCGTGAAGCGGCTCGTAGACATCATCGTGTCGTCACTGGTGCTGCTGCTGCTTTCGCCGCTATATCTGTTTGTGATGATCCGGGTAAAACTCTCATCGCCCGGACCGGTGTTTTATTCGCAGCAGCGGATCGGGCTTCATGGCAAGCCATTCCGCATTTACAAGTTCCGCAGCATGCGGGTGAATGCCGAAACGAACGGCCCGCAACTTTCATCGCACGATGATCCGCGCATCACCTCATGGGGGAAAGTGATGCGCAAATGGCGGCTTGATGAGTTGCCTCAGTTTTATAATGTGCTGAAAGGAGAGATGAGTCTCGTAGGCCCGCGCCCCGAGCGCCGGTATTACATTGATCAGATCCTCAACATCACCTCTGACTATAAGCATTTGCACCGCGTAAAGCCCGGCATCACCTCGCTGGGCATGGTGAAGTTTGGTTATGCTGAAAACATTCACCAGATGATTGCCCGCATGAAGTATGATCTCATTTATATCGAGAACATGTCACTCATGCTTGATGTGAAAATCCTGCTTTACACGCTGCGCACGATTGTGCAGGGGAGAGGGAAATGATTGTGGATTGCCCTTGTTTCCCCTACGCCGTTGGTTCCCCCCCCGTGTCTCTGCGGAAAGCATTCATGCGTTAGGGCAGGACACGGAGGCAGATGAGAAGTAGTGCGCGCTTGGCGGGTTTTGTTTCATGCACCTGCCCGTTCTCGATGAACTCGAACTGACCTTCCCAAGTTTGTGCATTGATTGTCTACTGAGTCCTGCGCCAAACGCACGAGCTCGAAGCAGAGACACGGAGGGGAGAGAAATTTATTTCTGGTAATATAGTCTTACCTGATCGGTGATTCTCCAGTAATGGATCATTTCTGCATTGGTCCGTGATTTCTCGGGATCAGTGATTTCACTCCATTCCATAATGTGGCAATCTTTGTTGAATTCAATGACTTGCTCTGATGAAGCAGCCATTTTCTTCAATGCGTTTTTTTCACAGCGGTTCGAATTGGTAAATGGATGATCTGTAATCGTGAATACTATCAGCACGCTTACTAACCAGGTTGCATAAACCTTTTTGATCGTTGAATCACTTTCAGTTAGAAGCTGCAATGCAAATGTTGTGAGTAGGAAAATAAGTGTGAGGGTTACAGGCAACAAAGTGTCATACCTGATGATAAACGGACGATAGAAACGATAACCTCCCAATGGTAAAAGCAAGAGGTAAAGCAGAATGAGAATTGAAGAAAATTTTAAAACTGTCAAGGTTCGCCTCTTTACTGTTTCTTTATTCACTGCCAAAATGTTGAGGAGACTTATTACCACCACAGTCAGCAACATGGCAAAACCTATGTTCAGAGTGAACATTCGCTGAAGGCCGAGAGGCAAAGCATAAAATCTTTCGCTAAGCGGAATAGTTTCGGCAAAGTTTTCATTGTTGTATGAGCCAATGTATAATGAATAAATATTGATTATTGAAAGATAGAGAAAGAAGCAAAGCGTGAATGTGTCAATCATGGAGACTGCTTTAATGCATCTCACAAAAAAATGACCTGTTGTTTTTTTCAAATTGCTTAGCCAGAATGAGAAAAGTGTGAGCGATGTTACCAGAAGGATAATTGGGGAGATGAGTGGTCCGCTTAATGCGAGTGGAATGGAAATGAGAAACAATGCAATTCTTGTTAAGAGTCCTATGTGAGTTTGATTCTTCAAAATGAATTGCCGGTAGAACGGAAGAAATAGTAGCAATAAAAAAATCATCGGGAATGCATAAAAAAAAGCATAGGTTATTGACTGATCAATGATCCCCATGGTGGTATAAAAGCCGTTGTTTTGAAATAACGGGATAATGATGGCTGCACAGACTACAAAACGTGATTCCCGCAAATTGCCCGTTCCTGAAGCATAGAATGCAAGCAACCACACCAGCAACAATTGAATGGTGAGCTTGGCAATGGCACAAGCGACATAAACACTTTCGATAGGTGAAAGAAAGGACTGTAGAAGTAAGGGAACGGTTTTAAAGTATTTGGAAAACGGCCACATTATGAAAAAGCGATTAGGTCCGTAATACCTTTCATGAAAGAACAGGGCCTGAAATCCCAACGGGTCTTTCATAAGCTGCTCGTGCCATTGATCCGGCATTATGAGGTGTGACATGTCACCATCTAATGGCAGCCAGTAAAATTGAAAGAATGTATAGACGCTGTCACCGAGAATGATCAGCCACATTGCCCAGTAGAGCAATGGATGAACACGCCAGTAGGAATTTACTTTTTGATTCAAACCTTTTTACGCTTATAAACTCACGACATATCATTTATGTTGCTTTCTTCAACAATGAATGAGGGTCTTCGTTTTACATCATTGTTGATTCGCATAATGTATTCGCCTATGATGCCAATGCACAGTAACTGCACCCCGCCAATGAACATGGTGCTAACCATCAAAGACGTCCATCCGGTTACAACCTGATGTAAAATGTATTTTGAGTTGAGTGAGTAAAGTATGAGGATGAATGCGACGATGGAGAATAGAAAGCCAAGAAATGTAGCAATTTGAAGAGGGAAATTTGAGAATGAGGTTATACCGTCTATTGCAAACCGAGTCATTCTTTTAATCGTGAACTTAGTGCTCCCGTGTTTTCGGCCAGGTCTTTCATATTCGATGAATTTCGGGGTGAAGCCCATCCACGCAATTTGACCGCGAAGAAACTTATTTGCCTCTTTCATTTCTCCCAGCTTCATTGCGACTTCTCTCCCGATTAATCTGAAATCTCCGGTATCAATCGGGATGTCTATGGCTGTTATCCTTTTCATTAGTCTGTAAAAAGCTTTTGCAGTAAACCTTTTGAATGAACTTTCGCCAGGCCTGCTGAGTCTTCTTGCATAAACCACCTTGTATCCTTCGGTAAAATATCGATGCATGTCACTGATCAACTCGGGCGGATCCTGGAGGTCAGCATCCATGGTAATCACTGCATTTCCGCGGGCATTTTGAATTCCAGCTGCTATGGCGTTCTGATGCCCGAAGTTGCGCGTAAAACTGATGAACTTTATTCTGCTATCTGTGCTGGAATAATTCTTAATAATTGCAAGCGATCCATCATTACTTCCGTCATTTACAAATAAGATTTCATAAGCATTGGTCAACTGTCTCAGTGTTTCGCTGAGGCGTGCATAGAGTTCCTTAAGGTTTTGCTCTTCGTTGTAAACTGGAAGGACTACACTTATCTCAACCATACTTCAGGAAATTTCGTCGTAACTATTCGAGCAAAGAGGCATGTGGAATGAGAGCTACTCTGTTGCAGGAAACAGCAAATCTATGGGTTTGCAAATGACTTGCCTCAATCCCTCGGTCCCTTCATCAGGTACCCGCCTTCTTTGGTGAAGATGAACTGCATGACCGAGTTTCCTTCTTTTGCATCGGCGGCATATTGTACGCCTTTGGCTTTCGACTCAGAGCGGTAGTAGCGCGTGACCTTCGTGGTGTGCGCGGCGAGATACTGCTTTGCTGAATCAGGAAATTCTTCCACCGGCACTTCAAACTCGGTGCTCACCCAGGCGCCGCTCACCTGGTAGGTGGCATTGCATTTTCTTTTATTGAGCGTGAAGTAGGCATCGAGAAAACCCGGCATGGGTTGTTTCCAGTAAACGCCTTTTGCTTCAGGATACATCTCCGCCACCTTCTTCTTCACAATTTCGGGGATGTATTGCTCGCTGATAGCCTGAGCGCCTGCGGATGAAATGGTGATGAATGAGATAAAAATCAGAAGAAGGTGCTTCATGAGTGATCTTTTTGAAAATTGACTAAAGGATAATAGATCGGTTCTATATGCAAATCAAAAACTTTATTTCAATTCAGGCAGCTCTGCTTGTTCTCGATATACTCGAACTGACCTCCCCAATTGTAGGCGAGAGCAGTCACTTCGAGTTTATCGAGAAGTGGTGCGGGCATGTGGGAGTTGAGTCGTTGGCTCTGCCTGTTCTCGANNCCTGGCTGCCGAAGAGGCAGCGAACTGACCTCCCCAGCTACTTGCGTAAGCCGTCACTTCGGGTTTGTCGAGAAGTAGTGCGGACATGTTGGAGTTGGGTCGTTGGCTCTGCCTGTTCTCGA
>JAFDYS010000036.1:62647-81881 GCA_018267315.1 Bacteroidota bacterium | reverse complement strand
CCTGGCTGCCGAAGAGGCAGCGAATTGACCTCCCCAACTACTTGCGTAAGCAGTCACTTCGAGTTTATCGAGAAGTTGGGCGGACATCATTAAACAAGACGAAGCTAGGCGCGAAAATGCGGGTTCAAGTCAGATCAAAGATTCAAGATCAAACTTCAACGATCACACATCAAGTTTCGCGTATTTCGCATGCTTCTCGATAAACTCGCGGCGGGGTGGCACTTCGTCACCCATGAGCATGGAGAAGATATAATCGGCCTGTGCGGCATCTTCAATTGTTACCTGCCAGAGTGTGCGCGTTTCCGGATTCATGGTGGTTTCCCACAATTGCTCGGCATTCATTTCACCCAAACCTTTGTATCGCTGAATGGTGACGCTGTCATCCTTTCCTCCACTGATTTGCTTCACGGCTGCCTTCCGCTCATCATCATCCCAGCAGTAAATCTGTTCCTTGCCTTTCTTCACGAGGTAGAGCGGCGGTGCGGCGATGTACACGTGACCGTTCACCACCAGTTCCTTCATGTAACGGAAGAAGAACGTAAGGATGAGGGTGGTGATGTGGCTGCCGTCCACGTCGGCATCGGTCATGATCACGATCTTGCTGTAGCGCATTTTGTCCATCACCAGTTCGCGCGCTTCATTGCGGTGCACACCGAGGGCGGTGAACATATTTCTGATTTCCTCATTGTCGTAGATCTTGCTCTCCATCGCTTTCTCTACGTTGAGGATTTTACCTCTTAGGGGAAGAATGGCCTGGAACTTCCGGTCGCGGCCCTGCTTGGCTGTACCACCAGCGGAGTCACCCTCAACTAAAAAGATTTCGCAATTCTCAGGATCAGTGTCGGAGCAGTCGGCCAGTTTGCCGGGCAGCCCGGTGCCGATCAATCCATTTTTGCGCTGCACCAATTCGCGCGCTTTGCGTGCGGCGTTGCGGGCCGTAGCGGAAAGCACTACTTTGTTGATGATGATCTTGGCCTCGCGCGGATGCTCTTCGAGATAATAAGTGAGGTATTCGCCCACCAACTGATCTACCACGCCAACCACTTCGGAGTTACCCAGCTTCGATTTCGTTTGACCTTCAAACTGGGGCTCGGGTACTTTCACTGAAACCACGGCTGTGAGTCCTTCGCGGAAATCATCACCCGTAATTTCAAAATCAATCTTACCGAAGAGATTGTTCTTATCGCCATACGATTTAAAGGCGCGAGTCAATGCCCGGCGAAAACCGGAAACGTGCGTGCCACCTTCAATGGTATTGATGTTGTTGACGTAACTGTGCGCATTCTCGTTGAAGCTGGTATTGTATTGCAGCGCCACTTCCACGCGGATGCCGTCGCGGTCGCCTTCCACCATGATGGGTTCGGGAATGAGCGGCTCGCGCGTGCCATCAAGAAACTGGACAAACTCTTTCAATCCGCCTTCAGAATAGAAAACCTCTGAAGGGTGGTTTCCTTTATCATCCTTCTCGCGTTTATCAGTGAGAGTAAGACGAATGCCCCTGTTGAGGAAAGCCAGTTCGCGCAGGCGGGCAGCAATCGTTTCGTATTTGTATTCCGTGGTTTTGAAAATGGTGGAATCGGGTAGGAATGAAACTTCAGTACCTGATCGGTCGGTCTTGCCGATTTCCTTCACCGAATATTTCGGTTTACCGATTTCATATTCCTGCTGGAAAACTTTTCCTTTATAATAAACCGTTGCGCGAAGCCACGTTGAAAGTGCATTCACGCAGGAAACACCCACGCCGTGCAGTCCGCCGGAAACTTTGTAGCTGTCTTTGTTGAATTTACCACCGGCATGCAGTACGGTCATCACCACCTCCAGCGCTGAGCGTCCTTCCTTCTTATGAATTTCGGTGGGAATACCGCGACCGTCGTCAATCACGGTGATGGAGTTGTCTTCATTGATGAAGACATCAATCGTTTTGGCAAAGCCGGCCAACGCTTCATCAATGGAGTTGTCAACCACTTCATAAACGAGGTGATGCAAACCGCGCACCCCCACATCGCCGATGTACATGGCCGGTCGTTTCCGCACCGCTTCCAATCCTTCAAGGACCTGGATGTTATCGGCTGTATAATCTCCTTTTTTCTTCGGGGCTTTTACTTCTTCCACAAGCATTTTTGAGAGGGAAATTTGATGGATAAATGAATGGCGTAAAGATACATGATCATAGAGGGAAATCCTCAGAAAATCAGGAAGAAAAACGCTTTTTTATTCACAGTGTTTTGTGTAAATTAAGCGCTTGGCGCACCACCCGAAACATGTTGAAAACGAGGGCTGTTTTGCACCGGATTTTTTTGGAATTTTCAAGCCGGATTGATAACCGAAAACTGATGAAAAAAACACTCATTCTCTTTTTCCTTGCCTTTGCACCTTATGCAATGATGGCCCAGAAATCAGCCAAACAGCAACCGCTGGTTCCGCCCGATATGCCCCGCAGCGAAGAGAACAACCAGGTCTATTACATGGATGTAATTACTGAAGACGGCGTGGATAAAACGGAACTTTATCGCCGCGCGAATAACTGGTATAAGAAGTTTTACAAGAATCCATCCGGCGCCATTGAGAGTGCTGATTCAGTGAACGGCGCCATGGTGTTTAAGCCGGCCTTCTCAGCATTCAGAGCAAAGGACGGGGCGAAAGTGCAGTCGGCTGTGGTGAAATACACGCTCACTCTTTCATTTAAAGACGGCAAGTACCGTTATGAAATAAAAAACATCAACCTGCAGGCGGCCAGTTATTACCCGATTGAAAAACTATTCAATCAAAACGATCCCAACATCGAGGATAACTACAATACGCTGAATGAGGCGCACAATTATTTCACGAATCTGATTGAAGACCTGCAGGCCGGTATGCGTGAGCCGAGTGCGAAGAAGAAGAAGGATGACTGGTAGGGGTACTAAACTATCTCGCAGATGGCGCAGATCAGGCAGATGAAGAATGATAAGCAGCATCGGCGTAATCTGCGGGAATATTTTTTTCAGAAGGTCTGAGCAATTGGTGACGAGAAATTATTGCTCGCAGATGGCGCAGATTAAGCAGATGAAAAATGATAAGCGCACCGGCGAAATCTGCGAGAATTTGTTTTTCAGAAGGTTTGAGCAATTGGTGGCGAGAAATTATGGCTCGCAGATTAGGCAGATCAGACAGATGAAAAATAATCAGCGTGATCTGCGCCATCTGCGAGCTTACTATCAGAGTTCGGTTTTCGGTTCTTCTTCCTTCTGATGTTCCCAATGCTCATACTTCCATCCGCCGCAGCGCTTCTTCCATTCATCACGGAAGCGTTCCCGTTCCTCGGGCGACATATGTTTGAGGCGTTCCTGCATTTTTCCTTTCCAGTAATAATGCCTGCCGTAATGGCCGCCGTGGCCCCAGCCACCCCGGCCGAAGCCGAAGAGAATTTTAGCCAGGATAAAAATGCCGAGTGCCTGCCAGAACGTAATTATGCTGACACCGAAGATGGCCGGCATGAGCCAGTTCCAGAGTGACATCACCACGTACGTCGCCGCCACGGCAAAAAGTGCAAACAGAAGGGTGAATTTGATTCCTTTCAAGATCCAATAAGATTTCATCGCAAAAATGTTTTTAGAGATTTAGTAATTCGTCATACAATGTCTGAAGCCGTGTGCGCAGGTGAAGCACGGCATACCGTTTTCTGGAGAGCAAGGTGTTTACCGGAACTTTGAGTTCTTCACTCATGTCTTTAAAACTTTCCCCTTCCAGTTCATGCCGCACAAAAATTTCACGCTGTTCTTCCGGCAATTCTCCGAGTGCAGCATTGAGTGTATCCCACACGAGTGAGCGCATATACTGCCCTTCGGGCGAGTCGTTCACATCCTGCATGATTTCTTCGAGGAAGTAGGGCTGTTCATCATCACCATCGTCAGCATGCGCGGGCGCGAAACTTGAAAAAGTGTCCGCCTTTTTCTTCCTGAAAAAATCAGTGATTTTGTTTTTAGCCACGGTAAAGAGCCAGGAAGTGGCTTTTTCAATCGGCTCCATCTGCCGGTAGGCATTCACAAACTGATAAAACACATCCTGCAAGATGTCTTCTGCATCTTCTTCTGAAGGCACGCGTTGCCTGATAAAGTCCAGCAGCCGTTTGCGCTCTTTATGCACCGTTTGCTGAATGAGTTCATTTTGTTGTGCCGTCATGCTGAGGTTGAGGGTCATTGCATCAATCGTCGAATGGCATTAGGGACGATTGGCATCCGGGTATATTGTAGTTATTGCAAAAATAGATCGAGTGGATGATGTGTGGTCTTTTAGGAAGTTGTCACCTTGGAGCCGTGATGCGACGGAATTCAATACAATACACTGATTCATTAAGTTTGGCGGATGAAGAAACTGCTCATACCGTTTGAGGAAACGGGTTACTTCAGCAAGGTGGTGCTGGATTATCTCAGCGAATCGCCTGCGCTGAAGCCGTTTTATGTGCTGCCGCCGAAGTTGTCTTCCTTTCCATTCGCCATTGAACTCAAAAAGAAAAATTACCAGCATCGCGATATTCTTCCGGCTATTCTGCTGAAACAACATGCCCGGCTGATGTTGGACAAGAATATTGAAAGCGTGATTGAGAACATCAATTCACTTGAATCGCCCAACACCTTTACCGTCACCACAGCGCACCAGCCCAATCTGTTTCTCGGTCCGTTGTACACCATTTACAAGGCCATCACCACCATCCTCATCACACAAAAACTCAACGAGACATATCGCGACCAGCATTTTGTCCCGGTCTTTTGGTTGGGAAGTGAAGATCATGATAAGGAAGAACTGAATCACATTCACCTCTTCGGAAAAACATTCACCTGGAACACGGCGCAATCAGGCGCCTTCGGCCGAATGAGCACTTCTTCCCTGCGGCCCTGGGTGCAGGAATTGAAGGATAAGCTGGGCGAAGGGCCCGTAGCCGTTGAATTATCGCAGGCGCTGGATGACGCGTATGTGAAAGAGAGAACCATTGCAGCGGCCACGCGGAAATTTCTTTACCACTTCTTCGCTGACGACGGGCTGGTGGTGGTTGACGGGGATGATGCCGCCTTGAAGAGATTGTTCCTGCCGGTTTTGGAGAAGGAAATCACGGAGCAGTACTCCTTCCGGATTGTGAACCGAAGCAATGAGAAGTTTGCCATTCATTATGAGAACCAGATTTCGCCGAGGGAGATAAACCTGTTTTACCTCGATGAAGGAATTCGCGAACGCCTCGTACGCGAAGATGACGGATTCAAAGTGCTGAATACATCCATGACTTTTAGCAGGGAGCAACTGCTCAAACTGCTGCATGATTCTCCTGAAAAGTTTTCGCCCAATGTGATCCTGCGTCCGGTATACCAGGAAACCATTTTGCCCGATGTGGCCGTGGTGGGGGGCGGCGCGGAAGTGACTTATTGGCTGCAGCTCAAGCCGCTGATGGAAGAGATGCAGATGCCGTTTCCGCTCGTGTTCCTGCGCAACAGCGTGTTGTGGATTGACGCGCAGCAGTCCACCCGCATACAGCGGTTGCAGCTTAGTCCTGAAGACCTTTTCAATTCAGCCGATGATATCATCAACAAGTTCGTCGAGCAGCAATCCGGTGACTTGATCTCGCTCGAAGAGCAGATGCTGCGTGTGAGTGCGGCGTTTGATGATGCCATGAAGCCGATGATGCTGATTGACCCTACGCTCAAAGGCCCGTTTGAAGCGGAGAAGACCCGAACGCTCAAAGGTCTCGAGATGCTGGAGGAGCGCCTGCGTAAAGCCGCGAAGCGACGCGATGAAACCGCTGTGATGCAGATCAGGAACCTTCGTGAAAAACTTTTTCCGTCAAACAGTCTGCAGGAACGACATGACAATTTCATGAGCATTTATTCCCGCACCGGCAGAAGTTTTTTGGATGAATTGAAATCAGCGCTGGATCCGTTTGACCGGATGTTCACTGTCCTCGTGGAAGAATAAGCTGCATGACGAGAAAAGAATTTCTGCAACTCTCATCGCTCATCAGCGCCGGCACCATTTTTCCATTTAAACTGCCGGCGGAAATATTATCATATGATGAACTTCGGCGCTCGGATTTCGGAAATGACTTCGTTTGGGGAACAGCTACCGCGGCCTATCAGATTGAAGGGGCCTGGAATGAAGACGGAAAAGGGGAGAGCATCTGGGATCACTTTGTACACTTCCGCAATAAGAAAATCAAGACACGCGAAACGGGCGACGTCGCCTGTGACTTTTACCATCGCTACGAAAGTGATATCGCGTTAATGCGGCAGATGAACATTCCCGCTTTCCGTTTTTCGCTTTCCTGGCCGCGCATCCTGCCGCAGGGCACAGGCGCCTTGAACCAAAAAGGAATTGATTTCTACCACCGCGTGATTGATCAATGCCTTGAAAAAAATATCGAACCGTGGGTGACGTGTTATCACTGGGATATGCCGCAGGCCCTGCAGGATAAAGGCGGTTGGACGAACCGTGATGTCATCAGTTGGTTTGAAGAATATGTAGCCGTGTGCGCGAAAAACTTTGGGGATCGGGTGAAGAACTGGATGGTGATGAATGAGCCCATGTCATTCACTGTGCTGGGTTACATCCTTGGCTGGCATGCGCCCGGATATTTTATGAAGCAGGATAAATTTTACGCGGCTGTCCATCATGCTACCTTGAGTCAAAGTACAGGCGGAAGAGTATTGCGCGAAGTAGTTGCGCAGGCAAACATCGGTACCACCACTATTTACACCCACATTGAACCAAAGAATAATCAGCCGTCGAATGTGAAAGCAGCCGTGCGCGCTGATGCTTTTTTGAACCGCCTGTTCGTTGAGCCGCTGCTGGGTTTGGGTTATCCTGTGCATGAACTTCACGATCTGAAGCAGATGGAGAAATTCATTTTGACCGGTGACGAGCAAAAGATGGTTTTCGATTTTGATTTCTGGGGATTGCAGAATTACACACGGTTGGTGGTCAAAAACATGGCTTTGATCCCCATGCTTCACGCATCATTTGTTTCACCTAAAAAACTGAAGGGTGAAATCACAGACATGAAATGGGAAGTGTATCCGCAGGCGATCTATCACGGACTGAAGCGCATGGCTTCGTATCAAAACGTGAAGCAAATCATCGTCACAGAAAACGGAGCGGCGTTTCCCGATCAACCGGTGAATGGCGAAATCAACGATACGCGGCGGCTCAACTACATCCGCGAAAACATGAAGCAGGTGCTGCGGGCCAAACAGGAAGGCGTAAACGTGAATGGATATTTCATCTGGAGTTTCATGGACAACTTTGAATGGGCTGAAGGGTACAAGCCGCGCTTCGGCATTGTGGGCGTTGACTTCGCTACACAGCAGCGAACCGTTAAAGCCAGCGGAAAATGGTTCAGTGAATTTCTAGTGGGAAAGATGTAGTGGTTGGCGGGACGCCAACCACGGACAAGAAGAGGACGGTGAAGGCGAGTGGGAAATGGTACGGTGAATTTTTAGCAGGGTAGAGGTAGTGGTTGGCAGGAGGCCGACCACGGACGAAGGATACAAGCCGCGCTTCGGCATTGTGGGTGTTGACTTCGCAACGCAGCAGCGAACCGTTAAAGCCAGCGGAAAATGGTTCAGTGAATTTCTGGTGGGAAAGATGTAGTGGTTGGCGGGACGCCAACCACGCACAAGATCGCCGGTTCCGGACAAATGCCAATGCAACCAGAAAAGCGCTGTGTGATTTTTAGCTGGGAAAAATTGCGGTACGCGATGCGAATATATGGCAATGCATAACTGCCCTCTCAGGCACGATTATCATCCTTGAGGTTAATACCGATGATGAGCCAGATGATCCAGGTAGTGGCCACCACCACGGCGATCGTGAGCGGAAACCAAAAAGCCAGCACCGTGCAACCGGCATACAGTACAAAAGCATAATAACTTCTTTTCAGGTTCTGGCGGGCTAACCGCACTGCTCTTTCACTTTTCAATAAAAGGTTTGCAGGATTCAGCGCAGCAAGGCACATCAGCGCCCAGGCAATGGACTGGATACCGAAAACCGAACTATATATGGCCACTGCGGGCGATGCGCTTTCAGTAAGAACAAATTCGCCGAGCAGCGAAGTGGGAAAGGGAATAAAGACCACGGTAAGCAGCATGAATCCGTTGGCATAAATGAAGTGAGCGGAAGTTTTATGCACCAGCTTCATCGCTTCATGATGATTCACCCAGGTGATGAATATGGTGATGAAACTCAGCAGGAATGCGAGAATATTCGGAAGCAGGTGCCCGATGGCGTGGTAGAGATCCTGCTTGCTGGTGATGGCGGTGACGGAAGGAATTTTGATGTCAATGATGAGCAGGGTGATGGCAATGGCGAATACGCCGTCGCAAAACGCTTCGAGCCGTGCATTGACATTTCTTTTTTCTTCCATTACCATAAGAGCACCGGTATGATCCCGCAAGTTCGCAAATACCCTGATATGATTGGGCGAGTCTTCACAAGCGGGAAGCGGAATCAGAAATTTTTAGCTGAAAGATGTAGTGCTTGACAGGAGGCCGACCACGGACGAAGATTTAAATCTTTACAATTCTCTGCCGCAATAATTCTTTTTTCGAATTCATAATCACAATAAAATACATTCCTGGTTTGAGAGAAGAAATTTCAAGAATTGAATTTTGAAAATAGGAATTTTCAATTATCAACGTTTTACCTGCAATGTCTTTTATTTGAATAGAGTGATAACCGGCATTGCCAAATGAAATATTTAATCTATCACTCGCTGGGTTTGGATAAATTTTTATTTGATTTACTGCATCAACATTGTCAATGCCGACATATTGGTCGCATGATAACCAACTTGGGGACAAATAATGGAAAATGTAATCCCCATCTTTCCAAAAGCAATCCAGTTGGCAACTTCCATATGAAGATGGCAATCCACCATATGCTCCAAAGAGACCAAGAGTGCTACCCATTCCTTCTATCCAATATTCCTTAAATAGTCCAAAGGATCCGCCGAAATAATATCGCTTTCTGAAGATACCATCATCAAACTGAACTGAGTCAATTGAAATTACAGTTTTCTCTCCATGTTTCCACGAGACTACATCTCCAAGATGAACATCAAAGTCATACAAAAGGATATCTTGGCCGAAAGGAAAGTCATTAGTGGCATCACAATAGGGCTGAACATTATTTTCATCTGCTAATTTTCGGAACCAAACTTTTTTATCGCTGTCTTCTCTTATCGCTCCAAAGATTTCTCCTGGAGGATTGATTGGATAATTGTCTACAGTGATTAAGCCTCCTCGATTAACCAGTTGATAGTAGAAAGTAGACTGGGACCCCACTAAAATGTATTCATGACCATCAATGATTGTATCATTACCCAGATCATAAAAGTATCCGTGATAGTTATGGTACGATGTGCCTGGCAGCGCTCCATACAAATAGGAGTATTCACACCATCTTGCATTTGAATCAGGAAAGTGAGTGTATGATTGAGCAGCACAAATATTCACCTCAAATAGAATGAAAAAGGGAATTATGAGTCTCATTTGATCAATGAGGGTTGAAACAGAATTCAAAGCTATTATGCTTCGGAAGGTGCTTTCATGATAAGAATCATTTTTTGTAATGAGATCAGCCTCCCAGTCGAAACTTTTCTTCCTACCTCAGCAACGTCACATTCCCCACGTAGCTGCCGCTGGAAATTATTCCGTGCAATTCTCCGGCAAATGAAATTTGATATACGTACGATCCGATCTCGCAATCCTTACCTTCAAAGGTTCCGTTCCAACCGTCACTGATATCGTCGGTGTTAAAAATGGTTTGGCCCCACCGGTTGAATATGCTCATGTGAAATTCCGTGACGTTGTAGCCGATGGCGGTGAACAGGTCATTCATGCCGTCGTGATTCGGTGTGAAAGCATTCGGAATGAAAATTCCCGTAGGACATTCTTCTTTCGCTTCCATCGTATCAATTGTGTAGCAGGTGTATTCATTCGTGACTTTCACCCAATAAAATCCCGGCTCATCAATGATGAATGACTGATCCACGGAGCCATCATTCCATTCATAACTCACATAACCATTAGGCGCGTGCAAGATGAGCGGTACATGGGGACACACTATTGTATCGGGGAGTAAACTGTCAGGGGGTACTTCGTAGAATGAAATCACAACTGCAGTATCCCGCTGCACGCATCCGTTGCTGTCAGTAGCACTCACGTAATAGTGCCCGGGTTCTGATGCATAAAAATTCGGGAAGACCGAACCATCCTGCCACAGGTAGTTTTCAAACAGACCTGCCGAATACAGGACCTGTGTACCCGGGCAGAGCGACGTATCGTTGCCGATATTCAAAACGGAATAAGTGAAGTTGCTCAGTATGACCGAATCATTGCCGATGCATCCGATGGAGTCAGTTACCTGCACCCAATAAAGCCCCGGATCAGTCACCAGCAGCGATGAGTTTGTTGATCCGTCTGACCAGATATACGTGTTATTCCCCGTGCCGGCGGTCAGCAGCACACTTTGTTTCGGGCACACGGTAGTGTCACTGAATAACGGCAGGGATACGGGCGGAAATAGATTCACCACCACTGTATCATAGCTGAAGCAGCCCGCGCTGTCCGTTGTTTTTATAAAGTAGGTTCCTGAATCGGTAACGGCATAAACCGAGTCAGTGCTGATTCCATTCTGCCAGTCGTAGGAAAAAAAGCCGCTGCCGGCATTCAGCACAAAAGACGAGTTAGGGCAAATGATGGTATCAGGCGGCAGTGTTACCTGCGAAGGCGGTTGCAGATTGAAAGAAGGAAAACTAAACAGTGTGGCGCCGTCACCGCCTGCCGTTGCGCCCCAGGTTGTGTTGTAACAGGCAGAAAGCGGATTAGCGACAATACCTGCCGCACCTCCGGTGGCTGTGAAAGTCATGGATCCCGGAAGTGATGAACCCGAAAGCCATAGCATGCCGCCACCGCCGCCGCCGCCGGGTCCGTGGCAATCGGAAGAGAACAGGTTGTTGTAAGTGGAGCCACCTGTACCGCCGTTGGCTGATACGGAAACTGATCCGGTATAATTCTGAATGTCGAGAATGATCACGCCTCCGCCACCACCTCCGCCGGCCGATTCATCGCTGGTAAGGCCGCTTACACTTTTTCCGTCTGCGACAATGTGGTGTCCGTTCCCGTTAAAAGTGTTTGCAGAAATGATGATGATGCCGCTGCCGTTGGCTCCGGGATAAATCGCCTGACCGTTATCATCGAACCCTGTGCCTCCGGCTCCGCCAGGGAAAATTCTACCCTGCGTGTAATCCAGTGCCTGGCCGCCAATGCCCTGAATCGTATTGAAACAATAGTTGTATTCATATCCGCCGAGTCCACCGGTGCCGTAATTGGATCCGCCGCCACCGCCACAGTTACCGGGGTTGCCGCCACCGCCGCCGTTGGCGATTTTGCCGCGGCCGCCGGTGTAATTATTTGAGGGCGCTATGGCAATGCCTTCACCCTTTTTGCCACCGAGGCAGGAAGTGGCATTGTTGAGGAAGTATGCCGTGTTGCCACAGCCCCAGGAGCCGAGACAGGCGGGCCCGCCGCGAAATCCTTTTCCGGTCACATTGATATCGGAATTGAGTGTGACGGTTCCATTGGAAAAGAAAGCAAGCACACCGCCCGAGATGCCATCCCATGCTTTACACGTGAGCGTGTCCGTTACAACCGCATCGCAATAAACAGGAATCTTTACAAGCTGCACCTTGCCGTTGGGATCATAGGTCTTCGTCACAGAATCTTCCAGCGTGATAACACTGCCTGAGATGGAACTGATCACGCCGAAATCAAAATTGCCTGCGTCGTTATACGCGCTCACATCGCCGAATGATGGATTGTTGGTAGTGGTGATGTCGGCTCCCTGCATTTGGATGAGCAGCACATGATCTCCCACTGAAAAAGATGCGATGCTTGAAACGGTGATTTGATTTCCGGCTACTACCGTTACAGCCGAGTAGCTGTTAATAATGCCGCTGATGTTTTGAGCATGGGAATTGAAAATCGTAATTGCCAGCATTGAAACGGAAATCGTGAATCGAAGGCGATTACCCATAGGAGGAAGCAACAGTAAAAAGGAATTCGACAGCGTGCGAAATCAAATATAATCTGATTCGGTAAATGAAAACGGAAGACTTTAAACGGAAGGTGATCTATTTGATCAGCGTCACATTGCCTATTTCAGTGCCGCCGTCCACTACCCCATCCTGCGAACCGGTCCACTGGATGTAATAGACGAAAGTTCCCATTTCACATTCCACCTGCTTACAGTCGCCGGTCCAGCCGCCGTTGATGTTGTCGGTTTCAAAAACCAGCTGCCCCCAGCGGTTGAATATCTGCATATGAAAAGAAGTGATGTTGTATCCGAAGGGAATGAAAACGTCATTCACTCCGTCGCCGTTTGGCGTGAAGGCATTGGGAATGTACAGTCCGGTCGGGCACTTGGTAACCACGTTAAAGAAGTCAGTGGTTTGGCAAGTGTGTTCGTTGGTGATGGTAATTGAATACGTGCCGGGTTCTGTGACGTCAATGTAATTCAGGTTGCTTCCCGTACTCCATTCATAATTATCGTACCCGGGCGGAGCGAGTATGGTTACAATCTGTGTTCCGCAAATCGTGGTATCAGAAATCAGATTTTCGGGCGGGGCTGCATAAAATGAATCAATGCTGATCGTGTCACTGATGTAACAGTTGTTGAAATCAAAAATATTCACGTAATAAATACCGGGATCATATGCGGTGAACTTCGAGTTGGTGGAGCCATCCTGCCAGGTGTACTGCGGAAATATGCCTGCATCGAGAATGATGCTGTCGCCTTCGCAAAGCGCGGTATCGTTTCCGATATTCACAAATGAACCCTGGTAATAATACACGATGTAATCCGCTGAACCGCTGCAGCCGAGTGCATCGGTGACAATCACCTGGTACGTTCCGGTGTCAGTGGTAACCAGCACCTGTGAGGTGGAACCATCCTGCCACAGGTATTGCGCGTAACCCGCACCGGCATCAATGCTCACGGGCTGATCGGGGCAAATGATGGTGTCGCCGTCGCTGATGGTGTAGGTGAAGGGCGGAATGAAATCAATATCGTAGGCAGCGCTGCCCTGGCAACCGACGGAATCAATGACGGTAACGGAATAGGAGCCGGAATCGGTTGCGTTGTAAGTTGCAGTTGTTGTTCCATCCTGCCACAGATAGGAATTGAATGTTCCGGGATCAATGATTACTGTTTGCGATGGACAGATGGATGTGTCACCAGTAGCGATGGTGAAATTATAGGGCGGTGCCGGAGTGAGGGTGACGGTATCGCTGCTGAGGCATCCGTTCAGGTCTGCGGTAAGCACATAAAATGTTCCGGGACCAATAGCATTGAAGAAGGTATCGGTTGATCCATCCTGCCACACATACGATGAAAATCCATTTCCGGGATCCAGCACAACGGTTTGTGTAGGGCAAGCCGCCTGATCGGGACCCAGGTTGGCTGAAACTGCAGGAGGCGGCAATATGTGTGGAGGATAATTGAAGATGGTTCCTCCGGCGGAACCGGCTGCTGCATTATAGCTTGTGTTGTAACAAGTGCTGGTAGGAGACAAGGCCAAACCCGGCACTCCGCCGGCAGCGCTGAAGGTGATCAACGGATTCAATGCGGCACCCGTTACCCAAAGTACGCCACCGCCGCCACCGCCACCCGGTCCGGTGCAGTCTGTAACCAGCGGATCATCGTTGGTTGATCCGCCATCACCGCCGTCAGCAAATACATTTAGCGGTCCTAAAAGGTTGGGGAGTTCAAGACACACCGTTCCGCCGGCGCCGCCGCCGCCTGCACCTTCATTCACGGTTTGACCAGTCTGATCAAGACCGTTGGCATAAATGGCATGTCCGTTGGGATCAAACACCAGCGCTGAGATAATGACGATGCCGCCGCCATTGGTGCCGCCAAACATGGTGCCGCTGTTGTTGCCTTCCCCATTACCTCCGGCCCCACCCATAAAAATTTTTCCGAGTGCATAATTCAATCCCAGTCCACCGATGGCTTGTATGGCAGGATTTGAACAACTGGCATCACCGTATCCGCCAATTCCTCCGGCTCCGTAATTACCGCCGCCGGCGCCACCGCCATTATTGGGATTGCTTCCGCCGCCGCCGTTGGCCAGTTTGGCGCGTCCGCCGCTTTGATTTGAATTCACGTACTCAGCAATGCCTTCCCCTTTCCATGCACCATTGCAATTGGTAACGCCGACATACCAGTTGGTGTTACCGCAATTCAGGTTGCCGGTTCCGCAGGGTGGTTGACCGCGAAACCCCATGCCGCTCACATCTATATCGGCATTCATGGTTACCAGACCGCCGGATTCAAATACCAGCACGCCGCCCGTGGTTCCATCCCAGGCCTGGCATGTAAGGGTGCCGTCAATATCAGTGGCACAATAGAAGGGTACGGAAACAATCTGCACCAATCCACTGGTGCTGTATGTTTTGGTAAGCGGGTTCACCAGGGTAATGGTGGTGCCGACAATGTTTGCGATGTAGGCAAACTCAAAGTTTCCGCAGTCATTGTAGTTGGAAATATCTCCGTATGTAGATGTGTTGGACGTGGATATAGTAACGCCTTTCATCTGGATGATCATGATCTTGTCTCCTACAGCAAAGCCGGCGGTGGTGGAAACGGTGAGCGTGGTTCCTGCTATGGATGACACAGCCGCGTAGCTGTTGATCACACCGCTGATCGAAACCTGCGCCTGTGACTGACGGCTACCAATGATTGCAAGCAGAAAAAAAAGGAAAAGGGTAAGCCTTGTTCTCACTGAAAAAATCATCCTGTATACGCGTAGCAAATGAACACTATTTTTTTTACCTGTGGAAGTTCGGGCGAAGCTAACGACGTTCAGGTTGAAAACTATTGAACTTTTTTAGGACTACTCACATTAATACCCTCATCGCGAACGAACTCTTAAACATTAATTCATTCTTAACCGCAAAAACCACATGAAATGAACAACACACTTATCACTATCGGACGCATCATCCTTGCATTGGCTATGGCATTTTTCGGAATCGGTCATCTGACCAGTGCACAGGCCATGAGCTCCATGATCCCTTCTTTTCTCAGCAGCATGGCCGTACCGCTTGTTTACGTTACAGGCATTTTTCTATTGCTGGTAACCGTCAGTTTCATTATCAATAAATGGACAAAGTGGACAGGTATCCTGCTTGCTCTATTCCTTATCATGATCGTATTGCTGGTTCATGTACCGGGACTTTCGAATCCTGATGCCATGGCGGCTCAGATTTCCATGTCAATGATGGTAAAAGACCTGGGCATTGCCGGCGCCGCTTTGATTGTGGCCGGCCTTTCCAAATCCTGATGATGGCTTGTTGGCCTTGATCAGTTGATGCCGTGGAAGAGACGGTTCCAGCGGATTTTACTTCCGACACCTCCGTCTTTGTTCCAGCTCATCCAGATGAACCAGGCCTTACCAACGATGTGATCCTCCGGTACGAATCCCCAGTATCGCGAATCCTGTGAATTGTGCCGGTTGTCACCCATCATCCAATAGTAGTTCATGCCAAAGGTGTATTGCGTTGCTTCCTTCCCGTCAATGGTGATGTTGCCTTCTTTCGATACATCCAGTTTGTGGCCTTCATATTGGGAAATGAGGCGGTGATACACGGCAAGGTTTGCCATGGAGATGGGAACTGTAACTCCTTTCTTCGGTATCACAATAGGCCCGTAGTTGTCAATGTTATACGGAAAGTGTGCTGCATCAGAAGGAAAGATCGGCTCGCCGAGGGTGGGGATGTCACCTTTTTTCTGAATGAGCGGAATCACGGATTTCACGTTGCCGAATGATTTCAGTTTTTCGGCCTGCGCTTCGGTGAGAAAGTAGAAAAACTGTCCGGGTACATTGGTGGGGCTTCCGGGATCAATACCCAGTTCACTCAATGATTTTTCATTGAGCGGTGTGCCATCTGTATTCACAAAGTAATCCAACTGCTGGCCGGGATATTCCTTGTTTTCTTTTCCGTTGATGAACACAATGCCATCTTTGATTTCAAGCGTGTCACCGGGTATTGCGATGCAGCGTTTGATGTAGTTCTCTTTCTTATCCACCGGGCGGGCATCATCATCCGCCGGCCAGTTAAACACGACGACATCATTATTCTTGATGTGCTGAAAACCGGGGAGCCGCCAGTACGGAAGTTTGATCCAGGTGAGATAACTCTTTCCGCCGAAGAGTGGCATCGTGTTATGCGCGAACGGAAATGAAAGCGGCGTCATGGGGATGCGGGCGCCGTAGTGCATCTTGCTCACGAACAGAAAATCGCCCACCAGCAGCGACTTTTCCATGGAAGGGGTGGGGATGGTGTATGCCTCCATCACAAAAGTGCGGATGATGGTAGCGGCAATCACGGCGAAGATGAGCGCATCAATCCATTCGCGGGTTTTTGATTTTTTCTTTTTCCCCTTCTTGGCCTTATCGGCTGGTTTGTTTTGTGTTTTTGCGGACATGCAGTCAGTTAATCGTTATTCGTTTATTAATGTATATCCATTTTACCCAATGAATAATCAGGGCAGCAGGATTTCTCTAAACTCAAAAAAACCTTTTTTGCCGCTGATCCATTCGGCAGCGTATATCGCGCCGCGCGCAAATCCTTCCCGGCTGAATGCTTCATGCCGGATGGTTATTTCATCTGCAGCGGACGTGAATTTCACTTCATGAATTCCTTTCACATCTCCCTCGCGGCGTGACAAAATTATCAATTCATCCTGCTTGCCGTTTTCTTCATTCGACCAGCGCCGCATTTGTGAAGAGTATTTCAGAATATCATTCGCTAAAGTGATGGCGGTGCCGCTCGGTGCATCTTTTTTCTGCGTATGATGAATTTCAGTGATGCGCGGCTCATAATCGTTGCGGTCTTTCATCAATTCGGACAAGCGGCGGTTCACTTCAAAAAAAATATTCACGCCAATGCTGAAGTTGCTGGCGTAAATGATGGCGCCGTTTTTTTGCTTGCACCATTCTTTCAGTTCACCCAATTGTTCATACCATCCGGTTGTGCCGATCACCAGAGGCAATCCGGCATCGAGGCATAATGCCGCATTGGTCATGACTGCGGCCGGCACGGAAAAATCAATCGCCACATCGGCCTGCTTCAAATCATCAGCAGAAAGTGAATCCCTGTTGAACTCATCGGCTTTCAAGATCACTTCATGCACGTTGTCAAGCTGAATGAGTTCGTCAATCATCTTACCCATCTTGCCATAACCCAGTAACGCGATCTTCATCAGCTCAGTGTAGATTGAGTGAAACGGAAAATCCCGGCACCGGCCGGTAATTGCTTGCGGTGAGTAACTGAGGCCGGATGTTCATCGCCAGTTCATCACTCACATCAAAATAGAACAAGTGGGCATCAACTACCGCATCAAGAATATTCAACACATAGATAATCGTTCCGGCAATAATGGATAGTGTGAAGTAGCGGCGGTAGTCATCCTGCACCTGGATTAAATCGTCATAAGAATAGTTGTTCAGGTCAATCGTGGTCTTGGAGAAAATGTTGTTCAGGATCAGATACTGCGGCTGAGGAACCGAGTCGCCGGACACCCGTGAGTTGAGGTTGTCATGTACGGTGAAATACACATCAGCATTGTAGTACGCAAAGTATGCGGCGGTGCCGAGCGCGGCATACACAATCGGCACCTTCCAGTATTTGTGATTGTAAATCTGTCCCCCGCCGGGAATAACGGCTGAAGCCAATCCTGCAAAAAGCGGTGAATGAATTTTTTGTTTCGAGGTGTCGGCCGCAGCAGATGCTTCACTTTGCACCTTCAAAGAATCTTGCGCCTCTGAATGTTGAAACAGAAACAATGCAACGAAAGAGAGGAAAAGGAAAACGTATTTCTTCACATCAGGAACTTACCCGGCAAAAGTAACGCATGAAAGCGTGGAAGATTGCTCCGGCAACTGTTGAACTAGACCGTACTGAAGTTGCCGCTTAAAGATTATTCTCCGGAAAGCAGTTCGGCGAGTCGTTCCAGATCGCTGTCAGAATAGAATTGGATGACAATATCACCTTTTCCCAGCCGGCGTCTTTTGATTTGCACCTTGGTGGATAGGTGTGAGGAGATGCGGTCCTGAATTCGCTGATAGGCGTGCGGCAGTGAGGGAGACTTTTTATCGGATCTCTTTTTAGTGGTGGTGAAGTCGCGCGCGAGTTGCTCCGTTTGCCGTACTGAAAGTTCTTTATCAAGAATTTCTTTGTAAAGCTGAAGCTGTGTCACCGGATCACTCACATTGATCAGCGCCCGTGCATGCGCCATGCTGATCGTTTTGTCTTTGATCGCTTGCTGAATCTCCGGTGGAAGTTTGAGTAGACGGAGATAGTTGGCTACCGTAGCCCGGTCCTTGCCGACTTTTTCGGCGAGGTCTTCCTGGATCAGGTTGCATTCATCAATGAGTCGCTTGTAATTGATGGCCACTTCAATGGCATTCAGATCTTCTCGGTGCGTGTTTTCAATAAGGGCCATCTCCAGCATCTGTTCATCATCTGCTGTGCGTACAAAGGCAGGAACCTCGGCGAGGCCGGCAAGCTTTGCGGCACGCAGGCGGCGTTCACCGGCGATAAGCTGGTATTTCTTCGCACTGATTTTCCTCACGGTGATCGGTTGAATCACTCCATGGATACGGATGGAATTAGCCAGTTCCTGCATGGCCTGCTCATTGAAATCATGCCGTGGCTGAAACGGATTCACTTCAATCTGTGATAGCGGTATAGCATTCGAAGTGCCCAGCAGGGCGCCTTCATTCGACAAGGATGAATCCATTCCCTCGAGCAATGCACGGATACCTTTGCCGAGGTCATCTCTCTTATTCGTCATCTTCTACTGCAATTAAGTTTTGAGCGGAGAATTTTTCCTTGCCGTTTTTCTGAAGAATCTCATGCGCCAGGTTCAGGTAGTTTACGGCTCCTTTGCTGTCGGCATCGTACATGATCACGCTCTTCCCGAAACTCGGCGCTTCACCCAGGCGCGTGTTACGATGAACGATTGTATTAAAGGAGAGCTCACCGAAATGGCGTTTCACTTCTTCCACCACCTGATTAGAAAGGCGGAGACGGCTGTCATACATCGTAAGCAGGATGCCTTCAATCTCGAGTTCCGGATTGAGACGGCTTTGAACAATTTTGATAGTGTTGAGCAGTTTCCCCAAGCCCTCCAGAGCGAAATATTC
>JAFDYS010000036.1:0-62589 GCA_018267315.1 Bacteroidota bacterium | reverse complement strand
ATGAGTCCGAGTGATGGCGAGCAGTCAATGATGATGTATTCGAACTGATCACGGATTGGATCTGTGATCTGCCGCATGATTTTCTCGCGGTCGGGATGATTGATCAGCTCGATTTCTGCACCTACCAGATCGAGGTGTGCCGGCACAGCAAACAGGTTGGGTGTGCTGGTTTGCATAATGGCATCACCGATTTCGCTCTCACCAATCAGGCATTCGTAAATGCTGGTGGTGACCTGCCTCGGGTCTATGCCGATTCCTGATGTGGCATTGGCCTGCGGGTCTGCATCAATCAGCAGTGTTTTGTGTTCTAAAACAGCAAATGATGCCGCCAGGTTAATGGCGGTCGTGGTTTTTCCTACACCTCCTTTCTGATTGGCTATTGCGATGACTTTGCCCATTTTCCTGCTCCGTATTTTGTGATTCTTTAAAGTTACAAACTTCGACAAGCGGGCACGCTTATCATGCTAAAGTTATTCACACAATGGGGAAAAGTGAAATGCAGCAGTTCCTCTCTTGCAGCGCCTTTGGGTCAAGGTATTTTCATCTTCAAATTCTTTCTGTATTTCGAAACTCTTTGGAATGTATGGCGTAGCAGCAAGTTCACCAAGCTTTCTCGCCCACCCGGTGATTACCCCGTTTTGTTTGATTAACAAGGAGCCAATCAGATGGTACCATAAACGCAATCAGGATCTGACAGCCTAATACACCCTCAGTTTTCAATTTGCAGATTCTATCAGGTATCTTCGTAGTGACTTCTCAGTATTAGGTATTGCACGCGAATAGCGAGCGTTTTTCTAACCATCAAATCAACCCGGCTTCATGAAGCCATTGGTCATCCTTCCGCTTTTTCTTCTGGGTGTATATGCCACGCCCGGCCCATCCCTGAAAGTTGACAGTCTTTACCAGGCCGGAAAGCAAAGTCTTTACAATGGAAATTACAATGATGCATTCAACGCGTTTATAGTCATCGAAAACCTCAGCGAATCCTCCGGTGATTCAGCCATGGAGGCCCTCGCGCTGCGTTATCTCGGTGAAGTATGCCGGGCCACTCGGCAGTTCGATCTCGGGTTAAACTATCTTCATGATGCCCTCGCCATTGCCGCATTGCGGAAAGACACGCAAATCATTGCGGAGTCACTCAACCGCATCAGTGCCATCAAGTTTGAAATGAAGGGGGTAAATGAGGCCACTGACCTGGCGGAACAGTCACTCCGGCTTTCGGAGCAACGGCATGATATCAGGTTGCAGGCAAGCAACCTGAATATTCTCGGCGCCATTTACACAGGCACCGGTCAATTTGAAAAGGCCGCTTCCTACTATGAACGCGCACGTACGGCAACGTTGCTGCTTCCGGAAAAAGATCAGGCCGATTTGCCAAACATCCTCTACAACATGGCCAACAATTTATACCAGTTGAGCAAGTACCGCGAAGGCCTCGCTTATGCAAAAGAGGCGTTTGATTACGCCAGCAAAAATCATGTTCTGGCTTATGAACTGGAAGCAGCCCGAATGATGCTCACCGGTTACAAGGGTTTGGGCGATTTTCAAAATGCGCTCGTGTACAGTGAAAAGGTGACTTGGATCAACGAGCAATTCATGACCGAACTGAAGAATGCAGAGGGCGCAGTTATTGAATTGAAATACAAGAATGAGGAAGCGAAAAAAGAAAACACTTCGCTCAAGCAAATCATCGCCGAGAATGAGCGCCTGATGCGGATACAGCGCACCTCCTTCATCTACATCATGGCCGGGCTGGTGCTTATTTCCACCCTGCTGGTGCTGGTGCTGTTACTGAATCGCCAGCGAAAGAAAAACCTCACGGAATTACGCGAACGAAATGCCATGGTGGAGAATCAGAAAAAAGAACTGGTGGAACTCAATATGCTCAAAGACCGGTTGCTTTCTGTTATCTCCCATGACTTCAGGTCGCCGCTGGTTACATTGCATGCAATGATGGAGTTGACTGATCCGGGTGTTGATTCGGGGAAGGACATGAATACGCTTGTGCAGAACATCCGGAAACATCTTCATGAAACGCTGGTCGCACTCGACAACATTATTTACTGGTCACGATCACAGATGGCAGGATTTCAGCTCCGCAATGAACGGATCGCTATCAGGTCGCTGGCCGATTCTGTGGCGGCCTCGTTCCTTGCTGACATCCGAACAAAAGAGCTCACCGTTCACAATGAGGTAAGTGATTCACATTTCGTGACCTGCGACCGCGATCTCCTCATGCTCGTCATCCGTAATCTGATGACAAATGCCATTAAATTTTCTCACCGGGGAGGTTCCATTTTTCTTTCCTCGCAAAGTGATGACGGACACATCAGCATTTCCGTGCGTGATGAGGGAACCGGCATCAGTTCGGCTGTGCAGGAAAAACTGCATCTCAATCAGCAAGTGTCAACTCCCGGAACCGGCATGGAAAAAGGTACCGGCATGGGGCTGGTGTTGTCCAAAGAACTGGTGATGAAAATGGGCGGCGCCATCACCATTCAAAGCAGTGCGAACCATGGAAGCATTTTTACGGTGATGCTTCCCCGCAACACGGCGGGTTGACTTGCCGGGTGACTGCAATAAAAGTTGTCTCAAAAGTCCATGCTCATGCTGAACCGGCCTGTCGGCCGCTTTCAGCTTCCCTGTTTTTTTTACAGCTCACCGAGTTAAATCCGGTGACGAATAGGGCCACGGCTCCTGAGACAACTTTATTGTTTCGAAAAAAAACTCTCAGAGTTTGATTCCGAGTTTAGCAAAGAGGAAGGTGCCATCGAATCCCATTTGCACCGCATCCCAGGCGCCGCCGGTTTCCGTTTCATACGGATCATATCCGATCGCATCCGGTGACGCACCGTAGGTTTGATCGTACCTCCATTTCGGATACTTGTTAAACAGATTCAGTGCTCCGAAATGCAGGGAGAGGTTCTTGGTCAGGTTAAGTCCGAATGAAATATCAATCGTAACAGCGCTCTTGTACTCATAGGGCTTCGGATCATAATCGTAAAACTTCAATCCGCTCCAGAAGTTTGCGTGGATGTTTGCACTGTATTTGTTGCTGATGTATCCAAGACCGAGTGTGGCTTTGTATGGAGGTGCTGAGTTGATCAGGAAGGCGCTGTCGCGCGGCCCGAAATAGGAATCTTCTTTACCGGCTAATAGATCGTTGGTGTAAACCGTATCCACCGTCATCTTATTGTAGTTGCCAATCAATGAAAATACCACACGGTCATGATTGTTGAGATGGGCTTCGTAATTGATCACATAGTCTAATCCCCACGTAGTAGTGTTCACCGCATTAGTAAAAAACTGTGCAGCAGTCACATTTTGCTGTTGCAATATTTCGCCGATATCCGGATCGTCGCTGTAGAAATTTCCGGTAAGTACGATGCGGTCATCCACATGAACATAGTATCCATCCAATGTGGCGCTGAATCCGCTGCCGGGCGTGATAGTGAATCCGAGACTTCCCGTGACGGCCTTTTCTTCTTTCAGTTCAGGAATACCGAGCGCCTTGGCCACATCGCTCACATTGTTAGCGATCACAGCATCGAAGATCACACCATTCTGCACGTTGGTAAAGGTCTGGTTGTAGTAAATCTGCGCGAGCGACGGAGCGCGGAAACCGGTACTGACGGAACCTCTTATTGCGAACATGTCACTCGGAGCATAACGTGTAGCCAGTCTTCCGTTAAACGTGGCACCGAAATCACTGTAGTTCTCTCCGCGCACAGCTATATCAAACATGAACTGATCGGTGACATCGAGTGAGAGATCGGCATAGGCGCCGGCATTGGTGCGGCTTTCATTCACTTCATTATCCGGGCGGAAGCCGGGAAATCCCTGTGAGCCGCCGGGGCGGTCGCTCGTGTCTCCGGTTTCCGGATCAATAAAGATGGCCGGATAAGTTTGCCACGATCCTTCTTCTCCGGCAAAAATCTGATAGTTCTCATAGCGGAATTCTGCGCCGAGCGAGAGTGTAAGACCTTGCATCACGTCTTCCCAGTAATGCGAGAAATCAAGCGTGGTGGTGTTTTGCATCAGTTGCGTTCCGCCATCATCAAAATGAGTGGGCGATGCTTCTTCGAGAGAAGCATTCAATGTGTGATCACCATAAAAGTGAAACTTGTTCATGCCAAGAGCATTGGCCAGGTCCCATCTCCATTTTCCCAGCGTTCCTTTTAAACCGGCATCAAACTGCCCGTCACCAATTTTTGATTGAATGATGGGATCAAAACCATTGGGGTAAATGCTGATCACATTGCGGTCGCTGTTGGCGGAACGTGTAAATGCAAAAGCATCTGTCATGCGGTAGTTGTACATGCCCAAAGCATAGAGCTCCAATTTCTCGCTGAACGGATAAGCGAAATTTAGAACGCCGCCGATATTGTCCGAAGCGGCCTGTCCGAACTGGTTGCGCACATCCGTATGCCCCGGCCACCAGTCTGCAGGAATTCCTGCGCGGTTCGTATGGCCGGTTTTCAGATAATCGGCAGACAGGTTGAGGTATCCTTTCTCGCCGATGCCAAACCCGTAGTTGGCTCCGATGGCAAGACGCCGTCCGTCAAAAACAGACGTGTCGCCGGGAACATATTGTGCAATATTGGCGCCCCCGTCTACACTGGCGTTCAATTCACCGGTATTCTTCTTCAACACGATATTAATCACGCCCGCAATGGCATCAGAGCCATACAAAGCGGATGCGCCGTCGCGGAGAATTTCAATATGATCAATAGCTGAGATCGGAATGGAATTCAAATCTGAACCGGTATTGCCGCGGCCGCGCGTGCCGTAAATATTGATGAGCGATGACTGGTGGTAACGCTTGCCGTTTACCAGCACAAGCGTTTGATCAGGTCCTAAACCACGCAGTGTGGCCGGGTCAACATGATCAGCGCCGTCACTGCCGGATTGCTTGTTGGCATTGAAGGAGGGAGCGAGGTAATGCAGCATTTGGTTTATGTCAAGTTGGCCCTGCTCGTTGGCTATTTTCTGCAAATCGAGATAATCAACCGGAACCGGAGAATTGGTTGCTGAGCGATTGAGAGAGCGCGACCCCACTACTTCTACAGCCGTCAATTCCGTACTTCCGGTTTCCATGGTTACGTTCAAATTCGTTTGACCATTAAGCGGTACTTCTTTCGTTGCCAGCCCCACGTAACTGAAAACCAGTGTGGCATTAGCATCTGTCACTTTCAGGTTGAATATCCCGTCGGCATCGGTGTAGTCGCCGTTGTTGGTTGATTTTTCGGCCACGGTTACACCGAACAACGGCTGCCCGTTCACGTCGGTGACCTTGCCGGTCACATTCACCTGCGCAAGCAGTGAATGGGAAAAAAGTGTTAACAGAATCAGAGGTAATAGGAGAGATTTCATGATGAAGGTTTTTTGAGTACCGTGAAGGTGGGAAAATTTTGAAATGGTAAGGTGGTAACTGAATCCCTGAATTGTCAACACCTCAACATGCTGCATGCAACCATAATGCAACTATTGATCACTGCTTCACCAGCTTCTTTATCACATTAACTGATTGGATGAAGTAAATTCCCTGAGGAAGGGAAGTAAGCCCGATGGTTTGGTAGTTGCCGTTCATGCTCACTTCCATCAATTGACGGCCTGCTGCATCCAGCACATAAACTTTGCCTTCATTGAAACCTGTGCAGCGGATCATCACCAGATTGGTTGCAGGATTGGGGTAAACACTCAATTCGTTCTTGCTGTCAAGTGCAGCAATGCCGGTTATAATGGCAGAAATGGAATCACTCACCCCTTCACTCATGTTGTAGTAACTGCCGCTCGGTGTTTCTTCGAGCCGTACAGCGCGCACCATGTACCAGTTGGTTCCATTCTCCGGATTCCAGTCGGTAAATGATGTTCCAGTTACGATGGTATCACTGATGCGCTCAAACTTTCCGAATTCACTGGTGCTGCGATAAACATAATAGCCAAGCACCTCTTCATCCGTTGCGTTCCATGTCATCTCAACCGGTTCATTTTCGCCAATCACGGAAAGCTGAAGATCGGATGCAGGACGTATCACATGCATGCGCAGCGTGGGATCGCCCATGAGTGCAATGTGCACCCATCCGCAGCAGATGTTCGCCATGTAGGTGGTGCAGTTGTTTTGTGACTTAAGTGCGCTGTAACCTATCGGCTCACCGAGGGCCATGTGATGAAAGTGCCAGTAGGGTCTTCCTGCCCAGCAACAGGTAAGCGCTCTGTTTTTGGAAGCAAGCGGCGCCCGCAGAAAATCATCCACGGCATCCCAGTCACCGAAATAACTTCCGAACAAACAGGTAAAAACGGTTTGCACTGTGTCATTCACAAACTCAGTGGTGGAGCCAACCCCTGAGGCACCCTGGTACCAGCCGCCGCCGCATCCGTATGACCACAAGTAACTCTGCGATTGCATGGAAGAGAAGTAATCCACTTCATGAACGGCAGTGTCACCCACCAGCGGCGAAAAACTTCTCCATCCCACGCTGGCAAATGCTTCGCCTCCGAAGGCGCCGAAGTTGTCATCAATTAATGCACGGGAAGAAGCAGTGAAATTTCCTGCGCGAAAGTCATGATCCTTATCAAGATAGTTTTTGAGTAATGTCGCTTCATCTTCAGCAAATGATGGCAGGTTGAACAAATCCACACGACCGACTTGCAGGGTGAGATCACTTTCGAAATAGGACTGATCAAATTTTCCGTCGCCGGGCACATTCCAGTTTTCCTGCCTTGAAGCTGTGGTCACATCCACATCGTAGTCGGTGTAATCGCCGTCCATGTCGGCATAGAATCCATCGAACGGCCAGGCACCGTAATGATCGGGATGTCCGTCAGGATTGATTGCTCCGGAATAGGGGACAGGCACGTGTCCGAAAAGCAGGACTGATTTGGTTTCGGGGTCCTGCAGGTATTCATTCCTGATCAGTTGTTTTACAAACATCACACTGTCGTTTCTTGAAACGTCAATCCGTTTTACGGACCAACAATCGCCGCTGATGTCTTTCATTAAACGGTGCAATTCATTCTCCATGGTTGCCGTGATGGTGGTATCAACAAGGAGCAGGCATTTGCCGCGGTAGTCTGTTGCATGCAGTTTGATGGCCGCGTAAATGTATCCTTCGGCAGTGGCGATGGTTGATGTGCGCCTCACCTTGTATTCGTAACCTGAATCGGCCACCACATCCGCATCATAGAATTCCGTAGCAGTACCATCCGGCGTGGCAATACTTGCGCCCCAGTTATTTGAGTTTTTGGCTTTGCGATAAATCGTGTAACCGGTAGCTGCAGGATAGGCGGGCCAATGCAGGGTGATGGACACGGGATTCTCATTTACGGTGGCGGTAAGCAGCACGGCATAATCAGACGAGACTTGTGACAGCGCCGGTTGAAAAATAAAGAGGAGGAGAAACAGGAAACAGGATGCTGATTTCATACAACAATAATTGAGTGTGAAGATGAGTGATTGAATTGAATCGTCAAACGGAGCGATGAAGCGGTTCGCACACTTTTAAAGAATCATGGCAAATGTCACATGCTTTTCAATCCGACCGCGTTCGTATGTTGTAAGTTTGCCGAAATCATCATGTCATGAAATCCTCGTTGTTTTTTTTATCGGTATTGTTCACGTTGACAACCTTCAATTCCTGCGCTCAGAAAAATAAGTCTGAAGAGAAACCGCCGCAGGCGTCTCAAAAACTTTCTGATGCGGAATTGACGAAATACTCTCAGGCCACTTTTGCCGAAGGATGTTTCTGGTGCACCGAAGCCGTGTTTGAAAGTGTGAAGGGCGTAGCGGAAGCAGTGAGTGGTTACGCCGGTGGCCACACCAAAAATCCAACCTATGAGGAAGTGTGCGCCGAAACCACCGGGCATGCTGAATGCGTAACCGTGTATTACGATTCTTCAAAAATTGATTATCCCACCTTGCTCAAGGTATTCTTTGCATCGCAGGACCCCACGCAGGTGAACGGGCAGGGTCCGGATCACGGAAGCTCTTACCGCTCCATTGCTTTTTACCGGAATGATCAGGAGAAAAAACTGATTGAAGATTACATCGCTCAGTTGAATGCTTCCGGAAAATACAGCAAGCCCATTGCGACGGAAGTAACTCCCTTCACCGTTTTCTGGAAAGCGGAAGATTACCATCAGGATTACATTCAACACCATCCTGATGACAGCCAGTACGTGCTTTACGAAAGCATTCCGCGCATCAAGCGCTTTCAAAAGCAGTATCCTGAGTTGATCAAACCTGACAGGAACTTTTTGGGGAAGTAGCAATCATCAAACTGCAATCCTTTTACGCCTCTTCCGCTAATTCTGGTAGATGGAGATGACTAAGTAGTGTGCCGCACTTGACCGAAATCATTTCTTTTTCGCGGCAGCCGCCGTCAATTTGCATCTGTATTGGTGTGCAGAAGGCATGAAGACAGTAACCATTTTTGCATTGTGGGCATTCCTTTTTTTGGCCGAGAAAGACAATATTTCTTATGCGCAAACCATCAGCACCATCGCCGGTACGGGTGTAGCCGGCTACAACGGTGATGGCATTGCCGCAACAGCGGCGCAACTGAATTACCCGGCCGGAATCGGAGTGGATGCTTCCGGTAATGTGTATGTCACGGACATGCTCAATGCCTGCATCCGCAAAATTGATAACAGCACAGGTGTCATTAGCACCATAGCCGGTGTTCCGGGAACTTCAACCGGTTTCTTTTCAGGAAATGGTGGTTTAGCAACCGCGGCAACATTTAGCTGGTATGCATTAGGCGCCATCCCGCATTCTTCGGGAAATATCTATATCGCTGATGCAGGCAGCAACATCATTTGCAAGGTCACGGCAAGTACAGGAATCATCAGCATCATCGCAGGAGTCAACGGCTCTTCCGGATCAACGGGTGACGGTGGCGCCGCCACTTCGGCAAAACTCAACTATCCTGTCGCTATGGCTTTCGATGCAGCAGGCAACAACCTTTACATCGCCGACTGTTACAATCACAAAATCCGCAAGGTTAACATAAGCACGGGGATTATCACCACCGTTGCGGGAACCGGTGCAGCAGGTTCAAGTGGTGATGGCGGCGCGGCAACATCAGCAAAGCTGAATTATCCGGCAGGCGTTGCCGTGGATGGTGCCGGCAATGTTTATATCGGTGATGGCATGAACAACAAAATTAGGAAGGTAACTGCTGCAACCGGCGTAATCAGCACTTTCGCAGGAACCGGTGTGGCTGGTCTTTCCGGCGACGGCGGAGCTGCTACGTCTGCCAAGTTGAATGCCCCGCAGGGACTGGCGATTGATGCATCGGGAAATGTCTATTTCGCAGATCAGGCCAACCATCGCATCCGCAAAGTGACCGCAGCAACCGGCGCCATTACCACCGTGGCCGGCACCAGTATGGGCTTTTCTGGTGACGGAGGTCCGGCCACTTCAGCGAAAATGAACAGTCCGTGGTCATTGGCCATTCAGGCGGGCTGTAACCTGATTATCTCCGACCAGGTGAATCAACGGGTGAGGAAGGTCGCTTGTTTACAGTTGCCGGTTGAATTGACCAGCTTTAACGGAAAGCAGGAGGGCAGCACCAATGTGCTCACCTGGGAAACGTCAAGTGAACTAAACAACGATTACTTCAGCATTGAAAGAAGCGTGGATGGAAACACCTTTTATGAAATAGGGCGATTGAAAGGAGCAGGCAATTCAACTTCATTAAACGAATATGTTTTCTATGATGAGTATCCCGGTGAAGGCACCAACTACTATCGCCTGAAACAAATTGATACGGACGGATCGTTTGAATATTCTAATGCAATTGCCATTGATGGCGCAAACTCTTTTGATCCGGTTAGTATTTATCCGGCAGGAAACAACCTGTTCATCCTGCACTTCTACAACTCCTTCGATGGAGAAATAATGTTGTCAGATATAAGAGGCAACGTGCTTCTGAGAACACAAGGGAGCGGCCGTAACGAAATTCCCATTGACCTGAGAAATTTTTCTCCGGGAATTTATTTATTGGATTTGAATGACCGGCAGATGCATCGAAGTCTGAAACTGTTCAACTATTAATAACAAATCGGCAAATCATTCGTCGAGCAAGATGCTCGGCTGCTGATTGGATTTCCCAAGTTTAACTTGATTCAAATTGCTCATCAGCTTTCTCGCTGTTTGCCTTAATTACATGATTGGCAATAAACAAGGAATTAAAGAGAGAAAAGAACAGGACGCCCTTTTCCTGTTCAAGCATGGATTCAGTTATTATAGACAGACAGAAGAATGTCAAAAATGTAAAGTACAATGGATCTCTTGTACTAATTGCAATGTAGAAGCCTGTTACTAGTAACAAGAGCAACGTGAGCAATCCGTGCATACCCGTTTCTATCGAAGTTTGAAGAAACTGGTTATGGGCGTTCATGCGGTCACGCAAACACATGCTAAGATTCTTCATTCTATACAGTTTAAGTAATGAGTCATCAGTATCGCCGGTACCCACTCCGATAAGAGGATTTTGGCTAAATAATTCCAGCGAAGCTTTCCATGCTTGTATTCTGGTTGAGATACTTGTAGGAAATTCTGACGGCGTTGCATTAATCATTTCAGTTGCTATTTCCGCAAATCGCTCTCGGGTTTTTGAGAAAACGGTAATTAAGCCAGTGTAGGCAAGCAAAAAGAATAGTGATGCCAGCATGCCAAGCCGGGTCTTAGCAGCACAACGATAGAATGATAGTACGAGAATAATTATGGCGACTGACAGAGCGATTATTTCCTGCCTTGATGCTGCTATGATGATCATGAGTGTAAAGAATATTGCTGCAGCGATGAGTAATATTTTGTTCTCTGAGCTTTTTCGAAACAGAATCATCCAAACAAGAGAGATAATTGAAAATGAGAGGTGCAAACTGAAATAGATTGGATTCAGATTCATGAACTCTGTAAAGTCAGTATAAGAAAATATGTTTTCACTGCTTCTTATGAGAACCGCTAAAGCATGAATCAATAAAATGGTGGAAATGAGAAGGCATCCTGCGATAAATGCTTTCAGCGTGGAGATTATTGAAGGAAGAATTTCTGAAGCCGAAAGAAAGATCAATGGAAATAAAACCAACGAAATTCTCAACAACATTTCGCTGAATCCTTTTTCAAGGTCATCGGAATAGAACAGCCCAATTAAATAACTCGCGTAGATTGCCGTTACGCATATGTAGATATTTCTAATTTTTCTGTTGGGAAATGAAATGTGAAACCGTCGATCAATAAACCAGATTAGTAGCATAAGAAATATGAAGGGTCCGGTGTAACGGGGAAACACAGGAATCAGAAACGCAATAGTGAAAAGGCAATACCTGATAATTACATGAAGCCAACTTGTTTCCGCAATACCTTCCGGCAGAGCACTTTTCTTAAAAGGAGTGAAAAGTGATTTCATTTTCTTACAGCTGGATCTCCAGCAAGGTTAATGGACATCGCCGAACTCTGTCAATTTTCTAAGCAGGTATGGATAGAATTTGGCGAAGATTCAAACCACATCCTTCTTGACTTTTTTCTTTTTCCTTTCCCTCATATTCAAAAACTCCACGAGGAAGGAGAAAGCCATGGCGAAGTAGAGGTACTTCTTGTCAATATGATAATGCAATCCGTCGGCGATGAGCAGAAATCCGATCATCAGCAGAAATGAGAGTGCCAGCATCTTGATGGTGGGATGCTTGTTGATGAACTCGCTGACCCAGCGGGAGAAGATGACCATGAAAATCATGGAAACCGTGACGGCAATGATCATGATAGCTACATGATCAACCAAACCTACTGCCGTGAGAATGGAATCCACGGAGAACACCACATCAATGATGATGATCTGCAAGATGACATCGCGGAAAGTGGCGCGACCTTTTGATTCATGGTGTTCTTCATCACCCTCAATTTTGTTATGTATCTCTTTGGTCGTTTTATAAAGCAGAAAAATTCCGCCCGCCAGCAGGATGATGTCGCGCGCGCTTAGGGCAAACGACCCGACGGTGGCGATAGGATTAGTGAGGTGCACGAGCCATGAGATGGAGAAAAGCAACCCAATCCGAACCAGCAAAGCAAGAGACAGACCGATGCCGCGGGCGCGTTGCCGCTTTTCCCTGGGCAAGCGGTCAGCGATGATGGAGATGAAGACGATGTTATCAATGCCGAGAATAATCTCCATCACAATCAGGGTGAGCAGACTCAGCATTCCTTCAGTCGTAGTCAGCGATTCAAGCATGGGTGTGATTGATTTGGGTTGAAAAATAGTAAGGCGGCCGGAACTTGTCCGTACTCTGTCATTAATGGTGATACAGCGCGCCGGCAATCACGGCCGTCATCAGGCAGGCAATAGTGCCGCCAATGAGTGATTTGATGCCGAGCGCGGAAAGGTTCTCCCGTTGGTTGGGCGCCAGGGCGCCGATGCCTCCGATCTGTATTCCGATCGAGGAGAAGTTGGCAAAACCGCAGAGGGCGTATGTGGCGATTACGATGGAACGCTCATCAGTGAGTAATCCGTTTTTAAGCATGTCGCCCATCGTCACGTACGCCACGAATTCATTGATGATGGTTTTCTCTCCCAGCAACTGACCCACGGCGAGCATATCATGAGAAGACACTCCCATGAGCCAGGCAAGCGGCGCAAACAAGTAACCGAAAATGAATTCCAGCGACAGGGCATCGTAGCGGTGATTGGTCCAGTATTCCACATACGTATTCAAATGACCGATGCGTCCGGTGAGATGCAGTAATGAGTTGGCAACGGCGAGCAGTGCGATGAACACTACGAGCATGGCAGCAACATTCAGCGCGAGTTTCAATCCATCAGTGGTTCCGTTGGCAATGGCATCAAGTACATTCGTTCCGATTTTTTCTTTCGGCACATGCAGGTCTTTCGACACCTGCTCAGGATTCACCTGCGGAAACAAAATCTTCGAACATACAATGGCTGCTGGCGCACTCATGATGGATTGAGAGAGCATGTGCAGCGCATAGAACTGTTGCTTCTCAATATCAGCGCCGCCGAGGAAACTCACATACGCTGCCAGCACACTGCCTGCCGTGTTGGCCATGCCGCCCACCATGATGCAGAGAATTTCTGACTTCGTCATTCCCTCCAGGTAAGGCCGAATCATCAAGGGCGCTTCCGTTTGCCCGAGAAAAATGTTGGCCGCATTCGACAAGCTTTCCGCACCGGAAATCTGTTTCATCGTTTTACTCATCACCCAGGCAAAACCGAGCACGATCACCTGCAGCAAACCGAGGTAGTACATCAGCGAGGAGAGCGCCGCAAAGAATACGATGTTGGGCAGTACCTGTATCGCAAAAACGTATGCCCACGACTGTGTTTGATCGGCGAGATTACCGAAAAGAAACTCCGTGCCTTTGTGGGAGAGTTGTATAAGTTTTACAAACCCGTCGCTCACGAACTGAAAGGCATCCCTGAAAATGGGAACGTAAAGAATCCCAATCGCGAAAAGAATCTGGAGGGCACAACCGGCGGCCACCAGTTTCCAGTCAATGGCGCGGCGGTTATTGCTGAACAGGAAGCAAATGAACAGGAGTGATATCAGTCCGAGTGCTCCGCGGAGGAATTCCATGGAAGAAGTTTCGGACAAGATGAAAATTTATTTCATCATTTCGAAATTTCAGGTAGCCGTATTGCAGGCAACATGATTACTGCTTCGTAATCTTAACCGTTCGGGTTCCGGCAGTTGTTTGAATCGTCACGAAATAAAAGCCGGGAGAAATTCCGGAGAGATCCATTTCAGTATCCGTTGATCCTTCGCCCAAAGTGATGTTTATGGCTTGAAGCTTTCTTCCGAAGAGATCAAACAATGTGATGATGGCTTCCTCTGATGCTTCGGAATAAATGCGGCAATGAACTGACGATGTGGCCAGGGTCGGGTAAATCAGCAGCCGTCCGTCAAGTGCTGCTTCAGGTGTATTCTCATCATCACCTGTTCTGCAAAAAGTGAAAGGATAAAACTTCTGAATGAAACCATCCGTGTTCGACAATCCGCCGCAACACCCTTTGTTAAATGTGCCTTTGATGGCAGCCGCATTATCCAGCATGTCAGCCGATTTGGTTTTGGTGGAGTAGGAGACATACATGTTCTTCCCGATCTCAAGGTAGGGTCCGTAACTCAGTGTTGCATGGTTGTGCTCATCATCTTTTCCTCCGAGGTAGGTTGAAAATTTCAGGGACTGCATTTCGGTACATACGTCGCGGTCTTCGACAGCGGCAATAAACACATCATCATATTTGGAAGAGGAGCCGCCGTTGAGTGTGCTGTGGGCATACGTGGCGGGAATGTGTGGCAGGTTTCCGCTGGTGGTGAGCCCGGAAATAATGACCAGGGCCGGTGGACACGGAGGCATGTAGTATTTAATCGCATTATCTTCTTCATCGCCGTTACCGCCATAGTAGGTGATCCATTTTGCAAAACCGTTTTTATCAAACTTGGCAATGAATGCATCTTCTTTTCCTGACTTGGTGGCTTGTGCGAGGTTGCTGCTGCAGCCGGCCGGAAAGGCCAATCCGGTGCTGAGGGTCCAACCGGTCCAGTAGATATTTCCATCGCGGTCAAAATCAAGCGTGCGTCCGCGATCAGCCGGCCCTGCCCCGAGATAATTGGCCCATGCCGGTCCCGCGGTGAGTGAACTGAGATTCCACCGCATGATGAAGGCATCTTCCTGCATGGAACTGCTGCCGGCATAGGTACCGTCATAGTTTGCATTCACGGCAAGTCCGTTGCTTTCCACCGTTCCGGTGATCACCATGAAATCTTCGGTTTCGCTGTGAAATATTTTTATTCCGTGCCCGCGTTCCTGTCCGTCATTCTGTTTGTTTTGTGACTGAATGCCTGCACCGCCATAGTAACTGAACCACGTCATTTGAAGGCAGGAGTTGAAGGAGGCCAGCATGAAGTCGCCTTTGCCTGCCACGGTATTGTCGAAATACGGAATGCTTGTTGCCTGCCCGCTGCTACCGAAGTTGGTGCTTTCCGTGTATCCGGTAATAAAAACATCGTGTGTGACAGGGTGCACGGCAATACCCAGCACTTCATCCATGCTGAATGTATCGGCAGGATTGGATCCTCCCACATAGGTCCAGCGCAGCAATTGGCCATCTCCGTCATATTTAGCAACGAATCCTTCATCATCATCATCGGCCTGCGTATCATAAACAGAAACTATGCAAGTCGTATCGCAGGAGAAAGCGTTGAATTGCTTCGAATGTCCATTGGTGATTTCACCGCCCACATAGATCCATGTTTTGCCTCCAGCATGATCCAGGGCCAGGCAATAGGCAAATGTTCCGTTGAAGTAGGGAAATGATCCGTCAGTACCCAGGTAGCGCGTCCAGAGCAGGTTGCCGCCGGCATCGTATTTGGCGAGGAATGCCGCGGGTGACTTCTGCCCTGTGGTGATGGTATCACCAAGGCAGCCCGCGTCCTTCATGCTTTTTCCATCAGTGGTTTTGTAAATGCTCTTCGTTCGTCCGACAGCATAAATGAATTCAGTGCCACCTGATGTATCCACGGCGATCTGATCAATCAGTTCTTCATCCGCCTGGAAATAAGATGCCGGAATACTTGCTTCAGCATCAAAGTAGGCGCCCCATTCAATACCCGGAAGCTGTGCAGATGAATGGAAGGATAAGATGAATAAGCCAATGAAAATATTCAAGAAGCCAAACCAAACATGATGGGTTCGGCTGAAACGGGATGGGGTTCCTTTCATATCCAAAGGATTATAGTGATACAGTACTAACGTACGTATTTACTACGGAAAAAACAAGAGGAAAGTTTGTATCGGGTGGTTTGCCTGAATTTGGAGCAAATCAGGTCTGCGATTTCCGTCGGGAAATCTCATCGCGCACGGCAATGGCCTGTTCGTAGTCTTCTTTCTCGAGCAATGACTGAAGCAGTGAATTCAATTCCTGGTTGGAATATTTGGCGAGATCAGCCATGCGGAAGTTAGCCGTCGAAACTTTTTTCTCCGGCTTCGTTTCTTTCACTTCCAGTTTCTCTTCTTTCATGTTTTCCTCCATCACCAATCCGGCAGAATCGAGGATAAATTCATAGGTATAGATGGGGCAATCAAACCGCACGGCCAGCGCCAGCGCATCGGAGGTGCGTGAATCTATTTCGACCACTTCACTGCCGTTGCGGCAAATGAGTTGTGCGTAGAAAATACCGTCGAGCAGATTGTTGATGATCACTTCTTTCACTTCCACATTAAACGACTCGCAGAGACTCTTCATCAGGTCATGCGTGAGCGGGCGCGTGGGGCTCATTTTTTCCAGCGCCACGGCAATGGCTTGCGCTTCAAATCCGCCAATCACAATTGGAAGACGGCGTATGCCGCCCACTTCACCCAGCACCACCGCATACGAATGTGACTGGGTGATGGAGTGCGTGAGTGCCACTATTTCCATTTCAATCTTCCTCATGATTCCGTGTCTTTGACTGGTACTGCAAAATTACTAAGGGTTTAAACAGCAGCGCCTGATTTGAATTTCTTCAGTGCTTCATTCAGCTTGGGCACCACTTCAAATGCATCGCCCACGATTCCGTAGTCTGCTGCTTTGAAAAACGGCGCTTCCGGATCTTTATTGATCACCACCATTACTTTACTTCCGTTCACTCCTGCGAGGTGTTGAATGGCACCGGAGATGCCAATGGCAATGTACAAATTCGGTCTCACGGTGAGTCCTGTTTGTCCAACGTGTTCGTGATGGGGGCGCCAGTTGATATCGGCAACCGGCCTGGAGCAGGCGGTTGCTGCTCCGAGAATAGCGGCCATTTCTTCCAGCATGGCCCAGTTCTCAGGTCCTTTCAATCCTCTGCCGCCTGATACCACGATATCGGCATCGGTTAGTGAAACCGTTCCGCTGGCTTTCACCACTTCTTTCACTTTTAGTTTGAAATCCGATTCGTTGAACTGCGGTTTCAATTCATGTATTTCCGGCGTATTACTGTATGATTCCGGAGCAATGGAATTGGGTGTGAGCGCGATGATCTTTTTGGCTGAATGCATTTCATACACGGCAATCGCCTTTCCGGAGAAAACATTTTTCTTCACCAGGAAGGAGTTGCCTTCAATCACCGGAAGGGCCACGGCACCTGATACAAGTCCGGCCCTGAGTTTGGCTGCAAGTACGGGAGCCACCGCTTTGCCATCGAAGTTTTGCACCAGTACCAGCACATCGCTGTTGGTTTGTGCTTCGGCTCGGGCAATCACACCGGCGATTGCAGAAGGATCAAAATTTGCCGGGCGGTTCTCTTTCACAAACCAGACGGACTGCGCCCCGAATTTTCCCAGCGACTTCAGTTCATCTTCACTCACTTCATCCATACAAAGCACGTGTGTTAGCACGCCGAGCATGTCGGCTACCTTTCGTCCGTATGTAACTGCTTCATGTGCCTGCTTCCTGAATTTGCCTTCAGTTGCTTCCGCATATACCAGTACGCTCATTAGGTTTGGTTGTCAGTTTTATATTGGTTTTTCAATGGTTCTGTCAAATCACTTTGGCTTCTTCGTGCAACAGTCTCACCAGTTCCGCGGGGTTATCGGGTGATATCATTTTGCATCCGGCCTTTTCTGCCGGTAATTCATAATATCTCACTGAGGTGAGTTTTTCCGTTGCACCGGGTGGAATCACCTTAATCGGTTTTGTGCGCGACGCCATTATGCCGCGCATGTTGGGAATACGTTGTTCAGCCATGCCCTTGGCGCAGCTTACAACAAACGGAGTCATTACTTCGATGATTTCTTCTCCTCCGGCTATATCGCGTTCGATGGTGGCCGTATTTCCGTTGAGTTCAAGTTTTGATGCCAGTGAAATGAAGGCCGTGTCAAGCAAACCTGCAATCATGCCGCCCACCTGCGAGCCATTGTAGTCAATGGTTTCTTTGCCCGTGAAAATGATATCATAGTTTTCGCTTTTTGCATAAGCGGCAATTTCGTTCGCCACGAAAAAAGCATCTTCCGGTTCGGCATCAATACGCACGGCATCATCGCCGCCTATGGCCAGTGCCTTGCGAATGATGGCATCGCCATCGGCTTTTCCCACGTGCATGATGGTGACCTGCTGCGCCAGATTTTTTTCTTTCAATTCCAGGGCGCGAACCAGTGCATACCATTCATCGTACGGATTGATGATGAATTGCACCTTGTCGGCATTGAATTTTGTATTGTTATCAGTGAAGGCAATCTTGGTAGTGGTGTCAGGTGTTTTGCTGATACATACGAGCAACTTCATCGGTAATTGCGTTTTATTTTCGCTGCAAGCAGCTATGAAGAAAGAGGGCAGCAAAAGTAGCCAAAAAAGCGACCGCAAAAAAGGATGAACCCATCCCGTATTGAGCAACTTGAGAAATTTCTGGAGCAAAATCCCGATGATTCATTTGTCAAGTATGCATTGGCTATGGAGTACATAAAACTCGGTGATGATGCTACTGCGCTCAGGTTTTTTATTTCTGTTCTGGAAAAAGATCCGGATTACACCGGTACCTATTATCATTTGGGAAAACTATATCTGCGCATGAAAAATCGAACACTTGCTGAAGAAACTTATCGAGAAGGAATGAAGCGAACCTACGGAAAAGAGCAGCATGCTTATGCCGAATTGCAGCAAGCCCTCAATGATTTATTGTTTGATGAAGCGGACGATTAAACTTTACGGACTTTGAACATTGAGTATTTCAGAACCTATTGCCTGAGTAAACCGCACGTGACGGAAGAATTGCCGTTTGGTCCCGATACGCTGGTATATAAAGTTTCAGGGAAGATGTTCGCACTGGCGGGGCTTGATGAGGTGCCCGGCTCCTGCAACTTAAAATGCGATCCCGATCGTGCAGAAGGATTACGCGAGCAGCATGATGCAATCCTTCCCGGTTATCACATGAATAAGAAACACTGGAACACGGTAATCTGGGATGGAAGCGTTTCTGATCAACTCATTCTGGAGCTCATTGATCATTCATACAACCTGGTAGCAGCGGCACTGCCAAAACGCAAAAACAATTCTTCGTCGGGTAATAAAGCGATGAACAAGAAACGCAGCGGCAAGAGTAATGGCAGCCGAATCAAAAAAGTAACTTAGTTACCACGCCGGATGGTGAGATCACCTTTGGCGAGTTGCTTGTCGTTCTCATCAAAAACATAAATACGGTAATGCCCCGCATCGTAGAAGGTCATTTGTTTTGAAACCGGTTTGGCGCCGTTGCCGGCTTGCTTCAGGGTTGACCGGAAAACTTCCTTCCCTTCATTCACAGCATACACATCGAAACTTACAGCGGCATTGATTGGCTGAGCGGGAACGTAGTAGAAAACAACCGGGCTGCCATTCTTCCCCACTGTAAAAACTGAATTGGCATTAACCGGGTTACCTGCCCCATCGAGTTTTTCGCAGAATGAAAGACTCTGTGCGCTCAGCAAAGAAGTGAAACTTCCCAGTAATATCAATATGAACAGTACCCTGTATTTTTTCATGGAAGTTTATGGTTTCATAATTCTCAACGCTAATGTAACTCAATTGTTTTCAGAAACGGGGGGCATGATCTTAAAATGTTGTGAAAAGAACGGGGCTGACCAACTGCTGAGCTTCAAACTTTCACGGATAAGGGCCGTGATCAGTTTCGGCTCTATATGGTGGTCACCGGTTAAGTCGGCTGCTGTGTATTTAAGCCAGCCCCGTTGACCTGTTAATATTGAATATCATGCCACCTTCTTCAGATAAGAAGTACCACGATCAAGATATAACGGATGGGAGCCGGTTCACCAATTGCCGAAGATCAGTTGGCGGACGCCGGAGTAGAGCGCTCTGGTTCCGCTGCAATTTGGTCTGCAGTGAGCGCCCGCCGTTTTTCTTCAAACCGTTGCCTGAGGTAATTGTAAATTTCTTCCTGAGAGCGACACGGCACGGCAGGTTCGCCACGGAAGTATTCATTGGCGAGATTGGAATCAATGACTCGCGATTTCTCGTTGTCGCGCCACTGAATTTCAAAGTAATCTTTGAGTTCTTTCCTGATGGAGAAATCGAAGATGGGAAATGTCATTTCCACTCGGCTGTCGAGGTTGCGGATCATCCAGTCAGCGGAGGTGAGAAATACGCTCTCTTCGCCTTCATTATGGAAAATAAGTATGCGCGAATGCTCGAGGAATTTATCCACGATGCTTCGGATCTCAAGATTCGGTTTCTCTTCGCCGCTTAACGGCGCGAAGGCACATGAGCCGCGGACCAGCATGCGCACTTTCACTCCGGCTCTCGCAGCGTTTTCCAGCAAGGTGATCATCTGAAAGTCGGCCACATTATTGAGTTTGATGTCAATCCTTCCCTGTCTTCCTTTAAGAGCGGCTTCCGTTTCCTTCTGAATCATTCTTTCCAGCCGCTTGCGCATGCTCACCGGCGACATGATCAGGTATTTGTAATCCGGAACCTTGTAGGTGTTCACGAAGAAGTCAAACATTTGTTCCAGTTCGTTCGTGATCCGTTCATCGGCGGTGAAGAGTGAATGATCGGCATACACCTTGGCCGTGCTTTCATTGAAGTTGCCGGTGGATACATTGGCATACAACTTCATCACGCCTTTTTCCCTGCGCTTGATCAGGCACACTTTGCAATGCACTTTCAATCCCTGAATGCCGAAGATCACCTGGGCGCCTTCTTCACGCAGGCGGTCGCTCCACAGGATGTTATGCTCTTCATCGAAACGGGCCAGCAGCTCCATCACTACAATCACTTTTTTTCCGTTTCGCACGGCATTGATGAGTGCGTTGGCCACTTTGGAATTTTTTGCGAGCCGGTACAGGGTGATCTTGATTTCAGTCACTTTCGGGTCAATGGCTGCCTCGCGCAAATAATCAATCAGGTGTTCAAAGGAATGATAGGGGTAATGAAGCAGAATATCCTTTTGACTTACGATCTGGAAAATGCTTTTGTTTGGCGGAAGATCAGGATGCTGCAGTTTTTCAATGGAAGGATACAGTAAATGCACTTTACCCAGCGAAGGGAAGTTCATGAAGTCTTTGAAGTTGTGATAGCGTGCACCCGCTACCAGATTGTCATCGCCTTTCTTGAGGTGCATCCGTTCCAGGAAGTAATCGAGCATGGTGGAATCAATGGACGCATCGTAAATGAAACGCACGGGTTTTCCCTTCTTGCGCTGTTTGAGTCCTTTTTCCATTTTCTCAATCACGCTGGAATTAAAATCTTCGAGCAGATCGAGTTCGGCATCGCGCGTGAGTTTTACGGTCCATGCCTGAAACGTATCGTGCGGGAAAATGTAAAAGATATCTTCAAGGCAGTACCGGATTACATCATCGAGCAGAATGACGTAGCTCTTTTCGCCGTCTCTCGGTAATACCAGGAAGCGTGGAACGGTATCTGTTGGAATTTCAATCAGCGAGTATTTGGGCTTGTGCTCCTTCCGGCTGTCAGAAAGAAGTGCGGCGAGATAGATGGAGTGATCTTTCAGGTAAGGGAAATCGCCGATGCTGTCAACCATGATGGGCACCAGCGCCGCCCGCACCTGCAGATGAAAATAATGCCTCACATAGGCGCCCTGTTCCGGCGAGAGTTGCTTTTCATTCAGTATGAAAATATTTTCTTTCTCCAGTTCATGCAGCAGCGTGGCGTAAATGGAGTTGAATTTGTTCTGCAGGTTGATGACGATATTGAAGATTTCCGTGAGAACTTTTTTTGGTGATTCGCCAATGGTCTTTCTGGCCTTCTTGTTGATTATCGTCATCCGTTTCAGGGTGGCCACACGCACCCGGAAAAATTCATCGAGGTTGGAAGAGAATATGCCCAGAAACCTGAGGCGCTCCAGCAAGGGAACGCGTTGGTCATCGGCTTCCTGCAAAACGCGGGCATTGAATGCCAGCCAGCTGATCTCGCGATTAATTATTTTCATTTCAAAAGGAACGTAAAATTAAAAATCCCCCCGTGCATTGGCCGGAAAATTAAACATCCGGGTGCTGACGGTACTTTCAGACGCAGGAAAAGCGACCTTAGCCGTTCCATATGATTCATGACAACATGTTTAAGCCATATCTCAAAGAAGGTGAAGAAATAATCTGGCAGGGAAAGCCGAAAAGTGGTCTTCAGCTGCGTGATGCTGATATCATATTAATCCCGGTAAGCATCATCCTGATCGGTTTTGCCGTAGTGCTTGATTATACCATGATGCTGTTCGAAGCGCCGTTTATTTTCAAACTGGCCGGGGTGATGTTCGCCTTGGCCGGAATTTATTTTGGCGGCATTCGTTTTTTTCTTGACCGCAATAAAAGAGTGAATACCTACTACTGCATTACCAGTAAACGGGTGCTGGTTATTTCCGGCCGTAAAAGAAAATTGCAAACGCTTCCGCTTAAAAATATTGAACGATTGGATCTCACGGAAGAGAAAGACGGATCCGGTTTCATCATCTTCGGAAACACTAATCCGCTATGGCCGTGGCTGCTCGGCAAATTCATTATGGCCGGCGATCAGGTGCCGGGGCTTGAATTGATTCCGGAGGTAAAAAGAGTTTACAACATTCTGGAGCAGGAAATAAAGATTGAAATTGACCCGGCCTTACTTCAACAGGTTAATGAACCGAAGCGGCATGGATTAAATTGATTGAGCCATGTATCGGGTAAAAAGAAAAGCGCTGCCCGGAAGCAGCGCTTTTCTTTTTTGAGGTGGGTTTAAACAATTATTGAGGTTCCGCAGCCGGTATCGGAAATGCATTCCAGATGTCTTCGTCTGCATTTTGTTTTTCGATCTGATCGAGACGGTTGTAACGGCGCATATCCACCCAGCGGTGTCCTTCCGCGAAGAGTGAATAACGGCGTTGCTTCAGCATCTCATCGGTAAGCTGCGATTGAGTCATGCCCGGTGTGAGCGCATCCAGTCCGTTGGCATTGCGGATCACGTTCAGTGCATTTTCGCCGCCGGCTAAATCACCGTTTTGAATTTGCGCTTCCGCAGCAATCAGCACGAGTTCTTCATTGCGAATGATACAGATGTCATCGTCCTGAGAACTCCAAACGGCCACATCATAGTCAGAAGAGAGATTGCCTGACACCGCCGTTTCACTTCTTTGTACCACTTTGGAAAGGCGAAGGTCTCCGGTTTCAGCATCCTCTGCCCAGAAGTTAAGAGCTACGCGCGCATTGGTGGCCTGGTTTGGAATGGAAATGAAAACCTGGTTGGCAAACTCACCGCTTCCCGTAGAATAAGGAATATAGCAGCCGGCTTTCAGATCACCATTCAAACTGTAAAATGATTCGCCGAGGAAATCAATGGCACCGCCCCAATCCTGCTGGTACACAGCCACGCGCGCTCTTAAAGCCCGGTTAAACTGTGCAAAGGTTTGCGGCGTGTTGAATCCGGCAAATCCACCTGAGAGATCAGCTACAAACGCATCACCCCCGTTCTGGAGATCTGAGTAACCGTCATCAAGCAATGTGGCGATGAAGTCAAGAGCTGTATTGTAATCCACGATAGGCCCGTAATTATCGGGATCTTCCACATCTACGCGTATGCCGTTGGAATAGGTCAGATTCGAAACCTGAATAAACATCAGCGCTTGCAGCGTTTTGGCGATGCCCAGGTATCCGTTCTTCTGTTCCTGTGTCAAAGGCGCAGTAGTGTTGTCAATAGCATGCCGCAACACCCATCCGTTTCTGATCACGCGATAAAAAGCGGACCAGGGATTCACAATGTAGAAGGTGTTGTTATCGAGAATGGCGTCACCGGTGCCGGGCAGATCTGAAGTGAAACGCGGATCAGCACTGGTGAAGCGATAGTAATCCCGGCCAATTACGCCGCAATCATCCAGGTAAATGTTTACCTGATCGCGCATACCGCCAATCATTCCGGTGACTACGTTATTCAATTCGCTGATGGTGGCATCAGATTCAATGGCATCCACGCTGGGAGCATTGGGATCTTCCGGCTGTTCAATATTGCAGGAAGAAGTACCGATCAGCATCGCGACAAGAGTTGCGAAGCCGACGATTGTTGTTTTGAGCAAATTATTTTTCATGTTGTTTCTTTTTTCAGGTTTAGAAGTTGAGGGAGAGGTTAAACATGAATTGCTTGGATGAAGGGAACGGATTCACTTCTACCCCGCTTGCCAAACCATTACCCACGAAGTTGGAAACTTCAGGATCGTAACTGTTATACTTGAACCAGTTGAGCGGGTTGTGGGCGGAGATTCCAATTCTCGCACCTTTCACTACGTTGCTCGTCCAACTGGAGAGATTCTTTGAATCAAAAGTGTAGAACAGTCCGGCCTCGCGCACACGCACATAACCGGCCTTCTCAATCCAGGGTCCGGCAGAAACACCGAGCTGCGAAACACGGTAGTCTGCGTTGCCGAGCACGCCGGCCGGATCCAGACTGATCTCATCATAGTCATGCGATGTTCCGCCAAGGTCTGTCAGCAGTGATGTGAGATTCACATTGTAACCTCCCTCTTTCCAGTGAATGATGAAACTAAGCGTAAAGTGTTTCCAGTTTACTTCTTCATAGAATGACATCTGGAACTCCGGCTCGAAATCGCCGTACACTACGTAGCGGTCGCCGGCCTGAATATCTTCCGCCGGACCGATGCCCACGAGTTGCGTGGCACTGCGGTTTGTATCAATGTAAAATGTACCGAGTGTGGCGCCGAATGCACTGGTGGCAAATGCCGGTACGCTGAGTTCGGTGATTTCGGATTTGTTCTTCCACCAGCTGATGGAACTGTTCCACAGCCAATCTTTCGTATTCACTATTTCAGCATCCAGGGTGAGTTCGAATCCGGTGTTCTTCAGGGTTCCGCCATTCACATACTTGGTGGTGAAACCGGTTGAGGGCGGAGCTTGTGCCAGGAAGATCAGGTCGTCAGAAGTTTTGTTGTAGTAGGTTCCTTCAAATACAATGCGGTCCTGCAAGAAGCCAATGTCAATACCTGCTTCAAATTCTTTCTGTCTCTCAGGAAGAATATTGTTGTTACCTCTCTGATTGTTCACCAGTGAGCCGGGCGCTCCGTCAACAATCACGCTCCCCATGTTGGTGTAAAGAGCACCGGGAGGCGGGAAGTTGCTGGATTCACCATAAGCAACACGCAATTTCAAGAGATTGAGTTTCCCGGGATCTTGCATGAACTCGGCAATATTCACAGCGAGTGATGCTTTCGGATACCAGAAGAGTTCGTTTGCATCGGAATTGTTTGAAGATTTATCTGCACGAACACCAATAGTGGCAATCACACGGTCCTGCCAGTTCACTTCTTCCTGCACAAAACCACCGAGATCGAGTTGGTCTGAACGGAACTGGTACGTGGCTACTGATCCTGCCTGGTTGATATTGGTTTGAGAGCCGATAAGCTGTGTGGCCGTGATGATCTGTGTATTGCGCTTGAAACTTTCACGTGTCAAACCCGCTTGTGTCCGGAATGTGAGCTTAGGACCATAGTAGGAGTGAACCAGCATGGCACTTTCATTATCGTTAAAGTTGCCGGTATTGCCCTGGATGGAGGCCCCGTTTGTTCCGTTACCATCTTTTTCAAACTGCAATTCTTTAGGAAAGATGGCAGTGGAGCGGAACGTGTAATCATCCAATCCGCCCTGCAAAATCAGTTTCAGCGAATTCCTTTCCGTGTTCACAATTTTAGCTGTGACAGAACCACCCACAATGAAACGGTCAACTGCTTCATTATTGGTGATCAGGTCGGCAGACTGAAGGAAATTGGAAGGCGCGTACGGGTTATTCGGATAGGAACCATCCGGCATTTTACCGATTTGCGCCCAGGTTGGCGTAGAAGATAAGGCAATGCTCATCGTGGTACCGGTATTGTCGTTGTTGAAATAGCCGCGGTCAGCACTTGATTTGATGTAGTTGCTTGACATGCTGAATTCAACATTCTTGGAAATCTCATGATCAATATTCAGGCGGAGCCCGGTTTTCGTATAACCGGTATTCTGCACAATGCCTTCTTCTTTATGATGCGAACCGCTGGCGTAGAACGCCGTCTTTTCATTTCCGTTTGTCACCGCAACGCGGGAATCAGAAATGATTCCATGGTTTCCGAACAACTCATCTTCATAATCGTGCAGCTGACCGGCAGATTGTGCATCTAAGAAGTTTTGGATTTCGGAAGAACCGTCACCATAGAATCCGGCAACTTTTTGCTCATCCCACTGGCGCACGCCGAGCGGATTCAGAATCTGTTGCCAGCCGAGTGATTGATTGAAGAGCACCTGTGGTTGATTAGCAGTCTGCGTTCCTTTCTTGGTATTAATAATAACCACCCCACCGGAAGCGCGTGCGCCGTAGATAGCGGCAGCAGAAGGTCCTTTGAGCACTTCCACTGATTCGAAGTCGCCCGGGTCGAGGTCAGCAATTCTGTTTGACGGGTTGTCCTGATCAAACTGGCGCGGACTACCGCCGGCGGCTGCCTGCGATACGGCATTCAAACCAGCAGGGATGGAGGTGTTGTCAACATAAACACCATCGATGATGTACAGCGGCTGCGTGGCGGAGTTGATGGATGTAATACCACGCATTCTCACGTTGATACCACCGCCCGGCGCTCCGGAGTTTTGAGTGATCTGCACACCGGGGAATTTCCCCTGCAGCGCACCATCAAATGTAGATGGCGGCGCTATGCCGGTAAGCTCTTTCGAGTTGATCTGGCTCACCGCATTGGCTGAATTGGTACGCTTGACGGATGTGGCAAGACCGGTGACCACCACTTCTTCCAGATTTGAAGTGGTTTCTTCCATGGTGATGTCAATTACGCCGGAAGCGCTCACTGCTTTTTCAACGGTGTGAAAACCGATGTAGGAATAAACCAGTGTGGCAGCGGTTCCGGATACGCGGAGGCTGTATTTGCCATCCACATCCGTGGCCGTTCCCACATTCGTGTTTTTTACTGCTACCGTAACGCCAATGAGCGGTTCGCCATTAACATTTTTCACGGTACCGGTAACATCAAGCTGCGCCAGAGCGGCACCCGTGAGAGTGACAATCAGGAGGAGCGTGATGCTTAACTTTCGGACAAAGTGTTTCATACGCTTTAAGGGTTTTTTGGTGAAACAAGAGTAAAGAAAAAAAAAGTGCTGAGGTAGTGAATCAATTAAAAGTTTTATTCACCGGTAATGAGTGGGTAGATGAATGCTTTCACGCTTTGGTTGCACTTTAGCCGTCCAATTCGAATTATGAAACCAGAGGCATTCACCATTCGTGTTTATGGCGTGCTTACCGATGAAGTGAAAGGCGTGCTTGTTTCCGATGAGCAGGAACAAGGCCGGCGCTTTACCAAATTTCCCGGTGGCGGGTTAGAGCTGGGTGAAGGGACGAAGGACTGCTTGCGGCGCGAATGGAGGGAAGAATTGGGTCAGGAGATTTCCGTGACGGATCACTTGTACACTACAGATTTTTTTCAGCCCTCGGCTTTTCATGCTGACAGGCAGGTGATCAGCATTTACTACTTCGTGCAAGCACTGAGTGATGCGGCTGTGAAAACTTCAATCGTGCCATTTGATTTCAGCAGCAGTAATGAAGTGTCTCAGTCGTTTCGCTGGATTGAATGGAACCGCTTCACTGAAGATGCTCTCACATTGCCCATTGACAAAATCGTGGCAACAATGATTCTTGAAAAGAGGCGTAGGAGGTAAACCGCGTTGTTCAGGATTCGGAATCCAATCAATCAACCCGGGATCGATTCCGGTTCCGGTGAATTATTTTGCTGAGAGCGCTTTCAGTTGTTCTTCCAGTTCAAACTCATCTCCTTCTACATACCCGGTGTGCTGATAAACAATGTTGCCTTCTTTATCGGCTACAAGCACATATGGAACATTCTGAAATCCCAGCACACGTTTAAGATCCTGATTGGGATCGAGCAGCACAAGATAAGGCCAGGCCAATCCGTCAACCATCGGTTTCACCTTGGTGGTGTTGCGGGCATCATCAATGGAAATGGCGACCAGTTCCACATTGTAAAGTTTCTGCCAGTCTTCATAGACATCCATGATGTTGGTGAGTTCCTTTTTACATGGCACGCACCACGTAGCCCAAAAGTCGAGGATGATAATCTTGCCGTCTTTATTTAGGGTACTTAGGTCAATCTTATTGCCGCTTACATCATTTAATGTAACAGCCGGCAGTTTCTTATTGTCCTGGGCAAAAGTGGTTATTGAAACAGCAAGCGCTATAGTTGCAATAAGCAGTGTTCTTTTCATTTCGGGAAAGGCAAATCGGTGAACTGCGAAGGTATTTCAAATTATTCCATCTCTTTTTCCATCTTTGAAAACATGTTCAGCCCATATAAAAATGAAGCACTTAATCTGCTGTATAATCTCCTGTATTGTGATGATATCAATCTATTCAGGGAAAACAGTGAAGTGACCGATGCTGAAACCTACCCGTGGTACGTGTTATTCGATCCCCAAGCCCGTAAGGATGACCTCGAGATTATTGTGAACGACCATACGCATGGTTCCCGGGTGCGGTTGCTGGCAGCTAACCGACTGCGTGAAATGCAGGTGAAACCTTCATTGAAAGAATTGCTCGGTGTGGTGATTGAAGTGGCCTTGCCAGAGGGGTTGGATGTGCTTGCGGGGTACAATGATCAAACTGCGAGATACATTAACTACTCTGAGAAAGTGGTGATATGGGAAACGGCTGACCCGGCATCACTGCCATTATTTGTGAACCTCATGAATGAGGGAGCCATTGTGGTGAATAAGATTGGGCCATGGGAAAAACCGAGACTTCCTTTTCCCGATCAAGGCAATACCCGGGTCACTTTTCAGGTTACCGACGGAATTTACTTCGGGCAGGCAGCTACTAATGTGCTTTTTAAGGATCCCATGGCATCACCCGTGCTCAATGCCGGACTTGCCCTGATGAAATTTTTGACGGAAGCCAGTCAGGAAAAGCAATAAAGTGTTGCCGCGATGCGTCCTGCTCGTAAGATAATTATTCTGAAGGCCGCAATTCAGGAATGAATAACTGACCACAAGAATAAAATCAGAATTCTTATTTACATCGTGTGGCTTATATATTTGCCACGCGTGCCACTCATGAAGCGAATCATCCCGGCGATTCTGCCTTTCTTGCTTTTCATTTCATACCACCATAAGGCGGTTGCTCAGGCCGGAACCCTCTCGGGTGATTTGCAAACGGATCTCAAGGTGTTTCAGCGCGACTCAGCCATCGGCGCCATTAACACACCACAATACGATAATTACTTCACGGGATTGGAATCATGGCTGCAGGTGAATTACAGCATCTTTGGTTTTAATGCTTCGGTGCGGCTTGATGTGTTTCACAATTCCAATCTTTTCGATCCCAATGGCTCATACACCGGCGCCGGCATTGGTTATTTTAAACTGGAAAAGGAAATCGGAAAACTCACTGTGGCCGGTGGATATTTCTATGAGCAGTTCGGTAGTGGCATTGTGTACCGCTCTTACGAAGATCGTGGCCTCGGTCTCGATTATGCCACATTCGGCATCAATCTTAAATACAAGATCACTGATAATTGGATCATCAAAGGGCTGGCCGGTCAGCAGAAAAATCAGTTCAGCAGGTACGCCCCGGTTTTTAAAGGCCTCAATGTGGACGGGCTCATCAACATCAGCAACAATGTTCGCCTACTGCCGGGTGCGGCATTCCTGAACCGCACTATCGATCAATCGTCCATGGATTTTGTTGCCAACACCATCAACAGTTATGATTCTGCAGACCGCTTCATCCCGAAATACAACGTGTATGCATTCAGCGGTTACTACACACTTAATGTGAAAGACTTTAGCTGGTACACTGAAGGCGCTTTCAAAACGCACGAGGCCATCATGAATGCCGAGGGGATTCTGGTGGATGAACCCGGCAATGTGATTTATACGTCACTCAGTTATTCACGCAGGGGTTTCGGAATTACCGGGCAGTTTAAGCGCACGGAAAATTTTGTGCTGCGTACGTCACCCAATGAAACGCTGAATGACGGCGTGCTGGATTTCATTCCGCCCATGTCCAGGCAAAATTCCCTTCGGTTGCCTGCGCGGTATGCACCGGCCACACAGTACCTCGGTGAAATGGCCTTTGAACTCGATGCCACTTACACCCCGCAATTAGGTTATGCTATTGAGTTGAATTACTCTCACATTGATGATTTGAAGAGTAACAAGTTGTGGCGGGAACTTTACGGACAGATTGAAATCACCAAATCGAAAGTGCACAACTTCACCTTCGGCGGGCAATATGTTTTCTACAACCAGGCCATCTATCGGAATGAACCGTTGCCGAATCTTGTAGCCGTTACTCCATTTGCAGAATATACCTACAAACCAAACCGCAAAAACTCCTGGCGGTTTGAACTGCAGTATCAAAACACCCAGGAAGATTACGGGTCTTTCATCTTTGTACTGGCCGAATACAACATCGCACCACGGTGGTCGTTCAGCGCATCGGATATGTACAACATTGATCCTAATCCGGAGAAAACAGAAGACAAGATTCACTATTACAACTTCTTTATTTCATATACCAAGAGCGCCAACCGGTTCGCCATCGCTTACACGCGGCAGGTGGCCGGCATCAATTGCTCGGGAGGTGTATGCCGGTATGAACCCGCATTCAGCGGATTGAAGTTTTCGCTCACGTCAAGTTTTTGATTTAGTATCGCAGATTATGTTCAGGTTTCTATTTACAGTCTTGTTTGCCACGGCGCTGTTTTCATTTTGCGGCTGCGACGAAGTGGGCCCTAACATCAATCTCCACGGCAACGGAGGTGATGATACATCAGGAGGAAATGTGGATACGAATCAAAAGAAGATGGTGCTCATTGAAGACTTCACCGCCACCAATTGTCCGAACTGCCCGAAAGCACGTGATATCATTGACAATCTTCTGAGCCAGTACGGTGACAGAATGGAAGTGGTGGAAGTGCATCAGGGCATTCTTTCCGTTCCGCTGGAGCAAGGCGATCCGCAATTGAAAACAGCGGATGGCGAAGCGCTTGCTTCGTATCTCGGTCCACCGGCCTACTGGCCTATAGGTGCTATCAACCGTGTGAATTGGGAAGTGTCGCCGGGTACTTTTTCTGTTCTCGTTGACCGTTCACTGTGGTCAACTTATGTAGTGCAACAATTGGATTCACCCCTTGCTGTGAAACTCGGTCTCGATTTTTCTTTTGATGACATGAGCAGGAAACTCTCCGGATCTGTAACCGTAAATTTCCTGAAAACAGTTTCGGCACCTTTGAATATCACGGTTCTCATTACTGAAAGCGGGATCGAAGCGGCACAGCTCAATGGGGCAGATGTGATTTCCGGTTACATTCATCATGATGTGCTGCGCGACATCATCACCAACTTCAGTGGCGATCCGGTTACCGGCAGCAAAGCCGCAGGAAGCAACTGGCAATACTCCATCAGTCCCTATGATATTCCGCAGGAATGGAATGCGGATAGTTGCCGCATCATTGCTTTTGTTTCTCAATCTGCCGGCAGCTATGAAGTGCTGCAGGCGTTGGGCACTCCACTAAAGAATTAAGCCATGGCTAAATCAATAAGCAGGAAGGAATTTATCAGACTGATCGGTTCAAGCGCCGTTGCCGTGGTAGCACTGAGTCAGTTGGGATGCCAGAAGGCGGATACCATTCCGCTCACCGATTTTTACATTGATCTATCCAATGGAAGTGTGAATGATAACAACGGTCATTACAGCACTATTCCTGACTTCACCAACCTGTATCTCACTGGAGGTTTTGTGTATGTGAACGGCATCATTGTTTTCAAAGGACTCGACCAGCAGTTCTACGCACTTTCACAGTATTGCACTCACCAGGGATGCAATGTGGAATACGAAGTGGCATATAATGAAATCGTTTGTCCTTGCCACCAAAGTCATTTTGATATTTATGGAAACGTGACGATGGGTCCTGCTTATTACCCATTATATCAGTACGCCGTATCTCAGAACGGTTCCATCCTGCACATTTATACCCCATAGGGTTTAACGTTTTTCCTTAGTGCCAAAATGTTACAGACCCGCCCATGCGGTGAGGTAGTAGATGCCAATAGCCATCACCATGGATACCGGTATGGTAATGATCCATGCCCACAGGAGTTTTCGGGTAACACCCCAGCGCACGGCAGAAACCCGGCGTTTCATTCCCACACCAATAATGGAACCAGTGATAGTATGCGTAGTGGAAACCGGGATGCCAAGTTGCGCCGTCGAAAAAAGTGTAATGGCGCCGGCCGTTTCCGCAGAGAATCCTTCAAATGGAGTGAGGTTAGTAATGCGCTGCCCCATTGTTTTTACGATGCGCCAGCCACCCATCAGGGTGCCGATGGCCATCGCGGCCTGGCAGGAGATTACTACCCAAAAAGGAATTGAATCTGTTTTAGCAGCTTGTCCTGCGGCAATCAGCGAAGCGAAAATGATTCCCATGGCCTTCTGCGCATCATTGGCTCCATGCCCCAGACTGTATGCTGCGGCCGAAACAAGCTGCAGCCGTCGGAATACATTGTCAACTTTATGAGGGATGAAATTGCGGCAGATATGCATCGTGAGTACTGAAATGAAGAAAGCCACAATGAGGCCAATCACCGGCGCCAGAAAAATGAAGGAGATGATTCTGAAAAGTTCTGTTGAATACACCGCACCGAATCCGCTTTTGGCAATGGCCGCACCGGCAAATCCGCCGACGAGCGTATGAGATGAACTGGAAGGAATGCCATAGTACCACGTGAGCAGATTCCAGGTGATGGCGGCCACCAATCCGCTCAGCACCACCGGCAGGGTCACCACATCAGGATTAACGATTCCTTTACCGATGGTATTAGCCACGTGTAGTCCGAAAACGAGGAATGCAATGAAGTTGAAAAAGGCGGCCCACGCTACCGCCAGCAGCGGTGAAAGCACTTTAGTAGAAACGATGGTGGCGATAGAGTTGGCCGCATCATGAAAACCATTGATGATATCAAATATGAGGGCGAGCGCCACCACAACTATCAGGAGGATGTACATGCAAGAGCGGAGTTTTGAGAAACAATAACGGACATCCGGTTTATTATGCCGTTTTTACAATGATGGATTCAAGAACGTTAGCGCAATCTTCTGCTTTGTCGGTGGCGGTTTCCAATGCTGATAGAATTTCTTTCATCTTGATTAGTTCCACTGCATTCTTTTCTTCATCAAAAAGTTTAGCCACGGCATTGTCGAAAATATCATCTGCATGATTCTCGATGCTGTTCACACGTACGCAGGCATCAGTAATCTTGCGCAGGTTTTTGAGGTTGCGCAGTTCCATGATAGCGGTATGCAGTTCGTGCGTGGATGTTTGGATCAGTTCGGAAAGTTTGATGATTTCAGGGGTGAAGTGTTTGATCTTGTACAGTTCCATGCGCTTGGATGCACCGTGGATATAATCGAGAACATCATCAATGCGTGAAATGAGCCGGTGAATGTCTTCACGGTCAAAAGGGGTAATGAAGTTTTTACCAAGCTCATTGAAAATTTCATGCGCTATCTCATCGCCCTTGTGTTCCAGTTTCTCCACCATTCTCATGTACTCAATGCGTTGCTCGGGTGCCGTGGCTGTTACAGCGAGGCATAGGTTATCAGCAGATGCGCGCAGATTTTCAGCGGCCTTTTCAAACAGGGGATAGAAGCTCTTATCGCGGGGCAAGAGAAAACTGATGAACTGGTTGATGGTCATGTAGGTGTGTTAAGAATGGGCCGTAAAGATAGAGATGGACGTTACAATTGCTTAACGTTGAAGATCAAAACCATCTTGTTTTTGTTAATAATCAACCTCTTTAGTTACGTTGATTAATCTTGAGTTAACATCCTGATTGCATCAGATGAATGGATGAAGATTAATTCTGTGTTACCAAATCGTTTCCAAAATAAAGATTTGATAACATGCAAAAAACAGGAGGCGCATGGGGCGCGGGTAGCTTTGCACTTGAAATTTCAGAACAAAAATTCTCTACAGATTATGAAAAAGTTCCTTGCCATCATGGCATTGGCTGCCCTGTTCGCTTCCTGCGGCGGGTCAAAGTCAGGTAAAGAAAGTGAAGAACAAAAAGCGCCTGCTGTTCTTAAGGTGGACGGTTCAAGCACCGTTTATCCCATCACAGAAGCTGTGGCGGAAGATTACAAGACCGTGAATCCCGACCTGCAAATCACTATTGGTATTTCAGGCACCGGTGGCGGTTTCAAGAAATTCATCAATAATGAAATTGACATTGCAGATGCTTCGCGCCCCATCAAGCCCTCGGAAGTGGAAGCATGTACCAAAGCAGGCATCGGTTTTATTGAGTTGCCGGTAGGTTATGACGGGCTCGCCGTGGTAGTAAATCCTAAAAACACATGGGTAGATAAACTCACCACGGCTGAGTTGAAACTGATGTGGGATTCAGCAGCGCAGGGTAAGATTATGACGTGGGATCAGGTGAGAAAAGGATTTCCGAAGAAGCCCATCAAATTGTTTGGCCCGGGTACTGATAGCGGAACCTTCGACTATTTCACGGAGGCCATCAACGGAAAATCAAAGCGCAGCCGCGGCGATTTTACACCGTCAGAAGATGACAATGTGCTGGTGCAGGGTGTGGCATCGGACGAAGGCGCCATCGGCTATTTCGGTCTTGCCTATTATGAAGAGAACAAAGACAAGCTGAAGCTGGTACCCATTGATGATGGAAATGATGCTAACGGCGCCGGCGCCATTATGCCTTCAGTGGAAACAGTTCAGAACGGAACCTATTCGCCGCTGTCAAGAGTACTTATGATTTATGTGAAAGCATCATCGGATACGGCATCAGCCGTGAAGGGTTTTGTTGAATACTATCTGGAGAATGCACCCAAACTGGTGAAGGAAGTGGGATACATCCCGCTGCAGGATGACCTGTACCCGGTAGTGCTCGAGCGGCATAGAAATCAGGTGACCGGTTCTATTTATGAAAGCGGTGAAGAGGTGGGCACCACGCTCGAATCGCTGCTGAAACCGGGAACCACTCAAAAATAAATATGGAAACAGTGAGCACAGTCAGTTTCCCTTCTGCTGAAACAGGCAACCGAACCCGACCGCCATTTCAGTTTCCGCGCAGCTCGTTTGTATATGCAAGAGAGAGCGTGGTGAAGGTGATTCTGCTGTTGTGCGCACTGGTTTCTGTTTTCACCACGCTGGGCATTGTGGTGGTGCTTTCCGTTCAGGCCTATGAATTTTTTCAGGAAGTTCCAATCTGGGATTTTCTTACGGATACCCAGTGGACCCCGTTGTTCTCTGATCAGCACTTCGGCATTCTTCCGTTGTTGACGGGAACGCTGCTCACCTCATTCATCGCATTATTGGTGAGTGTGCCTTTGGGACTGATCATCGCCGTTTTCCTGAGCGAGTATGCGGCAGCGCCGGTGAGAAAAACCGTTAAGCCGTTTTTGGAAGTGCTGGCCGGCATACCGACAATCGTTTACGGCTACTTTGCTCTCATCACGGTCACGCCGCTGCTGCAGCATTTCTTTCCGACACTGAGTGGCTTCAATGCCTTGTCCCCGGGAATTGTAATGGGTATCATGATTTTGCCGCTCGTGACTTCATTGAGTGAAGATGCCTTGCGTAGTGTTCCTTCCGGTCTGCGGGAGGGTGGTTATGCACTCGGAGCATCCAAACTGCAGGTGTCTCTGAGTATTGTATTCCCGTCAGCTTTTTCAGGCATCATTGCCTCAATCATTCTCGCCTTATCGAGAGCCGTTGGGGAAACCATGATTGTGGCCATAGCTGCCGGGCAGTTGCCGCAGATCACACTAAACCCGATGAATCCGGTTGCCACCATGACCACTTACATCGTGAGTGTGAGCCAGGGCGACACACCGCATGGCACGCTGGCTTACAACACCATTTTTGCCGTTGCCATTGCCTTGTTCATTTTCACTTTTATTTTAAACATCATCAGCTTCCGGATCAGGAAAAAATTCCTGGCGGTTGGCGGAGATTGAGAAGGACTTGAAGACTTATGACTTGCAGACGATAGACAATGACTGATAATTATCAAACAATAAACTAATGAGCAGCCGGGCGATTGAATTGAAAATTCACGATTCATCATTCATCAAATGAATCCATTCGAACTACACGCACTCAAGCAACGCATCAAGGATATCGCCTTTCGGGTGATCGCTATCCTGGGTTTGTTGTTTGCGTTGTGTGTGCTCATTCTTTTGCTGGTGAATGTGGCGGCAGACGGGCTGGGGAGGATTAACCTTCAGTTTCTCACCAGTTTTCCTTCACGGCACGCCGATAAGGCCGGCATAGTGGCCGGTCTCGCCGGAAGTTTCTTCATGGTGATCATCACCGCTGCCATTGCGGTGCCGGTGGGGATTGGTGCAGCGATTTATCTGGAAGAATACGGACGCAAAAACTGGATTGGCCGTTTCATTGAAATCAATATTGCCAACCTGGCCGGCGTGCCTTCCATTGTTTACGGGTTGCTCGGTTTGGGTTTATTCGTACGATGGATGTCACTTGATCGCAGCATCCTCGCCGGGTCGCTCACCATGAGTTTACTCATCATGCCGGTGATCATCATCAGTACGCGCGAAGCATTGCGTGCCGTTCCCAACGGCATACGTGAAGCATCGTTTGCAGTGGGGGCCACGCGCTGGCAAACCATTTGGCATCACCTGCTTCCCATTTCATTTCCTTCCATCCTCACCGGCATTATCCTCGCCATTTCCAGAGCCATTGGCGAAACGGCGCCGCTCATCACGATCGGGGCTTTGACCTATGTTACTTTTCTTCCAAAGAATCTTGACTCGGCTTTTACCATTCTTCCCATTCAGATTTATAACTGGGTATCGCGACCGCAGCAGGAGTTTCATGAGAATGCGGCAGCAGGAATCATCATGCTGCTCGTGTTTACCTTATTGCTGAATTCAATTGCCATCATTTTGAGAAACCGGTTTTCCAGGTAACCATGTATAAAGTAGAAACCCGCGACGTCAACCTTTTTTACGGGAATACACATGCCTTGAAAAATGTGACGATGGGCATCCTCGAATATCAGGTGGTGGCTATGATCGGCCCCTCGGGATGCGGTAAGTCAACCTACCTCCGGCTCTTTAACCGGATGAATGATATGATTGACGGAGTGCGCATTGAAGGGGAAGTGCTGTTGAGCGGAAAAGATATTTACAACGGCGGCACACGAGTAGAGGAAATCCGGAAAAAAGTGGGAATGGTTTTTCAGAAACCGAATCCGTTTCCGAAAACCATTTTCGAAAATGTGGCTTACGGTCTTCGCATAAACGGAATAAGCAACAAGAAATTTATTGAAGAAACGGTGGAGCGTTCACTGAAGCAGGCGGCCCTATGGGATGAAGTGAAGGACGAGCTGAAGAAATCAGCGCTGGCACTCTCCGGCGGGCAGCAGCAGCGTCTCTGCATCGCGCGGGCACTGGCGGTGGAACCTTCCGTAATTTTGATGGACGAGCCGGCATCGGCACTGGATCCGATCAGCAGTGCCAAGATTGAAGAACTCATTTGGGAACTGAAGAAGAAATACACCATCATCATTGTTACTCACAACATGCAGCAGGCCGCGAGGGTGAGTGATAAGACCGCGTTTTTTTATCTGGGTGAACTGATTGAATTCAATGACACCAAGGAACTGTTCATGAATCCCAAACACGAGCGCACCCAGAACTACATCACCGGAAGATTTGGATAGTTTTAGACATAGGAACTTATGACCAGCGGACAAAAGACGATTAACGATTCACCTTTCATCATTCACTTGTTACCATGACCACGCACCTAGATACCGAACTTGACCGGCTGAAGAATGAGATTGAAGAGATGGGTTCACTTGTTCGCAACCAGCTTGGCAAAAGCATTGATGCGTTCATCGGTGCTAAAAAAGAACTGGCGAAGGAAGTGCTTTTCCAGGAGCGCCGGGTAAATGCCGAGGAGCTGAAGATTGACCGCGATTGTGAAAACATCATGGTGCTCTTCAACCCGGTGGCCATTGACCTGCGGCTGGTGTTTGCGGCTTTCAAAATTAACAGCCACCTCGAGCGTATGGGCGATCATGCCAAGGGAATTGCCGCCTATGCATCCAAACTCACCAAACCCTATGCGGCCGAATTGCTCACACCGTTGCAACTGCGCGAAATTGTGGACCACATTGATGATATGATCGCCAGCAACCTACGTGCTTTCAAGGATGCGGACACCAGTTCGGCACGGGAGATTTTCCGGCATGATGACCGGCTGGATGAATGGAATAAAAAAGCAATTACCGTGATCGGTGATTACATCCGCAATCACACCGATGAAGTGGAAGGCATGCTGAACCTTGCTTCGGTAGTTCGCAAGATGGAGCGCATCGGTGACCTGAATAAGAACATCGCTGAAGAAATAATTTTTTACGTTGAAGCCAACGTACTGAAACACGAAAAGGAGAAAATATAATGAACACGGCATTCGCTCAATATGTAAACCCACGGCAACCGGCTATGGAACATCAACCCAGGATTCTGATCGTAGACGATGAAATTGACGTGCTCGAATTCATTGCCTACAACCTCCAGCGCGAAGGATACAGGACGCTTACTGCAAAAGATGGATTGGAAGCAATCCGAATTGCGCGGGCTGAAAAACCCGATCTCATCATCCTCGATGTAATGATGCCCAGTCTCGATGGCTTTGCCACAGCGGAGCACCTGCGCAACCTGAAGGAACTGAAGAATACCCTCATCGTTTTTCTCACTGCGAGAAATGATGAAGAATCGGAGTTGAAGGGATTTCACGTTGGCGCCGATGATTACATCACCAAACCGATCAAACCCAAACTGCTCGTGAGCCGCGTAAAGGCATTGCTTCGCCGCAAGGCCAGCGGCCATGAAGGAGAAGTGATCCAGATCGGCGATATCACCATTGACCGGGAGCAGCATGCCGTTAAGGTGAAGGACGAAGAAGTTTTTCTTGCCAGAAAAGAATTTGAATTGCTGGCCCTATTGGCTTCCAAACCCGGCAGGGTTTTTCCCCGAAATGAAATCCTCAACAAAGTGTGGGGCGACGATGTGATTGTAGGTGATCGCACCATTGATGTACACATCCGCAAGATCCGCCAGAAAGTGGGAGAGGACCTCATTAAAACAGTGAAAGGTGTCGGGTATAAGTTTGAAATTTGAGGTTTAAGGTTTGAAATGTTCGGAGGTGTTTGAAGGATTGAGACCCCCCGGTCAACAGTAGAACTTATAGATCCAAAACTTTAAACCGTGAATTGGAGAACTAAATTTTTATCTTGAAAAATCTCACCCCAAAGACTATTGCTTTTTACTCTGCGCTGGTGGTGGCCGCCGTAGCTACCCTCTTTGTTACCCTGGGTGCCCGTGTAGAAATGTCCGGATGGGTGCAGTGTGCCGCTTTGTTTGCGCTGGTTTTCTCCCTGTCCTACTTTCTTTTCTACTATGCGATGGAACGATTCATCTATCGCAAGATCAAGCTCGTTTATAAAACCATCCACAACCTCAAGATAGATCGTTTCACGAAAGACATTCTCGGCAAGAGCATCAAGTCGGAAGACCCGCTGAGCGATGTGCAGGAAGAAGTGAAAGAATGGGCGGAAAAGAACAAACAGGAAATTGAAAGTCTGAAACGCGCCGAGCAGTACCGGAAGGAATTTCTCTCGAATCTGTCGCATGAATTTAAAACACCGCTCTTCAGCATTCAGGGGTATGTGCATACTCTTCTTGACGGAGCCATGGAAGATGCAGAGGTGAACAAACACTTTCTGGAAAAGACTGCGGTGAGCGTGGAGCGGCTGACCAACCTCGTGAATGATCTCGAAGAAATCGCCAAGCTCGAAAGTGGTGAAGTCTATCTTGAGAAAGAAACGTTTGACATCTATTCCCTCACCAAAGACGTGTTTGAAGAAATCGAATACAAAGCCGATACAAAGAACATCAAGTTTTCGGTGAAGAAAGGAACGGAGCGGCCATTCTATGTGTATGCCGACAAAGAAAAAATCCGGCAGGTGATGGTGAACTTGCTTGACAACTCCATCAAGTACGGCAATGAAAATGGAAACACCACGGTGAGTTTTTACGATATGGGCGACAACATTCTTGTGGAAATCACTGACGATGGAATCGGAATTGCCGAAGAACACTTAGCGCGACTGTTCGAGCGCTTCTACCGCGTAGATAAGAGCCGCTCCCGCGAGCAGGGCGGCACAGGACTCGGACTTGCCATTGTAAAGCACATAATCGAAGCGCACAATCAAACTATTAATGTGCGTAGCAAGGTTGGAATCGGCTCCACGTTTGGATTTACTCTGGCGAAAGCACAGGAAAGCTAATGAGCCCAGGACTTATTTCATTTCCTCAAGAGTGTTTGAATGGAGATGATGCTCAAAAAAATAATCGCAGTACAGGCAAATATTTTTCTGCTCTCGCGTTTTGGTTTTCGCATCTTCTTCTGATATACCAAGATGTTCACCCATTTTCCACGGCTCGCCTTCATTCAACATCTGGAATACTTTCATCTTTGAAACACGCAACAACACATCAGCAACTTTTTCTTTTCGTGCATCGCCGAGCGGATACAATGTTCCCGGGCAGCATGGATTGATTTTCCAGAGCTGAATAGAAATCTCCTGTGGCAACTCCGTTCCGCCCAAAAAACCTTTTGCTCCGCTGAGGATGGAGCAGAAGTTATGCTCCGGGTCTTTCAACCACAGATTTTTTTTCATCGCACGGCCGCGCGCCCAGTTTCCGCCGAGCCACATTTCTTCATTGGCACCCCAGTAGCCGAAGCTCAACGAGTCTTTCTTCAGGAATATATCTTTCGTCACCAGCGGTTCCGCCACTTCATCGCTCATGCCGCGTGATTTGAAGAGCGCTTTAAGCATCTCGAGCCGCTGCCCGGCAAACTTGTGAAAGCGGTCAATGCTGGCAATGTCAATGCGCGTCACGCCTTTTTCTATCAGCGAGTCGAGGATTCGCTCATTGATCAGATCGCCGTTTGTCTGCAGCATGATCTGCGTTTCGCCTTGATATTTTTCTTTCAGCCGGTCAAGGATTTTGTAAAGCAATTTTTTGTCAGCGAGCGGTTCTCCACCGGAGAGAATGAGCCGGTCCATTTTGTCAGGAAGGTTTTCTATAATGGCCATGCATTCCTCTTCGCTGATGCGCGCGCCTTTCGGACCCGAATCATTGTAGCAATGATCACAGATGTCGTTACACAACTGAGTGAAAACCCAGTACACGCTTTCAATATGATTGAAGTCGGTGTTCATAAAGATGTGTCGTCATTGCGAGGACTCAGAGCGAAGCGATGAGGACGAAGCAATCCCCAAATTTCGGGAGATTGCTTCGCTCCGCTCGCAATGACGGCAATTAATCTGTTCCTCTGTGGTTAAAACTTTTTCCAAAATGAAATTTCATTTTTAACTCCCGAAACCGGATCATTCGTAAATGATGCAACAGAATCATATTGCTGTAAAGTTCCGTTTTTCATCAGTGCAATTTCATCTGCCATCAGGATTGCTTCCTTCAAATCATGCGTCACGAAAATGGAAGTGATGCCGAACTCATGCGCCACTTCTTTGAAAAGTTTTTGCATGGAACTCCTGGTTTCATAATCCAGCGCGGCAAACGGCTCATCGAGCAACAGCACCGGCGGGTTGATGATGATGGCTCTCCCGAAAGCAACACGCTGCCGCTGCCCGCCGGAGAGTTGATCCGGAAATTTTTTCCACTGCTCTTCCAGTCCCAATCGTGAAATCATCTGGTTCACCTGCTGCTGAATTTTTTCTTCAGCGACTTTTCTGATGCGCAATCCGAAGGCAATGTTTTCAAATGCATTCAGATGAGGAAAGAGCAGCGGCTCCTGGTAGATGTAAACAATGTTGCGCTTGTTAGCCGGAACTTTTGTGATATTTTTTTCAGCGAGAAAAATTTCTCCGGAATCCGCTTCAATCAATCCGGCGATAATTTTCAGCAACGTAGTTTTTCCGCAGCCGCTGGCGCCGAGGATGCTCAGTGTTTTATTCGCAGGCAATTGCAAACGTAGATCGCGAAGCACTTCTTCACTTCCGAATTTTTTGCTGATATGTTCGAGCCGGAGGTGCATCACTTCATTGTGTTGAACAAATATTTCTTGTTGATGAAAAGAAGAATCATCGGCGGAATAATGAGCAGGCAACTGCTTACAGCGGCGTAAAAGGGATTCGCTTCACCGATGTATTGAAACACTTTGACGGTGAGCGTTTGAATTTTTCCAACGCCGATCACGGAAGTCAATCCGTAATCAAACCACGAAGTGAGGAATGTTTGAAAGAAACAAAGCAGCAGCATGTTCTTCGAAACCGGAACGATCACTTTCAAAAATGCCTGCGAAGAATTTCCGCCGAGCGTGAACGCCAGATCTTCGAGCGATTTCAGTTTCAAATCCCAATAGTCAACGAAGAGGAGTAACGCATACGGCAGCGTGATAAAAAGTTGAGCGAGCATGACTCCGAAAATGATTCCTGACAAATTGAAAAGGATGAAATAGAAATTCAATACCGAAGCAAAGATCACAGGCGAAAAAACAAAAGGCAGATAGGTGAAAGAAGTGAGCAGATTCTTCCTGGGATGAAAAGCAATGGCTCGGCTCATCCAAAATCCGAGAGAAGTTGCAAGTGCTGCCACAACAGTTGAAATGATGACAGACACTCCAAGACTTTGCAAAAGATTGTTTTCATTTTGCATAAGATTTTTCCAGTTGATCAACGTAAATGTTTCCGGAAACACATCAGGAAACCGCCACTGCTGCGCAAGCGAGAGCATCAGCAGGAACAAAACCGGCATTGAAAAGGTCAGTGCCCAAATCGTGCGCAACGAAATGCTAAACCGGTGGTGCATGCGGTCTGTTTTTTAGTTTGATGATGAAGAACAGCAATAGTGAAACCACGAGCGTGTAAAGAATCGCGATAATGTAGCCCTGCGGAATTTCTGACAAATCGAACCGGCTCAGTTTTCTGTTCACGAGCACCGCAACCATTTGCGGATCCTGCTGACCGAGCAGCAACGGAATTTCATAAGAGCCGAGAATGAAGATGAAATAGAGAACGAGCGGCGCTGCAGTTTTCTTCAGCAGCACGGGGATCAGAATTTTCCGGTTGAATTGTGATGTGGATGAACCCAGTGTCGCTGAAAGTTCTCTCAGCGTTTCCATTTTTTCCGAGTGATAATAATTCTGAAAAAGAATAATGAAGAACGGCAATGCGAGCATCACGTGCGTCACGATGATGCCGATGCCGAATGAATCATTCACCCAATCAGGAAAACCTTCGATGCCGTTGGTGTGGTGAATTGAATTCAAAACTCTCGAGACGAATCCTGATTTCGAAAGAAACTGGAAGGTGAAGAACGCAGCGACGAGAGCGGGCACGGTAAGCGGCAAATAGATAAAGTAAGACGCGCCTCCGCTTTGTTTTTTCTTCCCCATGATGATGTAAAGCATAGCGAGCGATGCCGCGATCACCAAAGAAACAATACCGATGTAAAGTGTGAAGAGAAATGAACGAACCGTTTCGCCCGAACTTAAAACTGCTTTCCAGTTTACAACCGTGAAGCCGTGATTAAGAATGCCGATGAGACCAAAGCTGTAGAGCAATGCATAGATCAACCCGGCGCTGAAAGGAAGAATGATCAGCAGGAAAAAAAGAAAAGTGCTCAGTGAATTGGTTCTTCTCATGATTCTATATCTCGCCGTCACTGCGAGGAACGACGCGACAGCTACGCGTGCAAGCGTGACGAAGCAATCCCCTTAACCAAGCAGTCACTTCTTGTGGAGGATTGCTTCGTTCCCGATGAAAAATCGGGAACTCGCAATGACGGTTAATTTTTTAGCGTCTTCATTTTTCTATCACCATTTTTCTGAAATCATCATTCAACCGAATCATGTACTCCGGCGCTAACTCCGGCAATGCCTTCGATTGAATGTCGCTGCGCTGCGGCCCATATTTTCTTTTTGACAAGGCAGAAAATTTTTGCTGCCACTCTGCAGAAAGCTTCGACACATCGAGCACCGTTCCATCGCCCCACACTTCAGTTTTCATTTTTTCGTATTGCGCTTCCGGCGAAATCAGAATATTGCAGACGACCATCGCACCGGCAATGTTCTTCGCATTTTTCAGTATGCCCATGTAGTGTGAATTCTGAATCGTACCGGCATCGTACACATACGAGCGTGAAGTCGGAGGCAAAACTCCCTGCAGCACTTTGTTGTCCACTTCGCCATCGTTATTACTCATGGTGAAATACAATTCACCATTCGAAAACATCTGGTGCATCTGTGCTACGCTGTTTGGAAATGTTTCTCCCTCTTTCCACCAATATTTTTTCGTACGATTTATATAGTCCCACAACTGCTTCGAGTATTTCTCATATTTTACTTCATCAAAATTTCCCTTCAATGAATCTGCGCCGCCTGCAATGGTGATTAACCATCCTTTCAAAACAGTGAGACCTGTGAAGTCAGTACCGATGGTGAATTTGCCGGGATTAGTTTTCACCCATGTTTCCAGTTCATCCAGATTTTTCGGCGGAGAAGAAACTTTCGCTGAGTCGTAGATGATGCAGAGCTGCACATTTCCCCACGGACATTCCATGCCGTTCACCGGCTGTTGAAAGTCGGTGTTGATGAATGAATTTTTGAAATCAATGTATTGCGCATTCGGAAGTTGATCAGTGAATGGTCCGTACAAGCCATCAATCTGCCTGAGCTGGTAAAAAGTTTCGCCGTTTATCCAGCACATATCCATGGCATTTGATTTTCCGGCTTGCTTCTCCGCCAACACGAGCGATACAATCTGGTTTCCCTGCCCCGGACTGAGGTGCAGCGTGATGCCGAATTCCTGTTTCAGGTGAGGGATCACAAAATCATTCATGTACTGGTTGATGTACGGGTCGCCCTGCCACATCATCAGGTTTACAGTTGTTCCTCTTGCGCCGCTAAGAATTTCATTCCAGGTCATTGAAGAAATTTCCGAAGCAGAATTAATCTGACCGGGATTTCTGCAGGAGAAAACCAGAATAATAGCGAGAAGAGAAATTGATTTCATCAGTTAGTATTTACCACTAAGGCCTAAGGGCACTAAGGTTCACAAAGAAAATCACTCAGTGTTGCTTTGTGTTCTTAGTGCCTTAGTGGTTTATTTTAGAACGCATACCTCAATCCAAATTGAAATTGCCTCGGTGCTCCTGCATTCTTTCTCACCAGCACACCGGAATCTTTTGGTCCCACCTGTATCTGGTTACTCTGCGTTGCATTATTGCTGTAGCCGCTCAGGTTTTGTGCATTGAAAAGGTTGAATACATCGGCACTGAGAATAAGTTGTTGCGTTCCTTTCAGATGAAACGAATATTGCGCACTCAAATCAAAGTTGTTCGACCACGGCAGGCGGTCATCATTGCGTGATTCGCCGGGTGAACGATCGTTGTTGCCAACGTAAGCATCGCCGAAGCTTCTGCCGTCGCCATTCAAATCCGTGGTGCCATAAATGGCAGCATCCGGAATGCGGTTGATCGGCTGCCCGCTTTGAATGAGCGTTGCGAGCGTAACGATTAACCCTTTGCACGGATAATAACTGAACACCGCATTGATCACGTGCGTGCGATCGTTGATACTCGGTCCCCATTCCAGTTCAAAGTTGTTCGCATCCATGGCTTTGAAGTTGATGTCTTCCGTGTTGTTGCGCAACCGCGACAGCGTGTAATTGATGTAGTAGGAATAGTTGTCATCACCTTTATCCTTCCGCAGATTCAGACTCAGCGCTGCATATTTCGATTCCCCACCCATGTCCGTCATCACCACATTGGTTGCCACCCCGCGAACGGTATCGTCATTGATGATGGCATAGCTTCCTGACGCATCCGAGTAAATCGGAACCGGGCGGGTGAGATCAGCTTCTGCCGTTGAACGAACGATCACGTTTTCCGGATCAATGGGATATGCTGATGGGGAATTGATGTCAATCAGCCGCGGTAGGTTGTAACTGTGATTGTAAACCAGATCGGCATAAAAAAGTGTTTTGTCATTTACCTGATACTGGTAGCCAAGCATGGATTGCATGTTGTACGGATTCTCATATCCGTTCGGGTTCAGAATTCTGCGTTCATAACTGTAAGCGTGATCCCGGTATGCCTGCAATTCATCACCGGAGGGACCGTTGAGGTACGTGGTTGGCACCGTCGCTGAAAGATTACCGTTAAAAGTTATGGCTTTCAGGTTCGTGTTGGCCGGGAGAATTCCCTGATCAATCAACTGCTGCAGTTCGAGTTGATAATCGGCAGACGTGGTATTCTGCTGCAACGCATCGCTGTAAATGGAATAGAGAATCTTGTCGTAAAAAATTCCCCATCCTGCGCGGATGCTGCTCTTACCGGTAAGCTGGTAGTTCGCGCTTACCCGCGGTGCGATGTTATTCATGTCACCGTTTTCACTGCCGCCTTTGGAAAGATTGTCATAATCGTAACGAATCCCCAACGTGGCATGAAGCTTTTCGGCAAGCAGCCATTCATCCTCGGCGTACACTGAGTAAATAGTTTGCCGTGTGCCGAATGAACCCGGGTGCAACTCTACATTGTAATTAAGTACCTCCGCATCAGCCGGTATGTCTTCAACATTCATGGATGAACCTACGCCGTTTGCTATGAGGCCGTCAATTTGCTCCTGCGTGAGCAACACTGTATAGTTTCCGTTGGGATTTCCGCCACCGAATAATTTGTGATCCGTGCTCAGCACTTCCAGCCCGAGTTTAACGGTGTGTTTATCAAAATAAAATTTCAGTTTCTCCTGTACCTGCTGGCCGAATGCATGATCATCGAACACATAACCGGGATTACCGAGAATGGCTATGGTTTGGAACGATGGATCCAGGGCAACCGTTTGGGGAGAATTCGGATTCACCGGTTTGCCATAGTTCCACCGGAAGCCGAACAACTGCACATTGGTTTCGCTCGAGAAATTCTGATCTATATATAAATTTTTCAGAGCCACATTGAATGAATTTCTGTCCTGTGAACTGCCTGCGGAAGGAAAGGTGACGCCGCCATCCAGTCCGCCGCCCTGTCTTTCAATGTTCACCAAACCAAGATTTGCCCGCAGGGAACTCTGCCATTTATTGTTCCACTTCTGATCTACTTTTCCGCTGAGATACGTAAAGCGGTTGTTGCCGGGCACGGTTTCATTGATGTTGAGTTGCGGAACATTCAGCAGGTTGTCTTTGAAATCAAATGTCTGCTCGGCATTCACATAGTAGAAGGTTTTATCCTTCTTAATGGCACCGCCGAAACCGAAACCGAACTGCTGCCGCATGAAACCGTCTTTGACCTGGTTGCCCGAGAGATCGCGCTGCGCATAATCGGAATGACCGTCAATGGCAGGGCCCGGCCGCGTGAGATAAAATGCTTCGCCGCTGAAGAGGTTGCTGCCGCTGCGCGTGGTGATGTCAACAATTCCGTTGGCAGTAAGTCCGTATTCAGCAGAAAAGTTATTCGTGAGCACCGTCACATTTTGCGTGAAGCCGAGTGGCATGGCGAATCGTTCGCCGCCGAGAAACTGCTCGTTGTTATCCATGCCGTCGATGAGGTAATTGGTATAAAGGGAATTCGCGCCATTGATGCTCACATTGGGTGCTTCCGGATAGAAGCCCGTGGCTTGGGTAACATTTGGCAGGCGGTACAGTGAGCGCGTGATATCGCGGCCTTCCACCGGCAATTCCTCAAGTTGTTTCTGATTTAGCCCGGCGGTTACTTCGGCATTCACAGTATTAATTGCATTGGATGAATTCGCATTCACAACCACTTCGTTCAGGTTTACCTCCGTTCGCCGCGTGAGTTGAAGCTGCACACTCGGATGTTCATTGCTCCGGAAAGCCAGTCCGCTCACTTCCTGAGCGAGGTAATCATTGGTTTCCGAAGTTGTGATTTCATATGCACCGGAAAGGGAGAGTCCTTTAAATATCGTGCGCCCGGCCTCATCGGTCAGTTGCTGCTGCATATAACCGATGTCATCATTACGGAGTGTTACGGCAATGCCGCCAAGCGCTTTACCGGTTAGCAGTTCGGATACACTCACCAACAAGTCCACCTGGGCAAAGGCCGCCGGGGCAAGCACTGAGAGTAGGAGTAGCAGAAGAATTTTTTTCATTGGTTTTGATTATTGTGAACTGAAGTTCAGTGATTAGGTAAATGTGTACAGGTATGATACACCTGTATGTAGCGACCGGCATTTGCCGGCTCACTGCATTGATTAAAATGAAAATGATAATGTGAGATTCCGGTGCAGAATCACAAACATGGCGGACCCCGGCGGCTGTGTGCGAAAGTGCCGGGCTGATAAGCAAGAAAAAGCTCTGTATAAGAAGAAAGTGATCGTGCTGAAGCGAGAATGCTTCTCAGTTTTTGAAAAAAACGGTTGAAGAAAATTTTGCTCCGAAGCAAGGAAGTAAGTTCAAAACTGCCGTTGATGTCTGCGATTGCATCAAGAGTTGCAAATTCAATCGAAGCACTTTGCATCCATTCAATCAACTCGCCGCTAACATGAGTGGTGTTCCAGTGAATACTGCTCAATGCTTCCGCATCGAAACTGTTTTTAGAAAGCCCGATCAGGTAGGCACCGCCCCGCTTGTCAGGCCCCACCACCAGCTTTTGTTCGTGCAGCAGCGAGGCCGCTTTGTTCAGCAATCCGGTATTCAGTTGCGGCGCATCATTTCCCACCGCGATTACATGCTCAAAACCTAAATGGAATACTTCACGAAAAGCGTTGGTTAAACGTTCGCCGAAAGAGTTTCCTACCTGTCTTTCTGAATTGATGATGAAAAAAGGGAATCCGCTCTTCTTTAACTCGCGTATGGTGCGGTTGATGAAGCCGGTTGCGATAGATTGGTTGACCAGGGAATTGCCATCCTGAACAAACCGTTTGTGACGGGCTTCGTCATCAGCGGTTCGTGTAAAGAGAAGGATGGCGGTTTGTTGCTGCATCGGGTGCGCCGTAAAAGTATGTGTTGACCGGTAAAGGATTGATCTGTTTGCAAACCGTTTACAATTTCTTTCAAAAAAAAATTCCCCTCTGATTGAGATACACAGAGGGGAATGGGTATGGAGTCGAAAAAAATTATTCAGTGACAATCACTTTGCATATCTGTTTTTCTCCGCCGCAAGAAATTTCTGCCAGATACATACCCGATGCAAACCCCGAAAGATCAACCGGCACCTGCTTTACACCGGACGTTTGCTTGCCGAGGTTCATCTCAAGAAGTTTCATTCCGGAAAGTGAAGTCATGCGCAGCCAAACATTCTCATCATGATTTGAAACCTCGTAAATCACATAAGCTTCGCTTTGTGCTGGATTAGGATACACATCTATTTTCAAATCAGATGGTGAAAGTGTGCCGGTTCCGGTGGGAAACGAGTACTCTTCAATGGTGGCATTAATCATGGGATCCTGATCCTGATTGAAGCGGTATGGTGAAAATGCATTGTTGAACACTTCATAGGATCGGTGTGAGAAGGGATCTTTCGTTGATGAACCGAGCGTTTGTCCGGATCCCAGCATGTTCCATGAAAGATAAAAACCTCCGCTGTTGATTACGATGGGCTGATCCAGTGTAAAATCATTCCACGCAAAATCAGTGATGGATGAACCATCCACGTAAATGGAATCGAAAAGGGTGTAAGGCAATCCTCCAATGCCATCATCATCCCATACACGGGCTGCCATGGGTACCCCGTTACCGAAATACATGTAATAATGAATCTTGGTGATCTGAACAGGATAGAATGGTGGTATGAAATACATGCCGGCCCCGCCACCTACGCCTGCCCAGTTGACGGTGGTAATCTGGTTTGTGTTGCCCGCATCATAACCAAGCCGGATTTCATCCTGCGTTGTATCCACTACCACCACTTCCAGTTTCTCATTGTTGTTGCCGGGAACACCGTCGCCCGTAAGAAGCGTTTTCACTCTAACATATTTGAAAGTGCCCAAGCTGCTTGGAATCAGATTATCAAAAAAGGTGACCAGTACGCTTTCACCCGGATCGAGCGTATCCGTATATGCCGTGTCAATCGCCACCACATTTCCGCTTGGATCTTTAATTTCCATTTCAGCCGGCACGCTGGCAACCTGCGTATTACCCACATTTCTGATTTGTGCTGTAATAGGATAAGGAGTGGAACTCTGCGGAAGGAAGATGGCACCGGTACCGGGATTGTCAATGTAATATGGTTCAACATCGGTTACCTCCAGTGTTGGATTTTGTGGGTGATAAATCTTTATTGCATAGGAGGTGGGCGGTTCGGTGCAATAAGGCAACACCTGCAATCCAATGGCTCCGCTGTTATTTTCAAAGCCGACGCTCGTGCAGGTGCCAAACGGGCTGGTTCCGGTTCTTTGTTTGTATTGGAACGTGATGGAACTGTCCACTGTACTCAGGATAATCTGGAAAGTGTTGCTGCCGGAGTAATAAGGGGGGTAAGCACTCCAAAACGGAACACCGATCCAACTTACAATTAATGTATCCAGACTCGGGCTGATCCAATACCAGCATTTGGCCGTGTCACCGGGCGTGGCAAAAACCAGATCATTCATGTATGGCCCCACATAATCATTGGGCAGTTCAGTGCTCGGCACTGTGGGAAAAGGTGCGGCCAGCTGGCTCAGGTCATTGAACTTGAGGTAGCCGTTGGAACCCACCCAAAACTGAGTGACATCATACCAGTAGTAGTGAAAATTGAAGTTGAGATAGAAGGGACCCCTAAGGTTGTCATCAGCCAGCAACTTCACCTCTGTAGCGGTGGGTTTGGAAAGAATGTCAATCCAGTTGTACACCGGACCGCCGGGTTCATTACTGTCTTTCCAGGTGTATCCGTATCCATCCGGGCCGCCGCTGTCGGCAAATAGGTATGAACTGAACAGGCAAACGGTGAGTAGCGTAAAGATTTTTTTCATCGGGCTAATTTTTTGAGATGTGAAAAGTAACCAAAAATGATTGCGTCCTGAAAAAATGTTTGCCGTTAATAATCCAACCGTTCTTTGAAATTCCCCTCCAACTTTTCCTATTTTCACCCGCCATGAAAGGCATCATACTCGCCGGCGGCAGCGGTACGCGGTTGTACCCGATCACATATGCCATCAGTAAACAAATCATGCCGGTGTATGACAAGCCGATGATTTATTATCCACTGGCGGTTTTGATGATGGCCGGCATGCGCGATATTCTCATCATCTCCACGCCCGATGATATGCCGGGTTTTCAGCGATTGCTCAAAGACGGATCGCAGTATGGTTGCAACTTTCAATATGCGGTTCAGCCAAAACCCGAAGGACTGGCTCAGGCGTTTATCATCGGCCAAGAATTTATCGGAAAAGAAAAAGTAGCGCTCATTCTCGGCGACAACATTTTCTACGGCAGCGGGCTCGGCACATTTCTCGAAAACCATAATGATCCGGATGGCGGAGTCATTTTCGCGTATCATGTTTCTGACCCGGAGCGGTATGGTGTAGTGGAGTTCGATGAAAACAACAACGTGATTTCGATTGAAGAAAAACCGCAAGAGCCAAAATCCAATTATGCGGTGCCCGGTTTGTATTTCTACGACAACAGCGTGATAGAAATTGCGGTGAATCTGAAACCCAGTCCGCGCGGCGAACTGGAAATTACGGATGTGAACAAAGAATATTTGAGAAGGGGTAAACTGAAAGTGGCTGTGCTGGATCGCGGTACGGCATGGCTTGATACCGGAACTTTTGATTCCCTCATGGCCGCTTCGCAGTTTGTGCAGGTGGTGGAGAACCGGCAAGGATTGAAAATCGGAAGTATTGAAGAAGTGGCCTGGCGCAAGAAATTCATTGATGATGCGCAACTGAAAAAACTGGCCGAGCCATTGATGAAAAGCGGATATGGCAACTACCTGATGGAATTGGTGAAATGAAACATGCTTAATTACCAGTGATAGTGACCAATGACTAATGACTAATGACTATTGACCAACCCGCAATAACGTGCAGAAGATTCTCATAACCGGCGGAGCAGGATTTATCGGAAGCGCACTGGCAGCGCGGCTGATCCAGGATCCCGATAACTACGTGGTGATTGTTGACAGTTTGCTCACCGGATCCAAAGAGCGGCTTCCCACATCCAAGAATAAGAACTGGCATTTCATCAAGGCCGATGTAAACCGGTTTGATGATATCTCGCCTATCATGGTGTCGTACCGTTTCGATCATGTGTTTCACTATTCAGCTGTAGTGGGGGTGCAGCGGACACTTCAACATCCCGTGATGGTGCTTGATGACATTCGGGGCATCCGCAACATTCTCGATTTGTCAAAGAACACCGGCGTACAGTGCGTTTACTTCTCTTCATCCTCCGAAGTGTACGGTGAGCCGGTGGAATTTCCGCAGAATGAAGAAACCACGCCGCTCAACTCGCGGTTGCCGTATGCCGTGGTGAAAAATGTAGGCGAATCATTTCTGAAATCATATCACAAGGAATACGGTCTGAACTATTGCATCTTCCGCTTCTTCAATACGTATGGTCCGCGGCAGTCTTCAGATTTTGTGGTATCGAGGTTTCTGCGGGCGGCGCTCACCGAAAAAGAATTGGTGATCAATGGCGACGGCAGTCAGACGCGTACCTTTCTCTATGTGGATGACAATGTGGATGCGACGGTGGCCGCGCTGGAGAAAAAGAAATTCCGCAATGAGGTGCTGAACATCGGTCATGCCGAAGAGGTTTCCATTCTACAACTGGCGAAAACCATTCTGCGTGTCACCAAGTCAAAGTCGAAGATCGTGCATCATCCTCCGCTGAAAGAAGGCGACATGATCCGCCGGCAGCCCGACAATTCCAAAATGAAACAACTTCTCAACCGCGAGCCCTATTCACTGGAAGAAGGGTTGCGGAAAATGATCGCCGAAGGAAAATTCTGATCGCTTACTATTTCTTTTCCCTCTACTTTTAACCTCTTGTATGAAGAAGATTCTCGTCACGGGCGGCTGCGGTTATATCGGAAGCCACACCATCGTGTCACTGATTGAACATGGGTTTGAAGTGATCAGCGTGGACAGCATGGAACGCGGCCGCAAGTATGTGCCGGAGCGCGTCGAAAAAATCACCGGCAAAAAAATTCAGAACTACCAGATAAACATGTGCAACCTGCGCAACCTGCGTTCGGTGTTCATGGATCATCCGGATATGGAGGGCATTATTCATTTTGCTGCATTCAAAATGGTGGGAGAGTCTGTAGAGAAGCCGTTGAAATACTACGGCAACAACCTGCTGTCATTAATGAATCTGTTGCTTTGCATTAAAGAATACAAAACGCCGCAGCTCATCTTTTCATCATCCAGTTCTGTTTATGGCAATGTGAAATCGCTACCGGTAAAAGAAGACACGGCGGTAACCGAACAGGTTTCGCCCTATGGACGTACCAAGTACATGGGTGAGCTCATGATCACTGATTTCGCGAAGGCGCACACCTTTCATGCTTTGTTGTTGCGCTATTTCAATCCCGCAGGCGCTCATGACTCGGCGCTGATCGGTGAACCCATTGAAGACAAACCGTTGAATCTCGTTCCGGCCATTACCAAAACAGCTGCGGGAAGGCAGGAGAAATTTTTTGTGAACGGCACTGACTATCCAACTCGTGACGGCAGTTGCATTCGTGACTACGTTCACGTAATGGACATTGCAGAGGCCCACGTTCTTGCCCTTGAGTACCTGATGAAGAAACAGCTGGATGAGTCGTATCTCGATATCATAAATTTGGGAACGGGTAACGGGGTTACCGTACTGGAGATGGTTCACGCTTTTGAATCCGCCTCGGGGGTGAAGCTGAATGTCGAATATGGTCCGCGCAGGGAAGGGGATGCGGAAGCCGTATTTGCCGATAACACCAAGGCAAAAGAACTGATGGGCTGGGAACCGAAGCGGTCCCTGGAATCCATGATGCTCTCCGCCTGGAAATGGGAACAAGCACATGCGGCGCAGGCCCAATGATGTGAATGAATCAGGTATATCAGTTTTTCAAAAAAAAGCAGTTGAAAATTTTTTGAAGTAAATGCAAAAGCGCTGGGTAATCAGAGACGCAGATACGGAAGCGGTGGAGCGGTTGCAGCAAGCGCTGAACATCCCTGCAGCTTTGGCCATGTTGCTGGTACAGCGCGGCATCACCACGTTTGAAGATGCCAGGAGATTCTTCCGCCCGTCGCTGGAACACCTGCACGATCCTTTTTTGATGAAGGATATGGATAAAGCGGTGGATCGCATTCTCCGGGCGCTTCGCAGTCACGAGAAGATTCTCATCTATGGCGATTATGATGTGGACGGAACCACATCCGTAGCACTCGCCTATTCTTTTTTCAAAGAACTCGGCGCTGACGTTGATTACTACGTTCCGAACAGATACAGTGAAGGGTACGGCATTTCGCTGCAGGGAATTGATTACGCTCATACCAACGGATTCAAACTGGTCATCGCACTCGATTGCGGAATAAAAGCCGCTGACAAAATTGAGTATGCCAGCCAGCGCCACATTGATTTCATCATCTGCGATCACCATTTGCCTGATGAAAATATTCCGAAGGCGGTGGCCGTGCTTGACCCGAAAAGAACTGACTGCCACTATCCCTATAAAGAACTGAGCGGTTGCGGCATCGGCTTCAAACTTATTTCCGCCGTGGCACGAAAGAAGCACCTCGGGTACGACAGTGTGAACAAGTATCTCGACTTTGTCGTGGTGAGCATTGCGGCTGACATCGTACCCATCACAGGAGAAAATCGCGTGCTCGCGTACTATGGATTGCAACGGCTGAACAAAGAACCCAGCGAGGGACTGCGTGCTTTGATAGAATTGAATCAGCTCAAGAAACCGCTCACCGTTTCCGACCTGGTGTTTATTGTTGGCCCCCGCATCAATGCGGCAGGAAGAATGGATGATGCGAGGCATGCCGTACGACTTCTCGTTTCAGGCATCGAACAGGCCTCATCCCACGCACAGGTGCTCAACAAACATAATACGGACCGCAAAGGATTTGACTCCAGCATCACGCAGGAAGCCATTGAGATGTTGCAGAATGATCCGGAGCAAGAGTCGCGTAAAACCACCGTCATCTTTAAAAGCGACTGGCACAAAGGAGTGATCGGCATCGTTGCCTCACGCCTCATTGATCTTTGGTACCGGCCCACCATTGTGTTCACGGAATCGAACGGCATTATCGCCGGCTCAGCACGCAGCGTTCCCGGTTTCGATATTTACGAAGCCATCTATGCCTGCCGTGATTTGTTGGAACAATTCGGTGGTCACATGTTTGCTGCAGGCATTACCATGAAACGCGATAACCTCGATGCATTCCGCCGGAGGTTTGAAGAAGTGGTTGCCACCTCGATTGATGAGCGGTTGCTGATTCCCGAAATAGAAATCAATGCAGCGCTTGATCCGGCTGATGTTACTCCGAAGTTTTACAACATACTCCGGCAATTCGGTCCGTTTGGTCCGCAGAATATGAAACCGCTCTTTGTTACCCAGGGCGTGGTTGACAACGGATGGACCAAGGTGGTGGGAAGCGATCACATCCGGTTTTATGTGAAAAAGAATGAAGCCAACCTTCAGGGTGTCGGATTCGGCATGGCCGAACATATTTCGAAGATCAAGAGCGGGGAGCCGTTTGATATCTGTTATTCGCTCGAAGAGAATGAATGGAACGGCCGAAAAAGAATTGAGATGCTGGTGAAAGACATAAAATGATTCAGGAATTTGCAATCTGAAATCAGAAGCATGAATTGGTTTCAACTTCTCAACTAATCGGATTTCAATTTAAGACATCATCATTCACCATTCAAGTCTCACCATTGATCTTTTGACTCCCATGATTTCCCGAATCACTTCCTATGACCAGTACAAGACGGCGTATGAACGCAGCTTGTATGATGCTGATAATTTTTGGGCCGAAGTGGCCGCCGGTTATCATTGGCGTAAAATGTGGGATCGCGTTCACTCGGGCGGTTTTGAGAAAGTGGATTACAAATGGTTCGAAGGCGCCCGCCTGAACATCACCGTCAATTGCCTCGATCGCCATCTTGAATCGTTTGCTGACAAGACGGCGATCATCTGGGAACCGAATGATCCGGATGAGGCCGGGAGAAGATTGTCTTACCGGGAATTACATCGCGAGGTGTGCAAGTTCTCCAACGTACTCAAGCAACTCGGAGTGACGAAGGGCGACACCGTTTGTATTTACATGCCTATGATCCCTGAACTGGCAGTGGCTATGTTGGCTTGCGCCAGAGTGGGAGCGATTCATTCCATTGTGTTCGGCGGGTTTTCCGCACAATCACTTTCAGGCAGAATTCAGGATGCTGAATGTAAGCTGCTCATCACCGCCGATGGATTTTACCGGGGTGACAAGGCCGTTCATCTGAAAAACATGGCTGATGAAGCATTGCAGGATTGTCCATCCATAAAAAATGTAATCATCTATCGCCGCTCTAATGCTGAAATCAGCATCATGGCAGGGCGTGATCTGTTCTGGGATCAGCTCATGGCATCTGCCAGTGATCAACATGAAGCAGAAATCATGGATGCAGAAGATCCACTCTTCATACTGTATACTTCCGGTTCCACCGGTAAGCCCAAGGGTGTAGTGCACACCACGGCGGGGTACATGGTGTATGTGGGATACACCTTCCTCAATGTGTTTCAATACCGGGAACATGAAGTTTACTGGTGTACAGCAGATATCGGCTGGATCACCGGGCATAGCTATGTAGTTTATGGCCCGCTGCTTAACGGAGCCACAACCCTGATGTATGAAGGCATTCCGGCCTATCCTGACTGGAGCCGCTGGTGGAAGATCATCAGTAAATACAGCGTGGATATTTTCTATACGGCTCCCACGGCCATCAGATCATTTCAGGCGCAGGGCGAAGAACACTTGCAGGGAGCCGATCTCAGTTCGCTCCGGCTGCTGGGCTCGGTGGGAGAACCGATTAATGAAGAAGCGTGGGAATGGTACCACCGGCAAATCGGCAAAGAACATTGCCCCATTGTTGATACCTGGTGGCAGACTGAAACAGGAGGCATACTCATCACATCGCTGGGCGGTGTCACACCTGCCAAACCTTCATTTGCCACGCTTCCTTTTCCCGGCATTGAACCCGTCATCGTAGATACTAATGGCGTTCTACAAAATGATCTTGTTGCGGAAGGAAATCTCTGCATCAGGAGGTCGTGGCCGGGTCAGGCCAGGACGGTTTACAAAGATCACGACCGGTTCATCAAAACTTATTTCACAACCTACCGCGGAATGTATTTTACCGGTGATGGTTGCCGCAGAGACGACGATGGCTTTTACCGCATCACGGGAAGAGTGGATGATGTGATCAAGGTTTCAGGGCACCGGATCGGAACGGCAGAAGTGGAAAGTGCCATCAACGAACATCCTGATGTAGTAGAGAGTGCCGTGGTACCCATTCCACATGAAATAAAAGGAGAAGCCATTATCGCTTTTGTGATTTGTCGGGGTGAAAACGAAGCTACTGACCAGGCAAGGGCAATGCAACAACTGGAACATGAAGTGATTCAAACCGTATCAAAAACGGTGGGGCCTATTGCCAAGCCCGAAAAGGTTTACATGGTAAGCGGATTACCCAAAACCAGAAGCGGAAAAATCATGCGCCGGATTTTGAGGAAAATTGCAGAAGGGCATCCCGATCAGACGGGTGATATTTCCACGCTGCTGAACCCGGAAATAGTTGATGAAATCAAGCGGATGGTAGCAGCTTCTATGCCGGCAAAATAAATTCCGGGATAAACCGGATCTCGGAAATGTTTGAACATTTGTCGAAGAGGTTTGGGTGTTTCCCGGAAATAATTACTTTTGAAATTCATAATTGTGTACCTCAAACAAGTATCCATGAAAAAATTCTTCTCTATTCTGCTTCTTCTTGCAGTGGTCGCAGGATCCTGTACAAAGGAATATGTAAAGCCTACCGGTGGTACAGGAAATAACTCCGGCAGTGGCTCCGGTTCCGGGAGTGGTAGTGGCGGCAGTGGTGGTAGCGGCGGCGGTGGCGGACTTCCCACCATTGGTCCCGTGCCGGATCACTTCACGCAAAAGGTATTAGTGGAAGAAGTAACCGGTGAATGGTGTGGATATTGTCCCGATGGAGCTCTCATCGTTGAGGATCTCGAAAACTCCAAGCCGAACCAGATTTATGGTGTGGCAATTCACAACGGGGATCCTTTCGCATTGCCTTATGATGTTACATTTGAAGGCCCCGGTTTTCTCAATAATACCTATGGTCACCCTGCAGGTGCGGTGAACAGGGTACCCTATGGCACTGATGCACTTTTCTCCCGTGGTTACTGGAGCAGTGCGGCAAACACCATCATCGGAACCAATCCCACCAGCACGTGCGGACTTGCCATGCAGTCATACTTCAAAGGGACTGACAGCATGTATGTGGAAGTACACTGCGGATTTGCTGCCCCGTATTCGGGTGACTACCGTGTTACTGTGTATCTCATTGAAGATGGCGTTGCGGCGGTTCATCAAAGTAATTACTACAATAATCCGGGCGCGGTTTCTCCGGATAACCCGGCCCTCAATAACATCGGTGATCCGATCACCAACTGGAAGCACAACAAGGTTTTGAGAAAAGTACTTACAGCTGACATGGGAGATGCTATCCCGGCTTCCTCCATGGTAGCAGGAGGCGATTACGTGAAAACGTACGGCACCACAGTAACCGGATTCAACAAAACGAACCTTCACATCCTCGCTTTCATCAACAAGGTGGGCAGCGATTACACCACTCACCAGATCATGAATGTTCAGAAGGGCAACATCGGTCAGGTGAAGGTTTGGGATTAAGCAGAATCATAATTCTTAGAGAGCCGTTCCGGGGGAACGGCTCTCTTTTTTATTGCAACAATAAGACGGAGCAGGTACGGAGATGGCGAAACTTTTGCAGCCCTGTTAAGTAAACTCTTAAGCAGATGGGAAAATCAGAAAGCGCTTATGCGCGCGATTGAATTCTCATTACCTTTGAAACCGGTTCCGGTGCTTTCCGGAAATGAATTATGAAGCGATTTCAATATATCAGTTTTCTGGCAATTCTCGTGATGGCTATTGTTTCCTTCAGCAGTTGCTTTCAGTATCCTGAAGGTCCCATTTTTACCATGCAGCTTCCTGATGAGCGGTTGAAGGGATCCTGGTTGGTTACAGGTTTCACTGATGCCAATGGCAATGATCTGNNCTGATGCCAATGGTAACAATATGATGAGCGAACATCAAAATCAAACCATGGTTGCTGATTACTCGCACGGGGGCGACCGGTCGTGGGCCGAATTCAAGAACAATCAACTCGATCGTTCCGGCACATATCTTTTTGCCAGTCACAGTGATGATATCATCGTAACATTCGATTTCTATGATGGCAGTCAAAAAACGCCGGTCCAATATTTCTATACCATCCGAAAATTGACGGATAAGGAATTCAAGTATATCGATGATCAGGGAAATACCCTCACCTTAAAAAAGTACTGATCAGCTCTTCCCGGTATTACCGGAGTAACGTTACATTGCCGGAAACAGATTTATGGGATCCGTTGACGAACGAAGCATCCGCCCTCCACACGTACACGCCTACTTCGCAATCTTTTCCCTTGTACGTTCCGTCCCATCCCTTTGACTGAAGTTCATCAGTTTCAAATATCAACTCTCCCCATCGGTTGTAAACCGCATAATAAATTCCGGTGACACCAATGCCGCCGAGTTCGTGGAAGTAATCATTATGTCCGTCGCTGTTGGGAGAAAAAGCCAGCGGGAAATAAACCTGGTCAATGAATACCAGTTCAATCGGGCCAATGGTAGTGGTATCAGCACACCATGAATTGGCAGCAATGAGCATAACAAAAAAGGTATCAATTGCAGTGTAAGTGTGAGTGGGGTTAAGTTCCGTGCTGGTGGCACTGTCGCCAAAGAACCACTGATACGTGTCGGCAAATTGTGAGCAGTTTTCGAAATGAAAAGTGGCCTGGGAAAGATCATAGACCTGTGAAAGATCTTCCTGTGTAGTGGCACACGCCACCGGCTCATGCACTACATGGATGTAATCCGTTTTGGTGAGTGAGGAGGAACAGCCGAAAACGCTTGTCACTGTAAGCGTTACAGAATAATCTCCTGCATCATATACGCGTAATGGGTTTTTATCGGTACTCGTTCCGCCATCGCCAAAGTCCCAGGCATAGGTGAAACCGCCGCTGCTGAGGTTATTGAATTGAACTGTTAGTGGTGCACAGCCCTCAGGATTTGCCGTGAAGTTTACCACGGGATTGGGGTGAACATGAACAATTGCATCTGAAGCGTTGCCGCATCCGTTGCTGTCAGTAACAGAAAGCACTATGGGGTAATCGCCTTCGGCATTCCACTTCAACTGGTAGGGTCCGGCTCCGCTTCCTGATATTACCTGGGCTGTACCAAAGTCCCAGGAAAATGACACAGCGGGGTTGTTGCCGGTGTATATAAGAGTGGTTTCTTCACCAATGCATAAAGAAGTATCAATGTTGAAGGTGGCGAATGGCAGCGGATTCACTGTAACATAAACTGAATCACGGTGCGTGCAGCCACCGCTTTCTATGGTTGAAATGTAATAGGCAGAAAAAAATGCAGTATCAATGTCAACGTCCTCATCACTGCTAAAATCGCCGGGCGATGAAGTCCAGTTGTAAACATAATCTCCCACACCGCCTGAAGCCGTTGCGTACACAAAAATTTGCTGCCCCGCACAAACCGTGGTTGGCAAAACGGAAACCGATGAGTTGAAATCAGGATCTACTGTCACCATCACTGTATCATCATGCTGGCAGAAACCGCCGGCGTTTGCTGTCACTACAAATTCATAGGTGCCTAATCCCGGTAACGTGGCCACCGGATATTGCGATGACGGATTATCGAGGTACTGCGGGTTACTCCACTGGAAAGGAGCAAGTCCGATTACGCTCAGTTCCACTTCAGGGTTCGTTTCACAAATTCTCAAATCAGGGCCGGCATCCACCACCGGCACGCCAATCTGTATGGTGAATGAATAAATCTGCGAACCCGCAATGGGGCATGCATCATCGCGGATGGTTACAGTGAAAACATAGAATCCCGTATCAGTTATCGCTGTCTGCCATTGCACATGCATCGTATCAGGATTCGAACCGGTAAAAGTGAATGTGGCATCCGGTATTACAAAAGGAAGATTGGTTGTCATGGTTACGGTATCGGCCACATCAATATCAACCCCGATGATGTCAAAGTCAAGCAGCGATCCCGGGCATACCTGCACAGTATTGCTGTCAATTAAAAGTCCGCCAAGGATGTTTACAATTCCGTCGGGAATTTCCGGAAGATTGTTCACGCAGGTTTTTACGACTACCTGAAGATCGCGTTGCGTGCTGCCGATCTTCACTCCATTTCTATACTCATCAATCAATACGGAGATCACGACGATCTGAACGGCATCGGGTGTGCAACTCATTTGCCCGGTGAGTGAATCAAAACCGAATGTGCCGTCTTCCGTGTAAAGCGGATATTCCGGCCCGAGAAAAAGACTCACATAGTTGATGGGATCGTTGTGTCCGTTCAGCGGATTCACGAGCGTGTACACGAGCGAATCGCCGTCAGGATCATACGCGCCGTGATTGTACAAAAACGGTTCATGCACGCAGCAATACGCCAGCGGCACATTGCTGAAGAGCGGCGAGTTATCGCACAACCCGTTTACATTACTTAAGTGGCACTCGACATACAACCGCTGTTGCCCGGGGCTTTGTAGGTTGGTGATGGCATTGTTGCGAAACTCTACGTAGGTGGAGGCCGTCCAGTCACTGCACACCAATGGCAATGTCACATTCACCGCATAGATGTATTGTTCATATCCCGTGTACGTGCCGCCTGCACACTGGCTGATGGCATCAGGGCAAAGTCCGGCAAGATGTGAAATGGTATCGCTGCCCTGCGTGCTGTACACAAGGTTCATGGAAAAAGAATCGAGATACGCGCAGTTATCGGAAGCGAGATACATTTTCATGGATGCCGGCGCGGCAATACCGATGCAATCGCGGTAAAATGTGACGTAGAACTGATAGAGATTATTTCCGTAACAGGCGTAACTGATATCCATGCCGGCAGCATGAGTTGCAAAGGAACTCTTTTGGGAAAAGAGGCAAACAGTAAGGACACAAAGGGTAAGCAATCTTTTCATCAATGGGGTCGCTGTCAATTCCTCTTGAAAATTAAAAAAATTATGTGAGCAGGAAATTGATTCAGCTTTTAGAGAAGGAACATTGCCTAAAGTCATCGGCCAATCTCCGCTGCTGCCATTATCTTTGCCCCATGTCAAACATCATAACCATTACGGGGCGGCAAATCCTCGACAGCCGGGGCAATCCCACGGTAGAAGCAGAAGTTTTCACAGAGAAAGGATTCACCGGCCGTGCGGCTGTGCCGTCAGGTGCGAGCACCGGCGTGCATGAAGCAGTTGAACTGCGTGAC
>JAFDYS010000035.1 GCA_018267315.1 Bacteroidota bacterium | reverse complement strand
GCGGTGTTCATGAAGTTCGTGAAGCCGCGGAAGAAAACAGCAACAGCAAAGAAAGCGGCGGCAAAGCAGAAAGTGTGAGATTGTTTCACTTCGTTTCTTTTAGCATTCGCTAAGGTGGAGACCGTGCCAACCTTGCATAAGTATTAAAGATACGAATGCCTACACAAGCAAAAAAGTCAAACAGCCACAGTTTTTAACCATACCTGCTTGTTTGACTATAATAGATTCGTATATTGCGGAGGCAAAAAGGAAAACCCCATGAAATACATTGCCCCGCTCCTTGGTCTGCTTCTTTGCTATTTTAATGCAAACGCCCAAAACGTAATCGTTGTCCAACACAATGGCACATCAAGTTTCTTCACCACATTCTCCAGTGCTATAAGCGGAGCAAGCAGTGGAGATACCATCTACCTGCCAGGCGGGCAAATGTCAACCGGCAACATTTCGATTGACAAGGAGGTGCACATCATTGGTGCTGGGTATAGAGTTGATTCGTCTCAAGCAACGAGCAGGACTGATCTTGACGGTAATATTTATCTTATTACAGGGGCTGACAGCTCCAGTTTTGAAGGATTCTATCTGAGTGGCGGAATTGGTTTGGGTTACCTTAATACAAACCTTAGGCTTGTAAATGATCTTTCATTCGTGAGAGTTAATGTTGGTGGAATTGATTTGACGAGTTATTACTTTCAATGGTTGTGGAATGGCCAATCTTCCAATTGTTTGATATCTGAATGTGTTGTCAGAAATTATCTCAGAGGATATGGTTATCGAGGTCTGAGGGTTGAAAAAACAATATTTACAAATTGTAATCTTGATCCACTTCAGTCTTGCACTGAGACGCTTTTCTTAAATAATGTTTTTCTTTTGGGTTCGAATCCCTCAATCGGAAATAATGACTCAAGTTGTGTTTTTAAGAATAATGTTTTTATTGGTCAGTCTCCAATTTATGAGTCTGTGTATTTCAGTAATTCTTATGAATATTCTCTTTCAAATACTGCAATAAGTCTTCCTCTACAAACGAATAGCTACGAAAATGTCTCCAACATATTTGTAAATCAAGTTTGCGGTAACAGTTTTGAAAGTCAGGATTTCCATCTTCAAAATCCTTCAAGCTATCCAGGTACTGATGGAACTCAGGTGGGAATCTATGGTACTGGTCTTCCGTTTAAAGATGGCGCATTTCCATCTAATCCGCATATCGCATACAAAAGCATTGCACCTGGCACAGATTCAGATGGCAATCTACAAATCAATATGATAGTTACATCACAAGATCACTGAATCCTCAACCCTTTTGATCTATGAGAATACGCTTCACCATTTTGGTTATTATCCTACCTTTAATAGTCAAAGGACAAAGTCTCATCGTTGTAGATAATGGATCTCCGCAATTCTTTATCGACTTGAATGTTGCAATCGACAGTGCTTCTTCGGGAAGCGCAATTTATGTACCCGGTGGCGTTTACACGCTTACAACAAAAATCAATAAAAAGCTTTTTATATATGGCTCAGGTCATGATCCCGACTCATCAACGGCTACGGGCATTTCAAAAATTTCAGGAAATATTAGCATCATAGCCGGTGCTGATAGCGGGATGCTGATGGGTTTTGTAATCCCAAATGCATTAACGTTTGGCTCATCTGAATTTGCAAATGACAAAGTTGTTACACATTATACAATAGCAAGGTGCAATATTGGTTACTTGCAGCTTACTCCAAGCAATGGCTTGTATTGCCTTCAACCTAACTCAAACGCCGTCAATAACCTTTTTTACAATAATGTTATTGGGGGGCTCTTTGCGGCTGATGCTCAAAATAATCTCTTTCTTAACAATATTTTTTCAGGAATTGTCCAAAGGATTGGTATAAACTCGCTTCTACAAAACAACATTTTCCTTGCTCAAGGCTATTGCAGCGCATATTGTTATGCTGCATTAGGATCTGTATTAAGCAGTAGCATTGCAAATAATATTTTTACAAGTAATGCACTATCTATTGGAACTACCCATTTTTGTTATGGAGATTATGTAACAAATAACACAACATTTAGCAATAACTTGTTTGTAGAAAACAACGCTGTAAATAATTACTGCAGTACATGCAATGACCAAAATAATTTTTGGAATCAAGACTCTTCATCTATCTTCATAAACAACACAAGCGGTCATTTATTTTCTTACTCCTCGGATTACCATATTCAAGCAACTTCTGCTGGCCACAATGGAGGAACTGATGGTTCAGATGTTGGAATTTATGGAGGTATTTATCCGTGGAAAGAGGGGAGCCTTCCAAGTAATCCCCATATTTCATATAAGAGTATTGCTTCAGGTACTGATATGAATGGGAACCTTCAAATAAATATAAAAGTAGAGGGACAAGATCACTGAGAATCTAAAGCATTTTACCATGTCACTTAAGACATTCTTTTCATTGATCTTTATATTATTGTTCAATGATGTGTTTTCAGAGGTGAAAATTGTTGCGTATGAGTATTGGTTTGATGCGGACTATGCTCAAAAAGTCTTTGAAACAGTGAATGATCCTCAACAGGTGGTTACCATTACCGAGAATGCAGATGCAACTGCGCTCACTCCCGGTCTTCACACGTTCAATTTCAGAAGTGTGGATGACAGCAACCGGTGGAGCATTGTGCTCTCGCAGTACATTGAGCGGTTGCCCGATTCTGCATCCTCTGAAATTACAGGTTACGAATACTGGCTTGATAACAACTGGCAGAACAAGATATCAGTTACACTTGCTCAACCGGCAAGTGCGATTCAAACAATTGACTCACTTGATTTGTCTGCAGCTACCCAGGGTCTTCACACGTTCAATATCCGCTACCGGCAGACGAATGGTTTATGGAGTTCGGTGCTTACGCAGTACATAGAAAAGTTACCTGCTGAAAGTTCAAGTCTCATAATGGGTTACGAATACTGGATTGATCAGAACTGGCAGAACAAAGTATCGGTCACGCTTTCTCAACCTGCAAGTGTTGTGCAAACGATTGACTCGCTTGATATGTCAGGAGTGTCTGAAGGTTTGCATTCATTCAACATCCGCTATCATCAGACGAATGGCACATGGAGTTCAACACTTACACAGTACATTGAAAAGTTGCCAGATCAAAGTCAGCCCGTGCTGATCACTGCTTACCGTTACTGGACCAGCGATCAGGATTCCATGATCACTGAAGTGAATTTGCCAAATCCTGTTTCTGATTTCTCTCAGCTTGTTGATGCGAATTTGCTTGACCGCACATTGGGTGATAAAAATTTCACCATCCAGTTCAAAGACAATAAGGGAAGATGGTCATCACCACTCAGCGATTCCATCACAAACATTGGCGAAGCCCATCTTGATGCGATAGTGCCGGCTGTGGGGGGAAACATTGGTGATGTGACTACCACTCTTTATGGAGGATTCTTTGAAGGAACCAAGGTGATGCTGGTGAATGCCGCAGGCGATACGATCCGAGTTCCGGATTCACTCATAAACATCATTGGTGGTACTGATCATTTCTTCGCCACTTTTGATTTGAGAAATAGACCGCTCGGGCTTTATGATGTGGTTGTCACCATACCAGGAGACACGGTGATGAAACTGGTGAATGGGTTTGAGGTTGTGACAGGGATTCCAGCAAATGTTTATGCTTCAGTTGTGGGATTTAGTACAATCAGAGTCAACACTACCTCAAGTTTTACTCTATCAGTTGGGAATGACGGAAATGTTGATGCCCGGGGGGTGCTTATTGGTTTTGCTATTTCAGACACGATTGTGTCGGTAGAACCACAAGTAAGTTATTATTCTCCTGATGATACTACATTGGGATATACCGATACTATTCCATCGGTATATAAAACAGACACATTATTTGAAGAAGCGAAGTGGTACAAGGTTTTTTACGTTGTAATTCCAATCTTATCTCCAAATTCAACTCAGACTCTGAATTTCAATCTAAAAACACCAACCGCACAAACAATAACCATTAAAGCATGGGCGCAGCAACCTTTGTATGCATCACCTCTTAGCTACGAAAAAGTTGAATGTATTCACCAAGCAATTAGTGCTGTCGCTACGTCCATTTTTATTTTTACGCCGCCTGGATTTGGATGCGTATACTCAGCAATTGACAATTTTATAGCTCCATCCATAGTATATGCATTAACCAATGATGAGCGCGCCAATTTATTAACGTTCGAAAAAATTACCAAGGCTGTTGTTAATACAGCCACCTCGTGTATTACTGACATTATTCCGGGGGCAGAACTTAGTTTTTCTCAGGAAACAATCAAGTATATCACCAAAGGAGCAACAACCGGTGCATCATTAGGAATTAACTGCACTGCTTGGTGGCTTGGAATTGATGAAGAGAGCAATTCTGTTTCTGTCGTAAATTCCTTTGATCCAAATGATAAAATTGGTCCATTAGGTAGCGGAAGTCAAAATTTTTATAGTGGTGCAAAGGACTTTCCATATCTCATTCATTTCGAGAATTCAGACACTGCTACAGCTGCAGCGCAAGCGGTTCTTATTACTGACACGCTCGATCAAAATGTTTTTGACCTGAGCACTTTACAACTTGGTTTTATTTCTTTCAATGATACCATCATCAATTTACCAAGTGGCGTAAGCAGTTATGAAAAATTAGTTGATATGCGACCCAAAGCAAACCTGGTGGTCGAAGTGAAAGCCAATCTTGATCAGTCAACAGGTATTCTCACGTGGAGTTTTAAAACGCTCGATCCCATCACGCTGCAGCCAACAACAGATCCTCTGCTTGGTTTTCTTCCCCCAAATGTTACAGCGCCTGAAGGTGAAGGTTCTGTTTTCTTCACGGTGAAAGTGAAGGACAATGTTCCGCTCGGCACGCAGATAAAAAACGATGCAACGATTTGCTTTGACAACAACCCATGCATGCAAACGAATGAATGGTCGAATACACTCGATAATGTTTTGCCATCGAGCGCAGTGAATGCATTGCCCGCCATCACTTACGATTCTACTTTTCAGGTTTCATGGTCAGGAAATGATTTGGGTTCAGGTGTGATGCAGTACAATATTTTTGTTTCAACCAATGGCGGCACCTTCAAACCGTGGCTTGTGAATACTTCGCTTACTTCATCTATGTTCTCCGGTAAGTTGGATTCGCTCTACAGTTATTACAGCATTGCAGTTGACACGGCAGGTAACAAAGAACTTGCACCAGCATCTCCGGACGCTACCACTCTTGTTGGTTTGCCGACCGGATTATCGAATGCGACGATTGCAGCAAGTTGTTTTGTTTATCCTAACCCTACTTCTGGTAAATTAACTATTTCACTCATTAATCCGTTGAAGAAAAATGTGAACGTGACAGTCTTAAATTCGTTTGGTGAGATAGTTGACACTAAAGTGTTCCCTTCAACTGGAAGCAGACAGCAGATTGGATTTACCTTGGAAGACCTCTCAGATGGAATTTACTTTTTGAGGATTCAGTTGGGTTCACACTGTTTTTACAAAAAGATAATTGCTGAAAAATAAGATAAGAATCAATTATCAATTTTAAATCGATACCTATGAAATCACTGCAACTATTCACTTTTGGACTACTGCTTGCATTTAATTCTGAAGCTCAGGTAAATCAATGGAGATCATATCTCGCATATAATCCCAGCGAATTTCAACTAAGTGGCGAGTACGCATACGGATTCTCATACGCAAGTGGCATTTCTTATTTCATTAGGCAAAATGCAACAACAGGTGAGAAACTGATTCTTGATTCTTCTGAGAACTACATTTATGGTGTCAGAAGCGATGAGGCCGGCAATGTCTACTATTTTGGATGTACAACCTTTTACATGCTTGCAAATAGTACACTAAGCGAACTTGCGCTTCCTGAGCCGGTTTATTCGTGCATAACTGATATTGCCGGAATTGATACTTCTGATTATTGGATTGCCGTTTCCTACTACGGAGTTTTTCATTACAAATCTGGCTTATGGGTAAACTACACTTCGGGCACCGGTAATTTGGCTGGAAACTACGTCAGAGATATCGTCATTAATCCGATCAATAGCGATGTATGGTTTCTCACTGGCGATTCCGGCCTTTCTAGATTTGATGGTCTCACCTGGACAATTTTTAATGAACAGAATTCCAACTTCCCGAACCAATGTTGGGCGGGAAAATTTGATCATCAGGGCAATCTGTTTATTGCCACTCCGGGGCATTTCGTTAAGTATGATGGCAGCAACGTTACAAGCTATACCGTATATCCATCGTATTTTGCTCCAGTTGATTTCGATTTCGATTCAGCAGATAATCTTATCTATCGCAATGAATATGGAAGTCTGGTTGATTACTTCAATGGTATTGGATATGGATATCCATTTAGCATTGATTACTCACTCGAATTCGATGCATCCAATAGACTCATTGTCTCAACGCCTGCCGGACTTGTGTCAATTAATCTGTCGAGTGACTATTTTTATTTAAATCAGTCGACAACAAATATCCATAGCAATCTAATTTACGATATGTATTCGGTTGGAGGCATTACTTACCTTGCAACAGGTGCAGGGTTTGAGATTTTTGACGGTCAAACATGGAAATTATTTTCGAGTCTGCTGTTTAATTTTTCGGGTGGAAGTTCTTCGTCATTAGTTCCATTGCTTAATGGTAAGTTGGCTATTGCAACTAATCAGAGTATTGTAACATTCAATCCGCAAAATGAAACATACACTGATATTGATCTGTCAAATACAGGCTATACTCCAAGTGCTTATTCGCTACTTGCATGCAATTCAACGGGTATCCTTTATATTGCTGCTAACGGCGTGGGATTGATTTCATATGATGGCGTAAATGCAATAGAATATAATTTGTCAAATTCATCTATTCCTGATGTTTATTTCAATGACATTTTTAGTGATCCTTTTGGCAATATTTGGCTTTCAATTCCGGCGAAAGGAATCACAAAATTTAATGGGACAAATTTCACAAATTACAACTCGTTTAATTCGGGTATTGCAGAAGACAATATCTATCACATTGAGGGCGATTCCGATTTCCTTTACTTGTTCACTTTTGGTTCAGGTATCCAATCCTTTGACTATAGCAGTAATTTTACTTCAGAAGTGTCATCTAATCTGCTGCCCGGCTCGTTCCTTCTTCTTCACGGAAATTTATGGTATGTAGAAACTGGTGGTTGTCTTACCAAGAACAGCAACGGTAATACCTCTTCATTCTGTAATCCATCCTATGAACTAGAATCTCCATTCTGTTGGACTAGTGACATTAATGAAAATATTTGGTTCAATGATTCAAATCAACGCCTTTTTTTATTTAATGAAAATGGACTGACTTCATCAAATGATATATCCGCGATTGGTTCTCCTCTCATATATCCCAATCCTTCTTTTGAGAGAATTGCAATTAATGGACTGCCATCAGCAGGAATGGTTAAGATCGAACTTTTAGATTTACTTGGAAATATCTTGATTAGCACAGACTTGAAATCAGGTAAAATGATTTCGATAACAATTCCTAACGAAATTGAATCAGGAACTTATGTTCTTCGAATGATGTGCAATGACAATGTAATCAGTGAGAAAGTGGAGATTATTCATTAATTGACTTCATGTAGTTTTTGAGCAAAGAAGGAAGCCTAAGCATTGGTTGCGAAGTCCCCTGTCGTGAAAATTAAAAGTACGATAGATAGGACCACAATCGGAATTAGTAAATCACTGAAGGCACTTCTTATTGTATGAAAACCAGATCCGATATCATAATCTGGTTTTTTCAGTATGATCTTTTTTGTGTTATTATAATACTGCTCAGAAATTACGTCTGGCTTCACAAACTTGACAAATTCGCGCATATCGACAGTGGACAAAACTTTTAGTCAAAGTAACTCATATTTTCATTAGGCAGAACTCCCGCACATTCGTTATGATCGTGCGAGTTCTCATGCACTTAGATTACCCTAGAAAATTATATGGTCACGGGGCATTGGGAACGAGCCCCCGCGGTCAGACAAGAGAGGTACATTCGCCAAAGGTTGATGTCTGCACCAACCTTGAATAATAGCGATCGTTGCAATACTGACTACGATTAAATTATTTCCCTCCGCTGCTTTTGGATTTTCTTTGCATTGGATTTTTCACCAACCAATCATGAGAAAGTTTTTCACTGCATTCTTTTCCTTTCTATTCGCCGCGTTGATCGCTTCAGCGCAATATCCTGAGCCGAAGATCAACCCCAACGATCCCAACTTACCTGCCTGGGTGAAACTGATGTACGATGAATCGAACAGCGTGTACACCATCGACAGCGCGTATGAAGCGTATTACAGCCAGCATCCTTTTGTGGAAACCACGTACACGCGCTGGTACATGCGCTGGCGCCGGTATGTGTCGCCATTCCTCGATGAAAGTGGTCTCGTTCATTTCCCGACGCAGCAGGAAATAGCAGAGCAACTTCAACTGCGCAATCAGGCAAGTGCTTCCACCCGCGATGCATGGACCTTTACCGGGCCGGATATTCATTATTCGCACAAATCGTCGGAGAATGATTTGTTCGAACCGATTTCAGAACATGCCAACATCTATTGCGTGGATCGTTCGGTGAGCAATCCGAGCGTATTGTTTGCAGGAAGCGAGAGCGGCGGCGTGTACAAATCAACTGATGCGGGCGAGTCATGGAGCATGGTGACGCATGACATGCTCGTGTTCGATGTGAAGTGCGTAAAAATTCATCCCGAAAATGAAAACCTCGTACTGTTCGGCGCCGCCGGAGAAATTTATAAATCCACTGACGGAGGAATCACGTGGAATGTCACTGGCGATGCGGCCTTCCAGGCGCTGAATATTTACCTGTGGGATATGCAGTTCAACCCCGCTAATCCCAGCATCGTTTATGCTGCGACCAACTATGGCTTGTACCGCAGCACCGATGCGGGCGACAACTGGACGCAGATTTTTTCCAATCAAAGCATGTCAGTGCAATTGAAACCCGATGATGCTTCGGTGGTTTACGCATTGCGCTATGATCCGGCGCAGCAGATTCCGTATTTGTGGAAGTCGCTGGATTCCGGCGCCACGTTCATTCAAAAACCCGACGGATGGTTTGAAGTGCCGCAGCAGGATTTGGGAAAAATTGAAAGCGACGGCGGGCGCATTGCGGTGACCAACGCCGACCCGGAAAGAGTGTATGTGCTGCTCGTCGGCAATTCACAGTCGAATGCCACGCTGCAGCTCGGCGGTTACATCGGGGTGTATGTGAGCAATGATGCGGGCGAAAGCTGGTCGCTGCCGCAGGGCTATCTCGGCGCGCCGTACAATGTGAACACGGCTCCGTGCCTGATGGATTTCGACGGGCACAGCGCTGACTACAACCAGATTTATTACAACACCTACATCGCCGCTTCACAACTCAATGCTGACCGCATCCTCATCGGCGGCCTCAACATGTGGCGCTCCGACAATGGTGCAGCAACCTATCAGGGTGTTGGCGGTTACATCGGTGGCTTGCCACTGATGCACGTGGATATTCAAAGTATCAAAGTGTATCAGACTTCCGATACTACGGAAGAAGTGTGGTGGAGCAGCGATGGCGGCGTGAACCACTCCGCAGATTTTCTTCAAACGCATGAATCGAAGTGCAGAGGAATTTATGCCACCGAACTCTGGGGCTTCGACCAGGGATGGAATGATGACATCATGGTGGGCGGCCGCTATCACAACGGAAACATGGGCCGCTTTGAAAACTATCCGCAAGGTGAATTCATTGCTCTCGGTGGTGGTGAAGCACCAACAGGTTACGCAAACTACAGCGATGAAAGAATCACACAGTTCTCTGACATCGGCACCGTAAAACTTCCCGAAGAAATTGATGGCATTACGAAATATCTGGGCGCCGCCGGTCAGCCGAATGAGAGTTATTACTTCGGTGAAAGCTCACGGGTGATCTATGACTGGAACAATTATCACACGGCCTACATGGGCAAAGACAATAAGCTGTATAAGAGTGATGATGGCGGCATGAGTTTCTATGAGTTTCATTCTTTCGCTAACAGCAGCAACAAAATCATCTGGATCGAGCAGAGCCGCGCCAATACGGATGTGATGTATGTGCAGCAGTTCCAGGGAACCAAGAGCGTGATCTGGAAAACCACTGACGGCGGAATTACCTGGGCGACGCTCACACTGCCAATCACCACGCAGAAGTACCTCGTGTTTTCGCTCAGCGCCACCAATGCAGATGAACTGTGGCTTGGTTATGTGAACACAGGCAACGGATCAAAAGTGTATCACACCACCGATGGAGGAACCAACTGGACAAACCTCACAACGTCCGCACTGGACGGCATGAATGTGTGGGCGATTGCGCACCAGTTCGGAACCGATGGCGGCGTGTACATCGCCGTGAAACAGGGCGTGGTGTTTTACCGCAACAACCAGATGAGTGACTGGGAAGTAATCGGCGATGGGCTGCCTGCCGTGAGTCAACCGTTGCGGCTGGTTCCGTTTTACAAGGGAAATAAAATCCGGTTTGCAACTTATCACGTCGGCGTGTGGGAACATGATTTTTATGAGCCGTCATCGTTGCTTGCTGATTTCGGTGTGGGCAATCAAACCATTTACTGTGCGGGCGACACGATTTTCTTTTCTGATCATTCTGTGGCTACAGCGAATGCGGCGTATCAGTGGAGTTTTCCGGATGCCATTCCTTCTTCTTCCTCAGAAAAAAATCCGCAGGTGATTTTTAACGAGCCGGGAAATTATGAGGTCACTTTAATTGTAACCGATGGCGGATTGAGCGACACGATCATGAAAACTGTTTCGATCAACGGTGTTCTTGTTCAGGCGCCGCCGATTGCTGAAGGATTTGAAAGCGGACAGTTTGATCCCAACTGGCTGCTCACGCAATGGAGCATCAGCGAATCGGTCGGCGGATATGGCGCGAGTTCACACGCCATGTACTTCGACAACTATGATGTGGATCTTGGCGGACAGTATGCCGATGTGCACACATCAAAATTCGATCTGATGAATCTGCCCGATGCAACACTTAAGTTCGATGTAGCTTATGCCGCATATGGCGGACCGTACATTGATACGATGGAAGTGCTGGCATCCACCGACTGTGGTGCCACCTTCACCCTGCTTTATAAAAAGGGCGGTGCGGACCTGGCGACAGCCGATTATGATCAGAGTTATTTCATCCCATCGGCGAGTCAGTGGCGGACTGATTCGGTTTCTCTTGATGGGTTTGTCGGAAATCCTGAAGTGGTGATCGCCTTCCGCGACGTTGGTTACTACGGCAACGTGCTGTACGTTGACAATGTGAATCTCACTTCGTCGCTCTTCAGTGCGGCAGCAGAACCGGACCGCGGGATGGGTGTTGCGGTGTTTCCCAATCCGGGTGACGGGCATTTTACGCTAAACGTTTCCGCTTCTTCTTCTCAGAAAATTCAGGTGGAGATTCAAAACGCCATCGGTGCGGTGATTCATTCTTTCACGCTTGCTTCCACTAATGACCATGAGCATCTCATTGACCTCACATCGTACGGCAAAGGGATTTACTGGATGAAAATTCAAAGCGGAGATCAGCAGGCAGTGAAAAAGCTGATCGTTCAATAGTGTTAAACCCGCGGTTGGTGTCCGCACCAACGGCTGATACTGGTCAGTGCGGACACCGATTCGCTATCTTGAACGCTTGTATTTCTTTACCGCAACAATTCTCAATTGGCACCATTTGCTTGAAGAGTCAAAGTTCAAGCAATTGATTGTCGACAGTCTTGAATGGATGGTTAAACATGAACGAGCTTATGTTTATGGCTTTGTAATCATGCCGAATCACTTTCATGTGTTGTGGGATTTTCGTGAACCATTTACCCAGGAACAAATTGAAGATGCAGTGTTGAAGTTTACCGCGCACCAATTTAAAAATCACTTAAGACAATTTGATCCTCAACTTTTGGAACGATACCGTTCGACACAGGCTGACCGGGAGTTTCAATTTTGGGAACGTCGTCCATATGCGGCGGAAATTTATACTCGAGAGGTAGCCGAGCAGAAGCTAGATTACATTCACGAGAATCCATGTCAGGAGAGATGGAGGTTAGCGTCTTCTCCGGAAAAGTATTTATTTTCTTCAGCAAGATTCTACCTGCTTAATGTCGATGATTTTGGTTTCATCACTCACTATGCGGAGTATATTTGATTTGCAGTGTGTGGTTGGTGCGGACACCAACCACAGGGAAATAAAAAGATCGGTAGTGCGTTATATTTTATCTGATTTTAACTATTCATGCGGAAGACTGAAACAATTGCCGCCACTTTTTTTTGCGTCATCATTTTTTTGTTCGCGTACTGTTTTTGCTCCTATGCTCAGACTTATGATTGGATAAATCAGGCAGGCACCACATCAGGATCGAATCCTCGAATTGCCGTGGATTCAATTGGAAATTCTTACATCTGCGGAGGATTTTGCGATTCGATTATATGTGGAAATCAAGTGGCGGGTAGTGTTGGCAACCGAGATATTTTTCTTGTAAAATATAATTCACAAGGTGAGCCACAATGGATCAAAACGGCAGGTGGAGAGGGTGATGATGAGGGTGAATCAGTTTCTGTTGACGATGTCGGGAATATTTACATAGCCGGGCAAATTGGCGACAGTGCAAATTTCGGCGGAACTATCATTGATTCAGCAAGTGGTTTTATAGCAAAATACTCTGCAACGGGAGATCTTATTTGGGTTACACATTTTCGCTGGACACAAGACAATTGTGTTGTTGCAGGAAAATTTGGAAAGGTTTTCATTACAGGCAGAATGAACACTGATGTAAATGTTTCTTGCGGATACATCTCGATTGATACTCTTAATACAATATTTATTGCGTGCTTTGACAGTTCAGGTATCTGTGAATGGGCCGGAAAATTTGATGCATCATTGGTTTTTGATATCGCTGTAGATAATAGTAATGGGGTGTATGTAACCGGAGCATTTTTAGATGATGCTATTTTCGGCAATCATATCATCACTAGTCATGGTGAACAAGATATTTATCTTGCTAAGTGTGATCCTGCCGGTTCCTGGGTTTGGGCAAAGAGTTTGGGCTCTACCGATTATGATCAGGGACTTGCTGTGGATGTGGACACATTTAACCATGTTTATCTAACTGGTTACTTCCGTGAAACATTGGATTTTGGTTGCGAGACATTAACAAGTACAGGTGAGGCTGATATTTACATTTCTCAGTTTGATACTGCTGGAAACTGCAAATGGGTGCGTCAAGCAGGCGGTGAATTGGCCAATCAATACGCGTTCGGTCTTTCCTCAAATCGAAATGGTGACTGCTTCATTACTGGGAGTATAATTGGGGATACACAATTTGGTGATACTTGGATCGAACCATTAGGAGAAAAAGCGTACTTAGCGAAATATGATTCATCAGGTGAATGCACGTGGGCAGTTGGGGTTGATGGTCATTCGGGAGACAGAGGATATGATATCGGAACAGATGCAAACAACAATACGTACTTTCTGGGGCTACTTTTTGGAGGCAGCGAGCACATCTTTGATAACGATACATTAATTCCGCATCCTCATAATTGTGGGTTGTCAAACAGTCCGTCTTACGATATGTTTATTGTCAAAATCAATTCACTATTTACGAGCGTCGCCGCACTTGGAAATCCAGTTGTGAATCCTTCCATTTTCCCCAACCCAACCTCCACCACTATCACCCTTTCTCTTCCTTCTAATCAAAATGGAATGCTCTCCGTCTTCAACCTCCTCGGAGAAAAAGTAAAAGAAGAGAAGGTAATAGGCAAAGAAATTACGATGGATGTTTCATCATTGCCGCAGGGATTGTATTTGGTGAGAATGGGGAATAAAAGGTTAGGGAAATTTGCAAAAAAATAATTATTACTTCGGCCGCTTGAATATCAATCGCAGTGCGGAATTTATCCTGTGGTTGGTGTCCGCACCAACCTCTGATACTGGTCAGTGCGGACATCGACAGAACTATGAGTAGTGCTTGCGGCAGACTAAGTATTTCTCTTAAAGATCAGCCGCAGTGTGGAGTTGTTGGAGAAATAGGAAGTGACCCAGTTGATGAAAACGAAGAGCCGGTTCTTCATGCCCATCAGCAGCAGCAGGTGCAATCCCATCCACACGAACCAGGCGAAGAATCCCTGGAATTTTATGTAGGGAAGATCCACCACTGCCTTGTGTTTTCCTACGGTGGCCAGTGATCCCTTATCGTGGTATTCGAATTCCGACCAGCCGTTGTTGGTGCCCTCACCAACCACTATAGCCGGGCGCTTCAAATTTTCACACAACACCTTCGCCTGGTTGATGGCCACATTCGCCACCTGTGGATGCGCATTCGGATATTTCGGCGTTACCATGTACGCGAGATCGCCGATGGCGAAAATGTTTTCATATCCTTTCACACGGTTGAAACGATCCACTATGATGCGGTTGCCGCGCTGAATCAATTCGGCATTCAGTCCGTCAATCACATTGCCGCGGATGCCGGCGGCCCAGATGAGATTTTTGGTTGCCACCATTCTTCCATCAGAAAGTGTTGCGTTATGTCCGTCATAATCTGTCAACGTCGTTTTCGTCCACACTTCCACACCCATTTCTTCGAGGTACTGTTTTGATTTTGCTGAAGCCACTTCGCTCATGGCGCCCAGCGTGCGCGGCGATCCTTCAATGAGCATGATGTGCATTTTCGAAAAATCCACTTCGGGGTAATCTTTCCATAATACATGCTTCTTCATCTCCGCCAAGGCACCGGCCAGTTCCACGCCGGTGGGTCCGCCGCCCACAATCACAATGTTGAGCAGGGCCGGCACTTCTTCAGGCGGTGCTGTCAATGCCTTTTCAAAATTTTTCAAAATGCGCTGCCGTATTTCAATCGCGTCGCTGGTGGATTTCATGGGCAATGCAAACTGTTCGATGTTTTTGTTTCCGAAAAAATTGGTGGCGGCACCGGCGGCAAGAATAAGGTAGTCAAAAGAATAGTCGCCGTCTGTAGTGATGATTTTGTTTTCAGCGGGAAGAATCTTCTGCACTTCGGCCAGCCGGATTCTCACATTTTTCGAATGATGAAAAATTCCGCGAAGCGGGAATGAAATGTTCGAAGGCTCAAGGCCTGCAGTTGCCACTTGATAGAAGAGCGGCTGAAACTGATGATGATTCACTTTGTCAATCAGAAGCACATCATAAGAAGTGTTATTGAGGCAGCGTGCCACTTTCAATCCGGCAAACCCGCCTCCGATGACGATGATCTGTTTACGGGTTTTCATTTTCATTGCGTAGAGTGAAGTTTCCATTCCGGGTTCTTCATTCACGAACATAATGAAAACAAAGGTGGCGCGCGTTCTGTTCTACAGCGAAAACAACTTATACCCCACAAGGATGTATGCCGTTTTCATCGGAGAGCGGAGCGAGGTGTAATCCGAAATGCCGTTCGACGTTTCATAGCGCAGTTCGGCATTCCATCGTTTGTAGTAACTGCCTGCGGCTATCATGAGCCCCTGTTCATAGTGGCGGAAAAATTCGAGAATGGGTTCGCCTTCGGGATCTGATGTGTAATCGAGGTTCACATCGCGGATGGCTAAATTGTTGGTGAAGCCGAATGCGCAATACGGCCGCCAGTCATTTCTTTCGGTGGTGAAGTAATAGCGAATCATGGTGGCCACTTTGAAATAAATGAGATCGAGTGCCACCGGATTCTCTTCGGTAATATGGTAGCCGTCCGTCTTGTAATTCTTCAGTGACGCTTCATTGAAAAATCCCCACTTGCCATTCGTACGCGGCAGCAGGTAGTCGCAACTGAAACCGGCGGCGAAGCCCGTGCTGCCATTGAAGTGATAGTCATTCCACGGCGGATAGCTTTCACTTATGAATTGCAACCGGCAGAAGTTGATCCCGGCGTTCAGCGTGAATACTGCTTTTCCATTGTCTTTCGGTTCATGATAAATCACCTTCGCTCCCTTGCACCGGTTGTAACTTTCAAATAATTCCTGAATATCATTCTTCGCATAGGGTAATGCCTTTGATGTAATACCGGAAGCGATGTAAGGGCAATCCCGGAAGGCCTGAATGAGTTGACCCTTGTAAAGTTGGTTGTCATAGATGGCACGCTTCACAATTTTATTCTGGTAATTGGCGATTACAATTTCATCCACATAATATTTCTTGTAACCGAGTTCCACAATGGCGCCGCCGAACTTTTGCAGGAACAAATGAATCCGGTCATTGCGGTCGCGCGCATAATACAAACTGGCGCGGCCGATAAGCACGGCGCGGATGAAAAGCGTATCATTATAAGTGGTGAGCGTTGAATCGTAGGTGAGATTATTTGTGTTGAGCGATGATGATTCGAGCGGGCCGATATAACTCACATACCGGTCACCGTCATTGAAACTGAACCACTGAATGGTGAGCGGCGTGTATTCCACCGGTTCTGCATTCAGTGTTGGCCGGAAAGAAATCTTTTGGGGGTTGATGCGCCCGGGAATTTCGAGAATGAATCCTTTCAGCGTGTCGAATGAAGTGAGCACTACCTGCCCGGGCAGATATTTCTTTTGGGCCGTTGATCTGTTGCAGACGAACAGCAGGGACAAGAGGAATAGTGGCAACGCATTTCTCATCGCAAAACCAAGATGAAAACTACTGAAACTTTATTTGCGCGGCTTGAAGACCTTGTCGGTTTTGATCGTCAGTTCACATGCAAACAGCATCATTCGGTCCTGATCTATGGTATGCCACTTCAGCATGGTGCTGATGCTTTTCTCAAGCATTCCCTGAAACGAAAGCAGGTCATTCGTATACACCGTAACCGGTTTGGAGAAATCAAATTGCTCCGGCGAGAACAGCAGCGTGAATGATTTCACGCCGTTTGTTTTTACACGAACGGTGTTGCCCTCGCGGGTCACTTCGATCAATCCCCAGGCGCTGTCGCGTTTGAATGCAAACTGAGTGGTGCCGTTGATGAGCACGAGATTTTCATCCTGCAGATCGCTGCCGTAATGCCGGGTTTCTCCAATGGATTCAATTACCACCCAGTGATTGCGGTTATAGCGAAGATCTTCCGTTTGCCAGATGAGATGATCGGGGAACGGATTTCTCGGGTGCAGTGCAATGAAGCGGTCGAGCGTGTCTTTCAGCAACGGCATCCATCGCAGCGTATGTCCAAATGTGTCGAGCATGAAAAAGGAAACATCTTTATTCAGCCGCCGGATTTGATCCACCCACGGTGTCACAATCTCTTTCGGAAAAACCCGATCACATGCGCCATTGACGATGAAGAAGGGCTTGTTGCTGTAATTGAGAAAGTAGGCCTGATGCTGCCCGAGAATAAAAAGTCCGGCGGCGCTGCCGATGTATGGTGTGAAGCAACTGTATGGTGTTACATTGTAGTTGGCGAAAGCATACGTGCCCGTGCCGCCGTCGGAAACGCCGCCGAGCCAGATGCGGTTTTCATCTACGTTGTACTGCTGTTTCACCGAATCAATCAGCTGCATCACGTTGCGGTATTGCAGATCGTAGTACCACCGCGCAGCGAAATATCCTGATGGGTAAATCCTGATCTGTTCCACCGTTTTATAATCCTGTAGCGTGGTGTCAATGAAGCGAAACACATTATAGGGATCGGTGAGTGAAATGTCGCCGTGCAGAAAAACGCGGACGGGATATTTTTTCTCCTGCGTGTAATCATAGGGAATGAAGATGAGGGCGAAGAGCTGTATGCCCGATTCTGTTTTCCTATCCCAGCAAAGGAATCCGCGTTTCACATTGTTATCATATGTTCTGCCTTGTTGAAGCCGCGCGTAAACAGAATCGAATGAAGGATGAAGCGCCAGAATTTTTTCACTGGCTTCTATGCGTTGTTGCAGAGTTCTTGCATCAAGGTATGCTGCCATTGCCGGCTCAGTTTCTGCCTGTGCAAATGCAGTAATACAGAAAGCAGCAAGGGAGAAAAAAAGGAAATGCGGCAACAATGATTTCACAATAAAACACAGATGCAGTGTGCACCATGAGCGTTGCACACTGCATCTGCCATCATGACCATGATAGGGCTCAGCTCAACGCCTTCTTTCTTTTTGTCAGTGCCGCGATCACGGTCAGTAGGAATGCAAGAACCATCGTACCGTAGGCCATGATAGTCATTGAGCCGGGACCTGAGCCGTTGCCGTCATCATCAGAATTGAACGGGGTGACAAAGCCGGACTGCGTCACCTGCCAACTCTGGCGCGCGCATGCCGCTGAGCTTGGTGCGCAGGGTGCGCGTGCCCTGTTATCTAATCTAAATGCTCAACAGTGAGCAATCCTTTTCCCCCGGCATAGTCAATAGCAGAACTCCAAATATAATATTCGGGCTCACTTACTATACCTGCCTCGACGGGGTTGAAATGAGTATAGTGAATGCGTTGTTCAATCATCTCGTTTGTTGACAGCTCAATAGGATGATTGCCATCCTGCCAGATTTTATAATGTGCCACGCGCTTAATGTCCTTCGCCGCTTCACTAAAATGCCTCAGTAGCCAGTCCTTCCTGCTTTCGTTAATATGGCTCATGCAGCCGATTAATTTCTCATTCGTGTAGGATTTAAAATCTCTCAGGATTTCAGGCAGTAATGGTTTGCCGCTTCGACTGACGATCAGATGAAGGTGGCTCGGCATCAGACACCAGGCATGAATAACTAACCCTTTATGCCTCTGACAATACCGAAGTGAATCTGCAACGATTTCACAATACTCTTTCCGGGTGAACAGATCGATCCAGTCAACGATGGTGGAAGTGGTTGAATAGATTGCATCGGGGTTTAGAAATTTGTACTTTTCTGACATGATCCGACTAATATGTGCAATGAAAGATCAAAAGTAAATCGACGGAAGGGCACGCGCACGCTGCACAAAAGCGATACGGCATGCGCGCGCCAGAGGGATCGTCCTATCATAGATTATGCTATGGAAACTCAAACCAATTTGGTGATAGACATTCAGTCGTTACAAGCAGGCACCTATTTATGCAGTTTCCGGTGCCCGGGCCTTTCCACAGAATTTGTGAAGTTCATTGTTGTTCAGTGAGTTGGCTTATGAGACGGCGACTCTTTAGTCTTGTTTTGACGTTGCTGTGCTACTGCATTGGAAAAGGTCAGCAAAATCTTGTTTTGAATCCGAGTTTCGAAGACACCATACCATTCGGGGGCATCGGCACCGAATTTACACTGAGCAGCTACATTAAGTCATGGTATGCCGTTCAATTGAGCCCGGATTATTTCTCAACCTCCTATTCAATTTCGCAATGGTATTCTGATACAAGCGGGCCTTATTACAGTAATGTGGGCGCAATGGATGGCTCTGGGAACGTTGGCGAATTCTTGTATAGTTATGATCTGGATGTGCATGAGTATTTTGGTGGGTCTTTATCAAGTCCATTACAACCCGGCAGAAAATATTGCTTTGAATTTTACTTCAAGCGAGCAACTTTCAAATTTCATATGGTTGACTATGCTTCAGATGGATTGGGTGCATATTTTACAAAGGATAGCATCAGAATGCCTCCAAGTGCATACGAACCATTGCCTTTTGTGCCTCAGGTAAGAAATCCCTATGGAAATGTTCTGTTTGATACGGTGTGGGTGCCTTTCACCGGAGAATTCATAGCGCAGGGGGGAGAGAAATATTTTATTGTCGGTAACTTCCGAAGCGGAGAAGAAACTGTGGTTTCACCTCCTCCCACCATCGGGAGCGAAACCTATTACTTCTTTGATGATTTTTCAGTATGGTACTGCGATTCAACAACCATTACGGAGATAGAGATTGATCCCGGGCTGCCGCATCAGCATCCAGTGTTGCCGCTCATTATTCCCAACCTGCTTTCAGCTTACGGCAACAGCACCTGGCAGATCGGCAACCTGCCACCCAAAACGGAGGTTATGCTGTACAACGCCCTGGGGCAGTTGGTTTTCCGCAGCGAGAATTACGCAAATGAACTCACTGCCGCTCAGCTCGCCGCCGGCATGTATTTTTATGAGATCACTCCGCCGCAGCGGGAGATGCAGAAAGGAAAACTGGTGGTGGTCAGGTGATAATATGAAACAGATTACACGGTTGATTACAACGTATCGGATGCAGTGTACACCATGAGCGTTGCACACTGCATCTTTCGTCAACCGCACCAGTCAGCTATTTGTGATAGCTCACGGCTTTCTTCTTTTTTCTTCGGGCGGCAACAGCCATTAGCAGCGTAGAAATCATCAGTATGGCAAATGCTCCGGCGGAAATATTTCCTGCATTACCACTGTTGCCATTATCATCATCACCATCGAACGGCACACTGAAACCGGCCTGCGTGACCGAGTTCGTATCAATCATGGATTTGTCAATGCCCTGCGGATCATGGTTCGGGCGACGGTCAGGATCTCTGGATGGTGATTCAGGTTGAATCACTCTGATCTTCGGCTGCGTATTGCTGTAATACGGATTGAAGGAGGAGAGATAACCCTGATAGGGTGATACATCCCAACCGGTGAGGAGAGCCAGGTTGTTCAGTTCATCCTTTCTTCTTTCCATCACCGTTTTCACATAAGCTTTCCCCTCGGCACAGGTGAAGTCGCCGTAAGCGGGATGCGTGATCACATACCGCGCCTGGAAGTTTTCACGGTTCGGTGTTTCCTCGAAGAAAAGATCCTGCGGAAAATTCTTCCGGTCATAGGTCACATGCAATCGTGTGAAGAACACATCACCCTGCCCCCAGTTCGGATCGAGCCAGTTCACGCCGGCCGTAAGCATGTCGTTCACCATCGGCGGCGGGCCGTTGCACGGATCGCACTTCACGCCCACATTGGCGCCCACGTTCCAGGCATATTCGAGGTACACATTATTCTGTCCTGCCTCTTTGCGATGCTTGCGATAAGTGTCCACATAAAACTGTCCGAACCATGGCTGAATGAATTCAGGAATGTTGTTGCCTGTGGGAACTTTCACCGTGCGGTAGTTCGTCGCTTCGATTCTTCCTTTCTGAGAGAAGGCATAGATGATCATGTCCTGGCTTCCTTTGGCATTCGCCATACCAAGCCGGATCGGCAGCATGAACTTGGGTGAATTGAAAGAAATCTGCAACGGGCTCAGCATCTTCGTTCCCTTCTTATCCAGTTCTTCCATGTTCACTTTCACCACGAAGAATTTCATGTTGCTGTTGATGTACGGTTCCAGCACTTCTTTAGCGCCGGCGGGAATCTTGTAGCCGTTGTCCGTCAGCCAGCGCTCAAGCCCGTTTGATTCTTCGGCGGAGAGGATGAGGATGTCGTATTCATCTACCGTGTATTGCGCTTCAATTTTCACGTGATAGTCTTTTGACACATCTTCCTTTTCTTCCCTGACAGCTCCCGCAACCGCATTCATTTTCATGGAGGTCACTTCATCAAGCATCAGGTATGTTTCGCAGGGATTGTTGTCATAGTATTCCACCAGTCGTGGCGATGAATACGTGTCGAGCGTGGTGAAGAGCGATGATGAAATGGTGCGGATGTCATTCCGCTGCAGCACCACGGGAACAGGAACCACCATGGCGAAGTCTTTTACATTGCCTTCAAAGTCGCTCGACATGGTGATGGTGGTGCGGTCATCGTTGCGCACGAGGATTACCTGCGATGTTTTGTTGAAGAGCGTAGCATCGGCTTTGGCTATATAGAATCCGCAGAAGGCGCGCGCCGGTTCTGAAGTGATCAGTGAAATGGAGGCAGTGAAGAGAAAGAATGCGAGTAATCGTAGTCGCACTACGTGCATCGTGATTTGTGTTTTCATGACAAGGATGGTTTAAGGATGAGAAAATATTTTCGAAAGGAAATAGAATCGTGACGGTGTATTTGGTGCAACAGCAGGTTGCCGGGCAATCCATGAAAAAGGTGAATGGACAATAAGCTTATCAAGAAATACGGTAAGAGGCGACAGCACAAACAACGCCCAGAGCGGTGCGCCATTCACAAACTCATAGCTTGCCAGATAGAAAGCGAGCATGCCTGCTAATGAAGCCCATAAGATTCTCGCTGCCGGGTGCGACGGAGTGGAAACCGGATCGGTGATCATGAAGAATGAAAAGAGCAGCAGTGTTCCGCTTGAAAGCTGATGCAGGAAGAAATCCATCTCCCACCCCAGCACGACCACACTGCGGATGAAAAGAAGTCCTCCGTAGGTGAGGAGAAAGGCGAAAGCCGTATCAAGCCGCCTCGCCCGCAACAGCACCATCAAACCCAAAAATCCGATTACGAAGAGAAAGAGGCCGCTGCTGCCCCATTGTCCCGGTGAAATCCAGGCATTGCCTGTAATCAGCAGGGTGGTGATGATGCCGAAGTTGGTAGGGTTGAAGAAGTGTTTGTGCACTGATGCGGCGCTTTCCCTGTCGCTGAATTTTGTTCTCAGGATGAATTTGGATGAAATGCTCAGCAGCGAAGCGAGCGCCATCACCCAAACGGAATTGGTGCGCAGCATCAGGCATAAACTCATGGCAGAAATGAAGGCGCTCTTCAGTGAGCGGTAATCTTGTGTTGTGAGTGCGGTGAATATGGCTTGTGTGATCAGGCAGGTGAAAAAAGTGACGATGATGGTGGCAGCATCTGTTTCCCACCGAAGCACATTGATGCCATAAAACAGAAAGACCGACAGAAAGAGAATTTGAAAATGCCGGGCATCACCGATTAACCAGGCGCCGAACCGGCTGATGAACCCCGTGCTTCCTTTGATCAATCTATCTTGCATGATGTGCCTTTTTGTTTTGAATAATGGCAGATAGATGGCTTCAGATTTTACTTTCCATAATTCATTCAAGAAATTTTTATGGCTCCTTTAGATATTCAGCATTCGTAACCTATCTTTGCGACCGCTTAAAAAATCACCCTTCCCCTGATTCCCGCATGACCGTTCGACTAAAGATTAAGGCGTTGACAACCATTGTGTTGGCTTGGGTGGTAACAGCACATGTTTGTGCTTCAACAGATGATCCGGCAGCCATTCCGCAAGAGTCTGCAGCCACTGAAATTTCGGATTCATCACATGCCGCCGCAGCAGAATCAGCTAATGAAGAAGGCGGATTTAATGCCGGTGAAATGATCATGGAACACATCATGGACAGTCACGAGTGGCACTTCTTCACCCTTACGCGGAAGGACGGCACGGAGTGGCATGCCAGCATCTGCCTGCCGGTGATAATCTACACGCCGGGCGTAGGGCTCAATGTGTTTTCATTTCACAAACTCCATCATCCGCAGGTGTACAAGGGTTTTGCGCTGGATGAAGAAAACCACATCGTGCGCACTGACGGCAAAACGTTTTATGACTTCTCGATTACCAAAAACGTAATGCAGCTTTTCATTGCGTTTACGCTCATGCTCATTCTTTTTATTTCCGTTGCGAGGAATTATTCAAAGTATGGCGTGAAAGCACCCAAAGGAATTCAGTCGGCTATTGAAGTGATTGTGCTTTTTGTTCGGGATGAAATTGCCAAGCCGATGCTGGGCGAACACTATAAAAAATACCTGCCCTACCTGCTCACGCTGTTCTTCTTCATCTGGATCAATAACGTGATGGGGCTTATTCCCGGATCTGCCAACGTAACGGGCAACATTGCTGTAACCATGACCCTGGCTGTGCTCACTTTCATTCTCATGATGTTCAGCTCCCGCAAGAGTTACTGGCTGCACATGGTTTCTCCTCCCGGCGTTCCGCTCGGAGTCAAATTCATCCTGGTGCCGATTGAGTTTATCAGCAACCTGATTGTAAAACCCTTCGCACTCATGATTCGTCTATTTGCGAACATGCTGGCCGGTCACCTGCTGGTGCTTTCCTTCATTGCGCTCATTTTCATTTTCGCAGCACTCAGCGTGCTTGCGGGAATCGGCGCATCCATCTTTTCAGTGGCGTTCGCCACCTTCATTTACCTGCTTGAGTTGCTGGTGACGGCACTGCAGGCATACATCTTCACGGTGCTGTCCGCCCTGTTCATCGGTGAAACACTGGCTGTGGGGAGTGATCATGGTTCAGAGCATCATTAATTCAGAAAAGAAATCAATTCACAAATCATCGCAATAACAACTAATCACAACTTAAACTTCACATCATGACTCACTTAATGGACATTCTGCTTTTGGCTGCTGACGGAACGGCGAAAATGGGTGCCGGCATCGGCGCAGGACTTGCCGCTATCGGCGCCGGTATCGGCGTAGGTCTTATCGGCGGTAATGCGCTGCAATCCATCGCGCGCCAGCCCGAAGCAATGAACGACATCAGAACCAACATGTTTATCACGGCCGCTCTTGTGGAAGGGGTTGCGCTCTTCGGCATTGTGGTGTGCGTTCTCGTGTTGTTCCTCTGAGAAACTGAATAAGGAAGTTGCCGCGAGGAAACAAACCGGTGCGAGAAGCCGGGTTTCCCTTTGGCGCTTCTCCTGTTCCTGAATCTTTATAAGCGGAACATCCGGTTATGGAAATCATGAGCAGATTCTTTCAGCATTCATCCGGCAATCCGGGAATCAACTTCAAAACTTAAAACAATGCAACTACTCACGCCGGGCCTCGGCCTCATCTTCTGGAACACACTCATCTTTCTGGTGGTGCTGATCCTGCTTCGCAAGTATGCGTGGAAGCCCATCCTGAAAGCACTTGACGATCGTGAAAAAACGATTGACGATTCGCTCAAGACGGCCGAACGCACCAAAGAAGAGATGAATGCGCTCAAGAGCGAACACGAGGAAATGCTGCAGCAGGCCAAGCAGGAACGCATGGCCATCATTGGTGAAGCCAACCGGATCAAAGAGCAGATCATCACTGAAGCTAAAGAGAAAGCGGGCGCTGAAGCGGCCAAGATCACGGAAGATGCCCGTCGTGAAATTGAAAACCGCAAGATGGAAGCCATCGTGGATGTGAAGAACCAGATTGGTGCGATGGTGGTGGAAATGTCAGAGAAAGTGCTGCGCAAACAACTCGAAAACAAAACGGAGCAGGAGGAATACATCCGTCGCCTCGCTGACGACATTACCCGAAACAATTAAACCGGTAACCGAACATGCGCAGAAATCCGAGAGTCGCCTACCGTTATGCCAAAGCGCTGGTCCAGCTGGCCGTGGAAACGAACAAGCTGGATGAAGTAAAGAAGGACATCGATTTTCTGCGCGCGCACCGTAACGAAGAATTCAACAGGGCCATGGCGTCGCCCGTCATTCGCGGAGCAAAAAAATCAAAGGTGTTCAGGGCGGTGTTTCACAACCAGGTAAGCCCGCTCACAGAATCGTTCTTTGATCTGGTGTTTAACAAAGGACGTGAGTTTGTGATCCGCGACATCGGTGAGGCATTTGATGAGCAGTACAATGAAATCAAGGGAATCATCAATGCCAGCATCATTACAGCCGTTCCCATTGAGGAATCGCTGTACATGGATTTATACAACCGTATTGCCAACCTGCCGCGTTTCAAAGGCAAGCACGTGAACCTGGAGAAGAAGGTGGATCCCCAAATTATCGGCGGATTCATTTTGAAGGTGGCCGACAATAAGTTTGATGCAAGCATCAGGCATGACTTGTATTTCATCAAGAAAGAGTTCCTCCAGAACCTATATGAAATGAAATACTAAGCCAGTAAATAAAAATACAAGTAACGATTAACAGATAACATTTAACCGACATAGTCATGGCAGACATCAGACCGGAAGAAATTTCAATGATCCTGAGGCAGCAACTCAGCGGATTCACCACATCGGCGCAGCTCGAAGAAGTAGGCACCGTATTGCAGGTGGGTGACGGTATCGCCCGCGTGTATGGGCTCACCAATGCCCAATCCGGTGAGTTGGTGGAGTTTGAAGACGGCACCAAAGCCATTGTGCTGAATCTTGAAGAAGACAATGTGGGCGTGGTGCTGATGGGCGGCGGAGAAAAAATCAAAGAAGGCGATACGGTGCGGCGCACCGGTAAGATTGCTTCCATCCGCGTGGGAGCCGGCCTGATCGGTCGCGTGGTGAACACACTCGGCGAGCCCATTGATGGCAAAGGTCCTATCGAAGGTGAATTGTACGAGATGCCGCTGGAGCGGAAAGCCCCGGGTGTTATCTACAGGCAACCGGTAAAGGAGCCGCTGCAGACCGGTATCAAAGCCATTGATGCCATGATTCCTATTGGTCGTGGACAGCGTGAGCTGATCATCGGCGACCGCCAAACCGGCAAAACGGCCATTGCACTCGACACCATCATCAATCAGAAGGAATTCTATGAGCGTGGTGAACCCGTGTTTTGTATTTACGTCGGCTGCGGACAAAAAGCATCCACCATTGCTAACGTGGCAAAGACACTGGAAGAAAAAGGAGCGATGCCTTACACAGTGATCGTGGCCGCATCAGCTTCAGAGCCGGCACCGCTTCAGTTTTATGCTCCCTTTGCCGGATGCGCCATTGGCGAATTCCTCCGTGATACCGGAAGGCCGGCGCTGATCATTTATGATGATCTCTCCAAACAAGCCGTTTCTTATCGTGAGGTATCTCTTTTGCTCAGAAGACCTCCCGGACGCGAGGCCTATCCCGGAGACGTATTTTACCTGCACTCCCGGTTACTGGAACGCGCCGCCAAGGTGATTGAAGCCGATGATGTGGCCAAGCAGATGAACGACCTGCCGGAAAGCATTCGTCACCTCGCAAAAGGCGGCGGATCATTGACGGCGCTTCCCATCATTGAAACACAGGCGGGTGACGTTTCCGCTTACATCCCGACCAATGTGATTTCCATCACTGACGGTCAGATCTTCCTTGAATCAAACCTCTTCAACTCCAACGTGCGGCCCGCTATCAACGTGGGTATCTCGGTGAGCCGTGTAGGTGGAAATGCGCAGATCAAATCCATGAAGAAGATTGCCGGTACGCTCAAGCTCGATCAGGCGCAGTACCGCGAACTCGAGGCCTTCTCCAAATTCGGAAGTGATCTCGATGCCGCCACCAAAGCCGTGCTCGACAAAGGCGCGCGCAACGTGGAAGTGCTGAAGCAAAAACAGTTTGCCCCGATGCCGGTGGAAAAGCAGATTGCCATCATCTACCTCGGTACCCAGGGGCTGTTGCAGAATATTCCGGTGAACAAAGTGAAGGAGTTTGAAGAACATTTCCTCGATGTAATGACAAACTCACACAAGGATGTGCTGGAAGATTTACGGAAAGGAAACCTGAGCGATGCTTCCCTGGAAACATTGCGTAAAGTCGCTAAGGATCTGGAAGCCCCTTACATTGAAAAGAAATAACCGAAACCCGTTGCTGCGCAACTAACAGAGTAAGGAAACAAACCATCACCCATGCCGGCTCAGCTTAAAGAAGTCAGAAACCGAATGAAGAGCGTGCAGAGCACGCAGCAGATCACCAAAGCCATGAAGATGGTGAGTGCTTCGAAGCTCCGCAGGGCCACCGATCGCATTGTGAAGATGCGCCCCTATGCCAACAAGATGCAGGAAGTGATGAGCAACATCGCTTCGGGATCGGGGATTAATATTGAGCTGGCCAAAGAGAGGGAAATTAAGAACGTACTCATCGTGCCGGTGACCTCTGACCGCGGCCTGGCCGGCGCCTTCAACGGCAACATCGTGAAACTTGCCAAGCAATTGATCGAAGAGAAATATCACGCGCAGGCAAAAAGTAAAAAGGTAACCATCATGCCGGTGGGCAAAAAGGCATTTGATGCCTTCAAGCGATCCGGACACATCATCAAGCCGGATTTCTTTGAGATGTTTCATCACCTCAGTTTCGATGAATCGCTCAAGGCATCGGAATGGATGATGCAGGCCTACAAAAACGGAGAATATGATGTGATCGAGATCGTTTATGCGCAGTTCAAGAATGCGGCCACGCAAATCTTTAAAGTGGAGCGCTTTCTTCCCGTGCCTAAAGCGGATACCGGCAAGAAGAAAGAATCCATTAACTACATCTTTGAGCCCGATCAGGACGAACTCGTTAATGCCCTGATCCCGCGCGTGCTCAACACGCAATTCTTCAAATCGTTGCTCGACAGTAATGCGAGCGAGCATGGTGCCCGCATGACGGCCATGGATAAAGCCACTGAGAATGCTCAGGAATTGTTGCGCGATCTATCCATCAAATATAATCGCGCGCGCCAGGCGGCCATTACGACCGAGCTTTCGGAAATTGTAGGTGGCGCGGCTGCGTTGCAGGGATAATCACTTCTCTTTTTTCAATCTGCTATTCATCTCTTCCACCACTTCATTCGTGATGTCGAGAGCGGGTGCGCCATAGAGAATACTTCCTCCCAATGTGTAGGATAAAATGTAGGCGTAGTGCTTATCAGCATTGAAATCTTCGATAAAGGAGTTTAATGAATCCTGTAGCTCCATGTTGATTACTTCCAGTTGTTTCTGAAAATCGTTCTGCAGCTTATCCTGCAGTTGCTGCAACTCCATTTGCTTCTGCTGCAGTTTCTGGCTGGTTTCTTCCAGTTGCGATTGCGTCATGGTGGAAGCGGTCTGCTGCGCATTGGCATAGTCGTTCTGAAACTCATCCATCTTGCGGTTGAACAAATCTTCCGATGATTTCTGTTTCTGTTCCATCTCTTTCTTCTTGCGTGAAAAGAGATCGTACCGCTTTTCGAGCGAATCAATATTCACAAAAGCGATTGCGGCGCCGGCGGTTGAATCCTGCACCACGGTATTGCCGGTGGCGGATGAAGCGGGTTTTCCGGTTCCGCCTTTCATTCCTGTATAGATCAGGTACCCCAACCCGGCCGTGAGCAACACATTCCAAACGATCAATCCAATTTTCATCTGCGTAGCATTTCCGCAAATGTAACGGTAAGAGCTAACTACATAGCCGCTTTAAGTAGTGGTGAATGGCTGAGGTAGTTTTTATCGGGAGAATAAATGAAAAGGCAGGTGCCGCCTTTGATGGTATTGATGATGGGTTGAGCGAGCTCTGTGGGTACAGCCGGACAACCGAAACTGCGGCCGAGTCGTCCGTTTTCGCGGATGAATTCTTCATTCACATAACCGGCGCCGTGCATCACGATGGCGCGGTCTCTTGCATGTGTATTGAAGCCGGGCTCTTCGCCGTCGAGACGAAGCGAATAGCCGTTGTTGCCCGTGTATGTTTCGCCGGTGATGTAGCAACCCAAACTGCTTTGGTAGCTGCTTGCTTCATCAGAAAATGATGTGGCATACTCTTCACCGGAGTTTCTTCCGTGCGCTACATAAGATTGGAACAGCACTTTGCGGTTATTCAGGTCAATCACATACAACCGCTTGCTGCTGCTCGGCTTGCTGAAATCGGCGATTGTAATGAGGTTGCAATTGGTGAGTTTGCCCCAAACGCCGTGCATGGCTGTTAATGCCGATTGAAAGGCCTGTAATGACAGACCGCATTCCTGAAGCTCCAGCTCATCATAAAGCTGAGCCGATTCACTGCTTGCTGCGGGCGATGCCGGAGCAGCATGATCGCCCGCTTTGTTTTCCATGTTCATTACGGAAAATGATTGCAGGAAGAAGAGGGCAAGAGAAGCGCTGATGATTCGGATCCTTTTCACCGGGGTGTTTCTTTACCGGCAAATAAAACCCCTGTTGCCCAACAGGAAAAAAATGCAGGAATTTTTTAACAGGTTTTTATCAACTTCTTCAAGCGGTGTTGCCGCAACATTCAAGGCCATCACAAGCAGGCGATTAGCAGCGTAGTACGCCGCGAACCGGCGCCGGGAGAAAAGTATCGCAAAACCTTCTTGCGTCCCGATTGTTCAGGAAGTTCATTAAACTGGTGTAATATCTAAATCATAAAAGCTATGAAATGTCCCAATTGCAATGTGAACCTGCTGATGACTGACCGGCACGGGGTAGAAATTGATTACTGCCCCCAGTGCCGCGGCGTATGGCTTGACCGCGGGGAATTGGATAAGATCATCGAACGCAGCGCGGGCGCCGATGAGGCGCAGCGGCCGATGCGCCCTTCCGGCGACCATCAGGGCCATGATAAGGGCGAATATTACCGGCGCAAGAAGCGCGAGTCATTTCTGGGCGACTTGTTTGATTTTTAGTTTCTGCACTCCATCACTATTGCTGATTGCGTTGTGGTTTTAGAAATGATGAATAATAAAATGAACCGATGAACACAGAAGTCATTGCATATATCCTTTTTACCGGCTTTGTGGTGCTGATGCTGGCGCTCGACCTGGGCGTGTTTCACCGCAAGGCGCATGAGGTGAAAATGAAGGAAGCCCTGCTGTGGAGCGGCTTCTGGATCGGGCTGGCATTGCTTTTCAATGCAGCCATCTTCTTCTTTTGGACTGATGTATTTCCCGAAAGCAATTATTCATCACGCGAGGCGGGTTTGGCTTTTCTCACCGGATACCTCATTGAAAAATCTCTCAGCATCGATAACATTTTTGTGATCGTGCTCATCTTTTCCTACTTCCATATTCCGGCTATGTATCAGCACCGCGTGCTTTTCTGGGGCATCATCGGTGCCCTGATCATGCGCGCCATTTTCATTGCGGCGGGCATCACGCTCATCAGCATGTTTCACTGGATCATTTATGTGTTCGGAGCGTTTCTTCTGTTCACAGGAATAAAAATCGCCGTCAACAAAGGCACAAAGGTTCATCCGGAAAAGAATCCGGTGATCCGGCTGTTCAGAAAGTTTTTCCCCGTGACGCATGATTTTCACGGACAGAAGTTTTGGGTGAAACAGCACGGCAAATGGGTGGCAACACCATTATTTCTCGCGCTGCTGCTGGTGGAGTTTACCGATCTGATATTCGCCGTTGATTCCATACCGGCAATACTGGCCGTTACGTCCAACCCGTTTATCGTTTTCACCTCAAACATCTTTGCCATACTCGGATTGCGTTCCCTATACTTCGCATTAGCGGGTCTGGTGACGATGTTCCGCTACCTGCATATCGGTCTGGGTTTTATCCTTGTATTTGTCGGCCTTAAAATGTTGCTCGTGGACATCTACAAAATTCCGGTGCAGTACTCACTGGCCGTCATCATCGGCATTCTTGCGGTGAGCATTGCCGCATCGGTGCTGCGGCGTGCGCCGGCACTGCAGATGCATGGTTCGCAAACCTGATGGCTTGCCGGTCAACCTCAGGCAGGTACCGGCTAAAGATCAGTAAGCGTGATGGGTTTGTCGGCCTGCTTCCAGGCCGTTTCATAGGCAGATTGGGTTTGTGCCGCCTCCTCATTCTTATTCTGATGCTTCAGCGCTTCACTCAGGCCGAATAATGCTTCACCGTTTTTCGGATACATCTGCAGTGATTCCCGGAAAGCTGATTCCGCGTCAGCGTATTTTCCATTGCGCAGGTAAAATCCGCCGAGCAGCGTTGCTGCCGGAACCATCCATTCAGGTGGTTCATCGTAATGCACTTTCTTTTCTGCAACAACGGCATTCTTGTAAAATTCCTCTGCCGCCTTCAGGTCTTTTTTCTTTTCGCTCATTTTTCCTGAAAGGATATTCGAGGCCACATCCACGATGGTTCCAACGGTGCCCAGTGAATAGAGCTGATCACGCGGAATGGTTTTCACGATATCCATGTACGCCTTCTCTTCTGATTGCGCCGTTTTCATTTCCCCTTTTTCCAATGAGGCGATGGCACGCGCCCAGTGCCACATGGCCGAAGTGATGTTGAGCATGGAATCGGGCTTGGGGTAATTCATGATTCCTTCCCAGTCACCGGCACCCACCATGATCTGGAGCGGAGTGACGGTAATGAACTGCATGGACGGATACTGGACGGCCATCATGGGATCAACGAGATTGAGACATTCGGCGACTTTTTGCTCCGCTTCTTTATACTGACCGGAGAATAAACAGCCGATGGCAAGAAAGTGCAGGTTGTGTGTGTAATAAATCATCGGGTACATGCCCTGTACGTTGTATTGTTTGATGTACGCTGAATCCACATTCGAAGCAATGGTATTGGCTTCGTTGGCGCCATGATAATCTCCCGTGCGCATATACACATGCGCGGGCATGTGCACGAGATGCCCGGCATTGGGAACCAGCGATGCCACCCGCCGCGCGCAGGGCAATGCCAGTTCAGGATGAGGTGATGCTTCCGTGGCATGTATGTAGTAGTGGTTGGCGCCTACATGCATGGAGTCTTTGGATAGAACATACTGAAGCGCGGCAATGATGTCATTCGTGTTTTCATTCGGTGTACCGTCGGGCAGCCACAGTTCCCATGGGTGCAGGTTCATCATGCTCTCCGCATAGAGGCAACGGGCATCTAAATCGTCAGGATATTTTTCAGAAAGCGCTTTCATGCCCTCGCTGTATTTCACTTCGAGTGCATGAAAATCGGCGGTGGAATCATCCGTATAACGAACAGCCAGCGTGTTGATGTAGTCCTTCTCTTTATCTGAAGCATGATCGAGAAGCGCCTGGGCTTTCTTAATGTTTTCATTCGCCAGCCGCGTGGCATGCAAATCAGCCGGCCAGTTGTAATTGGATCCATAGCAGAAAGCGATGCCCCAATAGGCCATTGCCAGGGTTGAATCATATTTCAGCGCCTGCTCAAAAGAGCGCACGGCTTCTTCGTGATTGAAGCCGTACATGAGCGTGAATCCCTGGTTAAACAATTGCTGAGCGGCTTCGCTTTTGGTGGAAACGGGATGGCTCAGGTTGCCCATGCCGGGGAGCAGTCCTTCCACTTTTTCATCAGCATGTGAAGGGTGCTGATTGCAGTTCCAGGCGAAGATTACCATGAGGAAGAGGAAGAGGTAAGCGGATGCTTTCATAGGGGGATGGTTTTAGGTCTGCGGGATGTTCCCGAAAAGTTATGAAGTTTTTTTCGCGGGGGAAATTCGTTCCCTGATTTGCTTCAGGTGATGATCAGTGTGCTCCTGCATAAAGGTGAGTGCATGGCTGATGTTCATCCTTCCCGCTGCCGGATGGCGGAAGATGTTTCTGTTCATCATATCGTCAGGAAGATTTTGCAGTAATTGCTTCAACTGCCTGCGTGTTTCATTCCACGATTGCAATACTTCATTCAGGTCAGGTTGATCCGGCGGTTCGGGAAGCACGGCCGGCCGTTTCCATTTGAGTGTGCGCAGCGCTGCAGTGAGAATAAAACTGCGCAGCGCATTCACCGGTGTTGATTTGGGAACGGATGTTCCGCCCTGCGATTTCTTCTGCATATACTTTAAACTGATGCTTTCAGAACTATTGAGGTGAAAGAGAATCTGCACAATGCTCCATTTCTTATACGCCGGTCTGTAGTGCAGTACCGAAGGATCGAGCGATGAAATCTGTGAGAGTATTTGCCGTTTCGACAGCTCGAGTTTTTCAAATTGCTGTAAAACGGAGGATTTGGACATGATGTGAAGATAAACAGATCAGCGAACCGGCACTCTCCTTCTGATGGTTCATGGATACAGGCGACAAAAATCATCTGCTTCGCCCATCAGAATCATAAAAGGGCGGTAACAGCAGAAGTAACTTGCCATTCAATTAAACAGAGAATCATGAAGACAATCGTGTGCTTAGCCATTGCGGCTTTTCTTTTTTCATCCTGTGAAAAGGAGATATTGGTGGAAGATCATACTCTCACGGGGGTATCTGAAAAATATTTAGATGAAGGACTGGTGGCGTGCTGGAAATTCGATGAGGAAACGGGGAAATATTTTTACAATGAAACCAGCGGCCAACTCACGGGGCAGAAGTATGGGGCCACATGGGTAACCGGCGTGGTTGGCTCGGCATTGAAGTATGACGGAGTGAATGATTATGCCAAAGTCAGTGGAATCAATTCACATGTTCTTGGAGACATGACGCAAGGATCCATCAGCATTTGGTTCCGGTATGCTGATTCACTGGATAATGGAAGCAAACCCATTCAGCCGCTTATGTATATCGGCAAGAGCGATACCACGGGAAATGATGATTGCTTCATCATTGAAATCGGTCATAACGATCCGCAGAATTCCACTCTTTATTTTACCTGGATACGAAACGGGGAGCTTCCCCTGTGCTTCAGTTCGGCCCAGAATCTGACGCCTGAAACATGGTATCATTTCGTGGGTATGGTGGGAGATCATGTGAATGACTATGGTCAAAACAATACCGGATATCTGAACGGCGTGGAAATGACTGACCGCAATTACAACTATGGTGATCCCTTCACGAAAGTATTCTTCAAAATGTATCCTTCCGGTGAACTGCAGAATATTTGGTTTGGATATGGAAAAACGAGGGACTCGCACACTCCCGATTTTGAATTTTTAGCAGGAGTGGTGGATGAGATCAGGATCTATAACCGGCCGCTTACCTCTCAGGAAGTATTGACATTGTACCAGCAGGGAAGTCAAAATGTACCACCTGTAATTTCATTGCAGGTTTCCGGCGGACCTTTTTATACGGAACCAACGGACATTACTGCAACAGCCATTGCAACAGATCCTGACGGGTCAGTAGTTCGCGTGGAATTTTATCTTGACGGAGTGCTCCGCTTCAGCGACCTGGCCGCACCCTATAAATTCAAATTCACCGGAATCATGGCGGGGAATCACACCATTTTAGTGAAAGCCATTGACAATGCCGGATTCTCATCCGAAACTTCAAGGGTAATCAACGTACGGGCGCAACATTAAGGATGAGTTATCGCGAAGAAAGCACAATCAATCAGAGCGGCGCTGGTGTTATACCTCAGTCCAAAGAAAACAGTTCGCTGATTTGTCGCTCTCTTTTTTTCATGTCTTCATCCCGGTGATGATATTCATTGGTATGCGGGTCGTACCTGTAATCACCTTCCCACTTGCGAAAGTCGCGTGCAATGGTTTCAATCGCTTCAACGATAACATCCGCTTCTTCATCCGTCATGGTGGGATGAATGGAGAGGCGCACCCAGCCCGGTTTTTCTGAATAATCGCCGTGATCAATTTTCTCCGTGATGCGGCGCGACACATCGGGTGAAACATGAAGCAGGTAATGACCATAGGTGCCGGCACAGGAGCAGCCGCCCCTCACCTGAATGCCATAGCGGTCGTTCAGCAATTTTACGGCGAGGTTGTAATGAAGATTATCAATGTAAAATGAAATCACCCCCAGCCGCTGCGGAATGTGAGAAGCCAGTATATGCAGGTTGGGAATCCGGAGCAGAGAATCAAAAACTTTGTGAACAAGAAACGCTTCGCGCGCACGCATGTCTTTAGTTCCCATTTGATCTTTCAATTCGATACACAAGGCCGCTTTGATGGTTTGCATGAATGCCGGTGTGCCGCCGTCTTCACGGTCTTCGATAGAGTCAATAAAACTGTGGCCTCCCCAGGGGTTCGTCCATTTCACGGTGCCACCGCCGGGCTGATCGGGCACGCGGTTGTGATAAATGCTGTTGTTGAAGATCAATATGCCGGGTGTGCCCGGACCGCCGAGAAATTTGTGTGGAGAGAAAAAGACAGCATCTAATCGTTGCAGCGGATTCGGCGGATTCATGTTCATATCAACATATGGGGCCGCGCAGGCAAAATCAACAAAGCACCAGCCGCCGTGGCGGTGCGTGAGTTCAGCGATTTCGAAATAGGGAGTTTCAATGCCCGTGACGTTGGAAGCGGCCGTCACGGAAACATATTTCACCGGTCGGTGTTTGAACTGGTTGAGGGCGTCTTCAAAATTCCGCAGTGACACCAATCCCTCTTCATCCGGCGGCACGATTACCACATCACAAAAAGATTCTTCCCAAGAAGTCTGATTCGAATGATGCTCCATGTGTGTAATGAATACCACCGGCCGCAGTGCTTCTGGTACGTGCAGGAAGGGCATCCACTGTTCATGCATCTTTAATCCGAGCAGTCGCTGCAGTTTGGCCACGGCGCCGGTCATGCCGGATCCCACCGGAAGAATGGCATCCTCTTCCGATGCGTTCACGTGCGTCTTAATCCGCTGCCGGGCTTCACGATAGGACAGTGTCATACTCGTGCCTGTGTAGTTAGTCTCGGTGTGCGTGTTGCCGAGCATCGGGCCAAATTCATTGATCATCCTTTCTTCGATCGGACGATACAGACGGCCGCTGGCAATCCAGTCAGCATAGATCAACTTCTTTTTTCCATAGGGGGTTTCAAACATCCAATCGTAACCGATGATGTGCTGCCGAAATTTTAAGAAATATTCCTCATGCGTTGCTTTCGCCGGTGCTGTTATCATGTTTCTGAGAATGTGCAATAAAAGTAGCTGCAGCCGGCGAGACAGGGAATGATTTTTATCGTGTTGCTGCCTGACGGATGCCAAGGGGCAGGCCATCGGCGTCGAACTGCTTATTACTTTCATTCCATGAATGGAAACAGTCCTGCAGTAAAATATCTCCGATCCGCCCTGCTCACCTCCTCAAGTCTTGCCGTGGCGTCCATTGCTTTCGTTTCGTCCCTCATGCATTTTCACATTCACACCATCTTCATCGGGCTCATCTGGGGAAGCGTAGTGGGCTTTTCCGGAACAGCGATGGAGCAGTTCTTTTTTAACAAGCGGGGTCAGCGCTGGAGTTTCAGTGCACTGCTTGGTGCGCGCACCATGTTCTACTTTCTGCTGGTGGGTGGATGCATTTTCTGGATCGTAGGAATGCATGAACAATGGATGACGGGATGCACCTTCAGTGAATCGTTTCAGCATAGTAACATCAGGGACTACTTCACCGGCGGAGATTTTACAAAAGACCTGCTATTCGGGTTGCTGCTGATGGTGTACATCAATTTTGCGAGACAGATTTCACGGATCATGGGCGGGAATGTATTCCGCAGCTACATTTTTGGAAAATATCACCGCCCGGTGACGGAGAAACGGATCATCATGTTTCTGGATCTGAATGATTCCACCACCATCGCCGAAAAACTGGGCGCAGAAAAATATCACCGTTTCATCAATGAGACATTTTTCAGAGTCACGCCGGCCATCATCGCAAACAAAGGGGAGATTTATCAATACGTAGGTGATGAGATGGTGATTACGTGGCGGGAGAAGCCGGGGATTATGCATGAGCATTGTGTCCGTTGCTTCTTTGATATCCGCAAACTGCTGACGGACGGGGCGCCAAAGTTTGAAGTCGGGTACGGCTATATTCCATCATTCAAAGCAGGCATTCATTTGGGTCACGTGGTGGTGGGTGAAATAGGCGATGTTAAGCGTGAGATCGCTTTTCTTGGCGACACCATCAACACGGCAGCCCGCATCAGGTCGGCGTGTTCGGTGTTGAAGCGCAGTCTCTTGGTTTCGGCTGAGTTGATAGGGGCACTCAATGATACCCGGCATTTAATGATCGAGAAAATGGGGCCGATGCGTCTAAAGGGAAAAGAAGAAAAAATGGAATTATGCGCTATAACTGTGCAGGAAGGCCGCGGGTGAAATTTGATGCAGGTATCTTTTCCGGTGAATCATGGCACTATGCCGTACCTCAATTTTCAGGGAGCAGTTTATGCAGTTACTTGTATATCATTTCCTCCACCCCGGCCCATTCTTCCGGAACGCCGTGCTCGATATACGCGATGGCTTTTTCAATAAAGAATTTAGCAGTGAGGTCCTCAGGATGGAATGCAATGACTTCGCTAAATGCCCTAATGGCATCGGAAAACGATTTGCTGAGATAGGCCGACAAGCCCTCATTAAATGCAGTCAGTGTCTTTTCCTTTTTAGCCACATCGCTTTCTTTATTGCCGCTGAAGCATTCGTAAATTCCCACAGGGGCCAGTTTCCCTTTCACCTGCACCTTGCCCAAACTGCGCATACGAAAATCCGGACTGCGATCAATTTGCCGCAGCGTTTCATCACTCAGGATGATGCTTGCCTTGTAATATTTGGTGAGACTTTCCAGTCGTGATGCCGTGTTCACCGTATCAGAAATGGTGGTGGCGTCCATTCGTTTTTCATCGCCGGTGATGCCCATGATGAGCGGACCCGTGTGCACCCCCACACCAATTTGTATGGAGGCCTGGTGACGCAGCTGACGTTCTTTATTGAATTCCTGCACGGCATGCTGCATTTCCACTGCGGCGGCCAAGCCATCGCCCGGTTGATCCGGAAAAATGGCCATGATGGCATCACCGAGATATTGGTTGATGAATCCGTTGTGCTTTCGGATGATGGGCCCCATGCGTTCATTGAATGAAGAAACGAAGCTGAAATTTTCTTCAGGCGTCATGCTTTCAGAGAGCGTGGTGTAATTCCGGATGTCAGAAAACAGCACGGTCACAATTTTTTCCACCTGATCGCCGAGCTTCACTTCCGTGAGCACTTCTTTGCCAAGGGAATGAATGAACTCATGCGGAACGAATTTTTGGGTGACCTCATGAATGCGGAGAATGGCTTCTTCCCGTTCCCGCACTTCGCGGATATTCTTTTCATAGAGCAGGGCGCTCTCAATGGCGGAGGAAGATTGCAGTGCGAGTGTGACCAGCAGCTTCAAATGGGCGGCCGTATACTGCTCGGCTTTTCTTCGGGCAAGAATCACGGCGCCCATAATGCGGTGTTTCACTTTCATGGCTGCGTAAATGACCGATTGCACCTCTTCGTTGATGATCTCATTCTTCTTCAGCGGTGAGAGGTCATTCATGATTTCTGAATTGCCGCTTAGCCCGATCTTGAGCAATAGTCCCGCATTGGCGCGAAGCACAGTTTCATTAAACAGCGGTTCACCGGAAGCAGCAGGAATCATAAGTTGATTGCTTTCCGCATTCCACAGCACGATGACGCCGCTGTGCGACGGAATGGAATGCATGGCCTGTTCCAGCGTGATCTTGGCGATCACATCCGGATCGATTGTTTCGGCCAGCTTTTCCGAAAAATTGAAAATGACATTCAGTTCCTGGTACATGCCCAATACTTCCGTTCCGAGTTTTTTCTTTTCGGCTTCTTTTTGAATCATGATGGAAAGCCACTGTGCCACGAGGGCTGCATGGCGCTCACCTTTTACCCAGCCCACCACTTCGCCCGCCAGTATAACCGGCTCAGTGGTCTGCAGTGATGCAGCTGACGTACCGAACAAAACCCGGTGCTGATCGTCCTCTACACAAATTTCCATGTTCATAGCATGCATCAGCGATTGCAGCCATACAGATACCTCGCTGCGTTTTCCGAACAGTGACTTTAATGTGGCTTGTGACATGCGGACAATCTCTTGTTGAATTGCGTACAGATGGAATCATTGATGCAGCCCAACCGGAACCATGATCAGGCAATACCCAGTACCTGACGTGCCTTTTGCAGCAATACTTCCGGATCAAACGGTTTGGTCATGTAAACATCGGCTCCCACTTCCTGCCCGCGCTGCCGGTCGAGTTCCTGTCCTTTAGCGGTGAGCAGAATGATGAACACTTCCTGCATGCTCAGTTCTTTTTTCACTTTCTGGCAAACATCCATGCCATTCATCTTGGGCATCATCACATCGAGAAAAACGAGACTGGGTTTTTCTTCCTGAATGATTTCCAGCGCAGATGCACCGTTGTCAGCCGTCAGAAATTCCACGCCTTCGTCTTCCAGTTCTTCCAGCGTTTGCTCTATCAGCATGCGGATGTGCGCCTCATCATCTACGATCAGAATCTTCTTATCCATTTTTTACTTATCCCTTTTAAAAGTTTTCTATTGATAAACCAGAAATACAACATTCTCCAATCCTTTTTCAAAGCGCAGGGTTTGAACAATATCCTGCTTACCGCTCAGGACAGAGTTGATGATGATGATATCCGGCTGGTTGGCAATCGCTTTTTCAACGAGCTCTTTGCCGTCTGATTCCATCACTACATATCCTTTGGTTTTGAGCACTTCAGTAAGCGTGCTCACCGTGCCTGAGTCCTGATCTACAATCATCACCTTTTTTTTCGATTTACCCTGCTCCAGCAAGCTGCCGATTTCGGAGAAGAGCACGCCTGTGTCAATGGGCTTGGTGAGATAGCGGTCCACCCCGATCCGAAACCCGCGCGCGCGATCCTGCACGATAGACAATACGATGATGGGAATGTCCATGGTTTGCGGATCATTCTTCAGCACGGCCGCCACATCAAAACCATTCATCTCGGGCATCATCACGTCGAGAATGATGAGATCGGGCCGATTGGCTCTCACGCGGGCCAACGCTTCTTTTCCGTTTGCGGCCTGTTCAATCAGGTAGCCGGCATCGCTGAGTTCCTGATACAACAGAGAGCGGATGGAGTCATCGTCATCCACGATGAGGATGGTGGCTTCCTTGCCTTTCAGATTCAGTTTCGAAAACGCAACCTGTTCTTTCAGCTGACTTAGCAGCTGATCGAGATGCACGGGCCGCGCCGCTGATTTTTCAATCGGCAAGGCAAATGAAAACGTGCTGCCTTTGCCCACTTCACTTTGCAGCCAGATGCGTCCGCCGTGATGTTCTACGATTTCTTTGCAGATCGGAAGCCCGAGCCCCGTCCCTTTGGGTTTGTCGGTCAATGTATCAGTGCCCACCTGCTTGAATTGTTCAAACACGGCTGCGTAATCTTCGGGTGCAATGCCGATTCCGGTGTCGGACACACTTACCACGAGTTCATTCTTTTCACGGGTAACCCGGCAGGTGACTGATCCCTTGTCAGTAAACTTCACCGCATTGGAAATAAGGTTGATGATCACCTGTATGAGTTTGTCGCGGTCGCCGGAAATGTTCGGCAGATCAGCATCAATATGGCGGATCAGCTTTAAGTGTTTCTGCTCAAACAATGCAGTGGTGGCTGCCAGGGCGCGCTCGGCAATTTCATTGATGGAAACGCTTTCGAGATTCCACTCCATTTTGCCTGCTTCAATTTTTGCGAGATCGAGCACATCGTTGATCAGGTTGGTCAGGCGCTCGCCTTCTGAAATCACCACGTTGAGGTTTTCAGAAATCTGGCTGATCACTTTTACAATTTTGGGATCACTCTGACTCACGGCAGGAAAGATTTTATCATCCAACCTTTTCCTGATGATTTTGGTGAAGCCAAGCACCGAGGTGAGCGGCGTTCTCAGCTCATGGCTAACGGTGGAAAGGAATGCACTCTTGGCTTCATTCGCTTTTTCGGCCGCTTTGCTCGCTGCTTCTGCTTCCATCTTTGATTTCTGGGCCTCTTCGAAGAGCCGCGCATTGCTCAGCGCCACGCCTACTGAGGATGCGATGGTCGTCAGCAACCGCAGATCATTTTCGTTGAATTTGTTTTCCTCTTCCGTACTCTGCACGCTGAGTACACCGATGATTTCATCGCCCACCGGAATGGGCACACCGAGGTAGGAAGCCGCGGGCACTCCCATTTTTTGTACGCCCAGCTTAGCCCGCATTTCCTGCACATCTTTATTAATGAGAAGTGGTTCTTTGCTTAGAATGATCCGGGAAGTGAGTCCCTCACCTAATTTCATGGGAATGTTGTCATCACCATACTGGTAAGGGAAATGAATCATGTTGGTTTTCTTGTTAAGTAGGGCGAGATAGACGATGTTGGCATTGAACAACTCTTTCAGCTGATCGCCTACAATCTCTATCAGTTCGTCCGGATCGAGTTGTGAAGCAAGTGCTCTGCTGATATTGTTTACTGTGCCCAATTCCGATGCGCGCTGTTTGGCTTCAGCGAGCAGGTGAGAGGTTTCATCAAAGAGGCGGGCGTTTTCCAGCGCCACGCTCATGCTGTTGGCCAACGTGGTAAGCAGGCGGAGGTCTGATTCGGTAAAGGCATTTTCACGATCCACGTTCTGCAAACTCACCGAACCCTTGACCATGTCGCCCACAATCATGGGGACGAACATGGCCGACTTAGGTGGCAGCCCCTTGCTCACGCCGGTGCCTCCGTATTTCTTCGCTGTCTCCAGATAATTTTCATTGATGACCACGGGCTGTTTGGTTTCAATGAGTCGCTTATTGGCCCAGATTAACGGCCGCGGTTCAATATAAATGCGTTCTCCTTTTTCAATGGCATAGCGCCAGTGTTCATTTCCTGATTCGTAATCAAACGTGCGGATCACTACGGACTGTGTGTCGAACAACTGGTAAATGCGGTTGCCCACCAGATTGTAGATGGCCTGCATGTCCATCTCCCGCACGAGGCCTTCCTGCACGCTGTTGATGACTGACAGTTCTGACGAGCGCTGTTCTGTTTCTTTCAGCAGCCGCTGGGTTTCGTCAAACAAGCGCGCATTCTCCAGGGCCACGCTCATGCTGTTGGCAATCGTTTGCAGCAGCCGCACGTCGGCAGGGCTGAAGGCGTCTTCAATATCGAGATTCTGAAGACTGATGGTACCGGTTACTTCATCACCCACAATCATGGGAACAAACAGCAGCGACTTGGGCTCTTCGCCTTCCAGCACCGTTTCTTCACCCAACTTCATGGCGATCTGCCGGTAATTCTGATTGATGAGCCACGGTTGACGGGTTTCCACGACGCGCTGCCGGAAGCGGTCAATCCTAACCGGTTTATTGACGAACAATCTTTGCCCGCGCTCTTTCAGGTAACGGTGGTTGATTTCCCGGGTGGATGGATCGTATAGTGAAATCAACGTGGCCTGCGCGTTGAAAATCTCCGTCACTTTATCGCCGATCAAATCAATGATGGACTGAAACTCGAGCTTGGATGCCAGACCCTGCTGCACGCTGGTGATTACGGCAAGTTCTGCGTTGCGCTCTTCTGTTTCCTTCAGCAACCGGTTCGTTTCATCAAAGAGCTTTGCATTCTTCAGTGCTACGCTCATGGCCGATACCACCGTCTGCAGCAGCCGCACTTCGGCATCAGTGAAGGCATGCTCTTCGAGATAATTGCTGATGCTCACCATGCCCATCACCTCTGCACCCGCCATGATCGGAACGGCGAGATATGATTTTTCCATCTGCGTCCCGGGTATCAGCTGCGACCCGAGTTCAGCCATGCGCTCGGCCAATTTTTCATTAATCAGCAGCGTCTTTCCCGTCTCATAAACGTGCTTCGCAATACCGCCCATGGGCTGGGGTGGAATCTGCATCCGGACGCCGTGATCGATCATGAAAGGATAGAAGGTCTGATTGGTATCAGGAGAGAAAATCCGGATGTCAATGTCGAGCGTATTCATGACTTCGCTCAGCTTCTCGCCTACAAGATTGTAGATGGCATCAATGTGCAACTCTTTCGCCAGTCCTTCCTGCACACTGTTGATGACGGCAAGTTCCGCGGTGCGTTGCTCCGTTTCTTTGAGCAGTCGTGTCGTTTCATCAAACAACCGTGCATTCTCCAGCGCCACGCTCATGCTGTTTGCCAGGGTTTCCAGCAACCGAACGTCGGACTCGTTAAATGCGTGCTCGTTATCAACGTTCTGAAGACTCACATAACTTTTCACTTTCTCTCCTGAAATCAGCGGAACGAACAGCAGTGATTTTGGAAGCTCTGTTCCGGGCAGCACCTTCATGCCAAATTCTTCCGCTGCCCGTGTGAAATCGGAGCTGATCAGAATTTTCTCCCTCGTGTCAATCAGGTGTTGCCTCAGTTTGTCATAAGGCCGGGGCTCCAGGTAATAACGCTCTCCTTTTTCGATGAGGTACTTGAAATGTTCCGTTTTGGTATCCTGGTTAAGGTCAGCAATGATGACAACCTGCGCGCTGAATACATCTCTGATCTTGTTTCCCACGAGATCGTAGATGGCCTGCATATCGAGTTCTTTTGCCAGCCCTTCCTGCACGCTGTTAATGACCGCCAGCTCTGCTGTGCGCTGTTCGGTTTCTTTCAGCAGCCGGGTGGTTTCATCAAACAGTCTTGCATTTTGAAGCGCCACACTCATGCTGTTTGCAAGCGTGGTGAGAAGGTTCACATCGGAATCAGGGAAAGCATGCTCCTGATCGAGGTTCTGCAGACTGATAACACCTGTTGCCTCACCACCCGCGATCATGGGAACCATCACCAGTGATTTTGCGCCCTTACCTACAATAACGGACTGGTCGTATTTGGCTCTTTGAGAATCAAGATCCCGGTTAATGACGAGTGTTTTTCCCGTTTCAATCACATGCTTGCGGAATCCTTTCAGCGGGCGGGGAGCCAGCAAGGCGCGGTCACCTTTCTCGTAGGTATAACGATCCTCAATGAGATTGGTGGTTTTATCATAGGTAACGATGTCAATCACCTGTGCGTTGAAAATCTGTCGCATCTTTTCTCCCACCAATTCATAAATGCCCTGGATGTCGAGTTCTTTCGCCAGCCCTTCCTGTACGCTGTTTATCACTGACAGTTCGGCTGTTCGCTGCTCGGTTTCTTTGAGCAGGCGATTTGTTTCATCAAAAAGGCGGGCGCTTTCCAGCGCTACACTCATGCTGTTTGCCAACGTGGTGAGCAGACTCACGTGCGATTCGGAGAAGGCATGCTCATGATCCAGATTCTGAAGGCTGATGATTCCCTTTACTTCATTGCCGGCAATCAGTGGAACGTACACCTGAGATTTGGGGCTTTCCCCTATGAGAATTTCATTGCCGAATTCACGCATGGCGCGCTCGACGTTTTCATTGTGCAGGAGTACCTGTCGCGTGTGGATTACATGCTTCCTGAATCCTTTCGGTTCACGTGGCCCGAGGAGGGTCCGGTCGCCTTTCTCATTGGCATAAACATCTCTGATGAGATTGGAGCGCTTGTCGAAGGTGACGATATCAATGACCTGTGCGTCAAAAATTTCACGGATCTTTTCTCCCACCAGTTCATAAATCCCCTGCATGTCTCTCTTAGCCACCAGGCTTTCCTGTACGCTGTTGATCACCGCCAGCTCGGCATTTCGCTGTTCCGTTTCCTTCAGCAGGCGACTCGTTTCGTCAAAGAGGCGGGCGCTTTCCAAAGCCACGCTCATGCTGTTTGCCAGCGTGGTAATCAGGTTCACATCGGAAGGTGAGAATGCGTGCTCGTGATCGAGATTCTGCAAGCTGATCACTCCCTTCACCTCTCCGCCGGCAATCATGGGCACATATACCTGCGACTTGGGGGCGGCCCCGATGAGCACTTCGTTATTGAAGTCCCGTATGGCCTGCGCCACGTTTTCATTATGCACAAGCAACTGACCGGTTTCAATCACGTGCCGCCGGAATCCTTTCGGCTCGCGGGGTCCCAGTAAGGTGCGGTCACCTTTTTCGTAGGAATACCGGTCGGTGATCAGGTTGACGCTCTTGTCGTACATCACGATGTCAATCACCTGCGCATCAAAAATCTCCCTGATTTTTTCACCAACCAGTTCATAGATCCCTTCAATATTCATTCGCGCCACCAGACTTTCCTGCACGCTGTTGATTACGGCGAGCTCGGCGTTGCGCTGCTCGGTTTCTTTCAGCAGGCGGTTGGTTTCATCGAAGCGCCGCGCGCTTTCCAGCGCGACAGTCATGCTGTTGGCAAGTGTGACGAGCAGGTTTACATCAGAATCCGGGAAGGCATCTTCGTGATCCAGGTTCTGCAGACTGATCATTCCTTTTACTGCCGTTCCGGAAATGAGCGGCACAAAAACAGCCGATTTAGGCATTTCACCACTCAATAATTTGCTATTGAATTCAGCCGCTTTCTTTTCAAGATTTTTATTGATGACGAGGAGTTGGCCGGTTTCAGCAACATGTTTTCTGAACCCGGTAGGTTCCCAGGTTCCTACCAGGGTCCGGTCTCCTTTTTCGTAAGCGTATTTGTCGTGAAGCAAATTGGCCTTCTTGTCATATGTTACGATATCAATAACCTGCGCGCTGAATATTTCCCTGATTTTTTCGCCCACCAGTTCATAAATGCTCTGCATATCCATTTCCCTTACAAGGGCCTCCTGCACACTCTTGATCACAGCCAATTCTTCGTCGCGATGATTTAACAGCGCCGTTTGTTTGGCCAAAAGTTTTTCGAGTTCTGCTATTCGTGCGGCTTCTTCAGTCATGTCAATGGCATTTTGATTCAACAGATAGGGCTTGGGTAAAACAGATCAGGCGTACCTGTTTTACGGGGTGCTTTGGTTCGTTGGTTTGGTGCTATAAAGTCTCGAAATGTATGCAAAACTCCATAAAGCTGCGGGTAATAGTTCTGACTGGTCGATGAATTGAAACAGGCAATAGGCAAATGCGGTGACGCTTCAGTTCTCGTTTTGATTTTAAGCTGCCTGATTCATTCCCGCGCGCAGCGGATCCGGCAAAAAAGACGCAGCGGAGCGCGCAGGAAATAACTAAGAGTAGTGCCATGGCGCTTTCTTTTCTTTGCATCATCGAACCGCTACTGATCACCAGGCAATTTGCTGGCATCATGACTGCCCATTGGTGGAACGAAGGCGGGTTCACCGAAAAAGCATTTCTTTATTAGATGGGAACGACCAGGCAACTCGCCGCAATCATGTTCACCGATATGGTGGGTTACACCGCACTCATGCAAACTGATGAGGCGCTGGCGCGCGCCAATCAATTGCGGCACAAGCAGGCCTTTGACAAATTCGTAGAGCAGTTTCACGGGCGCATTTTGCAATACTACGGAGACGGTACACTGAGCATTTTCAACTCAACGCTCGATTCAGTGAACTGCGCCATCAGCATTCAGCAGGAACTGATGAAGTCACCACGGGTGGAATTGCGCATCGGCATTCATAGCGGCGATGTGGTGTTTGATGAAAGCGGTATCTACGGCGATGGGGTGAATGTGGCTTCGCGCATTGAAACGTTGGCTGTTCCCGGCGGCATTTTCATTTCTGAAAAAGTGTATGACGACATCCGCAACCAGAAAAACATTCTCACGCACGAGGTCGGATTTTTTGAAGTGAAAAATGTGCAACAACCCCTCCGCGTTTTCGCCATTGCGAATGAAGGATTGGCTGTTCCGTCACGCCACGAGATAGAGGGTAAAACGAAACAGCCCGTCAATTCGCTGGCCGTGCTTCCCTTCACTAACCTCAGTGGTGAAGCGGACAATGAATATTTCAGCGACGGAATCACTGAAGAATTATTGAATGCACTTACGGCGGTGGAAGGTTTACGGGTCACGTCACGCACATCCTCATTTGCATTCAAAGGCAAGCAACAGGACATTCGTGACATCGCTTCTCGTTTAAACGTCGATAAGATTCTTGAAGGTAGCGTGCGGCGGGCCGGTAACCGAGTGCGCATCACCGCGCAGCTGATCAATGCCGCTGACGGCTTTCATATCTGGAGCGAAACGTATGACCGCGACCTCACTGACATTTTTGAGGTACAGGATGAAATCAGCAGGATCATCGCAAATAAATTGCGGGCAAAACTCTTCCTATCACAGAAGAATGAACCACTCGTGAAAACCGGCACGCTGAATCTTGAGGCCTATTCGCTATTTCTGAAAGGAAAATTCTTTCAGAACAAAGAGACGCCGGAAGAAATGTACCGGGCGATTGAATGTTATGAACAAGCCATCGCCCTTGATCCTCATTTCGCATTGCCGCTTCCGATGTTGGCCGGTATTTATGCCATGCTGGGAAGTGTGGGCGCCATACCGGGACCTGAAGCGTATGCGCGCGTGGTGGAGTACAGCAACCGCGCGCTCGAATTGGATCCGTCCCTCGCCCAGGCTCATGTGGCACGCAGCATTGCCTACTTGTTCTTTGAATGGAAATGGCAGGATGCTTACCGCTCGTTGATGAGGGCTATGGAACTCAACCCCGGAGCAGCAGAGGCCTATTGGGTACTCGGCTATTATTACCTGATCATAAACGAGCCCGAAAATTCAGTGATGGCTTTTGAAAAGGCCTGGCAGCAAGATCCCCTATCCATGTCAGTGGCGCGCTCGCTGGGTATCGCCTATTTTTATGAAGAACGGTATGATGATGTGATACGCCTGTCAGACATGCAACTTGAAGTAACACCCGGCAACTGGTATGCGCTTGCCATCAAAGGATTTTCGATTGGCCTGAAGGGAAACTGGAACGAGGCGTATCAGGTAATTAAGCAATCCAATGAAATGTCTGGCGGTTCTGCGCTATCATTATCGTATCTTGTTTATGGCACGGGGAAACTTGGAAAGAAGGAAGAAGCCGTGGGCCTGATGAAGCAGCTCGAAGAATTTCAGCGCCTGCATCCTGAGGTAGCCAAATACTCAGATCTCTGTCTGGCGTGGCATGGTATCGGTGACAATGAAAAGTGTTTCGAATATCTTTTCAAGTCAATTGATAAGCGTGAAGAAATGATACCTTACATGATCAGCTCTCCGGTGTATGAGGGATTGAGATCCGATCCCCGGTATGGTGAAGCGAAAAAGAAAATGAATCTTTGAATTGAATTCTCGCAAATGCCCGCCACCCGTCAACTCGCTGCGATCATGTTCACCGATATGGTGGGCTATACGGCATTGATGCAGCAGAATGAAACACTCGCCAAGCAGGTAAAAGACAGAAGCTACAGGATTTTTGAAAACAGTCTTTCGGCACATCAGGGCAAGTTGCTGATGAACTACGGCGATGGCTCGCTCAGCATTTTCACCAGTGCGCTGGAAGCCGTACGGTGTGCGATTGAGATTCAAACCCTCAACCGGCAGAGCGAAGTGATTGACATGCGCATCGGCATGCACCTCGGCGATGTGATGTTTGATGAAACCGGAATTTACGGCGACAGTGTGAATATCGCATCACGCATCGAGTCGCTGGCCACGCCGGGCGCGGTGTTCATCTCCGAAAAGCTGCATGAAGAAATCCGCAACCAAAGCATAGAGGCAAAACCGCTCGGCTATTTTGAGTTGAAGAATGTGTTGCAACCGGTGAATGTGTATGCGGTTTCTGCCCCGGGCATCGTGGTTCCGTCAAGGGAAGAAGTGAAGGGCAAGGTGAAGCAGACGCTGAATTCGATTGCCGTGCTGCCTTTTTCATCACTCAGTTCTGATCCGGAAAATGAATTTTTCTGCGATGGCATCACCGAAGAGTTGCTGAATGTGCTGGCGAAAGTGGACGGACTGCAGGTCACATCACGGACCTCTTCTTTCGCCTTCAAAGGAAAGAACGAAGATGTGAGGGAGATCGCCGCCAAACTGAACGTGCAGAAAATACTGGAGGGCAGCGTGCGCAAAGCAGGCAACAAGGTGCGCATCACCGCCCAGCTCATCAATGCAGCGGACGGCTATCACCTCTGGAGTGAGACGTATGATCGTTCCCTTGAAGACATCTTCGCCGTGCAGGATGATATTGCAAGAGCCATCGCCAACAAGATGCGCGAGAATCTGAATGCCGCACAGCATACGTCACAACTGGCAAAAGCTTCCACACAAAATCTCGAAGCATACAAAAAGTACCTGCAGGCCGTGCAGTTCTTCAACCGCACCTCGCTGGAAGACCGGAAACGCGCCATTGAACTGCTTCAGGAAGTGACGGAGTTGGATGCCGGCATGGCCGATGCCTGGGCCCTGCTTTCATACATTCACTCCTTCTTTGCTCAATCGGGACAGGCGCCGGTGGCTGAGTCCATGGAAAGAGCGCGCACGTATGCGGCGCGGGCAATGGAACTCGATCCGCAGAATACAAATGCGCTGACGGCCATCAGCATGCTCAAGCTGCATGCCTGGGAATTTGATGAGTGCCGGTTGCTCATGAAAAAGGCCAGGCAACTGAACCCGAACAATCCACAGGTGCTGCATCTTTTTTGCGAATACAACATTATTTTCATGGAGGAGGAATCCATATTGGAAGATGCCGGGCTGATGCTGCGGCTGGATCCGCTTTCTGCTGTTACCGTGGGTCAGGCAGCCCGGTACTATGCATTTCTCGGGCATGTTGATGAAGCGATGAGAGCAGCAGATACCGCCCTTCAGGTAGATTCACTCAGTCTCGTTTCACGCAACGCCAAAGTACTGGCACTAACCCAGAAAGGTGAATACGATCAGGCGTTGCAGATGGCGGAGGATAGCCGCGGGTTAGCCGGCGATTTGCCGTTTGTGTTGCTGGCCCTGGCTTATGTACGAAACCGCCGGGGAGAAACAGACAAGGCCAGGGAGTTTTTGGAAAAGTTTGAAAGAATGCACAATGAGAAGTCGTCGTCAAACCTGGAATTTGTATTGGCTCTCTGTGCCTTACTGGCCGGTGAAATGGGAAAATTTTATACATACTACGATGAAGGCATGCAGAAGAAATCACTGTACCTGTTGCAGACGTATGACAGTGAATTTATGCGAGATGCCTGGTTTGATAACCACGTGCAGGAATCAAGGAGGAAACTGGGACTGCCGGTGAAAGGCGACCAGATCAGGAACGCCGATTCCCAAGCCGGCTAGTAGATATTAAGGATTTTTTTAGCTGATAGAAATTGTTACTTCCCCATTGTTCATCTTGTAACTTTCAGCCATGTCCGTCACCCGTCAGCTCGCCGCCATCATGCTTATCCGCCGGAGGAACGAAGGCGGGTTCACTGAATTAACACTTCTTGCATAAATGGGAACGACCCGCCAACTCGCAGCCATCATGTTCACCGATATGGTCGGTTACACCGCCTTGATGCAGCAGAATGAAACGCTGGCCATTCAGAAGCGCGACCGTTCGAAAAAAATTTTCGAAGATGCACTGGCCAAATACGATGGCAAGTTGCTGCAGTACTATGGCGACGGAACCATGAGTTTGTTCACCAGTGGACTCAGTGCCGTGCGTGCTGCCATTGAAATGCAGACGCAGTTTCTTTCCGAACCCAAAATTGATGTGCGCATTGGCATCCACACCGGCGATGTGATGACGGATGAAAACGGTATCTATGGCGACAGCGTGAACGTGGCTTCGCGCATTGAATCACTGGCCACGCCCGGCGGTGTTTTCATTTCAGAAAAACTCTTTGATGAAGTGAAGAACACGGAAGGCATTTCCACCAAAGCCCTCGGCTATTTCGAACTGAAAAATGTGAAGCAGCCGATGCAGGTGTATGCCATCACCAATCCCGGGCTGGTGATTCCTTCGAGAGAAGATCTGAAAGGCAAAACGAAAACTACGCTCAACGGAATTGCGGTGCTTCCTTTCGCTTCATTGAGTTCTGATCCGGAAAATGAATTCTTCTGCGACGGCATGACGGAAGAACTCATCAATGTGCTCGCACAAGTTGATGGCCTGCAGGTGACCTCGCGTACTTCGGCATTCGCTTTTAAAGGGAAGAATGAAGATGTGCGGGAGATTGCGGCCAAACTCAACGTGCAGAAAGTGATTGAAGGCAGCGTGCGCAAAGCGGGAAATAAAATCCGCGTGACGGCGCAGTTGATCAATGCCGCCGATGGTTATCACTTTTGGAGTGCGACGTACGACAGAATGCTCGAAGATATTTTTGATGTGCAGGATGAAATTGCTCGCGCCATTGCCAACAAGCTGAGAACAAATCTGAGCGAACAGCAACACACTTCAGAAATTGCCGAAGCCCCCACCCAGAATCTCGAAGCATACAAGAAGTATCTCAAAGGCGCTTACGACTGGGACAATATCAACCCGGAAGTGAAAGCACAGGCGATCCAATTACTTCATGAAGCCGTGGAGATGGATCCTGACTTTGCCAATGCGCATGCCGTGCTGGCAAACATTTATGTTTTTCCCGGATTGGTTCCCGACATATCTCCCCAGGAATCGAAGAAACGATTTGCTTATCACGCTCAGGAAGCCATGCGCGCACAACCGCGCAACCCCAAAGCCCTTACTGCCATGGCTATGATGAAGTTCAACCAGTGGGATTGGCAGGGAGCTTTTGATTTGCTGCAACAGGCCATATCAATTAATCCCAGCGAACCGCTCACTTATTTCTGGCTGTGCGAGTACTACAACCTGATGCTTCAGTTTGATCAAACGAAGGTGATGGCGCAGCGCATGGTGGACGTGGACCCCATGAATCCAAGAACGCTTGCCGAAGCGGGCAGAGCGTTGCTGGGGCTGACCGACTTCACGATGGCACAAACGTATCTCAACCGTTCACTGGAGTTGAATCCGAATAACTTCCTGGCCAAGCAAATGATCGCCTATGTAAGTCTCGGCGAAGGTGATATTGAAACCGCTGCCCGCATCATTGAGGGAAATCACAAACTGGCCGGCGATCACCCTTATGTGTTGCTCGGGCTCACTTTTGTTTACAGCATACAGGCGAACGGGGAGAAGCTGCGCGAAATACTTCAGAAGTTCGAAGCATTTTATGCCGCTTCACCCGATCCCGAAACGGGAATGCTTCTTTCCATCGTGTGCCTGGCCTGTGGAGAGGAAGAGCGGTTCAGAAAACTTTTTGATGAAGCCATTGCCGCCCGTTCCCTCTTTGCCTTGCAACTCTATGGGAGTTTTGCCGGTATTGGACTGTTTCAAAATGAACACATCAAACAAACGCGAATGAAGTACGGGTTGCCGGGATAACCTGCATGTGTTGCCACTGACCTGCAAATGATTTAAAAAATTGATTGGAAATGAAAAAGACAAAATGGTGGCTCATCGTCGTCGGTGTTTTTTACCTGCTGCTTACTTGCATGAATCTTTATGCTTTGTTTTTTGACAACAGCATCATCCGTGGCACGCTCCCGCCACCGGTAAATGATGACACGCTCAAGGCATTTTCTGATGCGTGGATGGTTTTCATTTTCGAATTCGGCGTGCTCGGCGGCATGTGCGTATATGCATCGCACACGCCGGCACAAAGCCGCCTGCTGATGCTCACCGTAATTTTTGCAGAAGTATTCCGCGGCATTGCAGCCGATGCCATCTGGATGACGCGCGGATACAGCACGGCTGATTACATTCCGTTTATCATCATTCACCTCATCATCATCGTTACCGGTGTGATGTGGCTGCCTAAGAAGGCGCCATGATGGCAGGGGATTCTATTCTTTGCCCACAGCTTTCAGTCCCGGGAAATTTGATTCGCAATATTCCTTCAGCCGCTGCGGATTGGTTTGCAGGTTATGTATCAGTAATTTTTTTGCGTTTTCAGAAAATGGATGGTTGGGCTGAGGTGAAACCCGCCAGGTGACCCGGCAGCTATTCGTACCGGTCGCTTTCACGTTGTATTCATAGAGTGCGAAAAAATCAAGCTCCGGAAAGTTTACCTGCTCCTGATAAATGATCTCTTCACCTTGTTTGGTAATATACCGCGGAATGATTTCGGCCTTTCCTTCATCAAAAACACAGAAGTAGCAGCAGTTCACCATGGGAACTTCGGGACCGTGCGTATGCCTGATTCCTTCCACGAAATGATGACGCACACTCAGATCAATCAGGCATTCATGCACATCAATAAAATGGGAGTTTATGTCAATGTACGTTTCCACGGTATCATTCGCATCAAAGCTGAGCGGCGCGCCCTGATGTTCTCTCAACGGGGCAAGCTCTCCTTTCAACGGGCTCAGGGAAGCGAAGCGATATTCCACCACGCCGATGGATGGATATTCATCTTTGGCATCCACCCAGCGTAGCGCCGCATCTGAATCTGAATGATCAGCGTGCTTCACGTAATTGGCGGATGCAAGAATGTATTCGTTCAGCGGCACGCTGTTTTTAAGAAGACGATGCGCAATCACCATATCCACGCCGGATGCTTTCAGAAAATTGGAGACACTGATCTCTGCTATCGTTCCGTAGTGGAGCACAAACTTGAGCGTGAGGTTGCGCGCACCGGTGCAGGCATTACACTGGCAGAGGGACGACCCTGCATTCTCTTTCAGCACGCCATGAAAGGCCTTGAAGGTTTTCGTGCTTTGCTCAATCATCTCCTTCATGGTGGGCGGATTTCCCTTTTTGTAAAGAAGCACTGCATCGCCTTCCACTTCCGAAACTACAAAGTCACCGGACATAGACTGAATGATCGCCTCCAGTAATTGATTAATGATACGCGAACTGTGTTCTACTTCTGTCTTTGTGATGAATTCAGTGAAGCCGCTGATATCGGGAATGTAAATGGTGGCTGTTTCAGGCATAAGAAGTACTTAGTAAAGATAGGCAGTTCGGGTTATTGCATTATCCTGTTGAGTGAGCGTATCAGGAACACCTATTCTGATTTATGCGTCCGCATGCGTTACCTGCCGCGCTTGGCAGGTTTCTTAGAAGCTTTCGCTTTCTTGTTGAACTCCAGCGCGAGGGTGACCCAGTACTGTAATTGTTTTTTCGTTTTAAGGGCAGAGGCATCCACAAAGGCATAACCCCTCATTACTTTACCTGTGAAGTTCATCGGTTGAGCGCCTTCCTGCTGAAGCACTTCGTCTTCCCTTGCGGGATCGAAGCGTACCATCATGCGGTCTTTCTCCACGCCTACACACATCTTTTCGTTCACCATAAAGCACAGTCCGCCGAACATTTTTTTCTCTTCCACTTTTTTATGTGTAAGGGCAATCAGTTCTCTGGTACGGTCGGCAAGCTGTTCATTGTAGGCCATGATTCAGAAATTTGTTGCTGCAAGCTACGGAAATGAAATGCCTGTTGCATTATGCCATGGAAGATGTGGAGGAAGAAGGTGCGCCGTCTAGATTAGCATTTGCAATAGCATTTGTTATGCTAATTAATGAGCGATGCTATCGTTGGATAATAAATTTCCCCGCCAAGAATTGCTGATCATTCGTCCTCATTGTATAGAAATACATTCCATCACTGCCGATTTCATCAACAGGAATTTGAAGCAGTGTTGAATGCAGTGAGGAGAAATGTTTGAGCACCACCCCGGTTGAGTTGTAAATGAAAATTTCCGGCTGTGATGCAGTAAAATTTCCGAGGTCGAAAGTGATTGACTCAAAGCCAGGGTTAGGAAAAACGTTCAAATGAATTCCCGAAGCATTACCTGCAATGCCGGTGTTTCCGGAAATCAACCTGATGTCATCCAGGTAGAGCCCTTTGAGTTTATTAGTCACCGTGAAACTTCCCCAGTCAAAACCAATCTGAATTTCACCTGTGAGTGTATCCGGTATCTCGAGCGTGATTGTTTTCCATTGGCTGCTGTTCGGGATGAAAGCGGCATTGGTTGTGGCTGTTTTTAATTCATCAGGCAGTAATGCGTCTCCTGCATGGAGAGCTCCGCATTCGGCACCACCGTTGCTATCACCTGACATTATCTGGCGTTCATACACACACGGCCTTTTCCAGGTAACACGCAGACCACCGGTAATGGAGCCCGCGTTGCTTAAACCACATGCCACCTGAAACACGAGTTTACGTCCCGGGCCGGGAATTTGACTCAGATCAAAAGTATGAGTGAAGAAAACACTGAAGTATTTGAATCCACTGTCTAACCTTATAGAATTAGCACCGGAATATGCGGCAAGATTCGTCACCGACCATTCTTTACCTCCTAAAATCCATTGAGGAATCTGCTGATTGAATACAGGATCTTCAAACGATTCCGTCATGGAATTTATGTTGAAGGTGTAATAAACTTCTGCCGGCTTAATCCTGATCATCTTCTCAATCGTATCCATTCCAAAGCTGTTGCCTGCGACCAATCTCACACTATGCAAACCGGTATCAGCAAAAACAACTGACGCGAAAGCATCTGATGATGTTGAGGGAATGCCTCCGGAAAATTCCCATTGATAAGAGGTGGCATTAACAGAAGCCGCCTCGTAAAACTGAATCGGTTGACCCGCGCACAACCATCCGGCATAATTGCCATAACCAAAATCAGCGACAGGAGGATTGGCACAAACGGGTAGTTCAGTATCAACACCTGTTGCCGCAAGGTTGGCCTGTGTCCAGTATCCTGTGCGCCATTCATTTTGTGCAAGACACGTTCTCATGCGATCCACCTGTCCTTCGCTGAACATGCTGGTGCAAGCAGAGTAATCCATCAAGTTGTTGAACATATCCCCATTAGGGCCATTGATACAACTGATGTGAGGGAAATCAGGGCAGCCATTGCTGGGTGAATCTTGTAACGGGGTATCAAAAACGTAATCATCATCAAAGCAACCTGCTCCAATACCAAAGATGTGCTGCAATCCAAGGTAATGTCCCATTTCATGTCCGAGTAGATGATTTGGAGATTCCGGGGGTATCCCATGAAGGTCATTACCTTCCCCATAGACGACAGCTAAAGCATCCCATTGTGCAGGTAAATTTTGACCACTGTCGACAGGAGCAAGGTAACTGATCCCGGTGTACAGGGGACTATTTTGATAGTCAATCCACTTCATCACATAGATGTTGAGGTAACGCGTGTGGTCCCAGGAAAAATTGGGCTGCAATTGAAGAAAGTTATCATAAGTACCAGTGAGTGGTGTATAGATTCTTTCAATGCCATCGGTGCAGTTGCCTTGCGGATCGAGCCGCGCCAGCCGGAACTCAACCTTCGGATTACCGCGCAACTGTTGAAATACTTCTGGAATACCAATCGTGTCAGGGTTCTGGCGATTGAAGTCCTGATTCAAAAACTGCAACGCGTAAAAAATTTGAGTCTTTGAAACATTCTCTGCTCCACCCTCTGTGAGTATGTGGAACACCGTTGGGATGATGATGACAGAATCGCCGTTAACGGTAGTATCCGGCTTGAGCAGATGTGTTGTCGGAGGTTGCACAATTCCGCATGTCTGCTTCCATTCCATTTGCGTAAAAGCAACTCGCGGAGCAATAAGCAGCAGGAACAACAGGATGCTGATTCGGGTGATGTTCTTTTTCATGGTGATCAGGTTTTACCTATTATAAAATTCAATGGCTGGATTAGCGGGAGGCGTATCATTTGAAAAAAGCCGTCCTCCTGCTGTTTGCCAGGTGAGGACGGCAATGGAAGAAATTTCATCTTCATGGCAGAAACTTTCCATGAAGTTCTAAGGGCGTTGGGATATAAAATATGATGAATCAGGATTGCCTTCGTGAAATTTATCACGTATCTTATCGGACAGATACGTTTATACCACGCAGGAATCCCGGCAGGATGTGGTTACAAAAGCCGCTAAGCACAAGAAGAAGCAATGCCGGATGTTAAATCCGGCTCCTCAAAGCATGAGGATGATGTATCGACGGAGCGTTTACTGAGCACTCTGCAGTGAATACCCTAAGCCGGCTGTTTATTGATGATAATCCTCGTAGGTGTGGGACCCGCGATTTGATTCCTGTCAAAGGCAGCTCGCACTTCTTCCTGCACAGTAAAAAATGCATCCCAGTAATCAGCCGGAGTGGCATAAGGACGTATAGCCAGCGTAATCATGCCATCACCCACTTTGATCACATTCACTGAAGGTGCCGGTTCTTTCAGTACAAACCGGTTTGATTGCATGGTCTGCAGAGCCACGCTGCGTGCTTTTTCCACGTCACCGTCCGGAGCGATGGCCATAGTAATGTCCACCCGCAGGTTTCCGTGTTTGCTGTAGTTGATGATGGTATTGTTTGACACGGCTCCATTCGCCAGGATCACCGTTTTATTTTCGGGTGTAAGCAGGGTGGTATTGAAGATCTGAATGGACTGTACATTGCCCGTTTGACCGTTCGATTCAATGAGGTCGCCGACCTTGAACGGTTTAAACACGAGCAATAAAACTCCGCCGGCAAAGTTGGCGAGCGAACCCTGCAATGCGAGACCTACCGCAAGACCCAGCGCACCAATCACAGCAACGAACGAGGTGGTTTGAATACCGAGCATGCCCGCGACGGTGATCAGCAGCAATATCTTCAGGCCGACACTCACAATGCTTCCGAGGAATGATTGCAGAGATACGTCCAGGTTTCTGCGGCTCACCGCACGCGTGACGAGTCTTCCGATCCAGTTGGTCAGATACAAACCGACGACGAAGACAATGAGCGCTCCCAGCATTTTGGGTCCATATGTGAAGAGCCAATTGGTAAATGCTGCTGTGTATTGCTGCGCTTTATCCATAGAATTTAATTTTTGAAGTCACAAAACTAATGAAATGAAAGTGGAGGGTGGTGATGTGAGGGATCTGTTTGATGCAAACGGATGATTTTTTTGCAATAAAGAAATCACGAAGTGAAGTCAATCACCCCATCCCCCTTCGCGGACTTCCCCTTGCAGGGGAAGAGTACTTGCTGATTCAAACGACGGCAACTGCGACACACAAATATTCGCTGCAACTGAATTTCCAAAACGGGAAATCAGCTCTCCCAGTCGCGAAAGGCAAGGTGTGCAGGAATGGCGGGTTCCTTTGCTTCGCGCTTTTCAATTTGTTCATCGAGCCATTGAAACCACTCGTAATAAGTTGGCCGGTGGCCATTTTCCCGTAGTTCAAGAATGTAATTTTTGAACTTCCTCCAGGCGAGAATGACCACCCCACTGAAAAAATCCTCCACCAGGTCAATAGAGATTTCACCCCTTTTTACCAGAACTCCCAGCGCCTCAAACGTTCCGAACATGACGAGCATGGAAGTCATCCTGGCTCCGAGATGATTCTCCAGCTCCTTCTTGCTCATGCCTTCAGGAATATCAGCCACAATCGTAACGGCTTCCTGAAACTCGGGTGTCTGAAAGGAATGCAGCAACTGCATGGAGTATTCCCGCGACCGTTGCCGCATTAACTGGCGAATCTGCAAGCCGGCGAAAATTCCTGCAGCCAGCAGAGAGAGTGTGGTGAGCAAACTGAGAACAATTTCAAATGCCATGGTGTCCAATGTTTGATATTCCGCGTGCGTTCATATTCCCTGCAACCCGGAGGGAATTATGCAGAGAGATATCACCGGTGCAAAGTTTTCTCTTAAAAGATTCAATAATACATGAGGCAAATCAGAGGAGGGCATGATTCAGCACGTACAGCAGCAGAGCGGTGGTTTTGTAATAGCCGCCTCAGAGTGGGCACTTTACCGTTTTGATGGGGGGTCAAGCAGCAGTTGAGGACTATTATTTCTTTTCACCGTAGCCGTGTCTGGCTTCCGAAGGTTGCCGGCACGGCGGAACTATTCGCGCCGTGTCCGCTGCGCGAGACACGGCTGGGGAGGAAGAGGGAGGAAGGTATTGCCTCACCGCCCCGGAAGCATGACCTCGACAGTCTTTCCACCGTAGCCGTACTTCTGATCGCGGGCCTGCACTACCACCTTTTTGATCCCTTCCGGAATCTTTACCGAATAAAGATCACGGGTAAACGGTTGCTCGGTTTGATGATCATGCATCAGTTTCCGTTCACCAAGCACCTTCCCTTCCATCGTTGAAACGCGGAAGCCGTCAGCATACCGGGAGGGAGTATCGTACGGCGAAGAAACGGTAACATCGAAATTGAAGACGCCTGACTCCGCCACTTCAACCTTTACCCTAACTACATCAGGAAACCGCTGCTCTGATTGCGAATAGGCAGGCGAGGTCAGGATGACTAAGGACACAACGACAAACCCAAAACGTGGTGCATTCAATACGGGCGCAGGCATTGGTCGCATTTCAGATACTGCTGATGAAGCCATGTGAGGACTGAATTATTTTTCTGCCAACATCGGCATTGGAACAAATTTATTGTAAGTATTGCTTTGAAGATCCATTGACTGCCGTTGCTCATCCCCTGACCTTCAACATAGTTCGCAAAACTTTACTGCTTCACCGTAGCCGTGTCTGGCTTCCGAAGGTTGCCGACACGGCGCATATTAACGACGCCGTATCCTCTTCGAGAGACACAACTGCGGAGGAATGATGAATAATGGCATCCTCGTCACACCTGTCCCGCAATTTCAGCGGGAGACGAGGACGAGAGGGGGGACTAATTGGATTCGCAATTCCTTACATTAGCTTTCCTGAAATCACTTGCACGGTATGATAGTTCCGTCAATGAAATTGCAGGAAATCAGGAAAGCGCTCGTTGCCGATTACGAGAGTGAGATTAATGGCATGCTGAAAGCTATTGAAGTAACCTACCGATCAAAATGGATGCGCACCGGAAAAAAGGATTTTGCCGAAACCATCATGTGCACTACGCTAAGCAAAAACAACTGGCGCATTACCATCGAATGTAAAAAAGGCAACATCACCACCATTCCCTATCTTGTTTCTTATGATGACACGGGTGTCACCGCTTCGCATTTCCTCTTTGGATTCGGCACGGAAAGACTAATGCATTTCAATACTCACTTCTTCAAGCGTTACAAAGAGCGAGGAAAAATAGCGATTGAAAAACCTGAAGATCTGGTAAAACATTTTTTCAGGAAGAACATCATCATGCTTCCCTGTTATTTTCCAATGGAAGAGGGCAAGCAACAGCTTTTCTGCTCGCTCCTTGGCGGCATTGGTTTAGGCAAGTATCATGAAGAAGGCGAAATCCACGAGTTCAAAACCTTCGTTGACGACAGTTTGCTGAGAAAAGAACAAAAAGAGCAGGTGCGACAGATATGGATGCAAACAATGGAAGAGATATCAGCCGAACTCAACAGGCGACTAAAAAGGGATGGAACCAAAAATTAAATTAAGAAACTCACGCTAGTCCGGATTTGTAATCCGGACTTTTTGAATGATCAGCTTTGAAATCTGATTTCTTAGCAGGTCGGGAATGCTCACACACTCGCATTACAAATGCGGCTTCAATTGCATCCTCGTCACAGACGAGGACGAGAGGGGAGGGAGGCGTGACTTAGCTGACTAATTGCCAGGGTCGCATGCCAGTTACAATTTCTAGATGAGATGATATTTCATTATCGGTTTTCTTACATAAATAAAACACATGATTTAAAAAATCGCTCCCTGCATGTTTACTAATCTTCTCGTGATGCTTGCGTCTATGCGCAATATTTCCGCGAATCTGAATGTATTTATCAAGCTTCTTGCAAGCATTTTCACTTTTCATTTTTTGCCAGAACCAAACCCCCCGTTGGTCGGGATTTGCAATCCCGATCTGTTGAGCCATTGGATTTGTAATCCATTAAACGCATTGATCATTCTAAAAAGGTTATATCAACTATTCCTTTGCCACCTGCATAGTCAATCGCCGAACTCAATGCATAATGATGAGGTTCATTTACAAATCCTGCCACAACCGCATTATTATGTACGTAATCCAGCTTCTGATCTATGAATCGATTTGTAATCAATTCTTCAGGATGAAAACCATCTTGCCAAACTTTAAAGTCTTTGATTTTACGATCAGGCCTGCCTGCAAATTCAAACGCGCTCATGAGCCAACTGCTTCTGCTCTCATTAATTTCTTCAATAGTCTTCACCAATTTTTTTGAAGTGTGTTTCTTGAAGTCTCTCATAATATCTGATAAGGAATTCTTGCCTTTTGCAGCAGCAATAAGATGAAGGTGACTTGGCATCAGGCTCCATGCGAAGATTATTAGTCCTTTTGCCTGCTGGCAGTAATTGAGCGAATCAATGACAACCTCCTGTAATTCTTTTCGGGTGAACAAATCAATCCACTGAACGATGGTAGATGTTGTGAAGTAAATGCCTTCAGGATTATCCGCTTTATATTTGAATCCCATGGATGGTGGTTTGGAATTGAAGGTAGCAATTGCGGAATTGCAAATTCCGCGGCTCAATCAGTCCGGATTACAAATCCGGACTAACGAGGATGAAATGGATAATCGTTTGTAACGATTTGTAATGATCACATTCTAACAATATTCACCAATCCTTTTTCCCCGGCATAATCTATTGCCGAACTATACAGATATTCTTCAGGTGATTCAACAATTCCTTCCACAACTGGATTGTTGTGGATATAGTCAACTTTTTGGTCGATTATTTTTGTTTCAGTTGGATGTAAGTAGAGGGCATGATTATCTTCTCTCCAAAACTTGTATTGCTTAATTCGTTTATCATACTTCCCTGCGTATTCGAAATGTTTCAGCAACCATTCTTTTCTGCTTTCGCCTTCCTGTTGTATTTGCTCAATGATCTTCTTTGCCGTGAATTTTTTAAAATCACGAATGATGTCAGAAAGTTTTGCATCTTCCTTTGCAGATGCAATCAGGTGCAGATGATTACTCATCAGACACCAATTGTAAACAATCAATCCTTTTTGAGCAATACAGTAATTCAGCGAATCAACAATTGTATCCTTGTAACTTCTGCGGGTGAAAACGTTCAGCCAGTCAACTACTGTAAACGTGAGAAAATAAATGCCTTGTTGATCAGTTATTGTGTATCTGTCGCCGGACACCGTAAGATGAGTATCTATCAAAGTTAACAGTCCAATTCGCATTGCAAATGCTGAACAATGGCATCCTCGTCACAGACGAGGACGAGGGGGGGGAATTACCCATTGTCAGAATGTTTCTCCAAGTTGTCTAAACATTTCAATTGTATTGCAATACTGAACTCCAAGTGCAATACATGCTTCTGGAATTTTGACTTTGTTTCTTCGGCTCGGTTCGCTGATTTCCTGTGTTGTTACAATTCGATTCGCATTGTCTGCCAAAGCATAAGCGACAATATGCGCATCTGCTTCATCAGCATTTAAAAACTCTGCAAGTGCATTTGGCAAATAATGTCCGCTTCGTGATGCTGCCCATGCAGCTACTTGTCCGTATGTAGCCATTACCTGTGTTGTGTCTTTGAAAAAGTCCTGAGGCAAATTATTTACACACCAAGTTTTTAGAGCATCCTCATGGTCGTAAATTTCTTTTTTCACTTTGTCAATGCTGATAATTTTTCCATCATCAGCTAACAGTTTTACTTTATTCCAAAAACTGTGAGCCACATCAAGAGGGTAGGTTGTCCTGTGCGCTTCAATGAAAAAATTGCTATCCACAACATAAATGTTCATGATAGTTCAAAAATGTTGTGTAAAAAATGTTTGATAGGTGTCACCTTTCAAACTGGTTAAACGATAAGCATCACGATACAAAAGTTTTCCCGCCTTCACGGCATTGTTCACATGTGCAGCGAATGTCATGCTTAATCTTTTTTTAGTGGTCGCATAAAAATCTCCGCCACCTGCCTGATTTTCTTTCTTGATAAATTCTCTATTTATGTATTCATCATAGAAATTGTAAAACTCCTGCAAAGAAATTTTTCCAGTGTCTAAAGCCCTTCTTGCAATAACAATTTCACTGACTTTAAAAAATCGGGAACAATATTTTATCTGTGGGTTTCGCTGCCACACTTCATTGAAAGTATTTTTCGGAACCAAAAATTCAGCAGCTACTTTATCGCAAAGAATTTCAATCGGGTTATCGGCTGGTCTTAGTTTTCTGAAATCAAACCCTGCACTTTCACCTGTCCATATATGGGCCAACTCATGCACAATGGTAAACATCTGTGCTGCTTTGCCATCGCTGTTATTAATAAACATAAATGGAGCAAAGTCATCAACCAAAACAAATCCTCTGCACTCGTCAACACTAATAGGTCGGCTGGTGTTGTTTTCAACTACTCCGTTGAACACGGAAATAATTCCTGTCTCCTCAATTTTATGAGTGAGTTTTTCCAACGCATCTGTCCATGTGTCGCACTGGCTTGCCCAATTTTCCTGCAGGCCCAAAGTGTTTCTTATGTCAGAAACTATTGCAGCAACATTGGCTTGGTTACGAAATTTTCCGACAAAAGAAATTGGTTTGAAATCGTTGTCCTTCAAATATTCTCTCAACCAATCCTGCCGTTGTTGCATCAGCAAAATGGTATCGTAAACATTTACGCTGACATTGGTAGGTTGCGGATTGTTGGTTCTGAAAAATGGTATCGGTAATTTTTCTTCGGGTGGGTATGGCAAAAACAAATAGCCGAAAGGCAAATGCACTTTCCTGGAAAATATTTCCAACTGCTTTACGGTTGGTTTTTTTTCTCCCTTAATCCATTGGCCAACTCTCGGAACTTTTGCGACAAACTCATGCAAATCATATCCTGCACGGGCTATTGCCCATGTAATCATGTTTGCGTTTATGTTTAATTCCGTTCTCACTTTGTTTCAAAGATAATTATAGTCATACCCTTCCTGATGCAAGCATCATCTATTCCTTCTTTTAACTTGCCAAATCTCCCCAATCCCCCTCACTCAACCAAGCACTTCATTTCTTCTTCATCTTCCCAGCTTCATACTCCAGCGTCTCCCTCAAACCCTCTTCCAGCGGGCGGGGGTTATAGCCGAGGTCGCGGCGGGCTTTGCTGTTGTCGCCGTAGTAGGTGACGCCGGCGCTCACGCGCAGGGTTTCAGCGGCATACATCTCCGGCATGGGGATGAGCCATTCAATGAGGGAAACCAGGAAGGCGGAGAACTTCATCATCACCGGCGGTATCTGCAGGGGCTTGCCTATGCCTGTGATTTTTTTCGCCATGTCGAATGCTTCATCAAACGTGTGCTTCGGTCCGCAGATGATGTAGGTGGAGCCGGGGGCGGCTTTCTCCATGGCGAGGAGGTGCGCATGCGCAATGTCTTCCACATGTCCCCAGCAGTAGCCGCTGCCGCCGCCCACCATGGGCAGTTTCTTTTTCAGGTACAGCCGCCACGCTTCATCACTCAGCGAGGTGCCGTCGGGTCCGTAGATCAGGCCCGGCATCGCGATCACGAGTGGCAATCCTTCTTGGATGAACTGCAGCGCCACGTCATGCGCTTCGGCTTTCGTGCGGTCGTATTCACTGATGTGCTTTCCGGTAAAATGAAAGGTCTCGTCATGCACAGCGCCGTGCGTGTCGCTGTTGATCGCCAGCGTGCTCGTGTAAATGCCTTTGGGAATGTGCAGCTCTTTCATCAGTTCGAGAACATGGCGTGTGCCGTCCACATTGATTCTTCTTCCTTCTGATTTATCCCTTACACCCACCTTGTACCAACCCGCCACATGAAACACGCCGTCGCAGCCGCGCATGGCTTCGCGCATGCTTTCTTTGTCGGTCACGTCGCCTTTCACCACGGTCACACCGAGTGATTTCAGCTTCCCTGCTTTTTCAGGATTGCGAACAACAGCGATCACTTCATGATGCGCTTCGCGAAGCTGTCGGGCGAGCACACCACCGAGAAAACCCGTGGCGCCGGTGAGGAAGTATTTCATAAAGAAATGGATTATGCTGCGAAGGTATGGGTAAGGCGATTGCAATAATTCTCCGTAAGGCTACGCTTCATCCGTCCCATTGTACGCTTCATCGGAATAGTCCGTGTTTCCAGGCGGGGCGCCTTCACCTTTGACGCCTAAAACAATAACACATGAAATCAGTCCTCCTTATTTCTTTCCTGGTGCTGCATGCCGCTCTTGCCAGCGCCCAGGATTTTACGCAAACCGTTCGCGGTGTCATTACCGATGTAGATTCCCAACAGCCGCTCGTAGGCGCCGTGGTGCAGATTCCGGCGCTAAAGACCGGCAATACCACGGATGAAGACGGCGCCTTCCGCCTCAGCCATGTGCCGGTAGGCCGCTATGATGTAAACGTTTCTTACATGGGGTATGAAAGCAGCTTGATCCCCAACGTGGAAGTTACTTCAGGTAAAGAAGTGGTGCTGAATATTTCGCTGAAAGAAAATGTAAAGGACTTGCAGGAAGTGGTGATTCAGTACGATCGCACCAAAGACCGCACCGTTACAAACAATGACATGACGGTGGTGAGTGCCCGCAGTTTCAATGTGGAAGAAACCGAGCGATACGCCGGCAGTCTGGGTGATCCGTCGCGCATGGCGGCCAACTTTGCAGGGGTGAGCAGTGCGAATGATTCCCGGAACGATATTGTGATTCGCGGGAATTCACCGGGAGGACTGTTATGGCAGCTCGAGGGATTAAACATTCCCAATCCCAATCACTTTGGCGCCATCAATTCCACCGGCGGCCCGGTGAGCATGCTTAACAATAACACGCTGGCCAAATCCGATTTTCTCACCAGTGCTTTTCCGGCGCAGTATGGCAATGCCCTCAGCGGCGTGTTTGATGTGCGGCTGCGCAACGGCAACAATGAGCATTATGAATTTCTCGGACAGATCGGCTTCAACGGACTCGAAGCGTTGGCCGAAGGCCCCATCAGCAAAAATTCCAAATCATCTTTCCTGGTTGATTACCGCTATTCCACCCTTGGTTTGTTTCAGCAACTCAACATTGATTTCGGCACCGGCAGCGCCACCCCTGATTACCAGGATTTGAATTTCAAACTTCATTTTCCTTTTAAGAACGGAAGCATCAGCGTATTTGGCCTCGCAGGAAAAAGCGACGTGAGTTTTCTGGGCAATGAAACCGACACCACCAAACTTGATTTTTACGGCAGCCGTTTTACCAATACCATCGTGGATTACAAAACGGGTATTGCCGGGGTGAGTATTGAAAACAACCTAAGTGAAAAAACATTTTCAAAACTGACACTCGGCGTTTCCCACGTTGATCAGAATTTCCATGGCGATTCCATCAGTTATATCACGTTTGAAGAATTGCCGTCGGGTAACGGCTCTTTTGCGCAAACCATATACTCGCTCGTGTATGATCTCAGCCATAAGTTCGACCGCCGCAATGTGATTAACAGCGGGCTTACCATTGATTACTATTCCTTCAACCTCTTCAATGAAAAGATTGACGACGGCATCACACACATCACGCGCATTGACTTGCAGGATGAGGCCGCCCTGCCGCAGGCCTATACGCAGTGGAAGCACCGGTTCAATGACAAGCTGACGTTCAAAGGCGGTATCAACCTGCTGTATTTTTCACTCAGCGAATCATTCGCCCTCGATCCGCGCGCGGGCTTCACCTATCAGGTTTCGCCGAAGGATCAGCTCGGTATTGGCTACGGGCTGGAAAGCCGCATGCAGCAAATTACCAGCTATGCCATTGAAACGCCGGTGGAAAACGGTTCCGTCAGAACGAATCAGGACATGGGCTTCACGCGCTCTCACCAATTCGTGCTTTCCTACGACCATTCATTCAGCCAGGATTTTCATGTGAAGACCGAAGCGTATTACCAGCACCTGTTTAATGTGCCGGTGGAATCACATCCGAGTTCTTATTCCATATTAAACAGCGGAGCTGACTTTGCTCCTGACTTCACCGACAGTTTGATCAATAAAGGTACCGGCAGAAACTATGGCGTGGAAATCACGGCAGAGAAATACCTGAGCATGGGCTACTATTTTCTGCTCACGGCCTCACTCTTCGATTCGAAATACAAAGGGAGCGATGGCGTGGAACGCAATACCGCATTCAACACGCAATATGTTTTCAATGTACTGGGAGGAAAGGAATTTGAAGTGGGCAGGCATCACAATGCAGTCGGGCTGGATGTAAAATTCTCCACCAGCGGCGGCAAGTACCTTACCCCGATAGATGTGGAAGCATCCGAGGCGCAGCATCAGACGGTGTATGACGAATCGAAGGCGTTCACCGAGAAACAGGATCCGTATCTGCGGTGCGATGCCAAATTTTATTTCAAGAAAAACCTGAAGAAAGCATCTATGGAATTCGCACTCGAACTGCAGAATCTGACAAACCATAAAAATGTTTTCGACCAGTCGTACGATATTTATCAGCAGAAAGTGATTACCAATTACCAGCAGGGATTCTTTCCGGTACCCATGTTCCGGATGAACTTCTGAGATAATTAATCCGCCACTTACCTTGCAATAGAAAGAATGGTCGCCGTGAACAGATTCAACCCGAGTCGCTACACCATCATCGGTTTTATATCGGTGGTGGTGCTGGCTTCGGCACTGGGATTGGTCACGAACAAAAACTGCACACCGGCGCAGCGCATCGGCGATGTGGTGATGGTCGCGGTGATTTGCGGCGCCACCTGGGGCGGTAGCAAGCTGATTGATTACCTGTTGGGCTTCCGCATCTCGTGGAATGAGCATCCCATCCGCCGGCTGATGCTGAATTACGTTTTTGCGGCTGCGTATGCAGTGGTTATTATCATCATTGCATTCAGAATTTATGAGTTGGTTTTTCCCGAAGTACAGGTGCCGCTGGAAAATTATTTTCTCTATTCCGTATTCTCCATGCTGGTTACGCTGCTGGTGTCCTCCGTCTATGCTGTGTCAGAATTTGTGAAGCAGTGGAAAAGCAGTGAGCTCAAAGCCGAGCAAATGAAGCAGCAGGTGCTCAGGAGTGAATATGAGTCGCTGAAGAATCAGGTGAATCCTCATTTCCTTTTTAATTCACTCAACACGCTCTCAGCACTCATTCCTGAAAATCCGGCGAAGGCCACTGATTTTGTTCAGAAACTTTCCAGGGTGTTTCGTTACGCGCTGCAGCACTCTGACAGTGCCACCATTGAATTAGGAAATGAACTGGACGTGGTAAACGCTTTTCTCTTCCTGCAGAAGACGCGTTTCGGGGATAACCTTCGCTTTCATATTGATGTGCCTCAGGCCTTTCATCACCGGCAAATCATCACGCAGGGATTACTTACGCTGGTGGAAAATGCCGTCAAACACAATGAGGCATCGGCCGAAAACCCGTTGGCGATCAGCATTGAGATGATCGGGAATGATTACGTAAGCGTTCGCAACACCCTGCAGCGAAAAAAAATGATGCAGCCATCCACCGGCATCGGATTACCGAATGTGGTCAGCCGCTGCGGAGCGCTTACCGAAAGACCGGTGGTGATCACCGAGCATGAAAAGGAATTTGAAGTGAAGATTCCATTGATCAATTGAAGATTCAACCATGACAAATCTGAAGCTGCTGATCATAGAAGATGAACCGCTTGCTGCAGAGCGCCTGAAGAAAATGCTGAACACCCTGGAGCCCGATGCAGAGATAGTGGCTACCTTGGACAGTGTGCGTGCAGCGGTGAAATGGTTTTCGCAATCTGAATCGCCGGATCTGGCACTGTTCGATATTCAGCTGAGTGACGGTATGTGCTTCGATATTTTTCAGCAAACGACTGTAAAGTGCCCCGTTATTTTCACCACGGCATATGATGAGTATGCGCTCAAGGCATTTAAGCTGAACAGCGTGGATTACCTGCTCAAGCCCATTGATGAGCAAGAGCTGAAGCAGGCGCTTTCAAAATTTAAATCGCAGTACGCACTGCAACCCTTGCTGCCGCCAGCGGATACCTTCGCGCGCATCACGGAGATGCTGCAGCAATGGCCGTCAGGTTTTAGAAGCCGGTTTTTGGTGCGGCTCGGTGACCGGCTCGAGCCGGTTTCAGTCAACAACATTTTATTTTTCTACACGGAAGAGAAGCTCACGATGTTGCTGACCGGCGACGGAAAAAAATTTTCGGTGGAAGAGTCACTCGACGAACTGGAACCGCAGCTTGACCCGCAGAAATTTTTCCGGCTCAACCGTCAATACCTGGCAGCATTTGATGCCATTGAAGACATCAGAACACACCTCAACGGCAAGCTGAAAGTGAAGGTGAAGAATGCGAACAACCATGACCTCTACGTAAGCCGCGAGCGTGCGGCCGCATTCAAGCAATGGCTCAACCGGTGAACTACGATTCGCCTTTAGCGACCTTATCCCAATCCTTGATATCCTGAACCGGCGGGCTGCACACTTTGTGCACCGGCGGTACGGTGTGCAGGTACTTCCAGATGGCCTTTACTTCAATGCTGTCAAGATGTTTGAAAGAACCCCAGGGCATCACCGTTTCTTTTACTAAAACTCCCTGGGTAAACCGTGTCCTGAACTGGTTGTAGTCCCAGTGATAGATGTGACCCGTTTCCGGATCGGGAGTGAGGTTGGGTGTTACAATCATTTTGGTAGGATCGCCATGCACCGGCTCAAAGGGACCGCCGGCGAGTAGTTCTCCTTCATACGCTCCCGTATTCGGATTACGGTAAGTATGGCATCCCTTGCAGTTGCTCACCACCGTCACCAGGTATTCGCCGTAAGCTACAGTAGTGTCGGGTTTCATTTCCTTCGGTGGCGTGCCTTTAGGTCCTTCAGGACGAATGAAGAAGGCCATGATCGCTTTTCCCAAAAGATTCAATTCATTATCGGGAACCTTGTACTTCACCGGAGGCAGGGTTCTCAGGAATGAGATGATGGCCGTGAGATCTTCATCACTCAGGTTTTGCATTTCCATAAACGGAGCAAGAACGCTGCCATCGGGTTTCACCCCATAACGAAATGCGCGGGCCAGCGCGGAATCAGGAATATTACCGATTCCGAATTCGGGATCGCTTGAAATATTGGCTGAATAAAATTTTCCTCCGGGAAATACAAATGGAAATGCTCCGCCGGCCAATCCCACCTCTTCTCCATTCACCGCACCCAGCGAGTCACCGGGCTTAAAATGGCAATCCACACAATGCGCACTGTAGTAAACGAGATGCTTGCCATGTGCAATCACGGCGCTGTCTGTCGAGGCCCGAATGTCAGGGTATGGTGCCGTGTATTTCTTGTTGTACAGCACGTAACCGGAGATGAATATGCCGAGCACTGCGATCAGCAGCAGGATGCCGATCCACTTCAGGATTTTGAGAAAAGTCTTCATTGCGGAGAGGTTTGTTGAACGAAAAGTAAGCAGTCGTGTGATTCTGTGCAACAGGCGCCGAGTTCCTTTAGCTTTTCGGCTTGATGAAACCGGGTGTTATTCCCTCCAGTTGTTTTGCAAAGGCAATGAGTTTCGGTTCTGAAAAATATTTACCCACCACCTGCACGCCCACGGGAAGTCCTTCTTTATCGAGGCCGAGAGGAATCACTATGGAAGGGTAACCCAGCGCATTGAATGAAAGACAGAAGGCGCCATTGTTCCAGTAAAAAATTTCCTGACCATCCACCATTAACGATGTGCCGCGTTCGCATTTCTTGAAAGCATCGGTGAGCATCACAGGACAGATGAAGAAATCGTGATCGGTGAGGAAGTGATCCCACTCGGTAACGAGTGATTTTTTCAGCGCCAGGGTTGAATCCCATAAGGCCGGGCTCATGGTGCTCATGAGTTGCCACGCCAGATGTTTGTCGATTTTCCCGTCATCCAGTTTTTTGAACGAAGGCATCATCAGTTGGCGGATAATCCACGGCTGGCTGCTGGACTGCAACGCACACAGTTCTGCAAAGAAGAGCTGCAGGTTCTTCTCATACGTTTGAGGTGAAGTTTTTTCAGTGGTTACCCCATGGTGCTGAAGTGAATCAATAAGTGCCGTAAGCTTTTCGCGGATGTCCGCTGATGCACGCAGTGAATCATTGCCGAAAACCCATTTATCGTTCCAGGCCACCCGATATTGATTCAATGATTTAGCCGTATCAAAATCATAACTGAACGGAGGCAGCACGGCATTTGGAGTCTGGCGCAGCACATTCCATAGTAACTCCAGGTCCTCAGGATTCCGCGCCAGCGGACCACATACAGCGAGTGAAGCATACTTCATTTCGGATTTCATTCCGGGGTATTCCATATCCCACAGATCAAGCGCTTTCTCTGTTGTTTTAAGCCCGTACAATCCGCAGAAGGCAGACGGGCAACGAACACTTCCACCCATATCACTTCCCACTTCAAGCGGTGTGAAACCCGCGGCAAGAGCCGCGGCTCCACCACCGGTGCTGCCTCCGGGCGTACAGGAGGTGTCGTATGGATTGCTGGCAGGCGGATAGATGTCACCATACGTTTGATAGTCGAGCAACATGTAGGGAACATTGGTGGTACCGATGATTACGGCACCGGACTTCTTCAACTGCTCAACGATCTTTTGATTGTAGTCCGGCATGAACCCACCGATTTCTTTCGCATTGAGGGTGCTGTATTTTCCTTTGATGAAATACACTTCCTTCACCGTCATGGGCACGCCGTGCAGCGGACCAAGAATGGTTCCGTCCGCCAGTAATGAATCGCAGCGGCGCGCCTCGCGCAGTGCATCCGCTTCAAACAACCACACGAGTGCATTGTATTTATAGTTGTTGTTTTTGATGTTGTTGATGTAAGTGGTAACGATCTCAGCCGAGGTGGCCTGGTGATTGCGGATCATGGCAGCCAGTTCGGTGGCTGATTTGTAGAGTAAGGAATCAGTGACGGGTGACGGTGATGCAGGTTTGGTAAACAACTCATGCTGCAACTCCGGAATTTTTCCCAGCGGTTTGGGAATGATGGAAAAGATATAAGCACCGAGCGCAATAATGATCACAATGATGCTTCCGAAAATTATTCCGGTCCACTTAAGAATTTTTTTTGTTCGGGTTTTCATAATGGAGAGTTTGTACAAAAATAGCAGGGAGATAAAAGTATAGATTCGGGGAGTGATTATTCGCGATGTCTTACAGCAAAACTGTTTGCGATATTTGACCGGAACTTTTCGGGCAAAATACTTCCACTCATGCAACATCACGAAAGCCAAAAACTCGTTTTGAAAATCATTGCCGCGGGCTTCGCAATCAGTTTCTTCCTGAATATTCTCGCGCTTTTTTTTCCGGTTGATATGTCCCAGAATCCGCCGCACTATAGCAGGACCACACTCATCCTGCAGTCGCTTGCCACATCGCTCATCATTTTTTCTTCCACCATCATGGGCATGAAACTCACAGAAGAAAAAAGAACGCTGCCATCCGGAGGGTTCGCCATGTATGCCATAGCCAACGGTATCGGGCTGGTTATTTTTTTTGAGATCAGACAATTTACTACTGAAGAATATGAAAAGATTTACGACATCTATACTTCTGCCACGGCACTCATGGTGCCGGCAGTTCTTCTCCTTCTTTCTTACAATGATATTCCCAGGTGGCTCCGTTTCCTGCCGCTGCTCTTTATTGTTTCAATGATCATTCCGCTGATGCTGTACTATTCCGGTTACCGGGAGTATAATACCATGGATGAAATTTCCTTTTTCGGATACATGCTGATGAATTTCGTGCATCTCTTATGGGGAATTTTCATCTGGCGTCAATCTGCAAGAATCAAATCCGAATAACCCATGGCTTTCAACGAAGAACTTTCTGACCACATCCTCGAATCCCTTAACAGATTAAGAGCAGTATGGCGAAGAAGAAGTGATTACCTTCAAAAGCTGAACCTTGAAAATTGAATGTGACACTTTCAATTTTGAGATAGTTAAAATATACTTCTGGCAAGATCGCCTTCGGCTTATCAAAATCTCCACTGTTTTATCTTTACTCCGTGCCACCACAATCCCAACGCCAGCTTGCAGCCATTATGTTCACCGACATGGTGGGCTATACGGCCTTGATGCAGCAGAATGAGCAACTCGCTATTCAGAAGCGCGACCGCGGCAAAAAAATTCTGGAAGATTCGATGGAGAAGTATGAGGGCAAGCTGCTGATGTATTACGGCGATGGCACCCTCAGCATTTTCACTTCAGCCCTGAATGCAGTAAAGAGCGCCATCGAAATTCAAACACTGAATCTTCAGGAACCCAAAATTGATGTGCGCATCGGGATCCACATCGGCGACGTGATGTTCGATGACACAGGAATTTATGGCGACAGTGTGAATATTGCGTCGCGGATTGAAACACTCGCGGTTCCCGGCGCTGTTTTCATTTCCGAAAAGCTTTTTGAGGAGATAAAAAATCAGCATGACATTGATGCGAAACCGCTCGGCTATTTCGAATTGAAAAATGTGCAGCACCCGATGCAGGTGTACGCGGTTTCCAATCCCGGCATCGTGGTGCCGTCGAGAGAAGAAGTGAAAGGCAAAGTGAAACAGACGCTCAACTCACTTGCTGTGCTGCCATTTGCTTCACTGAGTTCAGATCCTGAAAATGAATTCTTCTGTGATGGTATGACGGAAGAACTCATTAACGTACTGGCCAAAGTGGACGGACTGCAGGTGACGTCGCGCACGTCGGCCTTTGCTTTCAAAGGAAAGAATGAAGATGTGCGCGAGATCGCTGCGAAACTAAATGTCCAGAAAATTATCGAAGGCAGCGTTCGCAAAGCAGGAAATAAAATCCGTGTTACAGCGCAGTTGATCAACGCCGCCGACGGTTATCATTTCTGGAGTGAAACGTACGACCGCTCGCTCGAAGACATTTTTGAAATACAAGATGACATCGCGCGCTCCATCGCCAACAAACTGCGCGCGAATCTGACTACTGAACAGCATCAGTCGCAGCTTGCAAAAGCACCCACTGAAAATCTCGAAGCGTACAAAAAATATTTGCGGGGCACACAACTTTGGGACCGCGCTGATCCGCAGCAGCGTCGTCTTGCGCTCGACTCATTTAAAGAAGCCGCCGACCTTGATCCCAACTTCACCAATGCGAATGCTTACCTCTCCATGACCTATTCCTTCATGGGACAAACCGGACAGATGAATGCGATGGATGCTTTCACGCTTGCAAACGAATATGCCGCAAAGGCCTTGAAGAACGATCAGCAGAGTCCATTCGCATTGTCGGTGATGAGTTTCCTGAAGTTGTATGGCTGGGAGTGGAAAGAGGGATTGGAAATGCTGATGAAGGCATTGGAGATAAACCCGAATGATCCGGTCTCGCAGTTGATGGCCGCGGAGTATTATGTGCTCTTCAATAACACGGAGAAAGCATTGGAACATGCGCAGAAATGTTATCAGCTCGATCCGCTTTCAGCGAACAACCTCGGCGAAGCAGCACGGCATTTTCTTTTTGCGGGAAAAACGAAAGAAGCTCTGAAGCTAAGCGAAGAGGCACTGCTGATTGATCCGTACAATCTCGTCTCGCGCAACATTCATGCATACGCACTGGCACTCAGCGGCATACCGCAACGCGCATTGGAAGAAATTCAGGAAACCTATAAACTCACGGGTGATTTTCCGCTCGTGCTGATGGCCATGGCGTTTGTTTACACTCAGCTTGGTGGAAAAGAAAAGGCGATGGAAATCGTTTCGAAGCTCGAAATGATGATGAAGCAAATGCCCGAAGTCCATCTCGATTTTGCCATTGCACTCATCTGTGTGAACATCGGCGAGATGGAAAAATTTTACGAAGCATATGATCACAGCTTAGAGAAAAGAGGATTGTGGCTGCTCCAGTTTTACGGTACGATTATGATGAAACCCGTTTGGTACGATGAGCATGTGGTCGAATCGAGGAAGAAGCTGGGGTTGCCGGTGAAGGAAAAAAGCAGCAAGTAGAAAGTCCTTAGTCCTTAGCGGGAATTGTTTTAATTTGGAAAAGAATTTTTCAGAGATGAAAAAAATTCTTTTGTCTTTGCTGATAATCAGTTCAATCATCAATGCTTCCTCTCAAAGCCTTCGTAGTGGTTATCTCAAGTTCACACATGTAAGCGGATTTACATTCAGCTTCACCGCAGATATTTATAGCAATGATTCCTCAGTATCATTTATTGTAGTTACACTTGGTGATGGTACAAATGACACGATTGAAAATAATGGACTCCCGCAAATCGGTTCGATCTGCTACAGTGAGTTTTCATTCGGTAATCATACATATCCAGGTGAAGGAACTTACCTAATTAGTGTTTCAGCTCATTACCTCATGGATGGCATTGCAAATATTCCTTCCTCATCACAGCAGTCGCTTTACATTGAAGATACACTTCGCGTTCTTGATCCAGCTTTTTTTGGCTATGACAACTCACCCGTTATTTTGATTCCACTCACAGACACTGCAACTACACAACAGCCCTACGTGTTCAATCCAAATGCATATGATCCCGATGGCGATAGTCTTGCCTTTTTCCTCGTTCCATATTTAGCTAATGACTATTTCACTCCTCCTGCGACTAACTCAATTACTATTGATGGATTTACAGGAGAACTTGTTTGGAATATGCCGGAGGCAGAAGGCAATTACGCGTTAGCTATTCTAATCAGGGAATACAGGTTGGGTGCTCTTATTGGAACTGAATATGTGCCTTTGATGATTACAGTCGTTAATCTTACTTCGACGAATTCAATTTCAGATGAAGCCAATCTGTCCATTTTCCCCAACCCCGCCACCGACTTCCTCACTTTTGATCTCACCAATTTTCCCAATGAAAAATTCTCTATCACTATTTACAACTCAAGCGGTCGGCAAGTGATGAATGAAAGCAATCTTCATTCTTCTCAACTAAAAATTCCTGTTGCGCAACTCGGCGCTGATGGGTTGTATTTCTACTCGCTGAATTATGATGAGAAGAAATTTTTTACAGGGAAGTTTTTGGTGCAACGGTGAAAGCGTCTGCGAGTGAATTCGTTTTCAGACGCCAGATGAAGTTGCCGGAGTCTATCTCTGACGATATTCGAACACAAATCTCCTCTGCAGAATATCAGCTGTCGATTTGACATTCAGTTTTCAGGTGAAACAAATATGTCAGTGGTTAAGCGTGGCTGATTCTCGGCTACCATGCTGATCGTTGTCATGCTCTGCCCCTGCTCATAAAAGTTCTTAAAAGATTTGACAGGTATCATAGATTTTCAGCCGGCATTGTTTAAATTTTGTATTCATAAACCAATGCTGTATGAAAGCAAAACACGTACTGAT
>JAFDYS010000034.1:26331-56709 GCA_018267315.1 Bacteroidota bacterium | reverse complement strand
GTGGGGCTTGGTACGTTCGAATTTTTCCTTAGCCATAACTAATTGTTGTTAAAGGTTTAAAAATTGGTTGTTAGTATTTTGATTAATCCAAGAAGATCATCACTGATCTTGAGCCAATGGCCGGAATCGGACCGGCGACCCCATCCTTACCATGGATGTGCTCTACCAACTGAGCTACATTGGCATTCGAGCGGGAGACGAGACTCGAACCCGCGACCCTCAGCTTGGAAGGCTGATGCTCTACCAACTGAGCTACTCCCGCTTATATTCGTTACCAGGTCATCACGTCTGAAAACAGCATCAATGACCTGCCACGAACTAATTATTCAACATGTTCAAACAACAGTGGGGAGAGCAGGATTCGAACCTACGAAGGCGTACGCCACCTGATTTACAGTCAGGCCCAGTTGGCCACTTTGGTATCTCCCCGTTGATCTGATTTTCTATTCACTGATTGCACATTCACCTGCTGAATCCTCACTTCCCTTTTTGAGCCGATGGAGGGATTCGAACCCCCGACCCACTGATTACAAATCAGTAGCTCTGGCCAACTGAGCTACATCGGCGGTTCATTTTCTCGTTCACACCTCTGTTATTCCTGAAACTACACACCTCACCACCTCCTAAAAAGGTGCGCAAATATACACGATAAATCGGGATATAAAGGAGGAGGAATATTATTCCTGCTGAATCTTTTCCTTATGCTTTTTCACCTGACGCACAATGGAATCGGAGGCCAATTCAACTGATTCTTCAAAGAGCATGCTTCGCTCCTCTGCATACAGCGTTTTGCCCGGCAACTTGAGCTTGATTTCGGCGATCTTGTCTTTCACTGTTCCCTTGTTGTGATCCAACTTGAGAAACACTTCAGCGCCGATGATTTTACTGGCGAACCGCTCAACACGGGAAAGTTTTTCATGGATGAATTTTTCGAGTTTCTCATCGGTGTCAAAATGAATCGAATGAATCTTGATGTACATATCAGATTGATTTTTGCGTTAACGAATTACGAAACGACTACGCTTTTGGATGCGCTTTTTTGTAGATATCCTTCAGTTTCTCAATGGTGTTATGAGTATAAACCTGAGTGGCTGCCAGCGATGCATGTCCCAGCAGTTCTTTGATTGCACTTATCTCGGCCCCCTTGTTAAGCAAGTGGGTCGCAAATGTATGACGAAGCACATGCGGGCTCTTCTTATCCAGCGTGGTAAACTTAGCCAGCGTTGAATTGACGATGCGATATACGTACCGCGAATTGACTGGTTTGCCCGAATCGGTAACCAGTAAAGTATCAGTAGCATTCCTGTCAAACAATTTATTGCGTAATTCTTTGTACTGCTTCAATGAATTGATCATTTCTTTACTCATCGGAATGATTCGCTCCTTATTGCCTTTTCCCAAAACTTTCACGTTCCCTGCGTATCTGTCAATACTTGAATCTTTCAACCCCACCAGTTCAGAAACACGCATGCCCGTATTATAGAGTAATTCAATGACCAGTTCGTTCCGGACAACTGAAAATTCGCACTCGCCGGATTCCTGCCGGAAAAGTTCACCCATCTGCGCTTCATTTACAAAAACAGGCAAGCGCTTTTTCACCTTCGGGGAAACGAGTTTGCTTGCCGGTGAAACTTTGATATTTCCCCTGCGCATTTCAAACCGGTAAAAGGTTTTCAGCGATGAAATTTTACGGTTGATACTTCGGGCACTGATGCCTTGCTCCATGAGGGAGACCATCCATGATCTCAAATGAGTATGTGAAACAGTTAAGAGATCATTTGTTTCAAACGTGGTGAGTAAAAATTGCTGAAGTTGCTGCAGGTCGGTTTCGTATGCCTTAATGGTATGAGAAGAATAGCGCTTCTCGGATTTCAGATAACTCAGGAAACTCCTTAAATCCATCGTATCAACCGCTTCTTTGCCAAATGTAAGCAAATGATTCCGCAAAAAACATATACGTGAGACATGCACGGAGTGTTTTCAAAAAAAAGATTCGACCCCGATGCGGAGTCGAATCACCATTTATTTTCAGATCTGAAATCTTATAATTCTTCCGACCGAACCATTTTCTCACGGTAAACCGCGCGTAGCACCTGGCTTCGGCGTTCAACTGACGGCTTGGTAAATGACTGCCGGGTCCGGAGTTGTTTGAGAATTCCGGCTTTCTCGAATTTCTTTTTGTACTTCTTTAATGCTTTGTCCAGTGATTCAGATTCACGGGCATCGATAATGAGCATGAATGTTGTTTTTAATTTAGAAGCCGCAAAGATAATCGGCGAAAATGAATCCGCAAACTGAGCAGAACTACAACTTCCCAAATAGACGCATTAGCATCTCCACAAAGGATTTCCAGGAGTAAGCCGCCTTCTCTTTATCAATCGCTTTTGGCATGGTTGCCCCAAGATTATTTTCATAGAAACTGAATATTGCCCGCGCAATCGCATCCGCTGCGGGATCAACACAAAATCCGGTAAGTCCTTCTTTAACGAATTCGGGCAACCCTCCTACCCGGGTCACCACCACCGGCTTGTTAAAATGAGCAGCGATTTGCGTTACACCGCTTTGGGTGGAACTCCGGTAAGGCAGTACCAGTAAATCAGCAGCAGAAAAATACTTACTCACTTCCTCGTCCGGGATGAAGTCTGTACGAAGAATGATGCGGTCATTCAGCTTGAGTTCACTTATTAAATCAAGATAGGGGTTTTCATCCTCATAAAATTCTCCGGCGACAATGAGCTTGAGATTCCGGTTGAGTAACTCCGGTTCTGCCATTGCCCGGATGGCAAGATCCAAACCCTTGTATTTCCGGATGAAACCAAAAAACAACAGGTAGCGTGAGTCCTGTGAAAGTCCAAGAAGTTTGATGGCTTCTTCTCGTGGTATCAAATTCCCAAAGCTGTCATACAGCGGGTGCGGATGCTGCGTGATGACGGGATTTGAAATAAACTTATTAAGGTCATTCGTCACAGTGGAAGACATCGTGACAAATCCGTGGCAGGAACGCAGAAAATACCTCGTGAATGATTCGTCACCCATTCTCTTCTCATGCGGAATTACATTGTCGAGAATAGCTACTGTTTTTGTGTGCCGGTTCTTTTTCGCCCTTCTTGAAATGGTTCCGAAACAGGGACCCATGAATGGCAACCAAAACTTAAACAGAAGCAAATCCGGTTTCTTCTTCCTGATCTCATTTCCTATCCTGATCCAGTTCAGCGGATTAATGGAATTTACCTTACGTGAAATCCTAAGGCCGGCAGGCGGCGGCGAATCAGAATACTGGGATTTACCCGGGAACAGGAATGACGGATACTGAACCGTGAAGGTGTAAATTTCTGCATCATGTCCGGCGGCGATCAGTTCCCTGCATAAGCGCTCATTGAATGTGGACAATCCTCCGCGAAAAGGAAAAGCGCTTCCAACCAGAATGATCTTTGCCATGAATTACGAATTCAAAGAACGGCAAAGAAATGATGAGATAGATAATTGAAGAAAATCAATGGCGCACCACCAGCTTTTCAGTGTACGTATTACCCGGCTGCTCGGCCACCACGAAGTAAACTCCGCTTGACCATCTTGTGCAGTCAACTTCGGTAAGCCAGGCATCGGTGGATGTTTCCATCCGGTAAACCTCATGTTGCAGATAATCGAAAACACGGATAACCGTGGGTTTCCCTTCAAGATTCTTGAAATAAATAATGAATGAGCCCGATGTAAGATTGGGCTGTACCATCACCTGATTGAGTCCTTCACTTTCATCTTCATTATTCACCAATCGTTGTGCGCCGGAAATCAATTGGCAGTCCTTATTATTGATATTCGCATTGTCACCGAATGCGCCTCTCAAACTGTCAAGCAGACTGCGATATTGATCAATGGTGGTTGCATATTCGGGATTGAAAATCTGATTCTCATTTTCTGATGGGTCATTCACCAAATCATAAAACTCTTCGGTGGTTTGACTACAATATGATTTCACATACTTACCGGTCAATGTTCTAACCGAACGAAAAGCACCGTTCAACGGATCGCCGGCATATTCATATAGGAAACTCTTGCGGTGAACAGTGCGGTTTCCAAGGTCTTTCAATGATAGTCCCTGAAAGCCGTACGTGTTGGGAATATCTGCAAAGTCCAATAGTGTGGTGGCAATATCTATGTTCGATGCAATCTCATCACTGATGATTGTGTTGGGTGCAAACCAGGCAGGATACCGAATGAATAAGGGAACACGAATGGATTCTTCAAGAGCCAGAACTTTCCCATCCATGCGATGCTCGCCCATCAACATACCGTTGTCGCTGGTGAATATGATGAGCGTACTGTCAAGCCAATTGCGGGCCTCTATCCAGGTGAGAATGGTATCGAGGTTATCGTCAGTTCCTTTTATGGTTTGAAATGTTCGTCGTTTCAAATCATTTACCGCAAACGTATCAGCTGCATTCCATTTGAAGTTGGTGTAAAATGATGGATAATTGCTGGTATAAAACTGGAAGTTGGAAGGAAAAGGCATCTGCTGATCCTGATACAGATTGGCATCTGCGTCCGTGGGAATGGTGGGATCATGCGGCGCCCGCGTGAAGTAAAACAGAACAAAGGATTTCCCTTGCGGAACCGAGTTAAGAAAGGAAGTTGCGAGTTGCGGATATACATCAATGATGTTTCCCTGAATCGTGGTGTCTTTCCCGTTGATATGGTACAACGCATTATTGTAGATATCACCGTCGCTGGTGGCGGTCCAGTCAAATCCCTTCGGCTGCCCGAGGTACTGCCCGTATTTCCCGACGAAACCGGTATAGTATCCATGATCCTTCAGTATTTGCTGGATCAGGGGAAATTCTCCGCTCAGTGACGCGCCATTTTTGGTTACGCCATTTTCATGAGGATAGAGACCGGTGTAATACGTGGCACGGCTGGGAGAACACTGTGAAGTAGCCGGAATCGTAATCTGAAAATTCACCCCTTCGTTTGCAATTCGATTAATGCTCGGAGTTTGAAACCAGGACGGGGCTCCTGTTAGCGTGGAGATATCATAACGGGCATCATCCAGCACAACGAAGACTACATTTTTCCGCTGAGAAGCCGGTACCTGTGTTGTAAAATTTACAGGTGTCGTATAACTGGATTTATCCGATCCGCATGTTGCTTTCACTTTCCAGTTATAAGTAGTTCCTGCGGCCAGACCGGTTAATGAAACACTGGTACCTGCGATATTACTGACGGTGGTCCATTTGGTATCAGATGATTTCTTGTATTGCACCGTGAACGGACTGGCATTACATACTTGTTGCCAACTTAACGTTGCGGAATTAGACGTTACCGAAGATGTAACCAGGTTACCGGGAGTACTGCATTTCTTGGTCATCTTGATAATCACGTTCGAAAATCCTGTGGTTGTTGAATCATTGCAATAACTGGCCACTGCAAAATCGTATGATGTGTAAGAAAGCAAGCTGCCAACTGTAAACGAATTGGAATTGATGTGATCACTGTACTGCCAGTTCGTGGATCCCGTTACGCGATATTCCACCACGTAATAGCTTGCACCGGACACTGTGTTCCATGAAAGATCCACCGAGCAATTGGTGAGATTTGTACCCTTAAATCCACCCGGAACAGCCAGGTTACACTGGGCTTGGGCAGACTGGGAAGCAAGCGCAAGGGTCGCTAATAGTAAAAATGTGATGCGCATTGAATGACGGTTTTATACTTCTAATCAATAAGATACCGCTTCCCTATTATTCGTTGCTATCCTGAATTGGTTTCGAAAGTAATGAAGTTTAACAGGATCTCCATATTTCTATAATACGAACAACTGCAACACAATAGGTTTTAATACATAGTGGGTTTCTGCTCATTCAAAGTCCCGCACATTTCATTGCCTTCTTTACATTTGACCGCATACCCTTCAATTACATGCAAAAACCAGGTGAGTTTAAAAAAGACCTCCGGCTCATTGACGGCATCATGCTCGTAGCCGGTACCATGATCGGTTCCGGAATTTTTATTGTGAGTGCTGACATTGCAAGAAACGTAGGTTCGTCAGGTTACCTGCTGCTGGTTTGGTTGCTCTCGGGTTTCCTGACGGTAGTGGCCGCGCTGAGTTATGGTGAGCTGACCGGCATGTTTCCGAAAGCAGGCGGACAATACATTTTCCTTAGGGAGGCCTACTCGCCGATGCTGGCCTTCCTGTATGGTTGGACGCTTTTCCTCGTAATTCAAACGGGCACCATCGCTGCCGTGGGTGTTGCCTTTGCCAAATTCACCGGCGTATTTCTTCCTTCGTGGAGTGAAAAAAATATCCTGTTTCAGCAAAACGGATTTTCACTGAGTGCCGCACAGTTGGTGTCCATTGCTGTGATACTGGTTCTTACCGCCATCAACATTTTAGGTGTCCACTACGGGAAAATCATTCAAACTTTTTTCGGCAGCACTAAAATCCTTGCCCTGTTCGGACTTATCGCAATCGGATTGGTAGTAAGCAATGCCGATGCGATTTCGGCCAACTTCACTCACCTGTGGGATGCGAAGAAAACAGTAGTGGAAAACGGAACCGTCACGGATCGAATTCCACTCAGTGGCTGGGCGATTATGGTGGCCATTGGCGTTTCCATGGTAGGAAGCATGTTTGCCATGGATGCCTGGAATAACATCACATTTGCCGGCGAAGAAGTAGTGAATGCCCGAAAAAACATTTCGCTAAGCATGGGAATCGGTACGGCACTGGTCGCCGTAATTTATATTTTGATGAACGTGGTTTATCTCGTGAACCTTCCTTTGGAAGGCACTCCCGCCACCGATTCAGGTGAAGCACGCCACATCTTCGGGCAGGGAATTCAGTTTGCCACAGAAGATCGCGTAGGCGTGGCTGTTGCAGATTCCATGGCGGGGCATCACGCCGTTCTCATTGTTGCCGGACTTATCATGCTTTCCACCTTCAGTTGTCTGAACGGGCTCATCCTGTCCGGCGCCCGTGTTTATTACAAAATGGCGGACGACAAATTATTCTTTCCGCAGCTTGGCAAACTGAACAAGTATGGTGTGCCCGCCGCCGCCCTGGTGCTGCAGGGAGTTTGGGCCTCGCTGTTATGCCTTTCAGGCACTTACGGCAACTTGCTTGATTATGTCGTGTTTGCCGTTCTGCTTTTTTACATGTTTACCATTGCCGGCATTTTTATTCTTCGTAAAAAAATGCCCGATGCTGAACGCCCTTATAGAGCAGTGGGCTATCCTGTCATTCCTTTAATTTACCTCACTCTTGTTTTTATCATTTGTGTCATACTGCTCAAGTACAAACCCAACTATACCTGGCCCGGTTTTATCATAGTGGGTATTGGTGTGCCGGTTTATTACCTGTTCAAAATGAGGAGCAGCAAGAAATAAAAATGCAATGAGCAAATGAACGATCCTGTTCTTGATGCGGTGGTTGTCGGCGCCGGGCATTCGGGGCTGGCGATAAGCTACCTGTTGAAAAAAAGCGGACGAAATCATCACGTACTCGAAAGAGGAAGGATCGGTGAATCGTGGCTGAATCAGCGATGGGATACATTCAAGCTGAATACCGCCAACAAGTTGAATCTGCTTCCGGGCGAAACGGTTCCATCGACTGACCCGGATGGCTTTTCCACTGCGCAAAAGTTTGCCGATAAACTTCGTGCATATGCAGATGCATTCAGTTTACCAGTGCAGGAAAATTGCCTGGTGACGGCAATTGAGCGCGATCCCTCTTCCCATCTTTTCACGATTCGTTACTTTGAAAACAAGGAAGAAAAAAAGAGAAGATCAAAATCAGTTGTCATTGCCTCTGGAGGACAAAGTGAAAAAAAGATTCCGCCGTTTTCACGGTTCATTTCGCCTGACATATTCCAGTACCATGCAGCTGATTATCGCAATGCCGCACAATTGCCTGATGGAGCCGTACTGGTGGTTGGCAGCGCACAATCCGGTGTACAGATTGCAGAAGATTTACTGGAAGCCGGAAGAAAAGTTTTCCTGTGCACCAGCAACGTAGGACGTGTGCCCAGGCGTTATCGCGGCAAAGACGTTGTGGACTGGTTAATCGAATGCGGCTTTTATGTGCTTAAAACTTCCGAGGCCGATCTGCAAACCATTCAATCCAAAGTACCGCAGGTTTCCGGTGTCGGTCCGCAAGGACGCACGGTGAGTTTACAATCTCTGGCAAAACGAGGCGCTGTTATTCTAGGAAAGATGGATCACGCTCATGGCGACACTATCACCCTGCAACCCAATGCCGCTGCTCACATCCTTTTTGGAGATCAGTTTTCGGCCAAAGTGAAAACAATGATTGACGGCCTCATTGAACGGATGCAACTCCCGGCGGCTCCGCCTGAAACAGACGAATCGGATTTGCCTGATGAATCCGCCACCTGTGCTTCTCCCCTTTCAGTTCTCGACTTAAAACAACACCTCATCAATTCCATCATCTGGACCACCGGGTTTGGTGCTGATTTGAGTTACCTCAAACTGCCGGTAATGCACGCTGGCGGAACACCCATTCATCAGGAAGGCATCTCTGATATTGGCGGACTCTTCTTTCTGGGATTTCCCTGGCTGCGCATGCGCCAATCAGGCATTATACTCGGCGTGAAGGATGACGCTGAATTTATTTTTCAGAGAATGGAAGAATTTCTGTCGTGAAATTTCTCACGCGAAAATGTACCTGATAATAGTGATCGTTTACTTAAGCAGGAACTCGAATCACTTCTTATTCTCCTTTCCTTTTTTAGGTTCCTTTTTCCCAAATACCACCGGTGCAATTTTCAATTCGCCATCTTTATTGTAGCTCGCACGAAGTGTCACATTGCCGCCTTTTCGCGCCGCGGAATCAGTGAGCGCCATCCGCTCGGTTGCTTCCATTTTTTTCAGATTACTGAAAGGAACCGTGACCAACAGATCCGTATTGGTTTTGTTGAAATCGTAAGTGCCTGAAATAAACAGCGTAATCACCGATGAAAAGATGTTCAGTGTATCAATATCGAGCACCGTTCCTTTCAGCTTTGCATGATTGTTTATATCGGCAAATTCAATGCTGCTGAAGTCACGATTCTTGAAGATGTACTTACTGATTTTCTGAAGACCATCCACATTATTAAGCGATCCGTTCTTCACCTTCGTCCTCAGGTCACCATTCATGGAAGAGCCGATGATGCGGTAATTCTTGTCAATGTATGCCGTAAAGGATACCGAGGTGGAGACCGTTCCGGTGATATTCTTATTGGTGATGGTTGACTGATTGAAGTTGTTGAATGAATACATCAGGTCGTTCATACGCACTCCCTTTATTGAGGTCTTAAGTGAGAGCGGATGCTGATTGGACGACAATTTTCCAATGTGCATGTTGAGCAGGAACTCGCCGCCGCAGGTTTTCATGGCTGCATCTTTAATCTGTAGTTCGTCGTTCACCAGGGTAACGTCCGCTTTTATTCCGGTTGCTGAAAATTTCTGCAAGATTATTTTTTGAGCCGATAAGCTGATATCGAACTCAAGTTTTGATGTCAGCCAATTAATCAAATCGGGTATGTCAGCTTCGCCTGACTTTTTCGTTTGTTCTTCCTTCTCTGGTGCTGAGGCAGGCGGTGCTTTGAAAGAGTTGAAGTCAATAGTATCAGCCGCGAGATCCAGATTCGCAACGGCCTTTACACCCGGAATAAAAAGGAAGGCAATGAAGTATTTTGCAGAGCCATTCATGCTCATCCTGTTTCCATTCAGTATTAAATCTAATGAGTCAATCCACAAGTCAGGTTTTCGGAATGTGATATCACCATTCATTTCCCTGAATTGATAACCGGTAGAAAGCTGATCAAAGTCGGCATCCCTGAATCTTGCCGCACCGGAGAGGTCGCCAAGCATTACTTTGTTTACCGAATCAACAAACCCTACGAGTGGGCCCTGAAAATGATAACTGATATCAACCGAACCTTTATAAAACCTGAACATCTTTGTAGTCACTTCACCCTGCTTTGATCCATCATAATATATATGTGCCTGCATATCCAGATTCGTCAAGATCAGATCAGTTACTGAAAGTGTGGAGACCAGTGGCAGGCCATACAATGTGGCGCGAAAAACCGGAAGAACAACCTTGGAATTATGGTCATCATTGATCTTCGTACTGTCTATATGACTCGTAAACCAACCTAACAGTTGCAGATTTTCAAACGATCGCTTCGCGATGTTGAGTTGATTGTCGGTGGCTTTGAAATAAACATCCACGGCCGGTTTGCTTCCCGGCGTCATGAATCCGTTGATGCGTACGGTGGCCAACACGGGTTTCTGCAAATCATAATTCTTCAGCTTCTCATAAATCGCGGGAGTGAGCGCCGCATAAGCCACGGAAGGAAGAATCGAGCTGGCATCGAATTGCATTTGCATGGTCTTCTTTCTGAAATTCATCCGCGCGTTGAGCAGCAGGTATTGTTTCTTGAGCTCCAGCAAACCATGGATCACGGTGAGTTCGGAGCTGTCAGCATTAAACCCGATCATTGTATTCAGTTCCACATCCTGATCAGTGAGGTAGCCGCCCTTCACGGGATTAAATACCAGTCCATCAAAGTGAATGGATGATTTCATCCGGTAGGTCAGCGGTGCATCGCCAGGCGCCGATTCCAGTTCTGCAGTCCTCAATGTGAGTCCGTACTTCTTCCCTTTCAGCGAATCCGTGAGATGAAACGACACATTTACAAGTTCAATTTTTTTCATGGATGGAATGGTCGTACTCTTTTTCTCTGCCGGTGCTGCGGATGCGGGCGGCGCTTTTCTGGCTTTCGGCGTATTCATGTTTCCGCTTGAATCCTTCACCATGTAAATGGAAGCATCTGATATTTTGATCGAGTTAAACTGAATGTTGCCGAAAAACAGCTTAGGCAGATCAATGCCGATGGAAATTTTACCTGCCTTAAAGAGTGTATCTCCCCTAACGGCGGAAGCGGAGTCGGTGATGTAAATGTCTTCAATGCGAATTGTAAAATTGGGGAACCGCTCGAAGGCCGTGAAGTCCATATCCTTCATCACCAACTGACCACTCAGCTTTTCGTTGAAGGTGTTTGTGATGAGCGAATGGATTTCTTTTTTGTGTAAAATGAGAAGAATATATCCGGTGATGATAACAATGATGATCAGCGCAGCCACTCCTATCAGTATTCGCTTGATCCATTTCCTTAACGCAGCTTTCATAATTTACTTATTGAAGCTATAAAGGTAGATATACCCATGGCATTCATGCCATGACGTTTGTAACATAAAACCGGCTGAGGATATGAAGAATCTCAGTACCTCTGGAATCAATTACAGGATGATCATACCGGATCAGCTCTGCTAATTGCCACGAATTCTTTTTACGAGTGAACTAAAGGCCTCTTTGCCGGCGCTTGCAAAGCGGCCCCGCTGAACCACCATACGGTTGCCGCCGGGCTGTTGCAAATAGTAGTGAAATACGAAAGGGCTTTCCGGATCCTGCCAGCCCGCGATCTGTCCAAAACGAAGATCATTAAACACAAGCGTGTCATTCATTTTTTGAATCGTGTAATAGCCCTGCGAAAATCGTTTCAGGCAATTGAAATCATCACCGGCGGCCGAAGGCGGCACCAGCGAATCGTTTCGCGGAAAGTATTGATAGGATGAAGAAGCCGAATGATCGAATACGGAATGATAACCGGTGTAGTAACCGTCTTTGGTTTCTGCAATCAGGTACCAGAGAAAACTGTTGAGCGGCGCCGGTGTGGTAATCCAGCGCGTGCTGGTGATGTGTTCCCGGTTCAGTTCCTCTTTCACCACCTCGCTGATCATTCTTTTGTTATTGATGCAGTAGCCAATGTAGAGAGTGCTAGTGACTAAACCGAATATGATCCAGCGGATGCGCACCTTCTTTTCACTTTTAAGAATGAGTAAGGCAATGGCAGCGATCAGCATCCAAATGGTATAAAAAGGATCAGCAACGAAAATGGTATTGAATGAAACACGGTAGTGACTGAATGGCTCAAACCACGCCGTTCCATAAGTAGTGAGTGAATCAATGGAGATATGAACTGCAAATTCTGTTGCGAACAATGCCATCCACCGAAGCAAAGTCATGGACTGGTTGCGGCTGAGCCCCTTCACTATTCCGGCCAAAAACGGGCTGGCCAGCGCAATGAACAGGAATGAGTGCGTGAAGCCGCGGTGGGCCAGCACACTCTGTGCCGGCGGCATCCAGAAAGAGGAGATCACATCAAAATCAGGAATGGTTTGCGCAATGGCGCCCCACAGCATCGCTTTTTTCTTCAGTTGTTTTCCGGCAATAGCTTCGCCAAAGAGCGCTCCTGAAACGATGTGCGTGATGCTGTCCACGCTTCAAATATGCGGAAAGTAATTACAGCATGAATTCAGTTGTACACGACGCGAACTGCCTGTGGATTCATTTCATGAAAACACATTTCTCCTCACCATAGCTTTGCTTCATGATGATCGGACTGTGAGGAGAAAAATCAGGTACTATCGCCTGCTGTGGCTCAAGCATGATTTACCTGCGGGCTTATCCGTTTTTCTGGTAGCGTTACCGCTGTGTTTAGGCATCGCCTTAGCTTCAGGTGCGCCGCTCTATTCCGGATTGCTCTCCGGCATTATCGGAGGAATTGTGGTGTCACTCATCAGCGGCTCGCAACTTGCTGTTTCCGGACCGGCGGCCGGTCTCTCCACGGTGGTGGCAGGTTACATTCTTTCATTCGGCGATTACCGGCTTTTTCTGCCGGCTATTGTGGTAGCCGGATTGATGCAGGTGATTTTGGGAGTGTTCCGGTTCGGCGCCATCGCCAATTACTTCCCTTCTTCGGTAATCAAAGGCATGCTCGCAGCCATCGGCATCATTCTCATCTCAAAACAAATTCCCCTCGCTATCGGATATGATCAGCCGGATTTCTGGACAAGTGGTTTTGTAAACCTCTTTGGTGAAAAGAATTTTTACGGCAGCATAAAAAATTTCAACCTGCACATCACCCGGGGCGCCATCGTTATTTCGATCATTTCTTTGCTGGTGCTCATTTTACATCAGCAGCCCTTTGCCAGGAAATTTAAAATCGTTCCCGCCCCGTTACTGGTGGTGCTCATCGGCATCGTCACCAATTTGCTTTTTACCAGGGCCACTTCGGGATTTTCATTACACACAACCCAGTTGGTCGCCATTCCAAAAGATGTTTTTTCACAAATCACATTTCCTGATTTCACAGGTCTGTTTCATAACCCTGAAATATGGAAAGCCGGCGCGGTGATGGGTGTGCTTGCCACGCTCGAATCACTACTGTGCATTGAGGCCATTGACAAACTCGATGCCCATAACCGGATCACACCCGTCAACCGTGAACTGATTGCTCAAGGCATTGGCAACATGGCTTGCGGCATGCTGGGCGCCATCCCTGTAACCGCGGTGGTGGTGCGTGGCGCTGCCAACGTGGATGCCGGTGCGCGCACGAAACTGTCGTCATTTACGCATGGCGCCTTTCTGCTGCTGGCGGTAATGCTCATTCCTTCTTTGCTCAGCATGATACCGTATGCTTCATTAGCAGCCATTCTCATGATCACCGGTTTTAATCTCACTAAACCCAAATTGTACCGGAACATGTGGAGTTTGGGATGGAAACAATTTGTTCCATTCATGCTTACCATCATTGTGATTCTTTCCACCGACCTGCTCATTGGCGTAAGCATAGGGCTGCTTATTTCCACATACTACATCATTCAGAACAATTTCAGGGTGGAATATAAAATCAGCAAAAGTGTGAAGCATGAAACCGAAGTGTATCTGATCAAGCTCAACAGCAACGTGACGTTTCTTAATAAGGTGAACCTGAAAAAAGCGCTGGATAAAATACCCGAGTACAGCGTTCTCACCATTGATGGCAGTGACTGCCATTTCATTGACTACGATATTCTTGAAATCATCAGCGAGTTTGAGAACAAAGCGCATGACCGTCACATCGAAGTTCATCTGAACGGCATTGAACGGGTGAACGTGACGGCCGTTCACTGATGGCATCAAAGTTCTTTCAGCGTTTGTTCCGCTTGTGATTTGTATTGGCCGTTCAACCCGATAATTTTCTCAAGGAGTTTAGTGGCTTCTTTCTTATTGCCGAGTTTCACGTTAGCCAGGGCTTCATACCAAAGTGTGGCTTCGTAATACGGGTTGTTTTTGCTATCGGTCTTCTTGAAATAGCTGATTGCCTCTTTCGGATTATCCAGTGCGAGAGCGCTCACGCCGCTGTAGAAACTTGCGGCTGCGTGGAAGGGATCTTCCTTCAATACGAGTTGAAACTCCGCCAGCGCTTCCACATACTTTTCCCCGCTGTAAAATTCCATTCCACGATTGAGGTGATCGTTGATGATTTGAGATTTCCTCATCGCCTCATCATCAGCCAGCGCCGCTCCTGATATCCTGTTCGCCTTGCCAGAGGTAATCACCTGATCCAGGGTCACCGCTTCCTCCTTTACCACATCCGGGGTTGCTGCTTCCGGTGCGGCGCCATTTTTATTTACTTCCTTTTCTTCGTGCAAATCATATTTGGCAGCTTGTTGCTTATCATGGAACTGCTCTTCGGCAGGTGCGGCAACCTCCGGAACCGCTTCAGCTTGCGTGCTCACAACTTCCTCACCGGTTTCCGTTTTTTTCGCAATTTCCTTAACCGGTTTCGCATCACCGGATTTCACTGAATGCGTCTCTTGCTGAACCGGGGTTGATTCAGATATGGCCGGTGTTAATTGTGGAGGGACAATTGAATCCATTTTTTCTGCAGGAAACGGTTTGAACTGATCCGTAAAAACCTTTTGCGATTCATTCTGCATCACGTACTGTACAAACCAGGCGCTCACGGCCAGCAACAGCACCGTGGCGGCCACTGCCATAGCGCGGGTGAAAGGAAACATTTTACGCTCTTCACCCAATCCTATCTTCTTCCGCAGCGATTGCTTCACTGAATGAACCCGGGCATGATAATGCTGTACATCACCGCTCTTCATGATACCGTCAAGCGCATCGGAGCATAGTTCGCATTCTGTAAGATGCTCCTCCACCCGCCTGTTGTCTGCTGCAACGAGCGTACCCTTCGCATAACGGATCAGCATTTCTTCCGGAATGCACTCACCTTGCGGCTTGAGTATGTCAAGAAGTTTTTCGTTCATACAATGTGCTCAGGGCAATCTTTAAATTTCTTTTTCCGTTCTGGATAAAACTTTTCACCTGCCTGAAATCAAATCCCGTTTCCTTCATGATCTCCTGATAACTCTTTTGTTTAAGATAAAAGAGTTCAATGCAGGTTCGCTGCTCATCATTCAGCCGCGTGACCGCTTCTTCCAGTTGCCGGAGCTGTTGTTCCTGATCATTCACACCCGGTGGATGCAAATCCGGCCGGCTTTCCATAACCTCATTCATATCCTCTTTCAGCACCACGTTGTTCTTCTTTTTACGCAGTTGCATGAGGCAATGATTTTTGGCCACGCTGTAGAGCCAGGATTTGAAGTTTGAAACTTCATGCTCACGGAGTTTGGTGAGCAACTGCTCAAATATCTCGATAGTGGCATCATGACAATCGTCATAATTTCCCAGGTACTTGTAGCACACACCGAATACGAGGTGGGTGTAACGCTGGTAAAGTTCACCTACATAGATGTTGTTTCCCGATTCGCGGTATCGGGCGATCAGATCCGGATCAGATAATTTTTTTATGTCAGAAAATCCCGGCAAGGAAACGCTTCAGTGCTGAAGCGAAAAGTACGATGGAATCAAACAAGAACGGCCGCGACCGCCCGGATCATGATCAGAAGAACTGCAACCCAACCACACCGCCGATCCACATATCCGTGTAGGTGTTGTTGTCTGCACTGTTTCCCCGGTAAATCGCGTACGGCGCCACCGATGGATAACGGCGATCATACACATGCACATTGTATGTGGGGCCGGCATAAATGGCCACGCCCCTTGCAATCCGGTAACCACCGGTTACACGCAACTGGTTCAGCAGGTTTACGGCTTCCCAATTATTGAGGTCGTCATTATGAATGGTCCAGCACACTCCGTCAACGCTTATGAAAGCTTTGTCAATGGGAAACTGCCCGCCGACACCGATTCCCAGTCCAATGCGTGTGAGATCTTTCGTCGGCGCCACACCCGCGGCAAATAGCGTATAGAGATGAGGTGAACCCAGTTTGAGGCCGCCGCTGAAGTACAGCGCCTCGGAGCCGAAGACTTCGGCCTTATGCAAACCATTCTTGGAAATGTTGATCAGTCCGAGCGATTCGCCATCAATGGTATCAGCCACATTGATCAATCCCAATTGGAATCCTGTTATCTTCTTCGAATAGTTGATCAATCCCGTTTGAATGCCGTGATGCTGCGCTGATAAGTTGAAGATGCCCGCCACTTGTCCGCCATACATTTCACCCAATGAAACATTTGCAATACCTGTGAGTTGCCACGATTTGGTTGGAGCTTTTTCAGAAGAAAGATTCAGAATTCCTGATAATTGGAAACCTGTTAATGTATCAGCCACGACATTAGCAATGCCACCCAACTGCATACCCCGCATGTTTCCATGGGCGATGTTGGTGATGCCGCCCAGCTGAAAGCCATCCACGTTCTTGCCACTATTCACCAATCCCCCGAGTTGCATGCCGCTCACATCGCCCAAGGCGAAGTTGACGAGCCCGCCGATCTGGAAACCTTTCACGTAACCGCTCTCCACATTTGCCAGTCCGCCCAATTCAAAACCATTGAGTGCTCCGGTGTAGCCCTGTAATATGTTGAAGGAAAGATTGTGCATGTACAGCTTGCCATTCAATCCATCGGTGCTGAGCGGCGTCACAAAACTCACCTGCGCAAAGCGGTGAATGAAGGTGTCCGCGTTCGCGGAATTGCTTTGAAGTGTTGAATCCTTTCTTGCAGCTGCTTCGCTTTCTGCTTTTCGGGCGCTGTCCGGTTTGAATAACCTGGAGAAAAAATCAGAAGTCTTATTGCCTACTGTGTCAGTAATTTTTGACACAGCGTGTTTGGTTGAGTTCCATTCGTCACTCAAATTAATTTTCGGAAAACTGAAATCGAGTTTACGCTTCGTGGTATCCTGTACCAGCGATGGCAATGGTTCTTCAACAGATGAATCAGATTTTTCGGAATGAACGGTGAGTGTATCGGCATTGAAATACCGGTTGCTTTCATTGACAGAAGCATTAGAGACCGAATCAGTTTTATCATTACGCTCTTCCACCTTGCCTTCAGCGCCCTGTTTTTCATTTCCTTCCGCAGCAGAAAATGAGCTGATGATCGCTGCAGTTTCATCTTTCACCGCAGGATTCTTTACATCACTGCTTTCCGGATTGCTAAAAGCGACAACCGTCACTTCACTTTTTGATTCCTGAAGATTTTCGTTTTTAGCGGAGATGCCTGCATTCTTGCTCGGCATTTCAATCTTCTCTTCTCGCTTTTGGGATGAACCATTTGAAGCAATGCCGGAATTCGTTTTTGCATTCATCAGCTCATCTACATTCTTCGATTCAACTATAGAATCTTCTTGATATAAGACGGGATTTGAGTTTTGCTGACTCTCATTACCCGCATCCATAGTGACCGAAGTCAATGCCTGCTGCTCATTCGCTACCGGCACTTGATCCGCGAATGACTTTGACTGATATTGATTCGCCCCCCACCACATCAATGATGTGACTACAGCCCCCGTAATAATTCCTCCCATGTATATGATTAGTTTGTTTCCGAACAGCTTCGCCTTCATCCGCTCGCTGAATGTGGGTTTCGGATGCAGGGCAAAAGCCGTCATGAGTGCGTCGAAGTTTTTGTGACGCTCAATCTGAGCGTCGGACAGCGGGACGTATTCGATTTTGAATTTGATCTTCTTCATGGCTGTCGTTTACACTTCAACGGTTAAATGTTTCTTCATCTTTTCCAGAATGCGGTAGGTTTTCACCTTTGCATTATTCTCCGTGATGCCTTTGATGTCGGCAATCTCTTTGAACGAGCGCTTTTCGAAGAAGCGCATTTCAATCATTTCCAGATCGGGCGGCGCGAGTTTTTTGATGGCGGCAAAAACCTGCTCGCGCTTCTCCGGATCAATTCCTGAATTATTTTCTTCGAGCATTTCATCCACATCACCCGTTTCAAGACACACCGTTCTCACCTTCGAGTTGTCACGGAAGTGCTGCATCACTTCATTTCCGGCAATACGGTACAGCCAGGCGGAAAACGGAATGCCGCGGTATTCATAATTCTTCAGGTTTTGCAGTGCTTTCAGAAAAACGGTCTGCGTGATATCGGCCGTGATGTGTTCATCATCCGTTCGGCGGTTCACAAAGAGGAAAATCTCCTTGTAGTATTTGTCATACAAATACCTGAACTGCCGCGGGTCCTTCTTCGCCGCTTCGATATGTTTCAGCTCATCCATCACAGTCAGACTGCTTGCCTGTTGCCTGCCTTTCCTTTTCAGTTTGAATTGATCACGTTACCACTGCCACTGATGTTGGTGCTGATGACCGGAAATCCCTTGTAATAGACATTTCCGCTGCCGCTGATGGTTACGTTTAATGTATTGTTTGCAAACACTTCAGCATTGCCGGAACCGCTGATGTTGACCGAGGTTTCATCGGTGATGAAATTGAAGCCGTGGAAATTTCCGGATCCGGAAATCGTTACACCGCTGTTATTTGAAAACCCGCTGAGTGTTACTTCTCCCGATCCGCTGATTGTGCAGTCGGACTCCGAATTACCGGCAAGCGCTTGAATAGTGCCCGAACCACTCAGTGTAACCGACAACGAGGTGGTGAGCAGTGAGTCTTCGGTTTGAATGTTGCCCGAGCCGCTCATCACAAGAGCTATGGCGTTGCCATAAATCTTTCCCTGGCTGATCATCGTGCCCGAGCCGCTCATCCGCAGCTCGTTGATGTTGGGAGTAGTGATGTGAATGATGATGGGCGAATGATCTCTCAGGCAATGATCATTGTAAATGGAAAGCTCTTCGCCCTGCACCTTGGTGATCAGGTCGTCTATGACATTTTGTTGCGCCTCCACGGTAAAAGATGTGGTGGCGCCCTGCGTGACATAGATAGTTCCTTCGGTTCCGAAATTGATGATGGAAAAATTTCCGAGACTTCTGTTCTCTGTAACCACCCCACCCTGACCATTGATACAGGATTTATCGCAGCTCTGAAAAGTGAAAGCTGTGGCTGCGAGGAAAATGATGACTACTGTCGAAATGGATGTTTTAAACGTTTTCATGAAAAGAAATTGATTGAGGTTTAAAAAGATAACGCCTGCTTCTTCAAAAGATACAGTCCGGCTTAAGAAATATTTTTGCCTTTCAACCGTATCTTATTTGAATTACGGCGTTGTAAGAAAAAAAATCATCGCGTAAAAGTAACTTGGCGGCCTGCGATAGCGCCTGACAAAGATCAATTCAAACCCACGGAAACATGAAAAAAGTCACCCTCCTTGCAATTAGTCTGTTGTTCTATTCATTCATTCAGGCGCAAACGCCAACCTGGTCAAATGATGTGGCGAAGATCATTTACAATAATTGCAGTTCCTGTCATCATGAGGGCGGCATCGGTCCATTCACACTCATGAGTTATGATGATGCGGTGAATCATGCCGGCCCGATCGAAGTGCAGGTTCAGTCGAAGCTAATGCCGCCCTGGATGCCGGATCCGAACTATGTTCATTTCAAAGGAGAGCGAATCCTAAGCGAGCAGGACATCAACACTATTTCCAATTGGGTGGATGGCGGCATGCCTTCGGGAAATCTGGCAGAGGCACCGGATGCGCCCGTTTATAACAATGAGTCGCAGATGCAAGGCATTGATGAAACTATTCAGTGGCCAAAGTGGACGGTGAGTTCAAATGTGGATCAATACCGCACCTTCGTTATTCATTCCAACTATACTGAAGATGTGTACATCAACCAGATTGAATATCTGCCGGGCAACGGAGCCGTGGTTCATCACATGGTTCTGTTCTATGATCCTACCAGCGCTTCATACGACCTGGATCAGGACGATCCGTTGCCGGGATATGAGAGCTATGGATTGGGGCCTGTCACTTATGATGCAGTGATCATTGGCGCCTGGGCGCCGGGCAGCGGCATCTTTGAAATGCCATCGAACTTTGGAATCAGAATTCCTGCAGGCGCTGATTTGGCGTTAGAGATTCATTACTCACCCAACACACTCGGACAGGTGGACAGCTCAAAAGTGAACCTGAAATTCAGCACGGCGCCGGATGTGCGTGAAGTGGATATTGCCACGCCCATCAATCACCTCGATAATGTGGGCAACCCGCTTTTCATTCCGGCTAATACGGTGAAGAGCATGACAGACAAGTTTTATCTCAATTACACTGATCTCTCGCTCATTTCTGTTTTCCCTCACATGCATTTGATAGGAACAGAAATTCACAGTTGGGCGATCAAGAACGGCGACACCACCAAACTGGTTTCCATCCCGAAATGGAATTTCCACTGGCAGGGATTTTATGAATACCAGAAACTCATCCACATAAAAAACGGATCAACATTTTGGGGCGAGGCCACCTATGACAATACGCTGAACAATCCATTTAACCCCAGCAATCCGCCGCAGGATGTGAGTGCCGGTGAACACACCACCGATGAAATGATGATCATCTTTTTTGCATTCACCCCGTACCAGGCAGGTGACGAAGACATTATTCTCGACAGCACCCTCATTTCTACTGTTCCTGAAATCCCATTGGGGAATGACCTCGGTCTGCATGTGTTCCCCAATCCTGTAGGTGATGAAATGGTGGTGGGAATAAATTTACCGTATGAAGATGAAGTCACGTTCTCACTTTACAATGCGGCAGGCATATTAGTGAAGCGCTGGAATCAGACATGGTCATCCGGTAATCAGTCACAGCCATATTCCCTGAAAGGAATCACTCCCGGCCTCTACTTACTGCAGACAACTTATGAAACGGGAAGCTCCATGGTGAAGGTGATGAAGCAATAAGAGAAAGTGGGGCGACGAATGACAAGTGAAAATTCAACCTTAATTCCGCGTAATGATATTCACGATTCACGCCACCTATCGGCATGCAGACATTCACCAATGATCACATCTCCATCACCAGCTCAATCGGGCAATGGTCGCTGCCTTCCACATTCATGTGTATGTCGGCTTTGGTGATTCGCGGGCGGGCTTCTTTTGACGCGAAGAAGTAATCAATTCGCCATCCCACGTTGCGCAACCGGGCACGCGTGATCTGATCCCAATACGTGTACCATTCCGGGGCTTTGTTGAACTCACGGAAGGTGTCAACATATCCCATGTCAACGATGCGGTCAATCCAGGCGCGCTCTTCGGGAAGAAAGCCCGATGTTTTCTGATTCTCTTTCGGGCGTGCCAGATCAATTTCCTTGTGCGCCGTATTGTAATCGCCACAGATGATGATGTTCTTCTTTGTTTGCCTCAGGAATTCTGCACGGTTGAACAGTTCTTCATAAAAATCCAGTTTGTATTTCACCCGCTCCGGTCCGCGGCCACCATTGGGGAAATACACGTTGAACAAGATGAAATCTTCAAACTCCATCTCGATCACCCTGCCTTCCGAATCAAAGTACGGATTGCCCAATCCCGCTTTTACGTTTACGGGCTTGTTACGTGTGTAGATCACTACGCCTGAATATCCTTTCTTCTCTGCCGAAGCCCAATGGCTCTCATAATCTTCGAACTTCAGTATCTCATAATCGAGTTGTTCGGGATTTGCCTTCGTTTCCTGCAGACATAAAATCTCCGGCGCTTCTCCCGAAAACCAATCGGGGAAACCTTTCTTCCATGCCGCTCTGATGCCGTTCACATTCCAGCAAAGAATTCTGACTGCCTTGCTCATAGCTCTGAAAATTTCCGGCAAAGTAAAAAGGAAGATTCTGTATTGCGATTCCCTTTCGACCATTATCCATATCTATTGAGCTTATGCAGCGACCCCGCCGCTTCTTTTGTCTTTGCGAAAAGAATCAAAATGAAATCCGTTCCGCTACTGTTGTGTTTTGCTCTTCTTCTCACTTCGTGCAAGAAAGAAGAAGCCGTTATCTCCGATTCCACCGAGTTACAGCAGCAACCGGGATGGATCATGGAAAAATTCAAGAACGATTACACCATTCAGTTCCCCGACTTCTACACCGGAGGATACGTGCAGGGATTTGAAGGCGGCTCGTTTGATAAATTCCGCAATGACACCAGGGTTCATACATTTTACAACTTCAGCAACGGGTTGCAGCAATTTGATTTCGGCGATACGCTTGCTGATGTGAATGCCACTTCTCTCGACTTCCCGGAGGGCGACCGCATTGTTTACCTGGACAAACGGCTCAACTTCACTGACAATGGTGAGATCAAAGGCATCTTCTTTTACAACAGCACTGAAGGAATTCGCAATGGAGATCTCTACTGGAATGATGGCGGACAATTCAAAGCTGCCTTGACTGTGTACTATGACAGCGGATTACAGGATGAAGTGATCACCATCATCGCCACCATCAGGCATAACTGAGCCGGAAAGCTTCAGTATCTTTCCCTGATGGAAACCATCACTTGGAATGATTTCGAAAAAATTGAAATCAGGGCAGGAACCATCGTTGAGGTGAATGACTTTACGAATGCCAGGAAGCCCTCCTTTCAGTTACTCATTGACTTTGGTCCGCTGGGAATGAAACGATCCTCTGCGCAAATCACCGCCCTTTACAGCAAAGAAGAACTGATCGGCAAACAGGTGGTGGCTGTGGTGAATTTTCCTGTAAAGCAGATCGCCAATTTCTTTTCCGAATGTCTCGTGCTGGGCGTGTACGGCTCTTCAGGTGAAGTCACGCTGCTTCAACCAGAAAGGCAGGTGGAGAACGGAGGAAAGATCGGGTGAATAATTCTGCATTGCAGCAGGTCTATTCAAACTTTCCACCGTGCTCCACCCCCCATCATTTTTTCAATTGCGCCAATACAGTGAATTCAAATCATCTGATCACCTGAAATTTCTGATGCTGTATCGCGTTACCTGTCCTTACTTCCACCAGATAAATACCCGCAGCATAGGTGCTCACATCAGCGATTACCTGATTCATGCCGTCATTCACTTGTACAACGCCGGATTCCATAACTATCCCGGAGGCGTTTATTATCCGGAACTGCATGGGCTGTGCCGACTCACTACTGAATGAAATGGTTAGTTGATCAGTAGCCGGCACAGGATAAACCATGAGCATGGCAATACTGCCGGCTTCGGCTTCTTCTTCCTTTATAAGATAGGGTGTGCTGCTGGTGCTCACGTGCAAAGTGTAGCATTGTGTATTGCTGAAGGCACCATTCACGCCATACACTTCCACCTTCCAGGTTCCTGTAGTTGCAGTATTGTAAATGATCTTCTCATCGGTGGTACCTGTTTTCTTGGATTGCTTAACTACCACACCGGAAGGATTAGCCAACTTGAGATTGTAGTCTGCCGGAAGAGCCGTAAGCGTGATCTGCATGTTTGGAGACGCCATGGTGTTTGAAAATGAAAACCAGTCCAAATCGGTGGCAGTGCTTATCTGAGAGGTAACATCCGTTTCTGTGACAATGGGTTTTGCCTTCGCTTTGGTATTGTTCGGCTCATAGGACTCCGTACACACCGTGGCAGGAACAACGTTCAGTGTGTAGTCCTCCACCTCACCGTATTGAAAAGTGCCGCAGGCAGGCGGGGCAGGATAAAAATTGGAGCCCATGCTCACACGCATCCGTACAGCACCCAAGGTGGCCGATGACGGCACAGCAATTGTTCCTGTATAGTTCGCTGCGGTGTATGTTACCGCCGTGAGCGCCGTTTCTCCCGCATCAGTGAAATCGCCATCGGCATTCCAATCAATATAAAACACCCACGTTTCCACATATCCTCCATGCGGATTGGCATGGCTGAAGGTGACGGTATAATTGTCTCCCTGTACCACATCGGTGCTGATTGCGCTGCCATCATAATATCCTCCTGCTTCCGCACCGGAAGTGCGCGCTATGGTTCCGATAGCAACGTAATCAATGTATTCCCAATACTGATTAGCCCCGTTTGAAGCACAGTAAACCGGCGGCGGCGGCGGTGCAAATGACCAAACGATTGCTGAATTGAAGAGCATGCCCAGGGCAAATGCACTTGCTAAAAATGCTTTCATAATTAAAATTGATTTTAAGGTGAATTGAATTGCGTGGGCATCGCAAAGGAATTAGAACCTGAACAGGTCACACCCTGATTTTTATCAGGTATGCCGATGAGAGAAGTCAGCTGATACTACAAGATCAGTATTTCAGAAACCTCTATGAAGTGTATCCGGAATGATAAACAAGACCTTAGTTCTAAAACAATCCCAACTGCTTCTGCGCAGCGGGAATCCGGAACCGGGAACAATCAAGCGGTGACATCTTTTTCCCTTTCAAATATTTCTCTCTTGACAGCTTGAACAGTTTGCGGATGGATTCCGCCATCTCACCCTCTCCTCTCATTCGGGTACCAAAGCGGCTGTCGTTGAGTTTGCCGCCATGAGCGAGTTTGATTTGATTCAAAACTTTTTCGGCACGGTCAGGAAAATTTTTCTTCACCCAGTCTTCGAAAATAATTCCCACGTCACCATTCAATCGCACCATCGTGTACATGGCATTTGATGCGCCGGCCCCTGCCACCGCTTTCATGATGGCAGGAATTTCATCGCTGTTGATGAAAGGAATTACCGGGGCAATGTTCACGTTTACAGGAATGCCGTTTTCGGAAAGCACTCGCACGATTTCAAGTCGCTTGGCTGCACTGGCCGTCCGCGGTTCCATGATGCGGCGCAATTTCTCCTTGAGCGTAGTGATTGAAATGGTAACGCTGACGAGATTGTTCTCCGCCATCGGTTTGAGGATATCGAGGTCGCGGGTGATCAAAGAGTTTTTAGTGATAATGCCAACCGGGTGACGGTAGCGCCACAGGATGTCAAGCATCTTTCTCGTGAGTTCAAATTTCCGCTCCAGCGGCTGGTAGCAATCGGTGTTTCCCGAGAGCATGATGGGTGTAACACAGTAATTTTTCTTCGAGATTTCCTGCTCCAGCAACTCCGGTGCATTCTCCTTTACCACGATGCGACTTTCAAAATCAAGACCGGCATTGAAGCCCCAATACGGATGTGTGTTGCGCGCATAACAGTAAATACAGCCATGTTCGCAGCCCTGGTAGGGATTGCTGGAAAGGTCCATGCCTATATCCGGGCTGTCCACCTTGTTGATGATTTTTTTCGGATGCTCGTAATAGATTTCCGTTTTGGGATCGGAATACAACTCTTCATCCAGCGCTTCGAAATGCTCCTGCACGTATTCATGCTTCCGGAACTTGTTGCGAGGATGAACCTGCGAGCCCCGGCCCTTCGTGTAATTGATTGTGCGATCGTCAGCCATGAAAAATTCAAAGTAGAAAATTTCGGGAACATCCGGTCAATGATCTCCTTCAAGGGAAAACTTCAGCAAACGCTCCTCCTCCTTTAACTTTGCGCCCTTTCACATGAAACTGCAGGAAGAATTAGGCAAGAGGCGCACATTCGCCATCATCTCACACCCCGATGCCGGTAAGACAACGCTTACGGAAAAATTGTTGCTCTACGGCGGCGCCATTCAGGTGGCGGGCGCTGTGAAGTCGAACAAAATCCGCAAGAGCGCCACATCGGATTTCATGGATATTGAAAGGCAGCGCGGTATTTCCGTTACCACTGCGGTGATGACCTTTGAGTACAGCAACACGCTCATCAACCTGCTCGACACACCGGGCCACAAGGATTTTGCAGAAGACACCTACCGCACCCTCACCGCCGTTGACAGTGTGATTCTGGTGATTGACTCTGTGAAAGGTGTGGAGATACAGACCGAAAAACTGATGGGCGTGTGTCGCATGCGCAACACGCCGGTAATCATTTTCATCAACAAGATGGATCTGGAAGGGCGCGATCCTTTTGACCTGCTCGATGAATGTGAGAAGAAACTCAACATCAAGGTGCAACCGCTCTCCTTCCCCATAAACAAGGGAAGTGAGTTCAAGGGCGTTTACAATTTATATGATAAGTCGCTTCAGCTTTTTTCTCCGGAAAAACAAACCGTGGAAAAAGACCGTGTTGAGATTTCTGATCTTAGCGATTCACTGCTCGATGAATTGATTGACCGCGATGCGCCCAAACTGCGCGAAGATGCCGACCTGCTTCACGGCGTGTATCCTGATTTTGATGTGAACGGATACCTCAGCGGCGAACTGGCCCCTGTGTTTTTCGGAAGCGCGCGAAACAACTTTGGCGTGAAGGAATTGCTCGACACCTTCATCCGCATCGCTCCTACTCCGAGGGGAAGAGAAACCGACCGGAGGTTTGTTCATCCCGAAGAAGAAAAATTCACCGGCTTTGTTTTCAAAGTCTTCGCCAACATTGATCCCAAGCACCGTAACCGCATTGCCTTCGTGAGAATTGTTTCCGGAAAGTTTGAACGCAACCAATACATCTGGCACTGCCGGCTGAAAAAGGAAATGAAATTCGCCGCTCCTTTTGCTTTCATGGGTTCTTCCAAAAGCGTGATTGAGGAGGCATACCCCGGCGATGTGATCGGGCTCTATGATACCGGCACTTTCAAAATCGGCGACACACTTACCGAAGGGGAAGAATTGCAGTTCCGCGGCATACCGAGTTTTTCTCCGGAATTATTCAAGGAACTCATCAACCGCGACCCGATGAAGAGCAAGCAGCTCGACAAGGGTATTCAGCAGTTGACCGATGAAGGCGTGGCGCAACTGTTTTATCAGAATGAAGGAAAGAAGAAAATTGTGGGCGTGGTGGGTGACCTGCAGTTTGATGTGATCCGCCATCGTCTGCTCAATGAGTACGGCGCCGCAGCCGAGTTTGTGCCACGTGATGTGTATAAGGCGCTTTGGATCACTGCCGAAGACAAGAAGAAACTGGAGGACTTCACCCGCTTCAAATCACAAAACGTGTACACCGACAAAGACGAGCATCTCGTTTACCTCGCTCCCAGCGAATGGATGCTGCGCAACGTGAAAGAGACCAATCCTGAAATCACTTTTCACACGACGAGTGAGTTCAAGACAGAGAAGGTGGAAGTGTGATGCTTCGCTGCAGTTGTTGGTCAGGCGACTCAACAACGGCTCAAATAGAACACGGATGACGCAGAATAGGATGATGTTCGCAGATGAATAAATCAGTGTTACTCTGTTTTATCTGCATTATCTGCGATCCATTAATCGCATTGAACATCTTCTTATTTCTGCACTTCCAGAGTCCTGAAAAAGACATCCTCTCCCAGATTAACCTTCACGAGATAAATCCCCGTTGAAAGGAAATCAGGTAATTGAATCTGCATGTTAGATTTTCCCTTTGAGTTCACTACATCAGAAAATACATTTTCACCCATCGAATTGATCAGGCTCCATTTTATTTCACCGCTGAATTCCTCTTTCATTTCAATCACCAAATAATCAGAAGCCGGATTCGGATAGATGGCAATCGCAGCACCCCCGCTGATATTTGAAATGCCCACCCCTATTTCATCAATCTCGCCGTCACAATCATCATCAATGCCGTTGCCGGGAATTTCTTCGGCATTCGGGTGAACGAAGAAGTTCGTGTCGTCGCAATCGGTGCTGTCCTTCACATATCCCTTCGGCACGGTGCAGGTGAGCAGGAAACTGTTTATATCGCCATAGCCGTCACCATCAAGATCAGCGAAATATTTATCCGGTGTTTCGCAGGAGAGTTTCACGATCCAGTAATCATCATAACCCCACGAGTTCTGTGTCTTCTCGCAACTGGCCGGTGAATTGGCATATCCGCCGAGGATGAATCCGCCGTCAATCGTCGGGTGCGCGGCACCGAGTTGCTCCCAGTTGTCGCCGCCGAAATCCAGATCCCATTGTTTGTTTCCTTCATTGTCCGTCTTAATTACCCAGTAGTCGTAAGTGTACAACACGCCGCAGTTGTCTTCGGTCTTGTCAGCTCCTGCATCAGAATCAGAAAAACCACCGAACAGATACCCTCCATCCGAAGTGGTATCCACTGAAACGAAATAATCATTGTTCAGGCCACCATAACGCAAGTCCCATTCCTTCACTCCATCGGCATCCGTCTTCACGATCCACAAATCTTCAGAGCCCTGCGATGGTTGCGACTTGTCGCCACTGGCACCCGACTCGGAATACCCGCCCAGCAGGTAGCCGCCGTCAGAGGTTTGTAGTCCGTCATAGAGATAATCATAACTATATCCGCCGAAACGTGCATCCCATTCCTTGGTTCCTTCGGCATCAATCTTCACGATCCAGTAGTCCGACATACCCCACGAACTCTGCGTATGATCACCACTCGCACCCGATTCAGAAGTTCCTATCAGGATGTAACCGCCATCTGTTGTTTGACGGACTGCATTGAGTTGATCATATCCGCTGCCGCCATAACGGTAATCCCATTCCTTCACTCCGGCATCATCCGTTTTTACAATCCAGAAATCATAACTGCCCTGACTGTCCTGCGTTTTGTCGCCGCTCAATCCCGAAATGGAAAATCCGCCGAGGAGGTAACCGCCATCTGATGTTTGAATGATCGAAGTAAGATTATCTGTTGAGTCGCCGCCGAATCGGGCATCCCACTCAATTACTCCCTGAGCATCTGTCTTCACGATCCAGTAGTCAAAATCGCCCTGGCTTGGCTGCGACACATCTCCGCTGATTCCGGAAATGGTATAGCCGCCGAGGATGTAACCGGCATCTGATGTCTGGCGGATGGCGACGAGATACTCATATTGATTGCCTCCGTAGGTGGCGTCCCACTCCTTGACTCCGTTGGCATCGGTTTTCAGAATCCAGTAATCATACCAGCCGATGGCGTTTTGCGTTTTGTCGCCGCTGATATTGGATTGAGAATTACCGCAGAGGATATAGCCCCCGTCGAGTGTTTGTTGCACATCATACATAAAATCTCCGCCGCTGCCGCCGAAACGATAATCCCACTCTTTAACCGGAGCAGATTGAGCAAGAACATGGTTGGAATAATGCAGAAGCCAAAGTACGAGGAAAGACAAGTAGAATTTCTGTTTCATGGCAAGTAGCGTTGTGGTGATGAATGTTCGGGCCGAATGCTGTTTCTCAAATGTAGAGCAAATACAAAAATGCGATCAGCTTATTAGACGTATGTCGGATCCGCTTGCATGAATGATTGAGAAACATGCAATAATCCAGCGGCAACTCCGTTTTCCATTCACTTCCTTCCCAAACTCAATCAGGTTTAGCCGCCTATTGATCCAAGAATACTTTTTACTGTAACCATTGCGGGCGCTGAAACGCTCTGTAATTATTCTAAACCGTAAACTCATTCCCATGAAACAAACTCTCTTTGAATTCCTCGTATGGTGCGCCGGTTCCAATCCCGCGTTGCTTGAAAAATGTCCTCGCTCCGAGCACATCAAACATGCCGGCTACGGCGCACTGGTCTTAATTCCTGCCGTGCTTGCGCTGTTCACCATGACGTACGCCATTTCAACAGTAACGGAACATTGGTACATCTATGTTCCCGCAGGAATCGTTTGGGCAGCGATCATCTTCTTTGCAGACCGGTTTCTTGTTTCTTCATTCCGAAAAGCAAACAACCTGCGGAAGCCCGGTTACACGCAGCGGCGCGTGGATATGCTCAACCTCCGTCACGATCTGTTCTCTTTCGCTTTCATGAGCCGCTTCATTCTTTCCGCATTCATCGGAGTGGGCATCGCTCACCCGTTTGTGCTGCTCTACTTTCACAAAGACATAGAGCAGATCATGAGCAGTAATAAAGTGCTTGCGGAAAAGAATATCCGTATCGAACATGATGCAAAGGCCAAAGAACTCGAGAATGCCATTGCTTCGCAGGAAGATTACGTGAAGTGCCTGAGAAAACTGCTGATCTATGAACAAAGCGATGTGAAGATTGCCACCGACTGCGGTACCACTTCCGGAATTCCGGGATTCAAGAAGCGGGCAGAAACCATCAACCTTCAATTAGCACAAGCGGAAAGCGAACTGAACAATCTATATCGCCGCGACAGTTTGAACAAGGCATCAGAAGAGTTGCTCAAACAAACCGAACTGGAGAAATACCGCACTGCTTACAGCAACGGATACATCGCGCGCGAAAATGCCTTGGTCCAACTGGAGGACATGGAAGGATCCAATGCGCGGGCCGTGAAATACTTCATCATCATCTTTCTCGTGCTGATTGACACGCTGGCCGTTTCCTGGAAAGCATTGGCCAAACGCGGACCGTATGATGATTACCTGCACGTGATTGAGGATGACGTGATCGTGGAAACGCAATCACACCT